>DOPM01000059.1 GCA_003513495.1 Desulfosporosinus sp.
CCAGTTGCTCCAGTTGCTCCTGTGGTTCCAGTTGCTCCAGTTGCTCCTGCTACTCCTGTGGTTCCAGTTGCACCTGTTGCTCCCGTTGCTCCAGCTACTCCAGTTGCTCCTGTCGCTCCAGTGATTCCACTTGACCCTATTGCATCAAGTTCTGCAGTGACCAGGCGATGAGCCGCTACCAAATTCCCGGCAGCATCTTTTCCCCAGGCAGAGATTTTTATAGCATCAGAGCCGGTTATAAACTTGAATTCAAATTCATCATACTGGGCAAAATATATTCTTTCTGCTACCTCCCCCGGAGCCATAACAAACAACTCCAAAACATACTGCGTCTTCGTAGCCCCTGTCACAAAAAAACCTTCAATTTGAACTAAGGCTGCAATTGTGTCGTCATTTGTGATTATTACGGTAAACGTTGATGTTGGTCTTACACCTGCAACTGGTGTGTTTTCGATTAAGCCGGTAGTAAATAAAGCCATCGTCCACACTCTTTCCTAAATATTTTAGATTTAAATCCGGATAGAAACTTGTCAATCTATGCTTATTTAGAATAATTACTACGGGACATGAATTTGCTCTTAAAAAGAAAACGAAATGTTATCAAAAAAACTATAATTGAGACAAAGCGTTGCTCAATTTTTCGGATTAATATAATATATTCTACCTGTCCTATTTTTGTGATCTATTGCTCCAACAAGTCGTTAATTAATGGTGCAGAAGTAAACCTACTCGTTCTAATTAATTGGAAAATTTAGCTCAAAAACAAAATGTGTTGGTGTGAGAATTTCTATCACTTCTCAACCAACACATTAAATATTGTGAGCAAATCTACAGATTATGCAAGGCTGCCTAACTCCTAATTAGCGGACAGAAGTAAGTTCGAACTATCCTTGGGATTACAACTGATCGTTAAGCATTTTGACAAGATCCCTTTTACCATGGAAACCAGCGATTATATCAACCACCCTGCCCCGCTTGAAAATAGCGAGTGTCGGAATACTAACGACTGAATAGTTGCTGACTATAGGATCATTATCATCTACATGACCTTACCTACAACATTTTGGCCGAGGTAATCATCCGCAAGTTCATCGATGAGTGGATCTTCCAAACGGCATGGTTTACACCACGAAGCCCAAAAGTCCACAAAAACCGTTTTCTCAGATTTCAGAACCTCCGATTCGAAGTTTGCTGTAGTAAATGTTTTAACGTTTGCACCTGCCATTTTGAAATTCCTCCTTAAAAATTAATTAGAATTCCAACAAAATGGATTACATCCGGTCCAAAGCCAGCATTAAACCGTGAATAATAGCTTGTGGCCGCAGCGGGCAGCCAGGCACGTAGATATCAACCGGGACAAAAGCATCAACGGCACCTCTAATGGCATAGCTTTCACCGAAAATCTGATCGCCGCTGCAGGCACAAGCCCCCAGGGCCATGACCAATTTAGGTGTGGGGGTTGCCTCATAGGTCATCAGGAGAGCTTGGGTAGAATTACGGGTGACAGGTCCGGTTACCATCAACAAATCAGCATGGCGAGGAGAAGCCACAAAGTCAATACCATATTGTTGGATATCGTAAACGGGGTTGCAGACATGGTTCATTTCAAAATCACAGCCGTTGCAGGAACCGATGTCCACATGCCTGATATGAAGAGACCTGCCAAGGACCCGGCGGATTTTATTATTTAGTTCTGAACCGGTATTGTCAGCCAGTGAACCACCTAGGGTTGCCAATTTATAATTTGAAGTTTGTTTTAAGCAGCCATCCTGGCAAGATTCTACGCAGAGTCCACAAAAGACACAAGCCTTCTGGTTAATCATTGGAGATCCATCGTACAATTTTATAGCCTTGGTAGGACAAACATTGACGCAGATATTGCAACCCTTACAAGCTGCATTTTGCTCTACCACCACTTCACCCCTCGAACGTTCCGGGGGTACTGACTTTTCCCAGGGTTTTGTTACGTTACCGGTGGCGATAACTTTTTTCCAAACTTTTAACATTGCCGCACCCTCCTATCTGTCAACACAGGCGTATGATAACTCATAGCTCTTATTTATGAGCGGGAAGTCGGGGATGATGTTACCGGGTGCAGCTACGGTTAGGGCCGGCCAGTTAGGATAAGCGGCAGCCCGGGCATACAGGCGGTAAACCGTATTGTTTTCCCCCACCATCAGCCAGTGAATGTTGTTACCCTGGGGTGATTCGCACCAGCCAAATCCGCTGCTGTAAGGTTTAATAGCGGGGATAGCAACCTTCAGGGGGCCCTGAGGCATTTTCGCTAGAATCTGGCGGATCAGGTTTACAGTCTGAGCCACTTCATCGACACGAACCCACAGGCGGGCTGCGCAATCACCACTGGTGTAGACCGGTACGTCAAATTTCAGTGCTGAGTAACATCCATAGGGGAAATCCCGCCGGATATCGACATCAACACCGGAGGCCCTGGCGCCAACCCCAACGACTCCTAAATCCAGAGCTACCTGCCGGGGCACAATGCCGGTCGTCTCGACACGGTTCAGGAAGGCATCGTTTCCTCTAAAGAGTTCAATCATCTCATTGAAGTCAGGTATCAGTTTGTCCAGCATTGACCTGATCTCAGCGCTTAACTGATCATTAATGTCAAGGCGCACACCACCGGGTACAACCATGCCCCGCAGGAAACGGTGACCGGTCAGTGATTCGTTAACCCTCATGATATCTTCTTTCAGACGGGCACCAGCCATAATTCCCACAGCAAATCCCATACCGGCACACAGGTTGCCAATATCGCCCACATGGTTATAAAGGCGCTCCATTTCACCCACCAGCGCTCTTAAATACTGGGCCCTGGGCGGAAGGGTTACTCCCGCAAGGTTTTCAATAGCCTGGCAGTAGGACAAAGAGTGGGCAACTGTGCAGATACCTGAGATGCGTTCGACCTGGTAGAAAGCTCTTTCAATCGGTGCCCCTTCAATGGCTTTTTCAATGCCCCGGTGCAGGAAGAATAACTTGGCATCCAAGCGGATAATGTCCTCGCCTGCCTGGCTAAAGATGAAGTGACCTGGTTCAATAATACCCGCGTGGATTGGCCCTACAGGGACCTGAAATACTCCCTCCCCTTCCACCCCGGCCATCGGGAACTCTTTCTTAGCAGTGGGTACAGGTGTTTTGTTGTTAAAGTCTTTGCGCAACGGAAAGATCCCCTGGGGCAAGTTCTCATGCAGGGCAAGCGATCTTAAATCCGGGTGGCCCACTGGCTTTAGACCATACATGTCGTAAATCTCACGCTCATACCAGGCCGCACCTGAGATCTTAGGTGTAATTGAAGGAAACTCCAATTTCCCTTTTTCTTTCAAGACAGCTTTGATGACCTGCATACTTTTGCCTACTGAAAACAGGCAGTAGATAGCATAATTTCCGTTTAATTGCCGTTCGTCATTGGCGAACATGGACATAAGACCATTTTGTCCGTCAGCAGGGGGACACAAGGGGACGGTTCTTCTGTGTCAAATGTCTTAGCTTTTCGGACAATGTGGAATGGAAAGCTAGTAATCCTGCACGCATACCCCGCTTTCTAGCGATAACTTTTTTGTGGTATCCAGGTATCTCTGAAAATCATCTTCCTCGTGAAAAATGCCCTGCTGGCCGATTCTCCGTACTATAACATGGTTGATTCCTGTTTGACTCTTCTTTATTGGTTTCCTAGGCATTCCTTCTCGCACCTTCTCCCCCATGCATTCTAATTTGACACAAGAGAACCGTCCCCCTGTGCCCTTAAGAGTCACGGTATGCTTGTTTGGAAATATGCTAACGGAATAGAAGGCAACCCAGTTCGCGAAAACCGCCGACCTTTAATCAAAGGAATCGGTAACTCTACAACAATCCCCTTCGATGTTGAGGATAAAAAAACAGCACATTTAGTCCTGTTGTCGTTAACCGAGGCTGTTACTGCAAGGTTAAGGCAATCAGGCTATTGTGCTCGATTAGTATCGGTTTCAATAAGAACAAATGAGTTTTATAATTGCTCGCACCAGCGAAAGATCTTCTCTGCAATAGATTCTACGAACGCAATTCATGAGATTGCTTGCGAATTGTTCGATGAGCTTTGGAAAGGCGAACCCATTCGACATTTGGGAGTCCGTGTATCAGAGCTATGCCAAAATGACTTTCAGCAGATAGCGCTCTTTGAAAAGGATTATTCTAAGCAACGAGCTTTAGATCAGACTGTTGATTCAATCCACGCAAAGTTTGGGAATGGTTCAGTTTTTAGGTCATCATTTATAAATAGCGGGGTTCGTTTTAGTAGTGGTGGGACAATTGATGACGAGGAATATCCGATGATGTCAAGTCTTTTGTAGTTAGCATGGTGATTTTCCAAAAGCATATAAAATATCATAAATATATCCTAACGAACATAATTCCTTGAATTAAGGAAATACTGTTTACGATAAATCTTACAGGGGGGCGTTAACTTTGAACAATAACAAAGAAGCTACAAAAGAAACTTTAGCCAGTGAATTGGAAGAACTTAAAGATAAATACTCACGGTTGGAACGAGCTTATAATGCATTAAAGGACGATGCTGCTGAAGGCAGTGGAAAAACTAGTTAATTCATTTTGGTATATCTTTTGAAATATTTTAATTAGAGGGAGGGCTAATTTAAGCCTTCCCTTTACTATTTAACATGCGAATTCTAGGAATGATGGTAATCTTAAAAGTCCTGCCTTAGTTAATGAATGATACCTGATTTTACATTTAAGCGAGTCATCGGGAAAATAGATATGGTCCCTCGTTTCCTCGACCTTAGCCATTTTAGCGAATTTATAAACGCTCTTTCGAGCCTCCGCTGGAACACCTAGCTCCATTACACCTGCCGGTATACCGTCGGGAAACGCAAGTATCCAACCAAATTCGGATTTCCGAAATCCAGCGATTAATACCGTCATATACTTGTAATTGATTACCTTCAACCAATTCTTCGAACGCTTCCCAATTTCATATTTTGAGTCTTTCTTTTTAAGAACTATTCCTTCAAGGTCTTGCGACTTAACCAAATCATATAACGGCTTACCGTTCCCCTGAACTGAAAGAGTCTTCGTAATCCTCGGTAAGTCTTCCGGTAAGATCTCAGTAAGCAGTTCCTTACGTTCTATAAGGGGTAGATGGCTTACTTTTTTACCCTTATAGTAAATAACATCGAACGCACAGAACGTTACAGGATTATTTTTGGATACCAAAGGAATGCTCCTCGAATTACTGACATGAAATCTACTCATTAAACTCTCGAAATCAGGCTTCCCATTTTCGTCTGAGATAATAATTTCACCGTCAAGGATAGTACCTTTAGGGATCTGACCTGTAACAAGTTCAGGAAAGCGATCTTTTACGTCATTCTCGTGTCTTGTATAGAATTTTACGTTATCCATCGTAGAGTATAGAAAGCGAATTCCATCGAGTTTTAGTTCGCTTAGCCAATCATCGTTATTAAACGGAGTTTCTATCTTGTGTAAAAGCATTGGGCTAATAAACATAATTCCCACCTCTGTACAAGTCTAGCATGGGAAATGCTTACAGTCAGGTGGGAACTATTGGGTACATTATTAAATATCTATACATATCAGGATCTATCAGACTAAATATGTGTCGAAGATTGTATTGAGGTGTTCATTATTTGTTACACCTAATACTTTTGATCTAATAGTATCATTATTCAAGTTTAACCTCTTAGATTGATTTCCAATTTTACGTATTAACTCAATTCTTCCAAAGCTATTCCAGTGATTTTCAGCGAACTGTGCAAGACCTATTGCTTTTTTCCAGTTATCATCAAGATCTCCCCTATGTGGTTCTAAAATATCAATCAAGTAATTATTTCTATTTTTTCTAATAACCAAAAAATCTGGATACATTGGTTTATATCTGTCTGTATCCCAATATGGAAGAGTTAAAGCCCAAGACTTTCTTTGGTAATTCCGTACCCAACCAACAACTTCTTTACGGTTAATTTCCGCTAAAATTGTCTCCTTCTCCCAAGAATTAAGAACTGTGGAAAATGTCCCATTCTCAGTAATATATAAGTGCTTCTCATAAGTTTCAAAACGGGGGTCAGATGCTTGAATGTTAATATAAATGTTTTCTTGAACAGAAAAATGTACTGCTTCAGGCCTTTTTGCTTGTTGCCGAATTTTTTTGTAATGTTCCTCGTCCGAACTAGCAAGAGAACGAATTGCTAGTTTGTGTTGTTCAAATAACAAATCTAACCGTTCATTACACACTTGTTCAAGCCTTTCAAAAACTACCTTATTATGAAGTGTCTAAAACAACTCTAGTTTAGGACGATTTAGATTATTAGAGTCATAATACGCCGACCAATAATCCATGTGCAAACCTTCTCCTAAACGTTTACCACATCATCATATATATCGTAGAACTCAAGAGCAGCATGTAATAACTTTTGAGAAAATCAATATATCCACAATGATATAATATATGGGCACTTTCGAAGAGATAAGGTTTTATTTTTTTATCCTTAACATCCACAAGTAACACTGTAGCGCAAACCATTTCATCATTTTTAAAACATGTGTTTCCTATTTCTCTTACATATAAATCTGCTATTCCTTCAACCGTGATTACATCCAACAAAAATTCTTTAAAACTCAAATGAAAAATCTCATATGTTAAATCTTTTTTTTTCAACAAATAATTTATCTCCGATAACATTTCTAAGAATGCCATAGGAGAACATTCCTTATTTGTAATTAATTTATATGAATCTCTAAGTGTATTTAAAGTAATTGGGAAGGGTGAAATAGCAACACATGAAAGTATTTCTTTATGATCGACTGAAGGTAGGCGCCAGATCGCAGATTGATAATCAACCAATCCCTTGGGAAGTGGCTTAATCTGATGCTTTGTAAAATAGTAAAGATACAATGGGTTGCCTTGCGAAGCTACAGTAAGATCAGTTAATACGAAATCATCAACTTTAACCTCGTTTATTTTAAGAAATTCCTGGATTTCACCGTCATCAAAGGTTGAAATTCCATAGTCTTCAATCTGAAAATCACCCAATATATTTTTATTCCGCGAAGCATAAATAAATTTGTTATTGGATTTTTCAATGGTCAGTAAAGTTGTTATTATCTCCGGATTACTTTCACAATCATCAATTAAAAAGTGTTTTGAAGATGATTGCAAAAATCCTTCGAATAAATCAATAATATCTTCCCCATTACAATCATAAGGCAATCCAAAAGAATTAACTAAATATCGTATAACCCTCTCAATAGATTTGCTCTTTACGGAAATGTAAACGGCATCTTTATCGATTACCAATTCATTCATTATTACTGTTTTACCTACTCCAGGACCGCCATAAATGATGACTTCTTTTTTCTTGTCAAGAATACTTTGAATATCCTTTATTGCCCAATTTCTTTGAATTATTTTTTTCTCATCCAGCTGTTTATTTAATTCTTTAAGATAATCAACTTTTTCTAACTCAAGTATCTTCAATTTAACTTCATTAAAATTGCCTTCTTTCCCGGACAATTTCATGACTGGATTGTTAAATATATATTGAGAACCGTTAACATTGTTTATATCTCTACCATCGTGCTGCTCATTGATTTGGAATACCGCAGATCTTAAACTCTGAAAAAGATTGCGGACTTTCGATGATATATTTAATGAGTACGTGGTTTAAGGCCATTAATAAATCGTCCTAAAGATAAATTCTATTTCAGCAATCTTAAATCTATTAGTACTACGCATTATAGACATTTTCGATACTTATACTCTATTATCTCCACTCTTACCGAAATCAGGATTCATTCCCTAGTTGGTAATCCTAAACCTAC
>DOPM01000032.1 GCA_003513495.1 Desulfosporosinus sp.
CATATGCAGATCATTGCGGGCATCGAACTTGGATACCAACCTAATAGGTAGGAAGAAAGAAGAGGAAAATAGTACCTTTACCAACGAACAGAGTATCTATTAAAACCAAACCCAAACCAAATTTTTTTAAATTTTTAGTTATCAGATTAATTAAAAACTTTAGACTTATTATAATAGTTTGGTAAAAACGTTAAACCATCTTTACAGTCCTTTGACTGTTCTATAAAGAGGTATGAGGAAACAGATTCCTACGTTCAAATTAGATCATTAAGAGGAGGTAAATTTATGCGTAAATTACTAAGCTTAATAATGATTGCAGTTGTAGCCCTTGCTATGTCCGGGTGTGGTAGTAAGGACACTGCAAGTCCTAGTCAAGATTCTGTTAAAGAACAAAAAATCAACGTTGCCACAGGAACTACATCCGGAGCCTATTATCCTATAGGAAATGCCCTGGCAAAGATATGGACAGATAAGGTTCCGGGAGTGAAAGCTTCAGCCCAGTCAACAGAAGCCAGTGCAGCAAACATGAACTTCTTACAACAAAAGGAAGCAGAAGTTGCGTTCACTATGGCCAATGTCGCTGTATATGCTTATGAAGGGCAGGATTCATTCACTGGTCGAGCCAACAAAGACCTACGTGGCATGACCTTCCTGTATCCTAATGTTACACAAATTGTCGTGCGTAAGGATTCGGGAATCAACTCGGTCAAAGATCTCAAGGGAAAGAGATTTGCACCTGGGGCCACGGGAAGTGGAACAGTAACAAACTCCAAGGAAGTCCTTGATGGTTATGACCTGAATTTCTGGGATAAGGATAAAGCTAATGTGAAAGCTGACTATGTTGGATTCACAGAGGCTAGCGAGCTGTTGAAGAATAAGCAGGTCGACGCTGCAAATTTCTCTGGAGCTATGCCTCTAGCGGCTATCATGGATGTTTCCAATTCAATTGATATCAAGCTTATCTCCCTAGAACCAGAGATGATCCAACAAATTATTACCAAATATCCATTCTATTACGAATATGTAATACCAAAGGGCACATACAAGGGACAAGAGGAAGATGTGCACACAGTTGCTCTAGCAAATCTCTTATTGACACGAGCTGATCTCAGCGAAGATTTAATTTATGACCTTACAAAAGGTATTTATGAAAACATACCGGACCTGATGACTGCTCATGCCATCACTAAGAACATTAAGAAAGAAGATGCTAGTAAAGGGATGGGTCCTCTGCCATTGCATCCTGGCTCAATTAAATACTTTAAGGAAATCGGTGCAATGAAGTAAAAGGAGGTTAGTTTCATGGACGATAACCAAGGAAAGAGTAACGACAAAAAGCTCACTACATCGTCAGCAGATGGAAGTGTTTCAGAAGAAGCCGTCGTCCAGGAACTTCTGAAAAAATACGATAAAGAATCCCAAGTTCGAAACTTTGACTCGAAATCAAAGCTTGGACTATTGATCTCTGCCATAGCTATTTCATTTTCCCTTTTCCATTTGTGGGTAGCGGGTTTTGGGACAATAGAGGCCATCAAGCTTCGCTCTATTCACTTGACCTTCGTTATGGTGCTGATTTTCCTGCTTTATCCTGCCCGCAAGAAAGGGATGAAGGGCAAACCGGGTATTCTGGATTGGGCAATGATCGTTCTTAGTATTGTAGCCGGCCTCTATATGGTATTTGCCAACGAGCAATTAGCAATGCGTGGGGGTCTGCCAATTACTCGAGATTACATCATGGGTGCCCTAGGTATCTTTGTGGTGTTTGAAGCGGGACGACGGGCTTTAGGTAAAGAATTACCGATTCTTGGCCTAATATTTCTCATCTATGCCTACTTAGGACAACACATTCCCGGTTCCTTTGGGCATAGCGGCTTTAGTCTAAAACGGATTATTGCCCACATGTACGTAGGTTCGGAAGGGATTTTCGGTGTCGCCCTGGGCGTTTCGGCCACCTTTATTTTCCTTTTCATACTATTCGGTGCTTTCCTGGGAGAAACAGGGATGGCCAAGTTAATTAATGATTCCTCCATGGCTTTGGCAGGAACTTCTCCGGGGGGACCGGCTAAAGTCTCCGTAGTAGCCAGTGGGATTATGGGAACCATCAGTGGCAGTGCCGTGGCCAACGTAGCTACGACTGGTGCTTTTACTATTCCCCTGATGAAAGGCATAGGCTATAAGCCTCATTTTGCTGCCGCAGTGGAAGCAGTTGCTTCCACTGGGGGTCAGTTCATGCCCCCCATTATGGGAGCTGCGGCCTTTATTATGGCTGAATTCTTGAATATCCCCTATAAAGACATTATGATTGCCGCCCTAATCCCCGCCTTTCTCTACTACTTAGCAGTATTCACAATGGTTCACTTGGAAGCCCGTAAGACTGGACTAGAGGGAGTGCCACGTGACAAATTACCAGTTATGAAAATAGTCTTAAAAGAGCGAGGACATCTTATATTACCCCTAATAGCAATTGTTTACCTGCTTGTCAAAGGGGTAACACCAACCTATGCTGCTTTTTACGGGATTATGGTTGCAGTTGGAGCTAGCTTCCTGCGCAAATCGACTCGAATGAGTTGGCGTGGTTTTCTGATGGCCTTAGAAATGGGGGCTAAAGGGAGTATTGGGGTAGCCATTGCCACTGCAGTGGTAGGCTTCATCGTTGGGGTATCCTCTCTGACCAGCCTTGGTATCACACTAGGAGACAATATTCTGGCCTTGGCTCACGGCTACTTGTTCCCTACTTTGATACTGACGATGATTACAGCCATCATTCTAGGGATGGGAATGCCAACGACGGCAGTTTACATCGTAGGAGCTACAATTGCTGCCCCTGCACTTCTAAAACTGGGGGTTACGCCTTTAGCGGCTCACCTGTTCGTATTCTACTTTGGCAACATCTCCAATGTAACTCCACCGGTAGCCTTAGCTGCCTTTACAGGAGCGGGGATTGCTGGTGCCAGTCCTAGTAAAGTAGGATGGACTGCAGCTCGCCTAGCCGCCGCTGGATTCCTTATCCCCTATATATGGATTTATTCACCAGCCTTAATAGCCCAGGGTAGTTTAGGCGAGATTCTGTTGGCCCTCGTAACGGCTACTGTGGGGGTTGTTTCCTTAGCCTGCGCAGTTCAGGGGTATATGATAATTAATACTAATATTTTTCAGAGGTTATTGTTGTTTATAGCTGCCTTTGGGCTGATTAAGCCCGGATTATTTACAGATACGTTGGGTATTTCGGTATTAGTAATTGTATTCCTCTGGCAGAGTTACACGCGCAAGTCTCTTAAAACAGAGGGTGTTAGTGTTTAGAAGCTTTAATCCTCCTAATAATCTGCCAGAATATGGCAGATTATTAGGATAATTTAAGGAACCACGACTTTCGAGAGGAGAAACAGTCATGCAGTATTTCATGGAACCAACAGGCGTGGCCATTATTGGAGCTAGCCAGGACTTTAAGAGTATTAATGGGAAAATATTAAAGTATTTGTTGAAACACAACTATTTAGGAAAAATTTATCCCGTAAATCCAAAGTATAAAGAAATTGGGGGAATTACCTGTTATCCCTCGGTAGACGCTATTTCCGAACAAGTAGATTTAGCTTTGATCGCCGTGGCCGCAGCTCGGGTGCCAAGTATTTTAAGGGATTGTGGCGCCAAAGGAATTAAGAGGGCTGTAATCTTTTCTTCTGGTTTTGCAGAAACTGGTGCTGAAGGTAAGGAGATTCAAGTAGAAACTCTCAAGATAGCCCAAGAATTTGGGATGCGTTTAATTGGCCCGAACTGCTTAGGGATTCTTAATGTTTCTTCCGGATTAATCGCCTCTTTTAGTGCGTCAATGGAAATGGATAGCATCAAGTCAGGCTCGGTTGCGTTAGTATCCCAGAGTGGGGCAGTTGGTTTTATGTTATTTAATCTACTACAAGAAGCTGGAGTTGGTGTTAACTTTGTTATCACTACTGGTAATGAAGTGGATGCAACTGCGGGTGAAGGTTTGGCCTATGTAGTGGAAAATCCAAATACCAGAGTTATCCTGACATACTTGGAAGGTCTCAGAGACGGAGAATCCTTCAAAAGGACTGCTGAAAAGGCAGCAGAGTCAGGCAAGCCTATTGTCGCTTTAAAGGTCGGTAACTCTGCAAGTGGTCAAAAAGCCGCAGCTACGCATACGGCAGCTTTGACTGGTTCCGGAGCAGCCTACAATAGTTACTTTGACAAAATGGGTATCCTTCAGGCCAAAGACAGTGATGATGTAATCGACTTGGCTCAAGCCTTTCTGCCAGGGAAACTACCCCAAGGTGCTAAGATCGGGATTGTAACCATGTCAGGTGGAGTAGGAATTTTGTTAGCTGATCGTTCGGAAGAATGGGGTTTGCAAGTGCCGGAATTAAGCGAAGCTTTACAGGAGGAAGTACGGAAGGTCATTCCGGCTTTTGGGTGTGCTCAAAACCCTGTCGATGTCACTGCTCAATCCCTAAACCAAGGAGAGGAGTTCAAGAAATGCCTAAATATCCTCTTAGCTTCCGATGAATTAGATATGCTTATTGTTGCTATAACTATGGCTACTGGCAAAATGGCAGAAAAAATTGGCTTAGACATTGCTGAAGCAGCTCTAGAAACAGAGAAACCTCTTGTAGTATGTTGGAGCGTCGGCCAAGTAGCTAAGCCCGGATTTGATGTTCTGAAAAATGCAGAAGTCCCCTTATATCACTCTCCAGCACGAGCAGCTAAAGCCATGGGGGCCTTATATCGGTATGCTAATTTCCAACGTAATTGGAAAAAAACCTCAGCAGAGGAAATTGACCTAGTGCGACAAGCTAAAATCCAATTGGCCCTTAAGGAAAGTAGTAAAGCGTTAACTGAACACGCTACCAAGGAAATTTTAGAACTTTATGGGTTGCCAGTCACCAAAGAATTCGTTGCTAAGAGTGCAAAAGAAGCAGTATCTATAGCAGAAAAAATGGGTTACCCAGTTGTTATGAAAATTGACTCCCCTGATATCCTGCATAAAACTGAAGCGGGCGGAGTGGCAGTTAATATCACTTCTGCACAAGAAGTAGAAGCAACGTTTAAGGAAATTATGGAAAAAGGCTTGATTTACAATCCCCAAGCCAAGATCAATGGCATTTTAATGCAAGAACAAGTGCCGCAAGGTGTAGAAGTAATCATAGGTTTACAAAGAGATCCGGTTTTAGGGACACAGATTATGTTTGGCTTAGGTGGAATTTTTGTAGAAGTTCTCAAAGACGTTGTTCTAAAACCAGTACCGTTAAGTCGTGAGGATTCTCAAGAAATGTTGAAGGAGATCAAAGGGGCAGCGCTATTAAATGGCGTCAGAGGCAGGCCGGCTGTAGACAAAGAAGCCTTAGTAGAAATACTGCTAGGAGTCAGTCAATTAGCTGTTGAAGCAGGTGAAGACCTTTTAAGCCTTGATATAAACCCAGTAACAGTACTACCCCAAGGAAAGGGTGCGAAAATCTTAGATGGAGTGTTAGTAGGTTCAGGTTTGTAATTAAGGAAACATAAGTATGTAAAGGACGTTGGAAAGCAGCTCGTGCGTATCCAACGTCCTTTTATGTTAGGCATGATTAGTATTTTAAGCTAATAGGTCAATAAAACTGGAGTTGTATACATAGCATACAATCAACGTTTTAGTATTCCCCATAAACAAAACGTTAATTTATGAAAGTATACAGATGAATAGGGCATTATCTAGTATCTAATGCATCTGATTTTATCTGGCACAATTATTGCAATAGCCTAATTATAGTCGTGGATATTCGTTTACTTGAACCCATTAGTTTATTGTATTAATCTTTAACAACATTTAGTTATACAGAAAAGGGCGTCAACAAATGGTGGAGGTGAAATAGAATTTTAACCTAGAGCAATTAACAACTAGTAATTAGAAATCGTAACTAAGAGGTGACAAAAATGGATTTCGGATTAACTGAAGATCAACAAATGATTCAAGATATGGCTCGTAATTTCGCGCAAAAGGAAATTGCTCCTTTCGTTGAAGAGGATGAAGAGAACCATTACTACCGAAGAGAGAT
>DOPM01000054.1 GCA_003513495.1 Desulfosporosinus sp.
TATCCCCATCATCCCATAGCCGCTTCCATAACCACCGTACCCCCATCCACCCATCATATTACCCCAACCCATCATATAAATTCCTCCTTCAAAAATTCTCTATAACAAATGTGTCGTACGATATCCTTTTCAAGCGTAACCTTACTCTTAGCTCAACAGCTCTTGTTTCCGCTCAAGGTATTCCTCTCTTTGAATCTCACCGCGTGCATATCGTTCATTCACAATATCCAGCGGGGTATTCTTCCTCTGATATTTAGGATCTAAAGAACCTCTGGAATTTGAAGTATCGAGCATGTAATACGCAATAAAGATTAATAGAATTAAACCAAACATCATTTTAATCCACTCCCTATTTATAATATTGTTTTGATGATATGGCGTTTCCGCTCCCGTTCATCGTAGTGCCACGTGAGTCGGTTATACCATACAGTCCATTATTTTTCATAAGAATTGCTCTTAAGTTCGTTCATTTTATCCAGGTTCTCTCGCCCCATTTGGGCTTTACTTTTGATTTGAATGAAATTTTTAATTTAATATTCCTCCAATTTATCTTTATTTACTTTTTTGTTCGTTTGATTAGCTGTCCTTCTATGTCCTTAGTGTAACTCTCAGATACGATTAACTCATGAAAAAGTTGTGAATATCTCATGAAGAAGGGACCCTGAAATGTCAGAGCCCCTTCTCAAAGATTTGTGTATTTCTCCTATATGATCGGCTAACATAAAACAGTACAATTCTTTCCACTTTGTTTCGCCCTTAAGAGTGCATGATCAGAAGCCACAATAAGATCGTGAATACTCTCTCCATCGTCTGGATAACTTGAAACGCCTAAAGAAATCGTGATTTGAGGGTATGGTCCATTATCGAGTCCACTTATTTCGGAACGGATCGTTTCGGCCATCTTCCAAGCGTTCGTTTTATCACAGTCCCTTAAAAGCAAAACTATCTCTTCTCCACCATACCTATATACTCGATCACCCGCTCGAACACAAGCCTGAATTGTTTGTCCTACTTTAACCAGTACGCCATCCCCAACGTCGTGACCAAAACGATTATTGAAGTCTCGAAAATTGTCTATGTCTATAAAAATTAATGCGTATGACCCGTTATGTTCTTCTAAATTTTTTATATCTTCATCAAAAGCTCTACGATTAAGTATTCCTGTTAACTTATCAGTATTAAGTTTTACCCTAAGTTGCATGTTCACCTTCTTAAGCTTATCGAGTCTCCGGACAAATAGTTCCGCTGCGATGTAATTTATTAATCCGAAAACAATACCCAGTATCAAGCATTTAACTATAATACTGTTAAAGAAAGGTACAACCATGAAGTGCGTAAGTGCTGAATGAATAATTCCTATAAGTACCATAGCAAAAATCAACCAAACTCTGATCATAACCTAAACCCCCTCTCCAACTACCAATGTTATCATTGACCCAATAATTAGTATATAGTTATTTCATTTAACCTTTTGAAAAATTCCTCTGAATAATTTCATTGCGAGGGGATTTATAAAAACCTAGTTGCAGGATATAACGATATAAGAACTTTCCCTACAAGGGAGAGCGTAGCGAATTTTAGCTTCGTTGCGGGCTGACCTCAGGTCCCAGATGTTTTAGCCCGGCTGGCTTTCTGCCAGGCATGCTCTGGAATGGCCTAACCGGCCAACTTCCCTCACATGGCCCGCGGGAACGGGTCCACCGGCCGCGCATACTACGTATAAGCGACCGAGTTGCGGGTTAAGGCTTATCTCCGCTATGTGAGCGGCTTAGCTATTTTTTTAAGTCTAATCTTGCCGCTTACCAAGCTAGGCACGCGGTTGCGGGGGACTCCCGTCAGCATAATGCGGCCCAGCGCGGGTATTACTCCGTGGCCACGACTAGGAATTCTCGCGCGGCAAAGACCAAAAAAAGCAATCTAAGTGCGGTTAGCTCCCCGAGGAATCGAGGGGAGCTAACCGCGCGCGGGCAAGCTGGACAAAAAATGCAGCCTAGTCGGCGTCGGCCCGAGGAAACGAGTGACGAAGTCGGCGGGTAAGCCAGGATAAGCAATCAGAGTGAGCGGGTACAGCGCCCCATTTTTAATTGATCAACTACCTAAGTTTAACGACAAGTCCTGAGAAAAAATTTCTCAGGGCTTTTCTGTTTTATTGTTTATGAATATTGGCCAAACAGTCCCTAATAGTTATCGCTTAAAGAGATAGACCAACCAATGACAAGCTAGGAGGTAATTAGAAATTTCACTAAGTTGGAAAGAGATAACGACTCGGGCCTTGAGTTTCGCAAGAAAATGGCGTAATACAAGCAGGGAAGTCTCCGATTCTCAAAGCTTTTTAAACGATTTTTTTAACGTTTTCGGCATTGACCGAAAGCGGGTTGCTACCTTCGAAACCAAAGTTCCGATGGGAAGACATAGAAACGGCTATATCGACCTGCTTTGGCGAGGTGTAATCCTCATCGAGATGAAATCGATTGGAAAGAGTCTAGACAAGGCTTTTGGACAGGCAAGGGACTACGCTTTTCACCTTGAGGATGAAGAACTTCCGGAATACATAATGGTCTGCGACTTTTTAAACATTAGGCTCTACCGTCTGTTTACAGGACAGCAGTGGGAGTTCAAAACTGCACATTTACATAAAAACGTTAAGCTTTTTTCCGATTTGGCCGGATACAAAACTTTTGCCCAACTGCCTACCGACGACAAAGAAGTTGACATCAAAGCCGCTGAAAAAATGGCAAAACTGCATGATATTTTAAAATCGCATGGCTATGAAGGGCACCAGCTTGAGGTTTACTTGGTACGGTTGTTATTCTGAATGTTTGCCGATGATACCGGCATTTTTGAAAAGAAAATATTCTACGAATATATTTTGAAAACCAAAATAGATGGATCGGATCTATCAACCCGGATAGCCCGGTTATTTGAAGTATTAGACACGCCACCAGAACAGCGCATTAAACAGACAATTCTCTCTGATGAATTAAAGCGTTTTGCCTATATCAATGGCAAACTTTTTTCTGAACGCATACCTTTTGCCGATTTTAATTCTAAAATGCGCAAGATCCTACTTGAATGCAGCGGTCTAAATTGGGGCTATATTTCTCCAGCGATATTTGGGGCAATGTTTCAAGGGGTTATGAATACCCAGGAAAGAAGGGAGTTTGGAGCCCACTACACAAGCGAAGAAAATATTCTGAAAGTAATCGAACCTTTATTTTTAGACGAGCTATGGGCAGAATTTGAACGGATTAAGGGTAACAGTACGCAATTGGAGCAATTTCATAACAAATTAGGGAAACTTAAATTTTTAGATCCGGCCTGCGGCTGCGGCAATTTTTTAATCGTCACGTATAGAGAACTGCGACGCATTGAGCTAGAAGTGCTGAAAATGCGGGTAGATATCGGCCAGCAAATGGTTATTGATATTCCTTCATATTGCAAAATTAACGTCAACCAGTTTTATGGCATTGAATATGAAGAATTTCCCTGCCAGATCGCCCAGGTCGGCATGTGGCTGATTGACCACCAGATGAACACTTTGATTGCTGAATACTTTGGCCTTTATTTTGCTCGCCTGCCATTAATCAATTCAGCCACAATAATTAACGGCAACGCTTTAACCATTAATTGGGAAAGTATTGTCCCGAAATATGATTTGAATTTTATTTTAGGAAATCCACCTTTTGTTGGCTATTCAAACCAATCGGAAGAGCAAAAACGGCATATTACTAACGTTTTCGTAAACTATCAGGGCAAACCAATTAAAAACTCAGGAAAAATTGATTATGTAACAGGGTGGTATTATAAAGCTGCCAAATATATTCAAAACACAAGCATTCGTGTAGCATTTGTTTCAACAAATTCTATCGTACAGGGTGAACAGGTTGCACCAATCTGGGAAACTCTCATGAATATGTTTAGGATTGTTATTAATTTCGCCTACCGTACTTTCGTTTGGAGCAATGAAGCAAAAGGTAAAGCAGCAGTTCATTGTGTTATAATTGGTTTCTCGTTATACAACACTCGGAAAAAAGTAATTTTAGATGGGGATAAAGCGGAAATAGTTGAAAATATCAACCCTTATCTAATAAATGCTCCAAATGTTTTTATTGAGAGTAGAACAAAGCCAATATGTAATGTTCCCGAAATGGTTTACGGTAATAAGCCAGCGGATGGTGGTCACCTCATCATTGAAGCAGACGAATACGAGAATTTTTTTAAAAACGAACCCCAAAGTATAAAATATATTAAACAATTATTAGGTGCTACAGAATTTATTAATAATTCGCCTAGATGGTGTTTATGGTTGGTTAATGCCGAACCTGCAGAAATTAAGAAAATGCCGATGGTTCTAGAACGAATAGAATTAGTTCGCAAATTTCGTTTATCTAGCCCAAAGAAAGCTACACAAATGCGTGCTTTAACTCCCTCACTTTTTATGGAAATAAGACAACCAAATAGTAATTACATAATTATTCCTAGTCATTCATCAGAGAAACGAGCGTATATTCCAATAGGCTTTGTTGATAAAGAAATTATTGTAAATAATGCAGTACATATATTACCAAATGCAACATTGTATCATTTTGGTATTCTCACATCTAAGATCCACATGATTTGGGTCAAAACTGTCTGCGGAAGGATTAAGAGCGATTTTCGCTATTCAAAGGATATTGTGTATAATAACTTTCCTTGGCCGGATCCCACAGAAAAGCAAACAGAAGATATTAAAAAAGCGGCCTCAGAAATCCTTAATGTTAGATCATTATATCCAAACAGTTCTCTGGCCGATTTATATGACCCCTTAACTATGCCAAGCGATCTGATTAAGGCGCACAATAATTTGGACAGAGCTGTAGTGGCTGCTTATAGGGGCAAAGGATTTAAAAAAGAAGCAGAAAGAATAGCTGATTTGATGGAAAGATATTTGCAATTAGTGAGTAATAAGTGAGCAGCTGATAGACAATATATTATAATGCTGATCAGGTAGATTATTGGTTCTTAGGTTTTGGTTCTAAGTGACTAATTGCTTCGCATTTTTCTTACGCTACCTTGAGGGTATTCATAGTAACAATTGATGTCTCTGGCTTAAGCTATATACTAGCTTCGGTGCCCGCTCCTTGAATGAATGGGAGCGGGCTTTCACGCCCTCACCCATACTGTCGTTTAGGTCCTTGCCCGGGCCGACTCATCCTGCCGCTCCCGCTTGCGTAGTCTCCCCTAGACTGGGAGCCTCCCCTCGCTGAGTTATTCTTTGCGGTCCTGATATAGCCGCTGCGGGTGATCTGGCCGAGTCCGGCCAGCTTCCCGTCGCTAAGAGCGTGGTTATCCTGCCCGAGGCCACACATTCCCTCGAAAATTTCGGGAATCCATGGGCAGCGGCCGATAAGCCGCTCTTTCCCTCCTGTTAGTTGGGAACAAGCGGACGGGAACGACAGCCAGGGCATACCACGCCTGTTACTCCACCATGCTCAACGCATGCTGGGGTAAAGCGGCGGGTATGCCCTGGCTTTTTGAATGACCGCGGTTATCCTGCTTTGGCCGGCTTGCCTTTGCTGCTGGCCCTCCGATATTTTTCTACTCGTCATAGTATGAATGGTGTGAAATAAATCAATCAGAACAAGTACCCATAATCTCGTTATTTACTTCTTATTTTTGATTTAGCCCATTCAATGAGCAAGAAAACTAAAAAAGATACAATATACCCCACAACAAAATATAAACTAGCGTGTAATGATATAGATGTGGTATTGGTTTAAAAACATAATTCTTGGAATAATGATACCGCCTATTGAAATCCCTATGCTAGGACCTATAGCAAGTTTTAGTGCTCGTTTTAACATTGACTCAACGACAACTTCTCTAGAGCATTCGCTTTATCCTGCTCAGACGGCTGAGTGTATATCCTTGTAGTATTTAAACTCTTGTGTCCCAAGATTTCTGCTACCATTTCCAGCCCTTCATCAGCCTTAAGGAGGTTCCGAGCAAACGTATGCCGTAGGGCGTGAGGATGTAAATCTGGGAGTTTCGCTAGATATGCGTACTGGTCTATGACCTGCCGAATTCCGCTGGAGGTTAAACGACCGGTTCCCTTCCCTCGTTGACTCAAAAATATTGGTCCTTTTGTACGACCGCTTAAATATGCGCAATGAGCCTTTCTAGTATCACTGTTGAGGGGCACAGTGCAGAATTTGCCCCCTTTCCCCATTCTTACCGTGAGACTTCCAGAACGATCCCCTATGGTGAGATCTTCAATATCTAAAGCTGCTACTTCGCTAATACGAAGTCCAGTATTAAGCATGAGGGTTATCAGCGCAATATCTCTTGGTACACTTTCACGTTCCACTGCGCGAGTTAGCGAGCGTTGACTAAGACGATCTAGTCCTTGAGGTGCAGAGCGCACCTCTTCAACATTAGATGGCATTGGCATATTCCGCCCATTAAAATCCAGCCAATTCGCTATCGCAACTAAGGAAAGATTGACCGTCGATGGACAGCGTTTCATATTTAATAATAAGTAAGATTTGTATTCGCGTAAGTCTGTAGGCGTGACACGCTCTGAGATGATCACCTCACCGTTTGTTGATTCAAACCACTCAGCAAAACTTAACACTCTCTGACGGTAGGCTCTGAGAGTGTTTTTACTTTTGTTGGTATTACGAAGATATTCTATCCACACGTCGAGATCTGGTACATTAGTCGTTGGCATATACATCGCTCCTCTTTCTTTTTAGTTAACCCTAAGATTCCCTCAGCGTTTTTAGTCCTAAAATCTTATCTCCTGAGTTTTTGGGGTCTTAACTGCTTTTACAGTTACTAGTTCTATCTCTAAAACCCGCAAATCACAAGACTTTTCTAAAATAAGTCTATCGCCGTTACGTAAGAACCCAAGAGATAATGTATATTATCTATTATACTTATCTGCTATTGGTAGCATTATTATACGTCGTATGTGGCTCCATGAGATCAGGTTTGTAAAGAGCTAGATGGTGTGTTCAGATCATCGTGGCCCCCCTAAGAGATCATAGAGACATCGGACAAATGACAATTGAGAAGATTCATCCTCATCTCCTCTTGTTTTTACACTTCGGAACTCGTCAACAAGTGGTAATTATTTAGGCAACCATTTGAATTGGCTCTACCACTTGGTGAGATTTGCCATGGAGCAACCAAATCAGTCTCCTTTATTCCTAGATACTCTGAGGTTTAATTTCTTTTGTTCCGAAAGAATCTTGTTCAGAAATTTTATAATAATAATTAATTGGTACGTTAAACATGTTAGCTGCATTCTGAAGTATAGTCTTAATTGTATTTGGAGACATTTTGCCATAGTTCTCTTTAAACATTAAATGATAAAATGATGCCCAAAAAATTGCTGCGTCACGAAATTCAATACTTTTTTTAGGACCAGCTAAAGAATAACAACCGGTACGGGGAATTATCTCTTTTGCAAGTTGTCCATTTACAGCAGAGCATGCTGAGATAAATAATCTCCTTTTCTCTAAGTTTGGTCCAACGATATGACCAAACTCGGAGAAAGAAATCTTTTCATCTAACGTGGTATAAAGAGAAGTACTATTTCCATGACATGATATATGGAGATACCTATAGTCACTTTCATAGAATTTGCCTAAAATCATTTTTAGTTCTTTTTTCGTCCGGATATAATAGTACCTTGGTTTCTTACCTGCGAATTCTAATATTTGAGACAAAAACTTTCCTTCGTACAGATTATCTTTTTCATCTTTCCAATCTAAAGATTCAATAATAAACACATCAGCCTTACTTGACATCTAATTTCCCCCGTAAAAATGATTTTTCCGGCCATGGATGCCCGTTTAACGTTTAGGTATTCCCGCAGCGTAATATAACTACTTCCATCAATTCTAAGTTGCGGGAATGCCGATTTACCGGATGGACATACCCTCAGAAACTCCCCCAGATTGTTTTAGGTTTACTCTAGTTAATTGGGAATTAACATACTCTTTATACTCGTCATCTACATTATTCAAACTGACAAAAAGGCTTCAATGAAATCTAAATTGATTATTGGCTACTACTGTTCTCTAAATGTATTTAGGAAATGTAATATGAATCCCGGAATAAATGACTTATATCAAATTCTGTTCCAAAGACTATAGATAGGAAATCTAACGAATTTTTCTTTTTCGGTTGGAGGTAACTTATCATAATGAAGTTTTGCTCCACTCGAATTTTCCAAGAGTATATATGCTGCTGTTAAAATATCATCTTCCACATTACCGTTTTCTACCAAGGAGTATAGTTGCTTTATTTCGTCTTCATTAAGCGGTCTACTGCGTTTAATCGTCTGCAAGTAATTTAACAGCATTGCATAAGTATTTTCATTATCGTTGCAGGACGCCATTAACCACTCAGAAAGCTTCTGCGCTGCTTTTAATAACTCTTTATTTTTCAAGACACTCTCATCATAAGCAAGAAGCATATCCAGAAGAAGGTGTATAACTTGTCCATGAAATAGCTTACTACTCTTTACTACCAGAAAATCATTATAAATAGCTTCATAATCAATGTTAGAGAGCTGAAGAAAATTTTCTTTATTCATGATAGTGAACTGAGATGTATCAAACTCGCCATACTTTTCGTTTTTAACACGTAATGCTATATTGTCATTAAAGAAGTTTGAAAGTAGATACAAATTATTCTCTTGCTTTCTCGCAATAAGCATAATACAAAGATTAGCAATCGTCATTTTACCTATAGGCTCGATAACTTCAGAGTTCCCAAACGAGACTGCCTTGTGATGAACAAAGGCTTCTATTAGTATCCTTATATTTTCCTCATCTATATCTGATAAATCAGAACAATCCAAGTCGTCCTTTACTCCAACCTCATCTAATGCTAATCGTACGTTTCTAAGGTGCTCCAAATGCTCCTTTCGATCCTCTATTCTAAAACTCTTAATCTCCACTGGATTAGCTGGTTTAAGCGGTAAATTGATATCCCCAATATTAATAGAGAGACTTTCAAGCATATTTATCAAAAAAGCCTCGTCGGTAATTCTTTGTCGTAGTGTTCCCTGCAAATCAAACTTTAGAGTAAAATCGTTCATTAGTTTTTTAAATTTAATAATGGTGCTCTTTCCAAAATGTAATTCTCCAGAGTCTTTTTTATGGACAACTTCATAATTGTCATAATATAGTTTGCCATTACAAAAAACGGGTTTTTCCAGAGTTGTCCCAGCAAAAACTAGGTCGCTCATTATATCTACAGGAATTTTAAGCCCCAATGGAGTAGTCGCATAAATATATACACTATGACTAAAGAGATAGTCAAATGGAGAATTTTCTTTTCGAGTGCTTGTAAATCCAAAACTCATCGCTTTTAATTGCCCCATTTTTGACAATTCTTCTATAGACATTATCTCTATGTTACTGATACTTTTTTGCAGATCTCTATCCCTTAAAAAATTAAAGAACAAATCAACCTTTTCAGTGTTATCTGTAGGAAACTGCATTAGGGCGGCTGATATTGTTTTTTGTTTCCCCGCCTTATTTAATAACTGTTTTATTTTAAACGGAAGCAAATCAGTATAATATATCCTTGTATTACCAGCCTGACAAACATAAACTACAAAGTAAATAGCTCCGTTTTCGGTTAGATACTTACGTAAATCATCTGTTCGGATAGGATATGTTATTGTATCTTTTGTCAAATCTATACTTTCTTTACTTTTAACTTGTACAGGGACTCGACCCTTGCAAAATTCATTTGATTTGCGTTTGTGAGAAAAAACATAAATATTGCCGTCCCAGATGGGCTCTTTGTCTCGTTCACTAATGTAAGGAGAAAGATAGTCTGTAATAGAAACACTGGTCTTTACTGCTGATGTCGCGATTACCTCGGTATCCATTGCACCACTCCTTTTGCACATAAAACGTATTAAAGTTACGAAGTATATCAATCTTAGAAAACATTTTCAATTAATTCCGCCAGGACTGTGCAGTCGATAAATAAAAAGACTCCCTGTTGAGTCTATCCTACTTACCCTTAAACTCCCTGCCCGCCTGATCATATGCAACAAAATATTCAATTTCATCGAAGTTGATTAAACTTTGCTTCACTAGGTAATTAGTCGACTTGCCGTCTGAAAGTTCTCTCGGTCCACGAGTAAATGAATCTGAGAGCAAACCATTCTTTTCTGTCCTTTTCTTCGTGACAAAGCCTACACTATCAATAGTAACTGTTCTTTTCCCCTTGTTTCTTACAATAATGTTTATAAAATCTGTATCATCGTCATAATCACTTGAACCATATACACGCATATTGGGCTTTACTTCTACCGTTACATTAACCCGGTCCCTTAGAAAGTTTAATACCTGGATTACTAGTAAAAAAGTAGATATTATTGCTGCGTACCATGATACAGTAGTTGAAGAAATTGTAATTGAAATTGGCAAAACATTGATCCTCCTTTTCGAACAATCATTACTCCCTCTAAATTACCAGTCAATTGTATTAGTTATAGTGTCACGGCGGAATCTTTGTACAAACAAAAGTACAATAAACGTTCGTTTATTTGTATTTTTATCAAAAGGGTCGCATCGTTTTCATGAGGGAATATACATTACTGTCTTTCAATGTGAATTTTGGATAGTTCGTTTAAAAGAGCAGAAATTTTTAAGGTCATTAATGGCTATCAACTTCTCTGTAATAGTTGGATTTTTATTTTTATAATTTTCACTCTAATTTGTGAAGAAGTACTTTTGTCTTAGCAATTTTCTCAATCATTGACTTATATCTTTCAGGAATATCGACTAATTATCAAGCATTTGGCTTATTTTACACCTGCATTTATACGACTTTTTTCATTTTCTAACAATAGATTCACTCCTATTCAAGGCATTAAACTACTTGTTTACATTCCACCTGATCTCTAAAATTCCTTCCTTTCAAGCAAGCACTTTTAAACTACCAGTAGATTCACCTGCCTACAATCATTTTCCATGCTGCTTTCCTTATGGTTCATGTAAGAGGTGGAATTTATGTTCATAAGCCCTCTGCTACTTCTTTTTCCAGCTCTGTTTGTGATGAGCTTCCGCCAAGAATACAACCCACACACTGAAATTACAATTTCTTCTTGACTTGAAGATAGTCCGACATAATCACATCGCTTAGGTAAGCTTCACTATCCTATCGTCATATTGATATGTCGTAAGGTAGAAATCTTTGATTGCCTTAGCTTCTGAGTTTGAATGATTGCATCGACAACCATTTTGCAGAATATCCTTAACGATAGATGGAGAGCCTTCGCAGTATCTGGTTTCATTCGTAGCTCACCGAACTTACCAAAAGGTAGCTGTAGTCAATGTGTTTTACGATTTATCATATACTATCTTGTGTTGAGTACTGAAAGACAAAATAGTTCACTTAATATATATATATCTAGATTCTTCCCCTGCTAAAATTATCCACAACCTGAGCTTTCTTCTTTAAGGAGGTTTTCTCCGATTACCCATAATCAGTACCACTCCTTGTAGAATGCTCTTTGGAGAAAGAGGAAGTACCCTTTAGGGGTGATATGGCAGTATGCCCTTTTAAAATTCCGTTAGAAAATATGGTTTCTGCTCCAGCGGCAGCTGGTAGATTGGAATAGGTTAGAGAATTTAAATATCCTTCAGAAAGTCTGTAGACGGATTGGGCATATTTCCCCCTTGAGGTTTGTGTTTCAATAATCCCCTCTTTTCGAAGCTGAAATAAGGCTTCTTTTAAAGTTCTGTAGGCAACACCTAAACGTTCTGACCAGGCTTTTTGAGTCTCAGTAACGGTTTTATGTTGCTGGAGATCGGCAATGATATCATTTTTGACTTCTTGAATATGATCCCTTCTCCGATTACGTGGCTTAGCCCATTTGTACCAACCTTTTATCTGTGCAGATAGGCCAGTTATCGATGAAAGGACACGGGGGGAGGCATGGTGGCGGCCAGTGATAACAGAACGATAGATTTTCTCAATCTCAGCTGTGGGTAGGGGGTCTTTGAGGTCTTTATTCCAAGCATGAAGTTTGGTGTAAATTTCCTGAGAAGGGATACCTGCATCCCATAGGCACAGACCAAGACCATAGGCCCAGCGGTTTCTTTCACCTTTTTCAGCAGCTGACTCTTGAATTCGTTTTCCTGCAGGAGTAGCCAACAAAGTGCCGATATAGACAACCTTAGGCTTCATTTCCTTGGATGCTTTAATCGGTCGGCGAGCTTCATACCAATTAGAGAGTTCTTCCCAGGTAGTTCTACTATAAGTGTCTGTGTAAACACTATTGGACATGGTTGGACGGCGTACCCAACGTTCTACACCGACGGCGCAGGGGTCAGCTTCCAGGGCTTCTACCATAGCTTCATGAATTTTTGAGACTTTGGCCAAAAGGATATCATGGCGGATTCTGAGGGGTTCAGATAAGATATTCCAGGCTTGATAGTGGCCAGGGGTGGCGGTGGTGATAATTAACTCCGGGGCAGGCAGACCGGCTGCATGGTAGAAATCAAGGATATCTTCCGTGGTTGTGCCTTGAGGGGTATCGAAATCGCAGACAAAAGCCAAGACTTGTCTGACGTAACGACGTTGACGGCGACGGGCAAAGAAAGTGGATGCCGTGATATAGGTATAACCTTTGGATTCGAGGTCAGGTAAAGTCCATACTAAACGGGAATCGGATTTTATATTGGAGCCGAAAACCAGACCGTGATCTTTCTTTAGTTGGCTGACTTTATATGGGCTGGTTTCAGGCAGTACGGGTGCAAAAACTTCAGATAGCATTGAACCAACCTTTCAAATCAAAATCCCGAGCAAGATGGCTCGGGATTCTGGCAATTATTAGGTTTTTTTAGTCAGGGCGTGATATAATTAGGTTAAGCATTAAATTATCTATAGTGTATAGAATAGTTCCCGGTCATGTGCCGGGAATCTTTCTTTTATGGGGTTGGAAAGGAACGATTAAGATACTCTCAATCGTTCAAAAAGCTCAATGATTGTCTTGTATCCTCTCAATGGTTACTCTTCCTCTTCGTTTTTAGATGGAGCGTATAGGTAAGCTACAGGATCCGTATGACTTAGAGCCAATCTTGAAGTTCTTATTTCAAAATGAAGATGATGGCCCGTGCTGCTACCTGGATTTGGGTCAAGCTCCGGGTCTCCCCCTTCTAAACCAATAATGTCGCCGGTAAAAATCTCCTGGTCAGGCAAAGCAAAAACTTTGGATAAGTGAGCGTAAAAAGAATAGAAGGTTTCGTCAGGATAATCGTGTTTTATAAGAATGGAATTTCCATAGATTTCGTCGATACTTACTTTGACGACTTGACCATCAGCAATACTTTTAATTTCACCATGCCACTCCCCAGCAATGTCAATTCCGGTATGAAAACTTCGCTTCCCAGTGACAGGATGGATACGTTTCCCGTAAGGTGAAGTGATTTCACCTACAGCTGGCATGGGGTACTTTCCATTTAGGATGATTGCTCCCGTTTGAAGACGAATTTTATCACCGTGCTCTGCCCGGAAGGCTTGGAGGGCTGCCATTTCGTTTTGGTTCGTGAAAAAGCCCGCTAGGAGGGATAGCGGGCTGGCAAGAATATAGGCGAAGAGCATGAGGATGATGAGAACTAGAACTAAGGGTATGGAAAAGAGAATTACAAGGTTCTTTCTTCCTTCTTCATCGGCAGCTAAGGTAGCAAGGTGAATAAGAACTTTACTAGTTACGGGATCGGCCATGCACTCTCACCTCATTATCTCCCTCCGGCTTTACCCATATATTCAAACTTGTAATCAGGTATTTCAAAATTAGCTCTTAGGCGTTTTGAGCCAACCATAAGAAGAGCCTGACCACGCTGTTTGCTGGCCAACAGCTCTTCCTCAGCATCTGTTAAGTTGTAGAGCTCCTTGGTTTCTTTTAAGTTCGTTCCATCCGTACCCATGAGGATTTTAAAACACGGCATTTCTAATAAAGGTTGCCCATACATTTTGATTTTTGGATCTAAAAAATCGACGCAGCTATGAGACGCAACCCCTAAAGCTCCTTCAAATTTTCGAGCACCTTTTCCTACATTTCTTAGAAACAAAAGACTTTGAGGAACTCTTGGATCAACCATGTAGTAAGCCTCATCACAAATGAGCATTACTCGCTGAGTTGGATCTTTGACTATTTCGTCCCACGCCCATTGGAGAAGATTAAAATACTGGGTTGATTTAATACTATCCGACGTTGTTTGTAAATCCTTGGTATCCAAGCATACGCACTGAGAGTCTGAGTGGATGGTGGTATGCCCATTCCAAAGAAAGCTGTCCGAACCAATCGCTATATCTCTAAGCAACAAAGCTAAATCATCATAATCCTTTTGGTAAGGGTTTTTGGATTCCTTGGCCTTTTTATCAATTTGGCGATGTAGGTCTTCCATAATGGGAAAATCCGTATTTTTTAAATTTCTTCTTATGTCTGTATCCCAAAAGATATCAAACTGATTATATAGTTCAATAAGTTCTCCCTTTAGAATGGCTTTTTGACGGTCGGTCAGGGATGGAACATAAAGACTAAAAAAGATTTCTAAGCTTTTGATATATAACGCCATATCGCCCATTCCATTGCCATCATCCGCATAGAGCTTATCAGCTTCACTGTCATCATCTTGGGCTGCTGATCTAATTTGCAAAGGATTTACTTTTCCCTTGGATCCTCCACCGGCGTTAATCCAATCGCCCTTTAAATTCATCGTAAAATCTCGATATTCTCGATGGGGATCGATAAAAATGAGCTTTGTGCCTCTCATATATTCAGATAAACCAATATGCTTTATGACTGTCGATTTTCCTACACCAATGATTCCTGTGATGACAAAATTTGAATTGGTTCTATCCCCGCCCCTTAGCCATAGGTCTAAGACGATCAGGCCTCCTGCTGAATCTTTGGCCAAGTAGTAACCTTTTCCGTCGTTGTATCCTGATGAGGCAAAAGGGAACCCTCCAATAAAGCTAGATAAGGGTACGGGGCATTGAGTAATGTTTTCCACTTTCTCATCTACACCATAAAAGGGAGATAGCATTTTTAAACCTTCCTTTTGGAGGTTGGCTAAGACTCGGACTTTGCATTTTAAACCGGCAATGGTGCTTTCAACTTTACGGCACACCTTGGTGAAAGCTTGATCGTCTCTTGCTATGGGCATGATGATGACACTCATGAGGCCTACGCGTTCTCCATCTTGATCAATTTGGGAGAGTATTTTTTCTGCGTTATCCGCTGTTCTTATGGCTCTTTGTCGGGTCAGTGGGTCTCTCGTGCTTTCTGCGGTTCCCCGGTTAAGACGTATTGTCGTCGATAGAGTATCAATAAAAGCACCTGTATCTGTAGGGCTAAAGGTAATGGATACGATTGTGGATGGGATGTTCGTAATTTTAGATAACCACCCATAATCAGGGTCTTGATGGTATTTGATTATGCCATAGGCTTTGCCTTTGTTTTCGCCAATGGTAAGCGTGTTCCGAGTGAAGTTAAGCCCCATAGGGGTGATGACGTTCAAGAGTGCATTATTCGTGGGAATAGCTTCTGTTCGTTTTGCCATTTGGGTCTCCTTTCGGTGATAGCAATTGTATTCTCTTCGCCAATAAATCATAAGACAATGAATAATCAATATTTTAAAGAGAAAGCCCTGCACAATTTGACAGAGCTTTCTCTTTTTCTAAGGCGTAGTCGAACTATTTTTCTACTGGTGTCGTGGGCTGTGATGCTGGTAAGGCTAAAATGGCGTCTAACGAATCTAATATCTCATTTTCATCCGTTACAATATGCGTTCCTTCTCCATCGGTGTATACCAGGGAAGGGACTTGTTTAACAAATTCTGTAGGTGGGCCAACTTGCACAGCTATAGGCAGCGTAAGGTTATCTTTTTCTTGGAATGCTTTGGCCTCCGTTATAGCTTTTCTTTGATCAGTAGTTTTGACAAAGGTGCTAACCAAGACTAAAGGTTTGTGCATACCAGAACCTGTTTTGCTTAGTTTATCTTGAATTGCTGAAACTACCTCTTGTGATTGATCCGACCAAGTTGCAAAGAACAGTGATGGTGTAGCTTCTGTGTTTAGATAAACCTGCTTCATATCAGTAGATTGAGCATTAATAATTGGGATCAAGTGATAGTCTGCTATTGCCTCCACACCTTGTACGGGAACCCCAGCCAGATTAGAGTTACCTCCCTGAGAATTTCTATAAATGGATATTCCAGCGAGCAGTACTACAGATAGTATAAGAAACCCAAAAATAGTCAATTTTCCACGCTTAGTCATATTAAATCTTTCTCCTCTCATTTAGTTATTCTGTTAATTTGCCGTTGTTGGACTGAACAATGGCGGGTTGTAACTTTCCGGTGTCGATGCTTGGGCGTTAGAATCTACATTAGGGGTAGAACTAGATGTACTTGTTGGAAGGTCTGGCTGCAGGGTATCTATTTGGCTTTGTATGGTTGTGCCTGCTGAATCGGTTGGGTCCATATTTGGGACAGATGAACTTGGTGAAGTCGTGTTAAGTGCAGGCGGATTGGGAACTGTAGTGCTTTGTAATTCAGGATGTACGTTAGTATCGCTAAGACTTGTTTGAGGTGTAGCAAAAGGATCGAGCATAAGCGAAACCTTCCCAGCAGCAATCTGACTAAATTCACTAGCTTTAGATTTCGGAATAGCCAACTCTACCGCCGCCGGGACATTACCATTCGGATTGCTCGAATTTGACTTAACTGGTTGACCTGAACTGTTCACTACTGCGACAACCCGTACCCCCTGCAGAGAACTCACCTTTTGGGGGGCATCAACTTTTCCCCACTGGGTACTAGAAGAAGAAAGATATACGTCCACAATATCACCGGGTTTAGCCATTCCTGAACTTGTTAACGTTACAGAAACCCAAACACCGACTTCACCTGGGTAAAGTCCGTCACGTTGAGGTGTATCTGAAACAAGCCCTTTGACGATTGGCTGCCCCGCTTTCACTGGATATGCAAGCGAGAGCCCTACGACTTCACTTTTAGAAGTAAAAACTTCTGGAGGAAGCAACCCGCTAACCTTCCCGGCATCTTTTAGATCCTTGTCTCCGAGGACTTGTCCAGCCTGCAAATCGACTGAGGCGACAACAAAACTGGACACTTTACCTGTAGCTATCCTCTCGCCAACGGTTGCCATCGCAAAAGTTAGAAGCCCAACTATGAGAGATAACGTTAAAGCTTTAGAACGAGCTTTCCGCGACGAACTGAGTCTTAATTTGGGAAGCGACAAGTGTAACTTCATGAACTTACCACCTTTCTGTTGTTTGGTATCTCATAATTATTGGAATTAAAAGAAGAAGGCAGTGTTAGGTGTAAATTTGCTACCTAATGCCTTCTATTAAATCATCCTTAGTTTTAACTATACCAATCTACAGTCATTCGTTACTGAAGAAGTTAGCATAGCATTTGCCACAAAATTACTCTACCATAATATGGTAACCCTACCATTAGCACCAGCACTACCAGCGCCAGGATTACCGCCGGACCCACCATTACCTGGAGCTTTGCCGCCCAGTTTTCCATACTGGTCGCCAGTATAAGAACCATGACTACCACTAGGAGCATAACCGTGTGTACCAGTTTGTCCAGTATACCCAGCAGCACCGCCGCCTGAACCACCAGCACCGCCTCCTGCGCCACTATATCCACAAAGGTTTGCACGTAAACCGCCTTTTCCTCCGTAAGCTACGTAGCCATCCACCGATGAATTTCCACCATCACCGCCAGAAGTACCAGGACCATAGCTTGTAGTAGTACTTGCAATACCACCAGCACCAACTACTACTGATAGTACTTGCCCTGGAGTTACAGCAAAAGTATCAATATAAGCTCCACCGCTACCGCCACCAGCACCGGCACCGTCATTATCGTATCTACCTTCACCAGAACCCCCACCGCCCCCAGCTCCAATTATAATAGCATTTATGCTGGTAACTCCTGCGGGTACTGTAAAAGTAAAGGTTCCTGGTGTAGCGTAAACCTGCGATCCATGAGTAGCAGCGCCACCTACATACGTCCCTTCTACACCTAAAATAGTAACTCCATTTTTTATGTTTGTGGAGACTAGGTTCGGTTCATAGTAATACGTCCAAGTGTCTATTCCATCATAGTAACCCTTTTGAGGCTTTAAATAAACTGTAGACCCACCACCTGTCCAATATTGCAATGCACTACTTCTACCTACCCCCATTCCATTAGGATTCGCCGTTACCATATTCGGCATCGTTCCTGTTTGCCCGGCGATGGTCGTACCTTCAAGAACCTTGTCAACTGGAACCACAATAGGCTCTGTCACTGTTAGGTTGCCTTGAATCGTATTGTAATTTCCAGTCGGACATGTCACCGAAAAGCTTAGTGCAAAAGGGCCACCAACGTTTAATGGCTTTATCGATAAAGCATAATATCCATTTGCTCCAGTTGTTCCTGTAACATTGGCGCCATATCCTCCAGAAATAGTCACGGTAGCCCCAATTATCGGATTTCCATACGCGTCCGAGATAGTGCCTGAAACAATCGGTAAGGGTACAGGATCTTGCGAAGTCCATACCTGAGTCGTCGAGGGAGATACACTGGATATAACCTGATGAGGCGACCCTGGCGAAACATTTATGCCAACCGTTCCCACCACACTCGAATCCCCTACCAAAGTTGCTGCAATCGTGTGGCTTCCTGCGGTTGTGAGTGACCCGACAGTTGTTTGAACACGCCCTTGTGAATCAGTTACCGCAGATGTAGGTGTAATTAGTACAGCCCCTTGAGGCGTTTCACTAAATTGCAGGGCCTTACCCGCCACAGGTTCCCCATTCGAGTCTTTCAATGTGAACTCTACATTACCAATCGATTGACCAGCCTTAATCGAATATAGATCCTGAGTAGGTGTCAGCGTGTAAGCCGCTGTCGGTAACACGTTCACACTGAGGCTTCCCCCGGATAAAGCATTTCCCGAAGTATCTTTAATGCTTAGTGTTTGTACCCCAGGTGATTGCAAGGTTACCCTTCCATTAAACGCGCCCGAAAGAACGCTCGTTGATACAGATGAAGGTAAGGTACTTGAAGTAATCTCAAGTGATGTCCCTGATGCTACGGGATTATTATATTGGTCACTGACGTAACCAGATAAGGACAAGCTTGCCCCCATATTGACACGGTTCGGTGTACCTACGATACCCTGAACTTTGTAAGGAGAGCCCGCCGTTACCGTTGCCGTCAATGTAGATGAAATAATCGGCCCCTCCGTTTGCGCGTAGAAAGCATGGTCGCCAGCTTTGGTTAGTGTTGCCGTTCCTGAAAAATTCCCGTTGGCATCGGTACTAAGGGTTGGCAGAGTGTCTTCTAGATCCGTTCCTGACATAATCGTAACCGGCGTTCCCTGGGTCGGTGGAGTTCCATATGGCCCAAGAACCTGACCAGAAAATGTAATGCTCGATCCAACAACTAAACTAGTAGAGGACATATTTAGGGAAATTGATTTTGGATCGCCTGGAATAACCGTGATATTCTGCGTCGTAGAAGCAGTGCCCGCACTCGCAGTAATGTTGATTGGACCCAAGGATGTTATTTTATTGACTGTATAAGTGAAGCTCCAAGCCTGCGTTGTTACCGTCGTTGTTGGGATGTCCGTCGTGTTAGATGATGAGATGGTTACGACGGTTCCATCCATCACAGTATTTCCTGCATTATCAAGTATAGTTCCGGTCACTGTAAACGGATCGCCTACCTGAACAGTTGTGGGTACTTGTAAGATTATAGTTTCTGGCGAATTCGCTTGTACCGAAAGACTGACACTAGCTGTTGCAGTCCCACTTGAAGCTTGCAGTTGCACCGTCCCTGGCTGGGAAAAGGTAACACTCGCCGTAAAGGCTCCAGTACTATCGGTTGATACGTTCTGGATTATCCCTCCACCGTTTAAGACAACCAAAGTCCCTGCGGGGGCAGAATTCGAACCGAAGAAAACATTGCCTGACACAATTACAGGAGCATTCACTACTGGCGAGTTATTACTTGCCTGTAGTGTCATACTGGTTGCTATATTAGTGGGCGTAGAACTAGAACCAGATCCGCCCGAAGACGTTCCCCCTTGGATTCCTGCAAATATCGACGATAACTCAACGCTTCCTGAAGAATCAGCACCCGATCCTGGGATAAGTTGACTCTGAGCCATAGGCATGCTGACTTCATAATATTTATGCCAAACAACATGCGATGTACCAGGGGCATAGAGATCAAAGTCATAGCCAATCGTTGCTTCAAGCCCCCTGCTGCCAAAGGATTGAGTTGCAGTCGTTGCATTAAGGTAGACCTTACCCAAATCCAACTTGTTCTTTTGCAGATATGAAATCAATTGGTTCTGCCCTTCGGTTGTTAAGGCCCCATTTTGCTTCATATTGCTATCGACAATGGTTAGAGCGTGATTCAAAGTAGACATCATCTGTAATGACTTTGCGACATACCCCCCACCGACTATTACAGCAAGTAAGATGGGTAATATAATCAGAATACTGATATAGTCAGCAAAACCGCCCTCCCGTTTTAACAGGCGAGAATATTTATCCATTATTTTCACCATCCCTCTATAGCGAAAATAGGGAGCATTTGCCCCCTATTACGATGTTGGAACTGCATTGAGTATATCTGACAGGAAATTATTAAACCAAGTGCTCAGAGCTCCTGGTGCCACTGTATGGATTAACAACCCTGCTGCCAAGGCGATAACCAAAATAATCGCTATTGTTACCCATTGATCTAAACCCATGTTTCCTCTCTCCTTTTGAATAAGTTTTTCTCTTAACCGGTTTCGACTATGATGTTGGAACCGCGTTCAGAATATCTGACAAGAATCCATTGAACCAAGTGCTTAAGGCTCCTGGTGCAACAGTATGGATTAACAACCCTGCCGCCAAGGCGATAACCAAGATAATCGCTATTGTTACCCATTGGTCTAAACCCACGTTTCCTCTCTCCTTTCCTACTTCTTTACAGTTGACTTAGTGAACTTGAAATGATTTGCCAAAAATACGGAATTAGCCATAACGAGCAAGTCATAAAACCAACGCCCGTGATGATCGTCAGGGGCCCCGTTAAGCGTTTGGTAAAATACTTCACTCGTTTAGCAGAACTTCGTTCGATTTTGGCGGCCATATCACCAAACGGATCTGGGTTCCCTAAGTTATCTTGGGGAACCCCTTCTCTGTGATAGGTTTTAAGTTTTAAAAGAACGGCACTCATATCTCGGTCACTCACCTTATCTGCCAATCGATCTAATGCCTCCGGAAGCGGTACGCCCGCAGCAATTTCTGTAACTAAACTTGTCCACGCTACTGCCATAGCTCCATGAAGGATCGGAAGTATTGCGGTTATTGCTTGGGATACGGTATCACCAACAATCAGTCGGATCTTAAGTAAGGAAGCGACATTGCCAATTTCACTAAGCATTTCTTCTCTCCAGTTGTGATGCGCTGCATAGTATCTCAAGAAATGGATTCCATAAGCAAAACTAGCGCCAACAATGGCCCAGAGAATGCTTTTTCCAGCAAGTCCTAAGAGAGCACCAAACGCAAATATCATAAGTGCCCCTATTTGCAGATAGCTTCGAAGAGGTACACCTATTCGTTCCAGCCTTGCCCTTAAACCTGAAGACGATTTGTGCTCCAGCCATTTGAGAAACTTCTCCCTTTGCGATCGTCCGCTATAACCAAAGACCTCAGCTCGCCAAGCAGCTTCTTTAGAAATGCCAAAGCGAATATATGTGTATGTGGCAAATGACAATGCCGCCCATAGGGGATAGTCCATACTCTTACCTTCTTTCTTAAAGAGTAACTCGATAACGTGAATATCTACGCAAACTGGAGAAGATGACCCACGTTCCAATAGAAGAAGCGACGAGCAGCCACCCCATGTTCCTGGGGATAAGCGGCCAAACATCCGGTAATATAAGCCTGTAAAAAAGAGGACCTGCAAGGGTTAGACAGAGGAAGAGAATAAGGATTCCCATCCAAACTGAAATCTCACCCCGCATGTCCCCCTGAATATCCTCCTCTTCGTGAAACTTGTAGTCTAACACCTCAAAGCTTTTAGCACCGTCGGTTCCAACCTCTTTCACAGTTGCGACAAGATCAGCAAAAAAACGAAAACTAGGCATATTGATTTCTAAGGCCATATCAGCGATGGCTTCTGTGATCGAAACATTACCTCCAACCTTTTTTAAGTAGTTTTGGGCTATAGAATGCATAGGTTCCTCTCGCATAAGAAGTGCCGCATGCCAAAGGGCATCATTTATTGTCCTACCGTTAGAAAGTGCATCTGATGTAGTCCCCACGAAGATTGCCACTTGTCGACCCAAAGCGTCCAGTTTGCTTGAAGCCCTCTTTTCATACCATAAACCCGGTAGTTGAAATCCAACACTGAACATGACGGCTGCAGCAAGATAACTTTGGGCTATAACCAGCCAAGCCACGGCAACAAGAATGCCCCACACAAAGGATAAAACTCGATACCTTGTGTAGGGCACTCCTAATACTTTTAAACTCTTAAGCGTTATGCTGTTTCCACGAACAGCTTTAATCTCTCTCCTTCGAGCTTTCTTAACGGCTTCATCGGCAGGGTCCGTATGATTAGGATGCTTGAAGTTGTACCATAGAAACACGGCCAGAGCTAGGGAAAGGGCACTAACCAGCGATAGCACTAGTTTCTCCCCCTTTACTCGGAAAAATCGGAACGTCAGCATCATTAATCGTCCATTCTCTCCGCTTGTCAGGTTCAATATCATTAACCCATTCAAACGTGTCCGTTAACGGGTCCCATAGGAAAACATCCTTAAACTTCGGGACATTAGGCTTATCCAAGGAGTTTACTTCTACAATCCTCGAAATGCGACGACGACCATCACGAGTTCGCGCAATAAAAACCATAATGTGAACCTGTTCGTGAATAAATCGCTCAAGGAATTGTTCACTCATGTTGTATCCTGCCTGACGCATTCGCATTACTAGGAGGAATACGGCTTTTTCTGGACTCCCTGCGTGCATTGTGGTCATTGCACCATCATGACCAGCAGCTGAGGTGAGGAGAAACACTGCGGCTTCAATTCCCCTGATCTCTGAAACACATACCCTGTCAGGGCGTTTCCGCATGCATTCTTCAAAGAGGGCCACCATATCAATTTTGTTCTGACCTTGTGTGACCGTCTGCATACTCAAATATCGTTTTAAACTTGCGTTTGTTTCTCGTACGTCTTCAATCATGATCACTCGTTCATCAGGATCGAACCCGCCGCTTTCCATCAAAGTTCTGACCCAGGTTGTTTTCCCCGTGCCTGTTGAACCCAAGATCAACATCGTCGCCTTCCCACGTGCGGCTGCTAGCAGAAACTTCAACATAGCCTCTGTTGCGCTGCCCGTTTCAATTTGGTCGTTTGCGGAATACTTTTTTGTTTGCTTCACGCTTTTACGGATATTCACCGTGATATGCTCTGTTATTGGAGGACAAGTCGCTTCAACCCGTTCACCATTGGCAAGTTCCACATTGACCATGGGATTACCATAGTTCAAAGACCGTTCGGCCTTTGCCATCCTCATGAGATTGTCTGTCCATTGTTGTAGCTCTTCGTCATCGTTAAACACTTCATCCTGTTCAAAGGGTTTGTCCTCCCCCAACCGATACAAGACCCCTCCTAACTCCACGTCAATTTTGTCAGGCGCGTCAATGATAATTTCTGTGATCTGGTTATTCTTGATGTGTTTGTCGAGAATCCCGAAACCAAAGAGATCGGCTTCAATACGCTCATAGATTTCAGCTTTTTCCTGACTGGTCAATGATTTTCGTTCAATTGCCCTGCGAGCCAGCTGTAAGACTTCTTCTTTATGGTTATCTTTGTCTACCAAAAGTCGGTCCGCTGTCTGGATAAGGTCTTTGTTTATGTCCCGAAGAATCTGCTTCCAACGGCTTTTTTCATGAATCACTACCGAATTTTTACCTGAGTCCCGCTGTCCGGTTACTCTGAGGTCGGCAAGGTTGATACTCCCATGGTCGTTTACATCTAATGTTTCTAAGTCAAGTCTTGGCAAAGTATATTCCCCCTTTCCCTGTTATGGTTTAGTTTCCAAAGAAGAACCCAAATAATCCCCTGCGCTCTTTCTTTTTAACCTTAGCCGTTCCTTTCTCATTGGTAGGGTTATGGATCGGCATAATTTGGTTACATGCCCCGCCTAAACCCATATTTGCAGAGACCATTCGCCAGGAGGAATCGGGTGGAATATCGAACTTCGCCCGATTAATGATCTTATCGTAGTGTTCCATGTCTGCAGGTATAACTCCTAACAGTGGAAGCCCTAAGGCTTCGGCCATTTCTTCAGGATCGAGCCCCTCTCTTTCTGGGACTTTATTAATGAGGAGCCGATATTTATTGGGCAAATTATTGAAACGCTGTACTTCTTTGCAAAGTTTGAGGTGCTTTTGAAGTGCATCCATTAACACGTCAGTCGGCTCAGCCACTAGAATTACTTCGTCTGCTTCTTGTAGAACCGAATAGGTCATAACGTCTCGCAATCTTGGCGGCAAGTCGTAGATCGTGAGGTCAAACTGTGAACGTGCCCATTCGTGTAAGATGGATACATTGTTGATATTACAGACCAGACCATTCAGTGTCCCGATCATCGGGACAACCTTAATTCGCCCGACACTCTGGACAATTTCACCCATTCTTCGTTTGAATAAGGTTTCATTCCCCCAATCTGTTTCTTCAAGTGAATCAAGCCCTACCTGGGCAGGTTGTTTTCCTAGATACCTTAATACACCCCCTTTGTCTTCGTCTGTCTCAATGATCCCCACGTTAATACGTGCTTGATCCGCTAGTTTGGCCAAGTGCACCACCGTCGTCGTTTTACCAACGCCACCTCCTGGTGAAAAGAGGGCTACGGATCGTTTTGCTTTCCGGATTGGTTGCAGACTCAAGTCTAAGTCGGAGGGTTCTCCCCATGTCAGGTCACTTATCCCCTGACCACCGACAAGGCTCTCCATAAAATCATAGACGCAACCTGGCAGGTTTCCCGTTAACTTGGTATAACTCACCCCCTTATCGCTTACTGGTACTGGCATATTTCCATAGAGCAGGGCAATTTTACCCTTGATTTGCTCAAGAGAACTTAAGGAATCGACACTTTTGCGATAAATGATAACGGCATCCGCCTCAGCATCTTCTATCCCCTGAATATCTCGCCATACCGTTACTGTAACCCCATATTTGACACTAAGATGATCACTCAAGCGTGCCCCGGTATTGTGATCAGGAATAACAAGAATAACCTTAAAATTACTCACCCTTTTTGATCCCCCTTATTTAATTTTGAAAAACCCGTGCCGAGTTGGCACTTAAGATTTGTTGCAATAAATCTGCTGTTTCCTCTTGTATGCTTTTGGGAATCGATGCACCTTGTTCAAAAAGTTCCATGTCGTGTTTCCATAGAATGCAATTCGTTATTTCCTCCCCTGTCAAAAACTCCATTTCCAATTTTGATCCAGCTCGCTGAGCTTGATTCATCACCCATATAAGGTTTTTTTTGAGGCCCGAGAACCGACAGTGTTCATGAAATCGAGTGGCACTGTCTAAACCAACGGGCGTTGGCCGGAAGACTGAGACAATATGATCAGCTTCTGTCAAAGCGATCCTACCTATCGCATCGTTCAGCGCATGTCCGGCATCAACCAAAACAAACGCAGCATGCCTCCTTGCGAAGTGATAGAGCTCACGGGCTTCATCTTCCTGCCAATGCCACTGGGCATTGTAAGACGCACCAGATCGAGGAATTACTGTAAATCCCTTAACAACATTAACCTTAATGGAGTCTAGTTCACTGTTAAAACGTTCCTTAGTGTGCGAAATCGTGTCTAAGCCTTTCGTGACAGGTTTTCTTCCCATAAACCGAAGTAAACTCCCTCCGGTAGAGGCGGCTTCAATGACTAAGACAGTAAACCCAATTTGGTGAAGCAGTTTAGCGAGGATCGCAGTAATCGTTGAACACCCCACTCCGCCTTGTGTTCCCCAAATAGCGATAAGTTGATTAGCTGCTACGACTGCAGATAAAGGAGACCGCCCCATGAGGCGGTCAAAAAGTCCACGTTTTCTTGTAATTGTCTCAGAGTAATCCAAGTCTGTACCTGCCTTTCCGTTTTTTGTTAAGTGCCCCTGACTAAGTTCCAAGTCCCAGTCGAACTCTCATAGGAATTAGGGCTAACCATGACATGAAGTGGAATTGACCAATGGGTGTTTGACATCGGGATGAACCCTGGAAAAAGTGCTATATTCATGGTCATCTCAAGGTAAATACTCGTCCCTGGAACGGGCTCAGAAAATGCAAAAGGTGAACTTGACCCTTTATCATTTTCACTAAACACTTGAGCTGATTGAAGAGTATATGAGCTTGAGGGCCAGTTTTTTAGATTGTTTTGCAGATTAATCATGAATTCCTGTTGTACTTCAGAGGTATCCACTACTTGTATACCTCCTTTTGTCGGGTCAGGCACTGTATTGGCTCCAAGAGCCGTTATAGCGGAGGTGCTAATAGCATCGTGAAGTCTTGTTGCCATGACTTGGATCTTGTACACATATCCAAAAGTACTGTAGAGGGCAAGGAGTAGAAAAATTGAAATCGCCGCCAGCACATAGATTTGAGGACCACCACGATCGTCACTGATCTGCATACTTTTATACTTCTGGTAAATTCTTTTTAACATCTGTGCCCTCCATTCACTTAGGGCTCCCATACAGGCGTTCCGGCTTGATGAATAGCTATCGAATAGATATACCATTCTGACCCTGTTATATCTAGGGTTGTAGAAGCATTGCCGCTGGCTTCATAAGAGCCTGTTTTCCAAACATAAATTACACCTTTTTCCGTAGACACTGGCACCTGATACTTATAATCCACATGCACCGCAAATGGAGCTTGAATGAAGTTTGTTTCCATAACGGTATTGTCGGGTATAGGCGGCGGGTAACCAGCCCATGATTCATAATACTCACAGGTTGCCGTCAGTCCATTAAGTTTCATGTCTGTATTCGCTGTACTCCTAAGTATTAACTCTGGGCCAACTCCCGTTTTGTTGACCTCTCCTTCAGGCCGATGAACCCAAGCTTTCGTCAAATATGCGCCGGTTACTACAGCGTTTAAGAGCCCTTCTGGTGGCGGTGGTGTTTCGACAGTTAGTGTGTTCACCAGCCTATTCCCATATTTCGCCGTTCCTTCTGGATTCATCGTGCCGTTTCGTCGCCATGCATCAATTCGCAAAGTTGCATTAAGGTTTCCTGGTGGCGGCAGTGGGATCGGATTTACGGTGAAATTAGTTGTTGCTTTGGCAATTTCTCCTGCTATGTTTGTAGCAGTTACAGTCACGGTATAGTTAGCGGGTTGTCCAGTGTAATTATCTGGAGCAGTAAAGACCTGAGTCCATTTTTCAGGTGACGTCCAACTTTTGCTTAACGTTAGGTCAAAGGTGTTTTCACCGCCGTCGGTGACATGTGCCAATATGCTTTGCGTTATACCTTCAGGACTCGGGAAAGCTTCCACCATTGTTAGATCACCACTATTACGAATATTTGGATTAACATTAGCTGTAACACTGTAATCGGCTGGAGCCCATAGCTCGATACTTCCGTGGGTGTTATACCCATAATTCGTCCAAGTGGCAAGATAATGGAGAGGCGTTCCGTCAGTGCTATCCGTCCCTACATCTGCAGCAACCGAGCAGTAAGCTGGTGAAACCGCTCCGAGCGTTTGCCATGTTTGCCTCCATGTTTGTTTTGACTGTTGAAAAGCAACTGGCAAACTATTAGTGTTCAATGGATTCGTAACCAATAACCCTGCCCTACCTGTTGAAGAAACAAAAACTGTATCCGTAGTTCCGTTCTTAACCACCGCCGGAGAGTTGAGTCCATTGAAGCCAGCCATTTTCGTTCTGCTATGACCAAAGGAACTAATAGATGCAGCATTTAGTGTTGTATATCCGTTGCCAACCCAAATCACATTTTCTCCGTCCACTGCTATATTGGCAATGGTTGGATTATTTTGGTCCATTGCCGAAATATCACTCCCCCAATAATCCCCATTGGCACTCAGTTGATAAATTGCTGCACCCATGTCCGGCACATAGATCACTCCATCTGGGGCTATTGCTGGGGAACTGGTGATTGGTCCATAGAAGATGGGAGAGCCGCCCTTTTCATGGACGGTCTTAATGGTTCCTGATGTTGGATCCATAAGAATAAGGCGGTTTTTACGACTTTGGTGTGCGTCAACGCCAAATACTGCGGCCCCGGATGAACCTACGGCTGTAGTGTGAGAGTTCCAGGCCGGGGAGGATGTAACGATGTCGTTGGTGGCGTTGGAAGCATCTTGAGTTGTTAGATAATGATAAAAGGCATACGAAACATTATCTGGAATATGAAGGGGCTGTGAAATTACCCCACCTGACCAGCTGCCAACTACAGCGAAAGGGGTTTGCCAAGTTGCAGTATCACCCGTAAGTAAGTCTATCCCAGATACTGTTAACGAAGGGGTTATCAGGGGAGAGGCAGCGATTAACTGAATCGAATTATCTGGATTTCCTCTTATAGGACTAGATTGAATTTGATCTGCATGGCCTGTCGGCCACCAATACAAATATTCGCCGACTGCGATTGCCAAATATCCATTTGATATGGTTGGCCCTGAAACTCCCGCCCCGGAATTGACTTCCCCATTGGCTCCACTGGGCGGGGCATAAAAATTTTGAACAAGTTTAACATTTGCTGAGATCGCATTTCCTGGTATCCAGTCAGCTTGTGGTTTTTGGAGTTCGACCTCCCATAAGTGCCCATAGTTAGAACTTTCTTTAGGATCATCATACGTATACATATAGAGCTTGCTTCCGACAACAATGGGTGTTGTACTTGAATATTGCCGATAGCCATTCCATGCAGGAATCTGAATATAGTACGGATTCGTATTGTAAATTAGTCCATTAAAGCTGGGATCGGTTACGACATTATCACGGAAAATGTTTGCATCATGAGTGTAATTGTCCATAGCCCATACTCTATGTGGCAAAACGAGAGTAATACTCAGTATAAGAATTAGCAATGCCATAATCCAGCGATTTTTTCGCAAAAAATTACCACCCTTCTTTAGAGATTTCTTCTCACACAAAATAAACCACCTTAATTAGTAAAATGTTTACTAACAAGGTGGTAAACCCTACTGGGCAAGTTTTAGTTTAATGGTCTAATGTGTTACTATGCATTTCGATGTTTTAAATGAATCATGCCTCCGGCAGCTGCTAAGATTAAGATTATTGCTCCTCCAGTTATCCAAGTCCATTTATAAGGAGTTGCCTCTGTTTCGACAGTTTCGAGAGGTGTAGGAATGTTTGTTGGATTTAGGTCAGGCGGGTTTTGTTTTGATAATTCTTGATTAGCTACTACCATTTCCTGCGTCATAGGTCCAGAGTCGGTTTTTACGGTTTCTCCAACTGCCGGGTTAGATCGTACCGTTGAAGGGGATGCATCGGCCTTACTCTGTTGTGCGGGCGTTGAGGTTGTATTACTAGAAGTGCTTTGCGAAGAAGGCTTATTTTGAGTTTGCGTCTGTGGAGCAGGTGAAGATGTGGGTTCAGGTGTTGGAGTAGGCATTGGTGCTGGTGTTGTCTGAGTTGTCAATTGAACCGAATAGCCTACTTTTTGTAACCATGCAATTTGGTCAGAATTTAACGTTGTTGAAGAGGGCGGAATATTAGCTCCGCCAACTTGTGAGGGATTAAAATCCTGCACCTTCATGGCTGCCAGTACATTGTCTGAAAATTTTATGTTGCTTCCAAAGCTACCGTTTGTTCCACCAAGATAGTTCCCGTATCCTTTTTGTTCTGCTAAAAGGATTGGCCGTACATCATCAAGAGAGTGCCAAGAGGAATCAAAGGGTACATCTATACCCATTGGTGCGCTGAATCTTCCAGTATATAAAAAGTTAATACTTGTGCTTTTTCCACCATTGTTTGGATTAACACTCCATCCTAATAACGTTAAATCACTTGGAACGTCATTGTTATACGTCGTAGCCATAGCCCGACCTGGCAATAATAAAGTTAAGATAAAGAAACAGCAAATTGCTATTTTAATTTTTTTCATTAACTTCACCCCCAAAATATTCCTCTATAACTAATTATAACATTTTCCATAGACATTTACAGTTCATTGATTCACAATATCCAGGCTTTTGGGAAGGTTTTTGACCCTCAGTTTTTTCAACAATCCATTTACTAAGGGATAACATTGTTCACCATAAGGTATCGCCCCCTCAACCCCCAATCGACTGATGCACACGGTTGCCGGGTCGTACTCACATATGGATTGATTCACCATCAATACATTAAGATCAGCTCCCTCCGGTGGCGGGGCTGTTCCTCCGTCAATGATCACAACCTGTTTCGGCGATCTGATATGAAAAAGGGCAACACTCCATTTTTCAGCAGCTTGATCTATTTCAAGGGGACTCCGAAGCGACCATACCCCAAGGTTCCCCTTCTGATAAAATTTTTCCGGAGGTTTACCTGGGGTCTTTTTTAACCAAGACCCTTCCCAACCAGCCCCCTTGCAATTAAATTCTTCAGCAAGATTTGGTTTTGCTAGGTTCCCATCAATGAGCAACACAGGTATTGATTTGGCAAGGATCTTCGCGAATTGAATTACCACAGAGGTAACTCCTAAACCCGGCGAACTTCCCCAAAACCAAATTATTTCGCCCCTTAATTGTCGTAGAAAATCAACCTCCAGCGTTTCACCATCTTCTTTCCAACGTAACTCGGATGCTGATTTAGTCACGTTTTCTTCAGACTGAAAATGAGGGGTTGTGGTTGATAACTTTGGCTGTAGGTAATCGCTCATAATGTTAGTCCAGATCATGCGGTTAGGATTAGGGTCAAACAGATCCGGCGAATACGCGCTAAAGTAAACATTATGCCCCGGATAGTGATTAACAAGCTGTCTAAGAGGTCGACGATCATGATCTGCCGTAAAGGAAAAGATAAGATTCGCGGAAATATCTTTGATATCTTCAAGTGTTTTTATTAGTTGTTTTACTTCATAGGGTTTTGAGGCAGCCGTAATAATCCGGACGTGACTCCTCGAAAAAGCGTTCACGGTTTGCCCTGAGTCAAGCATTTTCCCCAAATCAAGAATATTAAAGTCATAGTCTTCAAAGCTAAATTTTACGTTTTTAGTGTAAAAAAATACTCCATTATACTCAGCACTCTCATCATTAACCGAAATATCGTAATACGGCAGCCAATTCAGCTGCTTGATTGGATCGCACTCTATATACGACACCTTTGCTCCCAGGTTTGATAGGAAACAGGCCAGATTCAAAGCTGTTGTGGTTGTTCCATCTTTCTCAGTGATCCCAGCAACTCCCACGACGATCCCTTTTCGTTCTTTTTCAGTATCCAACCCTAAGTTCGTCGTCATTTTGACCCTCACATAGTCTACCGGCTCCTGCTCCGACCCCTTCCCTTTTTTGGCTTTCAAAGACTCAGTTTGGTGTTTAACCTGTTTCACTTTTGTCCTTGGCTTTTCAACTGATTGTATTTTTGGCTGGATTTTGAATCGTTCTGCTTTCTTATCGCTCATTCCTTCAGGACTGATACACTCCAGAATTTCCTTTTTGATCTCTTCCGGATCTACGGCCGTAACAAAGTTTCTTACTCCAGCATCGTAAAGTTTCGATAGCAGCTCATCCCCTTGTTTCGTCCCTTCAGCCAAATAGATGATTCTTGCATCATACATGGCTTGAAAACCAAGAACGCCTTCCATTAACTCTTCATCAGTATCATTTAAGGCTTGATGATCGAGGGCTATAAAACGGATATGGTTGAAGCTTCGCATGTCCTGAATGACAAACTTTTTCAGATTAAATTCTCCAGAAAGCTTTTTAACCGGTAAGGTTTCTTCTTGTATGAAGTCAAATAGACCAAGCTTCAAGTTACTCGTTAGGTAAACTAACATGGCGTTCTTCACCTCCTTGCAGGGTGAAATCGGGATGGATTTCTATCGGCATTGGTTTTCTTTCATCTTGGATAAGCATGATGATTGCAATAATTAGGATAAAGGTATATATAAATAGCTCAATGATCGTTTTACGTCCTTTCAATAGGTTCCTCCTCCTCTTCAACTTAGTGCCGGTCCCTTGCCAAGCATCGGAAAGCAGCCGTACATGCTTATATAGCCTTACGGAACTAAAGAAGCATTGGGAATGTGGCACTAATATCCGTATCTTCAAGATGCACGTAAGCTGGATTGTTGATGAGATTACATAATCGAGTGATATCCTTTTCTTTAAGAATTTCACAGGGAACTTTGCTGCTCTCGAAGGCTGCCTTTACATCCTTAGTGCGGCGTGAAATGTCCTGTTCACAATCATCTTCGTAACGTTGCCATAAGGGCATATAAAATTGACGTTCCACAACTTCGCCGCTGAGAGCATAGTTACTGATGGCCGCTGTTTCTTTGCGAAGTAATTCTTTTTGCTTTGGGTTCGATGATGTGCCCAAAAGTTCAGCGTATTCATTAATGAGAGGACTAATATCGACTGGGCGGGATACGGCTATGAGTTTGAGGATCTGCTGATCTCCGGATAGTTCAGCTGTGAGCTTCCGGGTGAGGGTCTCTTTTTCCCTTAGACTGAGTAAGTCGATGCTGACGGCATCAATTTTAAGATATTGAAAAATAAGATGATCTCTTGTGTAAAGGTACTTGTCCCGAATGTCTTTGACATTGATGAACTCTTGGGCAGTTACTCTGTCTTTGTTTTCAGCTTTGCGCTGCTTCTTGTGTTTTTGGATCATAAAGAAATAGACCGCACCTCCGATAAGTACGGTCAATAGGAAGATAGATATTGAAATTAAGGGATTCATGGTTGTCTTTTCACCTCGTTAATTCTAATTTTCAGTATCTCTATCGAAAATAATAAAGACATTAGAGTTTATATTCATCTTCATTATCTGGTTCAATCTCAATTTAATCTGCTCTTTGCCCCCAGTCCACATTCTTCCTTTCATTATAGCTTTTAGCCTTTTTGGGGAGCAACAAGAAAGGCAGCCGACTCAAGCTGCCTCTTTACTCATGTAGCAGATTTAATGGATAACCTTACGCTTTTCAATAAGATTTTCACTATACCCTTGAAGGTTTAATTTGTAACTTCCACTCATCTAAAGCAACATAGGAATATTCCTTCTGAGACTTGGCAAAATGAATCATATTTTTCACTTGATCGACAGCAGATAGATTCGTTTGATCCTTAATGCACATCATGATACTACCAGCAATAATAACAAGCATCGCCAAGACGCAGACCGATATATTTTGCGTTAACAGATACGCTAGCAGATCCACGCCCCCTCCCAACAAACATATCAGAGCAGATTGTCTAAATTCGATCTTGCCGAATCCGTCAAAATATTCCGGCCGGGTTTTTATCCCAACCGGAATATAGAGCGTCTTTTTTGTGCCTTCCATAGACCCTCCTAAGTGTAGTAATAGAATACGATATCTTTTAATTGCCAAATTGATTCAGCAATAATATAAAAGACACCCGCATAAATCGCTCTTTTCTTGTACATAGAACTCTCATCTTCATCGCCCATCATTCTAAGAAAACAAAATGCTATCCTCATGAATACCCCAGTACGAACTAGTAAAATAAACGCTTTTGTAATCTCATCGACCTCCACCTCCATTCCCCCTTACTTTATTTCACTGCTCCTTTAACCATCTGAACCAAACGAGTGGCCTGATAGGCTTTACCCATCATACCGCCTTGACCTCCTGCAAGAATGATAAACTCTTGTAGAAATTTAGGAGTACGTAAAGCCGTGACAATGACTGCAAGCGCCCATATCAAATGTCCATTTATGACAAGCGCCAAGCCTAACTTAAGGAGTGCAATTTGCAGCATCACAGTAATCATGGCTTGAAAGAATTTCTGCATATACGTTTTGAAAACTCCTTGATCAGAGTCCACCAAACCCACACAAGCTATCGGAATGCCTAATCGGAGAATCAATATTTCAAGCCCTGTTTGTAGAAATTTGATGTAGAGATAAAGGAGACATCCGAAGAAGATCACACCGACGATGCCGGTAAGAAGTCCCTTGGAAACGATACTCATAATTATGCTGGTGAAATCTACAACGACTCCCCGGCTAATAATGTTTAAAAGCTTATCGGTTAAACCTTGAACGATCGTTGCCATCCATCCATAAAGCGTAGGAAAGGAGATAGCAACCACTAACGCTTTTACGAAATAAGTTAGATAAAGAATTGGGTCAGTATCCGCATCTCCATCAATCCAAAGGACATAGGTATTGAATCCTTTCTTAATAAACTTTAGGATGATCAAAGAAACTCCAAAAGAAAACAGAATCTTGAAAAGCTCAGATATAACATCTCTTCCCAACATCTGATCTAAAAATTGTTCAGCATAAAATGCCATAGGAACCAAATTGAGAAGAATGCTATCAATGTACTCTAATACACCGGATAAAAGAGCCTCGATTAGTACCATTAAAAGAGCTTCCAAGCTTAGACCTCCCTTCCTCTGAAAATGGCTTTTAGGGCATAAGTGGTCAAGCGTAATAGTACATAACAACACTGATTATGACCCCTGTAAGTTCTACGCCAAGAACGGATATTAATGCGACAACAATCCTTTTATTCCAGGACTTTTGATCCATTTCATCAGCAGCTCCGCGCCTAAGCCAAAAGTATGACAAGATAGGCACACCGGCTACTGGAGCAGCAATCATTAAAGCCTTACCTAAATCCTCAAAAAGTTTCATAGAACCGGTGAAAATCTTACTACTGGCAATATCCTCAGCAAAAGCAGCATGCGGGATGCTTAACAAAAAGACAGTCATAAAGATGACTGCCAAGATAGTTTTTCTGTAGTTTTTAAGCATACGATATTGTTCACTTCCTTTTATTCGTCGTCTTGATGGCTAGTAAATCCCTCTTGATATTTTTTATGAAAGCGCAATGCTTCTTCATCCGGAGACCATAGTGGAGCTTGGGAAGGCGGTTGCTGACATGCCAATGTATAGAATTTCCATACTCCCCATAGCTCCATATCATTGATGTCGACATTGCGCTTAGGTCTTCGGTTTTCACGTATTTCACGAATGTTTATGTTGTGTTTTTTGTCACCTAACCCGAACATTCGGTTAAAATGGGTTTCTGATAAGTCAGGAGCATACATAATAGCCGGATTACCACGTGATGTTATCAAACTGTAGGGGCGCGAGATTAGCCGAACTTCATCAGATGTAAGTAAGGATCGGCTCATTAGGCTTGTACTCTGACTGGTCGAGGGTGTGGAATACCTTCCATTATTGGCACTCAGAGAATAGGAAGAAACGGTGTACGTTCCTAACTTTCCTGATAGTTCTTTGAGCGTCTCTTCATCATCCGCTTGAAGGTAAATCCAGCTTTCACAGTTGCCCCGGATAATTCTTGCGATTTCCTTTCCGTACTTTTCCTCAAGTTGTGCAAAGGATTGAATGAAAAGGTTGAATAAAATTCCACGACTACGGGCAACCGTCAGCTTGTTGTCAAAGTCAGGAATCTTGACAAAGTTCCCAAACTCTTCAAGGTCAAAGTGAACCCTGTTTTCTAATCGTCCTCCGTGCTGATCTGCGATCTGAACTAATTGCCCGTACAGTTGTGATACAAATAAGCTGGCCAGAGAATAAAAGGTGGTCTTTTCGTCCGGCAATATGATGAAAATGGCCTGTTTCTTAGATCCCACATCACCAGGGTTAAAATCACTTCGGCAAGTCATGGAATAGATGGAAGGATCGGTAAACAAGCGCAGTGTCGATAAGGCTGCCGTGTAGAAACTACCTCTTGTCCTCGCCGGTGCCACCTCTGAAATTGCGAGCAAGGCTTTCGCCGGATGTGTATCGGGAAGTCGCTTGACGTACTCAAGGATGGGCATCTTGTTATTAATGGTTTTGCACATAAAGGCGATAAAGTAGTAGACATTGGTCATGTTCTGGTATTTACGCTTATCCCTTTCCCTATTGTCGTATACGACACTCATAATCGAGCTGGCAATAACGGAGGCTTCCCCATCGTTCCAAATCCGTTCTCCTTTCGCCTCCCCTACTAAAGTTGCCGTGATATCCCATGTTGCGCTAATTGCTTTGGCCATATCACCTTGATCAATGGCATCAATAACCGATTGAAGGTAATTATAGCAATGACTCTTGAGTGGATTTCTAAAATCCAGGGCAACAACTTCATAACCTAACCGTCTCAGGTAGGGAGAGGTATAGTGAAATAACTCTCCTTTTGGATCAGAAAGAATCATGCTTTCGCCCGAAAGCCCAATGGTTCCAATGGTCTGCAGAAGTACAGTTCTGGTTTTACCGCTCCCTGTTGCACCGATACATAAGCTATGACTGTCTTTTGCGTTATAATATAATTTTTGTCGTTTTGAATTCCCCTCCTTTTCCATTCCCAATACAATCCCACCATGGTCTAACGCTGTTTTTACGGACACGCTATTGTCTTCATTGTAACTCTCAATATCTTCTAATCCTCTCTCGATCAATTCCTCGATGGTGCTGTCTTTAGGATTTAAACCATAGCTTTGAAAGATGGTGTTCTTTTCTTTCTCCGTCATCCACCGTGCGGATCCGTGTTGCTTCTGCCCCACTGCCACCGGAGTAGAGATCTCCGTCGTGATTTGCATCATGCGGCTTTGGTAGGGTTTGTTATTACTAAAAAACAGGAAAGCTGCAAAGAGTATAATAAACCCTTCAAAGCATAAAAAAAGCATCAGGTGAGATTTCACTGATACTAAGCTCTGAATGCAACTGCTGAGGGTCGGAAAATCAAACTCCAGGGACTTCGTTTTTAACAGTAAATGCAACAAAGTGCAAAAATACACATTTGCCACTGTACCCATGGCCGTTGCCATTCCCGCCATGATTATCCGTCGTTTTACGTTCAACCCTTTATCACCTTCTTTCACACTTCCAATTCTTCAAACTCTTGATTATTTGCCTCAGTTAAACATAGTTTTTGGTTCAGCTCAGGTAAAATGAAGAAATTAATTTTGTTTAAAACTTGGCCGATAGCTGTTAAATCCTCAAAGGTTACTTGTGGCGGATCAATTCTAATGAGTTGCGTTAACCCCGAATAAATTACCTTCAATTCAGCTTCATTCAAGATCTTATCCTGATCTACCAAGCCTGCTCTCAGAGCAAAGTTTTCACAAGCCCTTGAATAGTCACTGTATCTTTTGTTCAAGATGTAGTGGTTAACACTTAATACTGTCCGATAGCCTGTAGCAAACTGATAGCCTTTCTCTTTAAGTTCTATCGCAGCCAGAACCTGGTCATTATAGGCTAAAAGTTTTCTATAGCCCATTTGCTGCTTGCCGGAAATAATACAATGTATTGCCGGTGCTGTTTTATGGGCAAATACATATTCCGCTGTTTCTTCAGCAATTTTCTTAACGACTTTACCACTCCAGTCACCTTTAAGCTCATTCTCCTTATCAATTTGGCAAACCAAAGCATCTCCCAAGTAAATATTGGCATAGATTCGGTGGTTATTAATCAGATCTATTTCATAACCTTCTTCCCTGAGCCGCCTAAACAGTTCGCAATACCATGCTTGAGTAAAATCGTCTTTCAACTTGTCGTAATCCATCCATTGAAATCCTCCTTTCTTTTTTATGTGGATTCCTTAATGCTCAATTGAGTAATGTCCCTCTGGATTTGGTTAGGGAGCATTTTCACATTCAGCTTCAATCTCGTCATCATCGACTAATGAATGCATATTCCATGAAGGATCAAAATACTTATTCGGCGCTAAAGCATTAGGCCTATCATCATATATTTGCTCCCTACCTCGCATAATGCTTAGAATATTCTCCGCTAACTCCTTCGGATCTTTATCATATCGTACTCGGTCGTGTTCCCACGTTCCCCGGGTATAGTTAATACCATTAAGCAACTTAATACCTCGTGCCGGCGGCTGCCATAACTTTAAATTGTGAGTATAATCGTCAAGCAGAAAATCCGTTTCCTTTATGCCCCCCGGAAGATAATCTTTTTTGTCTGCGCCGCAAGGTGAGAAAATACGATGTTCTATATCTACTTCAGGAAGATATTGATCAAGCCACAAGTTTTTTTCTTCCAAAGCATAGGGACTATCCGTCAAATAGGCTGAAAGGATATTGACTTCGATGTTGGGGTTGTTTTTAATAATTTCCTTAATGGACTGAACGACATTGTCGATTGGCCTGAGATTGAGAAAGTATCCTGGTTGGTATAATGTTTCCAGTTCGTCAACTGGAGTAAATACTGCAAGTGTGCCATCCATATCCACTAATAGGCGTTGTTTTTCTTCCGTCATTCTTTCGTCTAAAACTGCTTGCTGCAAATCATTTAATGCCGTTTCGTGAATATGTCTGTCATGATCATTGGTGTCCTCTTTGATCATCATTTCCAATGCCTTGATCTGTCTCATAATTTTATCTTTACTCTCCGGGATCTGTATTTCAGGTATGCTTTTTGACATTTTCATCCCTCCTAAATTAACGTTCATAACCTTGACCTCTTGCCCAGTTCATGCTGCGGCCAAATTGAAGTTCCAGAATCTTTTCTCGCAATGCATGGCCTTCAAGATGTGACAATGGATAGTTATGGGACTGGTTTTGACTGCGGTTTTGAGTCGAGAAAAATTGCATTAATGCCAAGAGAAAATCTATCTCGGTTGCATTATAAGAATCCATTTTCTCTAGAAGGAGTTGCGCATATTCATTTCCTTGGGCTGCCGACAACGATAGCCAATGAATAGCCATAGCTTTATCTCTTTCCACTTCCTTTCCTGACAGATAAATCTTACCAAGTTGAAATTGGGCAAATTGGTTACCTTGTTCGGCGGAAACAGTGAGTAGCCTTAGCCCTGCTTCAATATCTTTTGGAACGTCTTTGCCTTCTACGTACAACTTACCCAGAGTATACCGTGCGAAATTGTTTTCCTGCTCGGCAGATGCGCTTAACCATTTAACTGCAGCTGCTACATCTTTCGGAATCTCTTCTCCAAACAGATACAGCTTTCCAAGAGCATATTGGGCAAATTGGTTTTCCTGTTCTACTGACAACTTGAACAACGCTACAGCTTTGACGATATCTTTTTCTACATGGTTACCGTCGCGGTAGAGCTTACCCAAGGCATATTGAGCTTGAGCATTGCCATTTTCCGCCGCCTTACCCAGCCATTCCAAAGCCCTCTCTACGTTTTCCAGCCCGCTATTCGCCTCAAGATAAATCTTGGCAAGTAAATACTGGGCATTCGAATTACCCAGCTTGGCGGACCGCTCCAAACAATCGACAGCCTTTACTGCATCTTTTTCTGTGCCGGTGCCCGTATAGAGCATTTGCCCGAGGCGATACTGCAGCTTGTCATCGTGGCTATCTGCCTCTAACTCAGCAAAGCCCATAAAGGCATTTTTAAAGTACTGATCGGCCTTCTCCGTATCTTTATTGCAGCCCAATCCATCCCGATACATTTTTCCCAGTTCGTAAGAAGCATAAGGATTTCCTTGATCTGCTGAAGCCGTGAGTAGTTTTAACCCGGTTTCCACATCTTTTGGAACGTCTTTACCTTCTACGTACAACTTACCCAGGGTATATTGGGCAAAACTGTTTTCCTGCTCGGCAGATGCACTTAGCCATTTAACGGCTGCTTCAACATCTTTTGGAATCTCTTCTCCAAACAGATACAGCTTTCCGAGAGCATATTGGGCAAATTGGTTTTCCTGTTCTGCAGACAACTTGAACAACTCTACAGCTTTGATGATATCCTTTTCTACATGGTTGCCGTCGCGGTAGAGCTTACCCAAGGCATATTGAGCTTGAGTATTGTCATTTTCGGCCGCCTTACCCAGCCATTCCAAAGCCCACTCTACGTTTTTAAGCCCGTTATCAGCCTCAAGATAAATCTTGGCAAGTAAATACTGGGCATTCGCATTGCCCTGCTTAGCCGACTGCTCCAAATAATCGACAGCTTTTACTGCATCTTTTTCTGTGCCGGTGCCCATATAGAGCATTTGACCAAGGCGATACTGGAGCTTGTCATCGTGGCTATCTGCCTCTATTGCAGAAAAGCCGACAAAAGCATTTTTAAAATACTGATCGGCCTTCTCGGTATCTTTATTGCAGCCTATTCCGTTCCGGTACATTTTGGCCAGTTCGTAGGAAGCATAAGGATTTTCCTGGGCTGCTGATTTGCCATAAAGTGAAAACGCAGTTGTATAACTCTGCTCAACACCTTGACCACGGTAGTAAAGGCCAGCTAAAGAGTACTGGGCGTATTTATGATTTTTAGCGACGGCCATCTCAAACCATTCCGCTGCTACTTCGTAGTTCTGAGGTGTTCCTAAGCCTGCAACATACATTTTGCCGATTCGGTATTGAGGATAAGGTCTTGGCTTTTCCATTTCTACCGCCTGAAATGCGGTAAGTGCCTTAGAATACAAATCTTGAGCTATATCGGGATTCATCTCCACTCCAAGCCCATCCATGTGCATTCGGCCTAGATCATGTAAGGCTAGAGCATTACCGATTTGAGTCTCCTCTAGAAACAATCGGTAAGCTTCGCTAAGATTTTGTTCCACCTCTTTGCTGCCATAGAGAAGTGTACGAGCTTCTTTGTAACGATCACTCCATTCCATAATGTAGGCCATTTCTTGGAGATCATCGATTACCTCCTCATTTGACTCATCTTCATCAAGCACGTCCCCAACCACTGGATCTTGCTCTATGCGATTCTTGAATTCATTTCCTTCCGAGATAATCAAAGCATCGTTAATTTCCCTCTCGCCTTGCCCATTTCTATCCTCGCTTTCGATGGTCTGCTCGACAATGACTTCATTTTCAAGAGGCATCATTTTTGCGACTTTAGTTGCCAATTCCAACTGTCCGATCTGTCTGGTCATGTCCCTGGGATTGCCAAACTCTTTGTTGAGGCGGAAAGCTTCTTGCAAAGACTCTTTAGTAAGATCTTTATCTAATCTCAGGTTTCTGCATTTCTTTCCATCAGGCGTTGTAAAGGTAATGTCCTTCCGGGTATCTGTCCACTTTACCTGATAACCAATTTTTTGCATGTTGGAAATAAAATCAGCTCGGCTAGTAGACGTTTTTTTGAATGCGTCTACCGCCAAGCGCAGCTCATGCATCCAACTTTGTTCACGTTTCTTAGACCGGTGTTCTCCCGTGGACTCTCTCTGACTTCCTTTGTGCTCAATGATGGTGAGATCGTGATCTTTACATAGCTCATCTGAAAAGTCTTTCAACTGCTGCATCTGCCGGGGACTTTGTTGCCATTTGAGGCCGGTCTCCATATTTACCGTGTTAAAAACAAAATGATTGTGGAGATGTTCCCGATCCAGATGGGTTGAAACGACTATCTGAAAACCGGAGAACCGCTCAAATTCTTTTACTAAACGAACGCCTATTTCATGGATCTGCTCCGGTGTAACCTGCTCGGCCGGATGAAAAGATTGAACGAAATGAATAAACTGCCTTCCTTCTTGTTTGTTATAGGCGGCTTTAACCATTAGCATCTCTTCAAATGCCGTTTCAGGCACACAATTAACACCTGTAACGAGATCAGTTTTATTCGGATTCATAATATAGTCCAAGACAATTTTAGAACTGTCTTCATCTTTCAGAACCCTTCCGATGGCCATCATTTCAGTATCAAAATCATTAACTTTGATCTTCTCCGGATTAGTAATATAGTCAATCGCCTTCTGGAGATTTCTTATTTCTTTGTTCGCTCGATTAATGAATTCAATGACCGCAATATCTCTTTCACCCCATTCATATTTGATTTAAGGTGCACGAGAATTTCAGGATCTTTAACTTTCCCGATGTGGCATAAATGCGTAAGCTGGTTGAGGTTGTTGGCCATTCCACTAAGCTGCCGGAGAAGCTTGGGGACGTCTTCGACCACGTAGATGATTCCTCGTTCCTCCATCTGTAACATGTAGTCAGAAAGATGGCAATTACCGGCGGTTTTCGCATTTTCCTTAAGTACTTTCTTTTTTTCTTCTGTAACCCAAATCACAACTCGCTTTGGCTTAGCTCTCACTTATCCTCACCTCTTGATGGTTAGACTTCCAGGTTATATTCATCCTCTACTTCCTCACTGTATTTGCTACCCCGAATCATATTTAGTCGTTTTCTTTCCATTTCTCTTGCGTTAAGCTCCGGATCAGTATAGGAATTCACATCTACGCCATCCTCCAGACCCTAACGGATCTCAAGCATTTGATCTCCGTCATAGCAAGGATCAACGTACTTTGAAACATCAATTCCCTTTTGCAACCCGATCTCAATTTGCTTAAGTTGCTGGGGATCGAATCGTTCCTGTTTTCTATAATCCTCAATAGTTCTTGCAAGGATGTTTTCTTGAGGGAGTTCTCTTTTATTTCCGTTCTCCATGGACTGTTTAAGTAAGCTCTCACAAAGAGCTTGATATTCCTCTCGTAAATGTTTGCCACTTGTGATGCAGTTCTTCGAATAAATCTTTATGGCATCTTCCAACTCTTTCAAATTTTTAGGAGTGGCAAGCCTCGGAAAGTCCTTGCACAAACTAATTTTGCTTGAGATTCCTGAGTACAAGAATGATGAAACTGCAAACCAATCTTCTTTGTTTGACATACACTGCCCGCCTTTCAATCCTCTGTTAAGTTTCACAGATTTTGGAGGCTTCTAAATTCGGTACCTTTGAGATTTTTTCAGTATCCTGGAGGGGTATGGGGACGCAGTCCCCATAGAGGGTTTGGGAGGCACTCCCAACAAGCTGCTTGGGTGCGTGAGCACCCAAGCAGGAAGCTTGCCAGGACAAAAGACGGAATCTGGGGCGGTGATATTGAAAAAGAAACTATGCTTTTGCTGCTTAACTTATTTGCTACTTTCATGCTCCTAATAGCTCATTTCTTCCTCCATCGCTTCAATAAGTTCATCAATGGTCACTCTCAAGATTGGCGTCTACTTCGCCGCCGATGAATATCTTGATTAACTCTAATAACCTCAGTACGGCTTTGGTTCATTACTTTTTCATCCCTCCTTTCACATTTCAGCCTCCTCTTCGAACTCTTGTCCATCCCTCCTCTGCTCCATTTCCTTGAAAAAAGATACTAAATCTTCGTTCCAATCTTTCCCCTTTGGGAAGTGATAAGCTAAAGAGTAATCCGGTTTGTAGTCTTCTATCCATCGGTTCAGTGCCTCGCGGCCCCATTGATCGTTGTCCAAGCAAAATATGATTTGATTAATTTCTGGGTGGTCTTTGAGATAGCGTTTTAATGCAACATCTCCTAAACACCCCAGGGCTAGCATGTGATCCATGTTCTCAGAGTCAAAATGTTTAAGAAATGTAGCATAGCTTAATGCGTCAATAGGGGCTTCAAAAACACGAATTGTGTTACTTGAGCCAGCTAAATTGAATGCAAAGGCTTTTTCCGAGTTAGCTACATCCCCTCGATATGAGCTGCCCTTGGTATTGGTACTTCGAACGGAAGCATATCTGGCAGTGCCTTCCTGATCGTATCCAACGAAAACGCAAGATCGATGTGTATTTTCATAGAGCTTTTTATCTTTAACCATTGATACAACAATGTCTTTGTCTATCTTTCGAGTGTTGATCAGATAGCCAAAGACATGCTTGTAGGTGCTGTTCTTTTCGGGAAGAACAAATTCACCTTTTTCCTCCTTTTCTTTTTCAATATCCCTTGGAGCTCGGTACAAATAATAATTTTGAGTTTCAATTATGCCCAATAGTTCTTTTACAGCCTCAACCCAACTCTTTTTTTCCATGTACATGACAAACTGAATGGGACCTCCTCCGGCTTTATCCGTGAAACTGTTCCATTTTGAGCCGGTACCATTGATTCGTAAGCCGCCATAGTTTGGGATCTTATACTCCTTAGGCGTAATTTTCTCAACGGTATATCCTGCTTGGCGAGCATACTCCAAAATATTAATTTGATTAGCCTGGGCAATCTGCTCATCTGTGAAAAGCTTTCCCATGTGGGCTCCTCCTTTCATTTTGGCAATAAAAAAAGCGCAGTACTTTTGCGCCTAAGCTTATAAACTTCATGTGTCGCTAAGCTTCTTCCGTCCTTTAAAGTTCCAATTCAGGTTCGTCAGCAAACGGATTATTATGATAAGAAATAGCTTCGTAATTTGCAGTATCCCTGCTACTAAAGCAAGACTTGCCATGTTCTCTTAGGGAATAATATCTCACCCCCCCTACAATGAAATGATCATTAATCCCAATTTCCAACGGTTCAAAAATGTCAACCAGCCTTTGCGTCATAGCTATATCCTCTTGGCTCGGTGTAGGGTCTCCGCTGGGATGATTATGGGCTAAGAAAATTGAAGAACACTTACAATCTAACGCTCTCTTTAAAACATCCTTGGGATAAACAGTCGCCGAATTGATATTCCCTTCACTCATTACTCTCGTTTCAATAACCTGAAGCTTCGTATCCAGAAAGGAAACCATAAACACTTCTTTATCCCTCTTGCCTTCCAAGAACGATATGAAATATCTCCCTGCTGTAGAAGGGTTATTCAATACTAGCCTTGAATCTTCTATAGTCCTCAGCACATTGTAACTTTTAATTAATTCTTTCAGCAGTTCAATTTTCGCTATCTGGTCAGGACTGGGATGAACTAGATCCGGATAATCAATGATGTTAAAGATCGAATTGGACTCCGAATATTCCTTAAGCTGAGCGTGAGAAAGGCCGGTAAGTCCGGCTAATCCATTCAGAAAGAGCTCCGTTAAATACTGCTCATTAAACGAATTCACGAAAGCTCCTCCTTGCTTGCTGATATTAGGATTCGGATAGCATCCAGTTTTTCCAGCAGAGGTAAGGATAAATCAACTTGGTCTAGATGAGCGAAAAGATGAATCCCATATTGCCTAAGATAAAGTCTTAGACTTTCTTTTTCAATATCGCTTGGTTCGATGAGCCTGATGAGCAGTTCGATAAATTGTTCAAATTCTTGATTGTCAGTTGACATGATTCGTTCCCCTTTCTTGTCCAAAATATAAGCTCAGTGCTTTCTCTATGATTTGCTCAATCTCCGCCGGTTTCTGACCAGCATGAAAAAATTTAGTAACCAATTTAGGTTTAAGTTTAATTGCGGTTGACTTCTTCGGCTTCTTGTCGTCTTCGCCGGATAGTATTGAATAAATGTTATCTCCACTTAATTTACCTTGCTCCGATAATCCTTTCATTCTCTCCGCTTTAACCATGTCAATCTTGAAATTGTTAATTGAGATAATATCCTCAATTATTTGCTGCTCTTTTTTTGATAGATACGATAAGCAAACAGCAGGACGCAACGCTATTTTTTCTTCATCCACCCTATCCAGTAACCCCTCAATAAGGAAATTCAGTCGAATATACCGTTGGATATTAGTTCGGCTCATCCTGTTGTTATCCGCTACTTTTTTCGCACTTATCCCTCGTGGCCCCACTGGGGCCACTTGCTCATAATGACAGTATTCATGCTGGTTTGAGGCTCCTTTTAATGCGTTTAATGCATTTAAAAGTTCTTGTTTTTTTCCAGTTGCTTTAGCCGCTTCAAGCTGTATTTTCAAGGATTTAGCCAATTCTGACGGCAACATATCCGTGGATGATCGCTGTTCGAAATTAGATATTGTTACGATTAATGCTGCTTCATCATCGCTGATATTTTCACGAATGTCTGATCTAATCTTAGTAAGCCCGGCTAAACGTGAGGCATTGACCCGATTATGTCCGGCAAGAATCTCGTATTTGCAATCCCCAATATTTCTCACCACAATAGGCTGAATAACCCCGTTTTCGCGGATGCTTTCAACCATATCATTGAGACGTTGGCCTGTATAAAGTTTAAATGGATGATTTTTAAAAGGAACAAGGCTGTCGATCTCTAATTCAAGGATCGCTTCCTTGTCCAACACTTTTAGTTTTTCATCTTTGATTGGGCCTCCAAACATATCTTCCAAAGATAGGAGTTTTCTTTCACTCATTCGCCTTATACTCCTCTGCAAAGTTTTTGTAGGCTACAGCAACTTTACCTTTAGGATCAAATTCAATAATGCTCTTGTAATTAAGAACTGCTTCACCAACCTTGACACTAACGGGAATTTTGCTTTCAAAGATTTTAATATGGCTGCCGTAGGAGTCGTTAATAAGGTTGACGATTTCTTTACTTAGTTTCGTACGCTCAGTAAACATGGTTATGAGTATCCCATCAATCTCAACTGCAGGATTTATACGACGTTTGACTCGGATGATGTTTCTTAGAAGCAGTTCTAAGCCTTTGGCGGATAGATACTGGGGAGCTGCGGGAATCAGGATCCGGTCACAAGCAGCCAGAGCGTTAATCGTTAGCATGCCTAAGGAAGGCATGCAGTCGATGATGATATAATCATAGTTGGGCCTAAATTGATCTAGGATGGCCTTTAAAGTAATCTCTCTGCTCATGGCATTGACTAGATTAACCTCTATGGCTGCTAATTCAATGCTGCAAGGCAGAATATCGAGGTTGTTGAAAGAAAGTATGTACTCTTTTCTTAGAGGCAGTTCTTTTTCTTCAATAATAGCTGTCATAAGATGATAAAGGGTTATGGGAAGCTCGTCTGGTCGGTCAACGCCGAAACTCATCGTGAGATTGGACTGGGGATCGCAGTCAACCAGTAGAACCCTTTTACCTTTCTCGGCAAGAGAATAACCAAGGTTGATTGTTGTGGTAGTTTTGCCTACGCCTCCTTTTTGATTGGCTATGGCAATAATTTCGCATTGACTCATTTTAATCATCGTTCCTTTCTTAAAAGAAGCGTTTACGCCGGGCTTGTGACCGGCCTGCCGCATTACCCGCCCAGATAGACGATCACTCTGCGCTCAAAAAAGCCCCTCAGTTTAAAATATTACTGAGAGGCTTACTTATGGTTGCAACCCTTTAGACATTACGATAAAGCGTGATAAGTTCTACTCTTTGTTACTTGGTCCATAATTCTTGGTTCACACCAAAATTTACATCACATTAAAGCTTTCTCACTAATCTATCTGTAAAATACGCAATAAGTCATTGGCAGTAGGTTTTTGCGTCTTTCCTCCTTTCATTGGATAAATAAAGGCATAGCTTATCTAGGCCTTACTGTTCCTGTTCCCATTCATTCTCATCATTTTCTTCCTTTTGGATCTGGTTAACATCTTCATTAATTTCCAGATTCAGCTCTGCAAGCCGAGCGCTTTTTTGCTGCAATTCCTGTTCTTGCAGAAAAGGTTTTCCTAGCTCCTGTTTAGCGTTTTCCATCTGCAGATAAAGGTTGTCAAGTTGCACCTGCACAGATTTTAAGCGACTGCCCATTTCCGCAAGGGCATTGTCAATACGGGTAAGATTACCATAGGCATCTATTCCTAGCTCAACATTGTGGGTCATAGCGCCCTTTAAGGACAGCTTGTATTCTATCTCAACAACAGACAGGTACATAACAAAGCCCCGGTAGCTGCCGATTACCACTGGTTCACGGTCTTTAATCTCCTTGCAAGCAAGCAGCAGGGCGGCTCCGGCCTCGCCTTTCTCTGTGAATTTCTTCTCGTGGATCTCCATTACCGGAAAAGCATCTGCCTTATCCGGCGCATTGACAGTAAGGAGCGCCATATCATCCTCAAAGCCTTTTATATACCCTTTGTTTCGCTCAATGTTTTCAGGGAAGTATTTAAGCAATTTATCCTCCATCCGGTATTGCTGACTCTGATGGTCGGCCTTGAGCAAGCGCAGCCGCGCTACCTCAATATCCAAGTCCATCTTTTCCTTTATCTTCGGGTTTCCGGCGCACAGCGCTTTGATTTCCGCATAGGAAAGCGCCGTTTCGTCCACATCTTCGCAGGAGCGCACAGGGGATTTTGATGTCATAATCTGACTGATGAAACGCTGCTTGTTCTCCACGGTTTGATAGAGATAGCTGTCAAATGTACCCTCTGTGACATAACGATAAATATCCACTTCGAGGTTTTTGTTTCCCTGCCGAACGATACGCCCGCCGCGTTGTGCCAGATCGCCGGGTCGCCACGGACAGTCGAGGTCATGCAAAGCAATGAGCCGGTCTTGAACATTAGTTCCCGCGCCCATCTTAGAAGTGCTGCCCATGAGGATGCGCACCTGACCGCTGCGCACCTTGGCAAACAGTTCCTTTTTACGAACTTCGGTGTTGGCATCATGGATAAAGGTTATTTCCTTTTCGGGGATACCCCCTGCGATGAGCTTAGCACGAATATCCTCATAGACATTAAATTGTCCGTCGTTCTTAGGAGTGGAAATGTCGCAGAACACAAGCTGTGTAAGCCGGTCTGCCTGCCCGCCCTGCCAAATACGGAGGATGTTGTTTACACAGGCATTTACCTTGCTGTCGGGATCATCGGGCAGTAGAGGGTTGATAATGCGCTGGTCAAGCCCCAGCTTACGTCCATCGCCGGTTATTTTCAGCATATTGTCCGTACGTGGGTCAACACTGCCGCCGTGAACGGCGGCGGCTCGTTCGGAAAGCTCCTGAACCATGTCCTTTTGATGCTCGGTGGGTTTCATCACTACAGTGTGATAGTTTGCTTTGGGAATGGGCAGTTTAAGCTGATCTGTTGTCTTGATATCGGCTACTTCTTTGAACAGGGTCATAAGCTCCGGTAGGTTGAAGAACTTGGCAAAGCGCGTTCTTGCCCGGTAACCCGTTCCCTCCGGCGTAAGCTCAATGGCGGTTACGGTTTCACCAAAGGTAGAAGCCCAACAATCGAAATGAGAAAGCCCCTGTCGCTGGAGCGTAAAGTATTGCAAATAGCGCATCATGGTATATAGCTCGGTCATAGAATTGCTTACCGGAGTACCAGTGGCAAAGATAATACCTTTACCATCGGTTAGCTCGTCAATGTACCGGCATTTGAGGAACATATCGCTGGATTTCTGTGCTTCAGTTTGGGAAAGTCCCGCCACATTACGCATTTTTGTATACATAAAAAGGTTCTTAAAGCTATGCGCTTCGTCAACATACAGGCGGTCAACACCCAACTGCTCAAAGGTCACAACATCATCCTTGCGCTCAGTTTTGTTGAGCTTTTCCAACCGTGCTTCCAGCGATTTCTTGGTCCTCTCAAGCTGCTTAATGGTAAATCGTTCTCCGTGATTGCTTTTTAACTCATCAATTCCCTCAGTGATCTCTTCTATTTGTTCATGTAAAAGACGTTCCTGTCGTTCGGTGCTGATAGGAATACGCTCAAATTGCGAATGACCCATAATAACAGCATCATAATCACCGGTGGCAATACGGGCGCAGAACTTTTTGCGGTTGCTTTTTTCAAAATCCTTTTTGCTAGCAACCAGAACATTTGCGGAGGGGTACAGCCGCAGAAACTCGGAGGCCCATTGCTCAGTCAGGTGATTAGGAACGGCGAATAGGCTCTTTTGGCAAAGTCCCAGCCGCTTTGCTTCCATTGCTGCCCCAACCATTTCGAAGGTCTTGCCCGCGCCCACTTCGTGCGCTAACAGGGTGTTTCCTCCATACAGAATGTGTGCGATGGCGTTGAGCTGATGGGTACGCAGGGTAATTTCCGGGTTGATGCCTGAAAAAGTGATGTGACTTCCGTCATATTCGCGCGGGCGTGTGGAATTGAACTGCTCGTTGTACTGCCGCACTAAGGTTTGCCGCCTATCGGGATCTTTCCATATCCAGTCGCGGAAAGCAGCCTTGATCATCTGCTGCTTTTGCTGGGCAAGGGTGGTGTCCTTTTTGTTAAGTACACGGCGCTCCCTGCCGTCCGGATCGGTAACAGTATCATAAATACGCACATCCCGCAGATTAAGCGTGTCCTCTATGATTTTGTAGGCGTTGGTGCGGTCTGTCCCATAGGTAACATAGGCCATGATATTGTTATTGGTCACGGTACTTTTGCCGGTGATGTTCCACTCGGCGGTGTAGGGGGAGTATTTGACCTCGATGTTATCCCGCATATAGTACGGGGTTTGCAGCAACTCATATATGAACTCCTGCACATAATCCTTATCAATCCATGTGGAGCCAAGCCGCACATCAATTTCAGAAGCTTCAAGGTCTTTGGGCTGTGCGGCTTCCAGAGCGGCTACATTTCCAGCATAAATCTCCGGTTGTTTTTCTGCATACTGCCGTGCAACGGCGAGCTTATAACGCACATTTCCCGACAAATATTCATCTGCTGTTTGCCAGCCGGTGCTCAAATCGTTGCCGGAACCGGGTTCTTTGAAGATCACGCCTTTCAAAGCCTCGGCAATTGGTTCAACTTCACCAGGTCGGCCCATGAGGGAGGACATGAAGTCCATCTCAACACGGCCGCGCTCACCGATAGAAACCGCTAATGCTTCGCTGGCTGTATCCACGGAGGTTACAACACGTTGCTGCTTGATGGTACGCTTGGAGAACATATCGGCCTTGCGCTCAAGCTCACCGTTTTCGTCCAGCACCTCCAGAGAGCAGAGCAAATAGTATGCGGAATCGTCGGCAAAGGCAAGGCTATTTCCACGGCTGTTGATCAGGTCACACTTCGCTGTAAAGGCATTGTAGAGCCTGTTCAGCTCGGCTTGCTTTCCCCGAATGGCGGCATCGGAATAATCCTCCAGCTGATAATCCATCAGGGTATGAACGCAGTCCCGTAGACCGATCAACCCGGTAATGCGCTCCTTAGCGGCCCCCGACAGCTCCGGCTTTACCATGCGGGAGTTTTCGCGGTAGTACACCTCCCCGTCTACAAGTGTGTACGAAAAATTCTTAACGGTGGGATCTGCCAGAATGGGGGTATCCACTTGTTCCCTGATGTCGGGCAGCTCCGTTTCGGTGATCTGCCCCTGAATATGGGAAAGAGCGGTTTTGAGCTGTTCGGCAAGGTCAGCGCCCTCTATTGGAATACAGGTTGTCTCTGACTTATTCCCATACAAGCGATCATCAAAAGCCATTATTCCCAGCACCATTTCAGGACGCTCCACAAAATAGCTATTGAGGGGTACTCTATCCTCGGTTTGCCCCAAATGCACCCAATCGGGTTCTATATCGATGGGGCGGTCACGCTTTTGCAGAAACAGAATATCTGTGGTGACTTCGGTTCCGGCGTTTTTGAGAAAGGCATTGTTCGGCAGGCGCACAGCACCTAACAGCTCGGCGCGCTGGGCAAGGTAACGGCGTACTTCGGGGCTTTTCTTATCCAGTGTACCTTTTGAAGTGATGAATGCAATGATACCACCTGGACGTACCTGATCAAGTGCCTTAGCAAAGAAATAATCATGAACTAAGAAATTGTGCTTTTCATAACGCTTGTCTGCAATTTTGTACTGACCGAACGGAACGTTGCTAATAGCAAGATCAAAAAAGCTGTCCGGCCAGACCGTCTTTTCAAAACCAGTCACTGTAACGTTGGCATTAGGATAAAGCTGCTTTGCAATGCGGCCGGTGATGCTGTCCAGCTCCACGCCGTAGAGCTTGCTTTCTTTCATGCTTTCCGGCAACAAACCAAAGAAATTGCCCACGCCACAGGCCGGTTCAAGAATGTTGCCACTGGAAAAGCCCATACGCTCCACGGTCTTATAGATAGCCTTGATGACCGTGGGGCTGGTGTAGTGGGCATTGAGGGTAGAAGCCCGTGCAAAGGCATATTCATCTTCCGCAAGCAAGCCCTTTAACTCCGCGTACTCCTTTGTCCATGAGCTGTTTTCAGTATCAAAGGCTCCCGAAAGACCGCCCCATCCGACATAACGTGCCAAAACATCTTGTTCGTCAGGCGTGGCAAGGCGGTTTTCCTTTTCAATGGTTTTTAGGGTGCGGATAGCGGCGATATTATACCTATACTTAGTTTTAGCGCCGCCCTCGCCTAAATGGTCATCTGTAATGAGGTAGTTTTCCGATATCGGTTGTTCTGACTCAGAATACAGCAAAACGCCACCTGATTCAGGCAGCGTTTCCAGTGTTAATTGTAAATTAGTTCCGCGAAGATCATTTCCTCCGCTTGGGCTTTGAGGTTGTTCATGTGACCTACCCACGCCATCTGCGCTGTTGCCTTGTCCGGTGCGGGTTGTTTTACTAGAAGATCTTTCATCAACTGCTCCAGCCGCCTGTTCGCCGTCTGGTCGATTTCCAACAAGTGGGGATACAACTTCCCTTGTATTAACAGAGAATTGTATACTATCGGCCGATGCTTCTCGAGATAATTCTTCCTCATGCGCCCGTATTTGCTTATTGGCAGATCCTGTTCTGGTATGGTCAGGTCGGGAATCAGATAATCCTCTTTCTTGCTGTAGGCCAATTCGTCCATTTTCCTTACCCCTTTCGAGTTCATAATTTTTAATGCCAACTTCGATTTGCCTCAACACCCGCTGAGAAACTTCGCTTACCGCTTTTCCCAGTGCGTTGACTGTTTCGGTGGTATTGAAATTAAGAACCTTTGAGAAATCTTCCTGATCTAAATAGTCTTCCGGTTTCATTCCACAGCGTGATAAAAGCATGTAAGAAATGCTGACAGTAGCCGCTTCTCGAAAGGCTAGTCCTACGTTAAGCTCATCATAGCCCTCTAAAAAGCTGCCGTCAATTGTGTAGAGGATGTCGCGGTGATTGTCCGTAAAATATTCATCAGCCAACTGTATGGCGATATTCTGAAGGTTTTCAACAATACCTGTGCTGCTGTTAATGTCATAGGAGTTCTTAAGCATTTTCAATATCGGAACTTCATGCTCCGGCTTTAACTTCCACTGGAAAGGGATGCGAGAATCTTCCCGTCCGGCTGTGTCGGCAACATCAAAGACATAGCGCAGGCGCAGTTTATCGCCGGAAGCGTCAATGAGAGCAATCCCCTTGGAGCCGCGCTTGACCCATCGGCGCATAATTTGATTCCACTGGTCGTATTCCGCGCAAGCTGTAGCATCCGGGCGCTGGGCGTAAATCATAACCTGTTCGGGGTAGGAGTATTTGTATAATCTTGCGGCAGTAGTGAGAAATGATGTCCAGCTTTGGTGACTCCTTGTGATCTGTGTAGTCGTATACTCAATCATCTGTACATAGGTTTGTAATTTACTATGCAATGTTATCTCTCCTGTTTCACATAGGTTGCTTTATTCTTGCTCATAATTCAGGCTCCTGTTTAAAGTACATTATCAACGCCTGTTCGATGATCTGTTCAACTTCTGCTGGCTGCTCTGGAGCAAACATTTAGATTAGTCTAATGACTTTAGACATACCGATAAGGACTAGGTATATTCGTTTGTTATATTGATATTAACTTAGTGGAAACTCCTTTAACGTTTGTTTTTTAGAATCCTATCCGTTATAATGCGTTTAAGAATTTTCTTTTGTCCTCGGCTTTGTCCGAGGCTTTTTCTTCTTGTCGAAAGCGTTCTTGGTAATAATCTATGAGCTGAAGCTTCGCCAGCCATTGTTGTTTTTTAAGAACGGAACTAACGCTTTTCCCCAATACTTTGGCAACTTCCTTAACATGTTTTTGCTCATAAAACGCGCACAAATATTCAAGATCTTCCGAAGTATAAAAGTCATAATTATCTTTAGGTTTTTCTTTGTCAATTTCAGCAAGTCGAAGCAATTTGCTTGATATTGCATTTGCAATGTCTCGTTTCATTATCTGACCATTTATTGGTACACATTTCCTTATCGACCTACACTCCAAGCTTTGTAAAGGCTCATTTGTCCAGGGTTTTTCCGCGTCAGGATATCTTGCATCGGAGGCTATTTCTACTTCAGCCGGTAACCTTTCGGCAGCCCAGGATTCGACTTTCTCTGTGTGATACTGCATAACTTTATCCTTTTGATCATAGCTTGAAAGCTGCTGACTCGCGTTAAGATCCGGATCAGCCCAGCCTTTTCTGACGTTCATTTTCTCATAGGCTTGTTCAACGTCCTCCCGCAGCTGCTTGACCTGGAGAGCAAAACTATCTGTTTCTTCTCGGCTGAGTCCCATGGACTTATAAAGTTTCTTTTTAATCCGGATTAATTCCTTGGCCTTCATCAAAAACTCCCAGGCCTCTTCCCCATTCCAGGTATACCGGAGTACCGTATGTAGTTGAATCTTTAACTCAAATTCCAGCACACGCAGAACAGACTCTCTATTAAAGGTATTAGCGGCCACCTTAACATCGAAGCTCGGCATGGGGCTTGGTTGCACCACTCCTTCCCCGACATGAATTCCTAATGATTCTTTGATCATTGCTTTAATCCGACTCTCCATAAGCCGAATAGGCTGACTCATCCACTCCTTCTTTTGCAGCTCTAAACGTGATCGGCGGGCAGCCTCTTTTGCCTCCTTTTCTTTTTCAATATCCATTGGATCCCTTTTTTGCCCGGCTCTTATGGCGAGAGCTGTCCGGAGAGCTTCCTGGGGCACTCCTGCCAGTTCCTGATTCTCGATAATGTTTTGTAGCGATAGACGAACTGTTTTGGACTTAGCATTGAGTGCAATTTTATCCTGTACTATCTCCGGCCAAATAACTTTGGCTAACTCTGACGACGAGGCTAAAGCCATGCCGGTAATGAGTTTTTCCGCAACTTTTTGAATAACCTCAAGCCGATCAGCTCGAATAGAGCTATTTTTTCTGCCCGCTGGCCGCCCAACATTTTTCTGTACAGCGTCGTTTTTTGTATTTGCCTTGGACATAGCTTCGCCCACACCCTTCCGTCCGACTTTACCGAACCTCTACTGAACCTATTAAGTTGCGGCTAATTGGGTTCCCGCGACCTCCCTCATGGAGGTTTCGATCCGGACCCAGCGGACCCAAGGCGTATTAACGCTCATCAGGCGGGTGAATTTTGTTTGATGAAATATTCAGCATCTGCAGCTTTCTGGCGTATCATTCTAAGGTAATCCAGTGCACTTTCCCAATTGCCATTTTTAACATCATCTGTGACCCGCTTCACCCGGTCACAGAGATATTCAGTTTCCCAGATCTTTTCAAACGAACTCATATCCAATTGAACCATTCCTTTCACCATATCAGTAGTATTGACTGGAACTCTTGTTACTTATAGCTCCTCCCCTTTCTCTATCAGTTCTTTCATAATGTTCATGCATTCTTCCTTGATCTGGTTTGTCTTACCCTTATTTTCATCGATGTATCTTTCATATACATCCTCAAAATAATCCTCATCTTCGTGAATGTCGGCAATGTCTTCCAGTGTATAGTCATTGTTATAAAGGTAGTGAATAAAGTTGGTATAGTATTCACTCATGCCAAAAGCTCTCTCATACCACTCAGTGGCAAGGTCACTCTCATCAGATCCGTTAGTATGCCAATCAGTTAAGTCGCCCACGAAAGATGATAAAAGCTCTCCAGCACTCTTGAATCCCGCTTTGTAAGCCAGTAGTTTTAAACTGCTATACTCTTTATCAGTAAGACTGACCTTTAAATCATTTCTTAACCTATCTGTCTGCAAGTCCTCATTCTGTTCCTTTGCTCTATGTACATAGTATTCGTTCATGCTTTTTTCTCCTTCCGAACTTATTCCCAGCAGAGCCAGCCGAGGACTTCTTTTGTACATTCTTGTCTGATAAGGAAGCAGGCTTTTAGATCCCTATTGAGGTTGTCCGGCGTTTTTACAGGTTCGATTGAAACATAATTTTGAGATAATGTTATCGCATTGCCTCTCCATAATAAAAGTTCAGTCCACCATAATTACCTATTTTACTTACTTGAAAGTCATTTAGTAGGGATATTGATGAACAAACCATGATGATATTGAAAGAAAAACGGATAACCGTGAGCTCCAATTGTTTTCTCAATAGCTTTAAATTATGGCTTTTCCCCTAATGGTCTTGTTACTTGGCGCTTGCGCTAGGTACATGGAAGTCCCCCCATCGTTTTTATCTTTTAAAAGCTGATTGACCAAGATATTTGCTATCAAGTCAATTGCTGCTTGAGGATTGGGGTGGGGTACGGTTTTAATCAAGACCCTTATATTCACTTCTTTTTTCATCCTGGCCCCCCTCCATTCTCTTTTCTGCCTCATAAAATTGTAGGAAGCAGCTCCATTTTATGGTAAAATATAACTTAGTATGATTGATTAACTCTTTTTTCTTTCATTGCTCGATATAAGGCCTGTCTGCCTTGTTCACTGTCTAGCCAATTCTTTAAGGCTTGCTTAGGAAATTTTACGGTTTTAGGGCCAAACCAAAGCGCTGGAAATCCAGTCACTGATACGGTGTGCGCCAATTGATAAAGTCTATCTCTTCCTATACCAAACTCTTGCGCTGCCTCTTTTGCAGATAGTAATATTTCAGACCTTGACGTGGTTTCTACAAGCTGTTCCATAGCAAAATATTCCTCCTCGCTTTAAATTAACTAATAAGGGGCTATTTGCTGAGATAAGTATCTTGTCGTACCGTTTTACATTGTATAAATCTAACAAGTAATCAAACTGGACAAGAAATGATTTGAATAATTCTCCATAACCGTCAGTTTCGTAATCCTATTGTTTTAAATCAAATCTTCCTTTAATTTCAACCGATTCTGCAGCTAAATTTTTATTTAGGTATTTGATACTGAAAAAGCCTTCTTTCCGATGAAGTTATTTATCAACTTAGGAAGATTTAATTCCCGCTAAAAAGCTCTCTTACCTCAACCCCTAGTTCTTTTGCTAAAACAACAAGTTGATCAGCTTTTATTTGGCACCTTCCAGATTCTAAGTAATGATAGCCTATCGGGGTTTTGTAACCTAAGCAATTAGCTAAATCACTTTGTGACAAACGTTTTTCCTTCCGAAGCATTTTTATTTTTTCTAAGTCTATTTTTAGCATTAATCATTATCCTTTCTACCCATTCGGTAATTTAATATTATAATAAGCTACCATATAGGTAGTGTCAATACCATTTTGGTAGCTTAAGGGTTAAATTCTTTTCTTTATGGTAGAATATTATTACCAATTCGGTAAAAGGAGGGGAATAAATGAAATTTGGTGATAGATTAAAAAAGCGCCGCGAAGATAAAGAACTTACTCAACAACAATTAGGGAAACTCATTAATGTATCTGATGCTACAATAAATAGATATGAAAGAGACTTACGTGAACCAGGTATCGAAACAATAAAGTTACTATCTAGGGTACTCGATTGTTCAACCGACTATCTCCTTGGATTATCAGATCACACTAGGCCAAAAACATTAAAGGAAACTGAAGAAATAGAATTGGATTTTAGAATTGCCGCCAGCAAAGAAGATGGTTATGGGCAAGCACCTTCCAATGAACTAAAGCGATTCGTTCAAGATATAGTAAAAGAAGAATTAGACAAATATAAAAGAAAGTGAAACTACCAACCCATATGGCAAGGTAGTTTCACTTTTTATATTCGACATTTATTAATATTTTTCGACTGTAGGTGACATCTTGAAGAAACTTTGGGATATTGTAATCAAAGAAAACATCAAAGTGAGGTATAAGGACTTTTCGCAGTTACCAGAGAATATTCACGGACTTTACCTTTATGACCCGAGGATTGGCCCGTTAATTGTCCTTGATAAACAACTTCTTCATGCGTTCCGTCTGCACAAATGCGTACTCGCCGAAGAGATAGGACATTTTTACACGGCAGCACGCACGAACCTTCTTTCTGTCCACACTTCTGCCAATCTTCAAACTATGGAGGCCCAAGATGAACGAAAAGCTGCTCAATGGGCTACAGACTTCTTGATTCCGGATTGTGAACTTGTGAGGGCACTAGAAGCAGGCTACCTCAGCTGCTTTGAATTAGCAGAACACTTTGATGTAACTGAATGGTTTATCTATCGTAAGCTTGAGCAGTTAAGTCGGACAGGCCTAAAGATAAAGGGACGAGATTTATTTGATATTGATATGCGACTATACTCGTTTTTAACGTAGGGAAGATTGCTACGATTTAATGCTACTTACCAATTTCTTAAAATCAGCGGCGGGAGAGTGACAAAATGCCTAAAAAGAAAAAGAAAAGAGGTAACGGCGAAGGAACGATATACCAGGAAGAAAACGGCCGATGGAAAGGGCAGATTACTCTTGGTAGAGATCCTCAGACCGGAAAGCTGATCCGCCCTGCTTTTCACGGAAACACGAGAAAAGATGTGGCTAATCAGATCGCTGAAGCTTTAGATCGCCATAATAAAAAAACGTTCGTCAATCCATCGAAAACCACTCTTGAAGAATGGACTACAATATGGAGAAGTACTTCCCGAATTAAGGAAAATACATGGCGGGGCTACGAGACTATTTTAAGAAATCATATTTTCCCAGCCTTGGGCCACTACCCTCTTTCTGACCTAGAAAAAGACCCTTCTAAGATTCAATCATTCATAATCGCTATGGAGAAAGAACCAAGAAAGGACGGTAAAATCGCTAAATCATTAATAAAGTTAAGGAAGGAAGGGCAGATAGCTCAATCTGAAGTAGCTAATGCTCTCAATATTGATTTGCAAACGTATTGCGACTGGGAGAAGAATCTTACAAGGCCAAACCTTAAGATGATAAAAGATATCATTGCCTTTTACGACATTAGCACGGAGGACTTTCCTGTATTTTTATCTCCGGCTACAGTAATTAAAGCCCATCGAATTCTCCATAGTATCTTAGAGACAGCAAAAAGACAACAAAAGATGTATTCAAATCCATCTGATGCTAAAAATCTAAATCTTCCTGCCATGGATGCAGAAGAAACTCAGACTCTAACTAACGAGCAGTTAGATGCTTTCTTAGAAGCAATAATGGAATATCGGTACTTTGCCGGGTTCTATCTCTTAATCGGATCCGGGATGAGGCCGGGAGAAATGGTGGCCTTAAAATGGCCACTGGTCGATCTTAGAAATAGAAGCGTTGAGGTAAAGGAAACCCGAACTAGGGTATTAAATGAGGATCCTGATGCTAAAACTAAAACAAAGGTCATAAATCAAAGTACAAAGACAAAAAAAAGCAAGAGATCTCTTGCTTTAGCCGGAAGGGTTACAGCGGCACTTAGGCTTCACAGGATGTTGCAAAGAAAAGAAAAACTCCTGGCGGGAGAAAGTTACATTGACAAAGGTTATGTTTTTGCTAATGCCGGTGGTGGCCCAGTGGAGTACCGAAACTTCTATCGCTCATTTCAGGCATGCCTAACAAAATGTGGCATCCCTCATGTTAAACTTTACGCTCTTCGCCACACTTTTGCTACAATTCTTCTTGAAGAAGGAGAGGATCTAAGAGTCATTCAGGAGCTACTCGGTCACACTGACATACGGACAACTAAAATATATACTAGGGTTCGAAGAAAACTAAAAGAAAAAGCGGCCTTGAAAATAGATAGCCACTTGAGACCAAAGAAAAAGAAAAAAGGCGTTGCAACAACGTAAAAAACCTGGGTTGCAACGCTATTTCAACGATTCGTAAAAAATGAACAATTCCATAGAACTTAAAAACCCCGCAATGGCTTCATCAAGAGCGAAAAAACGGAGACGATAAATTGAATCGTAAAAACACCAAAGCCCCCGGCACCACAGCTGAGGGCTTTTTATGAGGAGGCGATTACGATATCAGGAGTAACAGGATTTTTCTTTGCAAATTTAATTGTCCTGGGAATTGCAGCCCTTGTCTTATACACAATCATCAGGCTGGCCGTCCGGAACGGCGTCAGGGAAGCTAACGAGAAACAGGAGTTACAGATGCAGGTAATTACTGACTTGTTGTCGGCCCTAGTCAAGGAGAAATACAAACCAGATAAATAACTACCGCCCCCAGTCGCTGTCGCTGGGGCTTAGTTATGGGGAGAATGCGATAAAAAGTGTATATATTTATAGTAAAGGTATATACAATTGTCTAAGCTTTTCGAGAGGGTTCTAGACCTTGCGTCACAATGGGTTCGGGGTTTTCGTTTGTTCCATTAGGCATTCCATTAGAAGAGTTAACGATTTGCATGCCTATCGGAATAAAAATGGCCCTCATTTTTACTGATGAGAGCAACTGAAATTCTTCTTTCTTTGGCAGAAGTAAAACTTGCTAATCAATGCGTCAAGCTTCTCACTAACCCTTACCACTCTTGGATCTGTCAGGTCTTTATCTGAAGCGATCTTTTGCATTTCTAATCTTAATTCTTCTATCTGGTCTAAAACTGAGGGTTTCACTTTAGATGTCCTCCTAATAAATTGTTCCCCTCGGATATTCTAGTACTACGGTATACTAATAGCAATAGGTCTAATAGGTAAGGTTTTGTCGAAAATGAGTAGGGGTAAACAGGCCATAAGTACTCCATCAAACTCCCATCCTCAAGATAAAATATTAAGGACACCATAAATCTATTCCGTTTTGCACAAAAAGGAGAGCAACTAAGCTCTCCTTTCCCAAAAAAGTTCTGAGAATGACCTTTAACAACGCCCCAGTACATATTATGTCTAGGCTGTCCGATGTGTTACATCTTCCACAGATACCACTTTCAAGTATTCAGTTCATACTTGATTTCAAACGGCCGGAGCTCGCCTTTGATCTCGCTTTGACAGCGAAAAACGAGCATTCGATGCCGGCGAGTTTCTCCTCGGTCACGGAGAGGACCTGGTCGATCTTGAGTTCTCTGCCGTCCAGTGATAGTCGATAAGTTCGAGGTTTTCCAGTTGTGTCGAAATGGGCTAGGACCGAGATGGGGGTTGAGTAGATTTTCACATCAATATTTTTCCCCTGGTATAGTGTTGAATGAGGGATTTGAGTTGACTGAGGTATAAAATATTTATTGTTCGGACTAAAAACATTTAATCCCGTAACATTATGATAGTCATAATCAACCGTGGCTATAGCACTTCCGGGTATTTGAGAGGTAACTACAACAATTGCAGCGTCTCTTGCATTTAAGGAGTATGATTTACTTGCCTCTCGGCGAAGTTTTGCAAATTCTGCATCAACAGTTACTTCAAGATCTATTATATTTGGATGAAGTTCTAATTCGGTTAAAACTCTCTCTATTTCCAAATGAGCTTCGTCCATATATTTATTTGTACGTTTCTGCAATATATCCCATCTTGTAGCATTCTGTTTGGCGTATTTGGTGTAAACACCCTTAATCATACAATGTTCTAATTCCTCAATAACTAAATGACTAACTATCATTGGGATACGATTAGCTGTAAGCCTACATGTAAAATTGTAACAATCATCAGCCAATAAATATTCATCCATCACTTATTTGTTCACATTCGTCATAGTTTGGAGATCAAGCTGATAATTGATCTGTAATTCCATATCCCCCCATTTCCTTAACCACTCTTCGTCCTTGATCGGTTGCGAGAAGGGGGTAAGCGAGTGTGTCCCCACTTGCAAAGGATCAACTTTCCACTGTTGCATATTCCGTAGTAACGCAGTTGTTTGTTTTTCTAAATAGGATTTGATCTCTTGATTAAGGTCCTCTAATTCGTCACTATCGACTATATTTTTATCCCCCCGGTACTCCTCGATTCTGCCGACCAAATTCACCTTAATTGAAATTGACGAGTAGTCTGAAGCTAATTTTATAATAACCTTTGAACGAATCTGACCTAAAGAGACGGCTAAGGACGGAATCGGTAAAAGTTTGAGGTAATAATCGTTATTAAGGAGTTGGAGAATTTGATCATTCATGTCGCTGATGGTTGCAACTAATTTGTCATCCTTGAAAAAGGCAGTTCCATGGTAGATGAAATTTTCTTTGTTAACTTTAAAAACAGGCAGTATGGGATCTGAAAATGGAGAGTACAACCGTTTCAAGAATTGATGTAAATTAATTACAGTGATATCCCCTTGATTTTTTGTTTCATAATGTTTAAGCATGCGATAAAGAAAATAATCTAGGTTTTCTTGTTTATCTACTTGATTTCTGATGTAATCCTCAAAATTTCCTTTGATGACCACGAGATAGAGCCGTTGGGAGATATCGGGATCTGTGAGAAGGGTGTCGATAAGGGGAAGAATCCCTTTTTTGGCAAGCTCTTCGCTGATAAACAACATTCGGAGTTGTCCTGATTTCAATTCGCGATAATAAACTAAATTAAAGTCCTTTCTTCCCTGTTTTAATAGATTAACTTGGAGGGTGAGCATACTTTTCTTCTCATTGATCAATGGCGGCACCAATGTGCTTATTTTCAATTTACCTGATTCACCTTCTTGGATAGACCAGAAAATAACAGGAGCGATTTCTTCGACCGTATTGTTCTCCACAAAAAAAGAAGAACATCCGCTCAACAAGACGATATTCATTATTATCATCAATAAAACTACTCGTTTTATATGCGTCATACTTTGAAACGCCCCTTCAGTTTAGTGGCTACCAGAAGGAAGGCCGGAACTAAAAGGTAGGTGAATGCTCCTACTCCAATCTGAAGGTTCAGCCAAATATTCTGTTCTTCACCGGATTTCCAGAACCACTGATTGACTATGAGGATACTTACAAGAATTATTATAAAACTTGCCGCAAAACCCATTCGTGTGGTCTGTTGCACCCCTTTTCCCAGGAGGATTCGGGTAGCCCCATAAAACAATAAAATGAAAATTGAGTTAACAAATACAAGGACAAACAGATGGACCGAGATTAAAACTATATCAATCCGTTCATAGGCAGGAAATTGCAAGTACCGAACCATATCGAGTACAGGATACTTCGTTTTGACTAAGTAATTGGAACTAAAAAATAATAACGATGATATAAATAAGACCAGATATTCTAAGACTGAGATCGTATTGGCGATCGTCAAGTATTTTAGCATCTTTTGCTTTGGCCTTAGCCAAGGAGTCAAACATACCAAAAATTCAACTCCTGACAGTGATGACCAAACCAATAACAACCCTTTCCAAGAAATTGCCGACCATTCCGGCGGCATCAAAGGATATAAATCATGCATAGAAGCAATCGGCGGAAAGAAAAATGAATAATATATGATCACCATCCAAATTGTACTTAGAAATGCGATCACAACAAAACGTATGGTATTCTCCATCCCTTGAGAGGCTAGGTAAAAGCAGACTATAAAGATGGAAAGAATTAACCAATTGGAAGTCATCGAGGGAAATATATATTGGTGCGCGATTTCCACAAATCCCAGTGTCATTACAGTTATTCTGAGCAAGATTAGAAACAAACCAAGAAAAGCAAATACCCTAACCGTCCTTTCACCTAATAGCTGCACGAATCCTTGATAACCCTGCACTGAAAAATTAGATGAAAACCACTTGGATAACAGCATCAAATTAACTTGCGATAAGATTCCTACGGCCATAATCCCCATAATCATATAAGGATGAACTAAATGCCTCGGCATGATTATAAAAAAGTAAAGCATTTGCATTCGATTGACCATCAACATGAAATAAACGCCGCTAAAGGGAGACGATTTTTCAAATAACGAAGGTGAGGGCAAGTGATCATCTCCTTCGGCTGGATCGCCATTTCTGCAGGGGATATAAAGAAACAGGACGCCTCTTAATCCACTGCAGGGGTACACGAATAAAAAGATCATTCCAATCGCTCATATGTAAAGGAGCGATCGGGGCAAAGTAAGGCTGTTTCAGTGATGTAAGCCCATTTAAATGAACGAGAACTATAATGAACCCAAGCGCCATACCAAATATTCCAAGAATTGACGAAAGTAGCATAAAAGCAAATAAAAGAAGCCTGTTAGCCTTGACCATCAGATAATTGGGAACTAAAAACGAAGCAATTGTGGAAATACCTACTGTGACAATTAACACTTTACTTGCGAATCCGGCTTCAACAGAAGCCTGCCCAATGACAATCCCGCCAATTACTCCTAAAGTTTGTCCAGTCTTCGTAGGCATTCGAAGACTGGCTTCAATTATGATTTCAATTATGATTAACATTAGAAATGCTTCCCAAAATGGGGTAAAAGGCAATTTGCTTCTGGATTCTAATAAAACGAATAGCACTTGAAGGGGAAACATCTGATAATGATGTGTGTTTATAGCGACATAGAGAGGGATCATGGTCAACGAAAGAAAAAAGCTTACAAAGCGAACGCCACGCAAAAAACTTCCAATCAGCCATCGATGGATATAATCGTCGGGAGAGATAAAGAGATCAAAAAATGTGATAGGGGCAATTAATGCAAATGGAGTATTACCAACCAAAATCGTGAGTTTTCCTGCGCCCAAAGCATAAACACATGAGTCCGGACGGTCTGTCTGTTGGAATTGGGGGAAGATACTATGAACGTGATCCTCCATAAACGCGGCAACTTGAGATGAATCTAAAAACAAATCATAATCAATCGTAAGAATCTTACTTTTCGCAATGGTAATTAATTCAGGATTAGTCAATCCCTCAATGTACATAAGTACAATCGGTGTTCTAGTTAGAGAACCGACTGTGAACTTTTCCGTTTTGAGTGTCGTCAGTGGTAGCCGCCTTCGAATCAGTGTAACATTTTGTTCTATTTGTTCACTAAAGCTATCTTTTGGCCCGAATAAAATGGTTTCCGTTTCAGAGGATTCAATGGAACGGCTTAATGGATTTTCTAGTTTAATGGCCAACCATTGGTCCTCACTACGATCACTAAGAAGTATCGCCCCCTCCATCAGTTGCCTCTGAGCCTCATCTAAGTCATTGACTTTCGATGCTTTACAAACGTTTATACATTCGTGAATAGGGGCTGGAGAATGATGGATCAACGGTTCAATAATTTCATCATTCAAACGTTCTTGATTAATCAACGTTCTTATATACAGAAGTGTAACCTTATGGTCTGGATTAATTTGACGTTCAATGATTTCTGCATCATCCATGTTCACCACAATGTTTTTCAGAGTATCTAGTGTTAAAGTTGTATTTTCAACTTCCTTGTTAGGGTCATTTTGTTTCCGGTCGCTTCCACTCTTCCTCTTTTTCCAAAACATAAGCGGTCAACACCTTAGATTAATAATTTAGCGATAAAGGTAAATTATAGAATTTTATTATTCGCATTTATTATGATTAGTTCCGCTTCATTTTATACTGGACAAGAAATTCAAAAAAGGCCCTGAAAGATACAATAGCCTAATTAAATGATACCTGCATAAATTTATTTGGAGGAGATCGCTGAGGAATAGAAAAGAATTTCGGTGATTGCGTCTTTACCCCGACAGGGATGTTCGCTAAACTCCCAACAAACGAAGCTTGGAGTACTGAAACTTCTATCACTCAATTCAGGAATGCTTAAACTGACATACGGTCAACTAAAATCTATTACCCAAGTCTAAAGAAAATGCGACCTCGAAATTGATGGCTGCTTGAAACCAAAAAAAGGCGTTGCAACAACATAAAAAAACTGGGTTGCAATGCTATTGCAACGATAAGTAGAAATGAGCCTATCCCCCACAGTACAAAAACACCGCAATCGCTTGCGGTGTCTAAGTTTCCTATGGAGCCAATGGTCGGAATCGAACCGACGACCTGCTCATTACGAGTGAGCTGCTCTACCCCTGAGCCACATTGGCATAAATAAAAAATTCGACTTAGATAGTATAACATAAGTCGACTCGTTTGTTAAGGATAAATTAATTAGATTTATGCCAAAGTTATTAGGAAATTGGTGTTTATTCTCCTCTTTTTGGAAATAATACCCTTCCAAGGAGGATTAACCATGCTAAGCCGACGTGACTTTTTAAAATTGGCTGTCAAAGGAGCCGTTCTGGGCAATTTTTATCAACTTATCACTCCTCCTCTAGCAGAAGCTGTGGCAGCTGGTGAAGTTAAAAAACTTCCCGTGGTCATGATTGAGACAGGCACTTGTACTGGAGACAGTATCTCCCTTGACAATATTTGGACGCCAACCTTTTCGGATATTCTTACTAATATTGTCGATTGGCGCTATGATTGGACCATGAACCAAGTTCAAGGAGATGCAGCCTATAGAATTCTGCAGGACACCTACGAAAAACTTCCGAGCGAATATATTCTTATCGTCCAGGGTTCCATGATTCAACGGGATGACGGACATTATAATCATGTTGCTTACGAGGATGGAAGGTTAATTACAGGGATCGATCTTGTTCGCCGTATAGGGCTCAAAGCAAAATACGTTGTTGCCATTGGAAGTTGTGCTACTTACGGAGGCCCTGTTGCAGGCTATCCCAATCCTACTCAGGCAACGGGAGTACAAAATATTTTACCCGAGCGCAGAGTCATAAATGTTTCCGGTTGCCCTGCTCATCCTGATTGGATTATGGGAACCTTGCTCCATTTGGCTTTATATGGTGAACCTGAGCTTGAGAAATTTGGACGGCCAAAACTTTTTTACGGTGAAACAATACATAATCGCTGTCCTCGCAGGGCTGACTATGACCAAGGTATCTTTGCCACTGATATCGGGCAAAAAGAATGCTTATTCCGAGTCGGCTGTAAAGGACCGGTCACCTATGCCGACTGTCCCATCCGCCGTTGGAATGACCGATTTAATTGGCCGATTGGTTGCAATACGCCCTGTATCGGGTGTACGGAACCCGGTTATCCGGATTTGATGTCCCCGTTTACAGTACATTTGCCCGATATCCCTTTTCCTGGGGGGACAAAAGTTAACACCGACTCCATCGGTCTAGGGGTTCTAGGGTTAACCTCTGTAGCGATTACCGGACATGTTGTGACATCTCTCGCTAAGGGGCGCCTGCAAAAGAATTTACTTAGGAGCTCTGTCAAAGTCCAACATCGACCCGCCATCAAAAAGGTCAATACTTATCATCAGTACCGGCTTAAGAAAACTAAGAATTAGGAGTTAGCATGCTACAAAAGAAAACTATCTTTCCAGTGACTAGAATCCATAATCCAATGTTGTTAGAAGCTTGGCTCGAAAACGGGGAAATCAAGGACGCCTATATTTCTGATACACTTTATCGGGGGTTCGAGCAAATTCTAATCGGGCGTTCCGCCATGGATATGCCCTATTACACTCAACGTATCTGCGGCATTTGTTCATCTGCCCATGCTATTACTGCGGCACTAGCAGTAGAGCAGGCTTTAGGGATGCAAGTCCCCCCGAATGGGTTGTTAATTCGCAATCTTATCCTAGCTAGTGATTTTATCCAGAACCATATTCGTCACCTTTATTTATACACTATGCCTGATTATTTTCGGGGGCCAGATCTGGCCCCATTTATTCCCCATTCAGAATCAGACTTACGTTTAACCAGCCAAGAAAATACAATTATGACTGAACACTACTTTAAAGCTTTAGAAATCTCTCGAGATGCCCACGCTGCCTTTGCAGTGTTCGGAGGCAAGGCCCCTCATGGCCATGGGATTGTTCCCGGTGGTGCCAGTATGGAAGTCGATGCAGATAAAGTAAACCGTTATCGCGGGTATATGATGATGATCCTCGGCTTTATCGATGACGTTCTATTACCTGATGTTACTCTGATTATGGAGCGCTACCCAGAGTACATCGATCTTGGTAAAGGGATCGGTAACTATTTGTCAGTCGGAGGATTCCCCAGTCCAGAGGGAAGCACCCTTTACCCCCAAGGGGTTATTCTTCAAGGCAAACGAGAAAGCTTTAGTGAAAAACATGTTACAGAAGATGTCACCTACGCTTGGTATAAGCCCCACGGACCTCTTCACCCTATGGAAGAGGATACGGTTCCCGACCGCAGTCAAGCTAAAGGATACACTTGGGTTAAATCTCCTCGTTACCGGGGACAACCCGTAGAAGTAGGCCCCCTAGCAAGGGCTATAATTAATAAAGAAGAGGTTTTGGGCCATGGTGCCCTCGGTCGGACATGGGCGCGAGCAATCGAACTAAAAAAAATTGCTGTTACGACCCTGGAATGGCTAAACCGTCTTGAACCTGGAGCGGAAACCTTGGACCGTAAGATGGGACAAGATTCAGGGGTAGGGATAGGGCTTCATGAAGCAATGCGCGGTGCCTTAGGGCATTGGATATTGGTTGAAAACATGCGAGTCAAACATTATCAAATCGTTACCCCTTCAGCCTTAAACTTTGGTGCTCGTGATGAAACCGGAACACCTAGTGTCGGAGAAACATCCATACTAGGCTTAAAAATTCAATCTGAAGACCTTAAGGAAGCGGGCCGTGTTATTCGCTCATTCGACCCTTGCTTTTCCTGCAGTGTTCATATCATTGATGGAGAAAAGATTCGCGCCCTAGAAATTCCTGTCTAAATCTGAGGCTCCACGAGATATTTCTTTTATCTTAAACAAAACTTCTAGAGAGCCTGCTTCATCTAGTTTCATCGAACTTTTACAAGTGGGCTTAGTTCATTTTAGTTTTAGCGGAATTATCAGAGGCATAATGTATGGTATAAGGGTAAGGGATTAACATGAAACACCATGTCAAACTAAGAAAATCTGTCAGGAAACAACTACAAAAGGGAAACGTTGAAGGAACACTTATACAATCCCAGCCGATTTGGGTTAGAATCTTTCATTGGGGATTTGCGTTTAGTCTAACTCTTGTTATATTATCTGGCCTTCAGTTACATAAACCAGCTAGTTTTTTGGCTCTAAATTTCAGCAAAGTTCTAACCATACATCTAATTTCCTGTTGGTTTGCGCTTGGATTCTTGGGGATACGTATAGCAGACGCTCTCATCCGTAAGGACGATTCTTTGATCCCAAAACTTCAGGATCTCAAGCATTTCCCCCAACTTATGGCCTATTATTTCTTTCTGCGTTCTTCTCCCCCCCCAGGAAGAAAATATAATAGCGGGCAACTAATAATCTATACTTCCTGGTTCGTCCTGTTTCTAGTAGCAACTCTTCTCGGCCTTGCCTCATATTGGGAAGGCGAGCATCTTATTTGGGTCTGGAGGCTGGTAGGAGGTTTTCAAGTCATTCGTTGGGTTAAGTTTATTGTTAGTATTTATTTTCTTGCGACAATCCCTGTCCATATCTATCTGAGTATAACAGAAGATATCAGCCGACTTCAGGCCATGGTCACCGGTTACGAACGAAAACCCACCCCAAACAATCGTTAGAAAAATTTTCCTTGAATAATATGATACTTTTTGCTTCAAGTTTGGGTATAATGGGGGGTAGAGTTTTATACATGAAAGGGACGATTTGCCTTGGCATTACATATTCATTTTGTTGGTATTAAAGGTACTGGGATGAGCGCTCTAGCTCAAATTAGCGCGCAAATTGAAGGGGCTACTATATCGGGATCTGATGTTGAAGAAAGCTTTTTTACTGACAGTGTGTTAAAACGTGCCAATATTCCTGTTTTAGGCTTTTCTCCAAGTAACGTAGAAAAGGCTAATTTGGTGGTTACCTCTGCGGCCTACACCAATCAACATCCTGAAATTGCCCGAGCCTTAGAGCTCAACATTCCGGTATTAAGTTATCCCCAATATCTAGGACGCTTGCTTGCTAAAAAACGAGGGATTTGCGTGACTGGAACCCATGGTAAAACAACAACAACCGCCATGATGGGTCTCGTTATGCTTCAAGCCGGATTAGATCCAACCATCGTTGTTGGCAGCGATGTCCCAAGTATTGGTGGAAATGCACATTCCGGCAAAGGCGAATTTTTCTTAGCAGAGTCTTGTGAATATCGTCGACATTTTCTTAATTACACTCCAGAACACCTGATTATTACCAACATAGAATTTGATCATCCCGATTATTTTAAGGACCTTGAGGATGTTATGTCTGCCTTTGCTGAATTAGCTCTAAAAGTCCCTGAACACGGTCACATTTACGTTTGGGATGAAGATCCAAACCGGCAATTCCTTAAATCAGCTGCGCCCATTACAACCTTTGGCATCTCTGAATCTGCGGATATTCGCGCAACAGAAATCCTATTTAAAGATGAGAAGAGTTCTATGAAAATCATGCTTAAAGGAAAGTACGTTGGGGATTTGGATCTGCATGTTGCGGGAAGACACAATATTGTCAATGCCTTAGCAACCATTGCCCTATGTCATGAAATCGGTATTCCTATGGAGGAAATCCTCTCTAGCTTAAGCAAGTTTAATGGGACGAAACGTCGTTTTGAACATATTGGCAGTAACACAAATGGAGCTTTAATCGTCGATGATTATGCCCATCATCCTACGGAAATACGTACGACCCTGGAAGGAGCGCGACTTTCTTTCCCTGATCGTCGTATTAGAGCTATTTTCCAGCCTCATACCTTTAGCCGAACGGAAAAACTCTTACTTGAGTTTTCACAAGCTTTTGAAGGAGCTGACGAAGTCGTTATTGCTGACATCTTCGCTTCGGCACGAGAACTAGAACATCATACGGTTTCTGCCCCAAATCTAGCTGAAATGATCCTGCAACAGGGTGTTCAAGCTCGCTACATTGGAACGTTGGACGATATCAAGGTTTATCTTAATCAAACACTCGCGCCCGAAGACCTTGTCCTTACTTTAGGGGCAGGAGATATCTATAAAGTCGGCTTAGAAATTGTTAGTTAAGTAGCGTTCTGAACAAATATCTAATTATTATTAAATAGGAGCCTTACATGTACTTAAGATAAGTATATGTAAGGCTCTTGGTTATACTGCCATTAGATTGTCATAGCTGTTGGTTTATCATCGTAAGATTTCTCCTTCTTCAAGTGGAGTCTTACGTTTTTTTTGACTCAATCCCCCGTATGCCTGTGATAATATCTTTCCAATTGTGGCATCGGATAATGCCCTGAGGGAGCTCCTCTTGGTTATAACTGGCATCTAACAAAAATACGGGGACTCCACATTCAGCTATCAGCTTGGCATTTACTTGATAATCCTCGATAAACGCCTCGATCCCCCACTCTTTAACAACCTCCGCCTTACTGCCAAATCCTGTGCAGAGAACATGTTCATGATGAATTTCTTTTAACAAAAACCATTGCAATGTAAGATCCTTTTGTTCAGGTGTTCTTGCTGTGACATAAATTATTTCATGCCCATCTCGAAGAAGGGCTTCAATTCCTTCCTTAGCACCTGGTATTGGCTCAGGCATCATTAGCAAACGTTCTACGTTATTGTCAAAAAAGTTATTCATATCTTCACTAGAAACGCCAAAGGCCAAATGCATATCATAATCATCGACGACTGGTATGTTCTTGCCATAGTGCCGATTTAATTCCTGTAACCAAAAAGGATAGCTATCAGAAACGACACCGTCAATATCTATTCCAATTCGCACGTTAATCTAACCTTTCAAGTTTGGGAAGTTCAAGGCTTGGTGGCATGTGGCGTTTATGTTCACTCTGACGATGGAGAGACTCGATGCGTTCTTGGATTTCAGGAGGGACTTCTTCCCCTAGCAGGTAGCGATCTATTTGGTCATAAGTAACTCCCATTTCCGCTTCATCCGTCTGACCCGGCCATAGCCCGGCAGTGGGTACACGAGTAGCAATTCTCATGGGTAGACCAAACATCCTTGCCCATTCACGTACTTCAGACTTAGTAAGTGAACTAATCGGTAAAAGATCGACACCGCCATCACCATATTTCGTGAAATATCCGGTATAGCTTTCAGGAGCATTATCCGTTCCCACGACCAAATAATTCATAGCGTTTGCCACTGCATAGAGAGTCGACATACGTAAACGAGCTTTCAAATTTCCTTGACTCATTTTTTCTGCCACTAAACTGCAGCTTATACTTTCCAGGCCCTTTTTTACTTGTCCCATGACCTGTGTATGTGCACCACTTAGGTTTACTTCTATCGTTCTCATCTCGAAGCCCTCGGCGATCCATAGTGCATCCTCTGCATCTTCCGGATCAGAATGGCTAGGCATAACTACCCCTATAGAATTCTCTGGAAATGCTCGACTACAGAGACCTGCGACTACTGCTGAGTCAACTCCTCCGGAGATTCCTACAACAACTCCCCTTGCCTTCGCCTCACTGACCTTTTCACGTAACCAGTCTATGGTTTGTTCAATTCGGTCTGCTAATTGCTGATCTGTCCACATTCTTACTCCACTCCCTGCTTTTGCTTTATATCATTATGAATCGTTAAAAGTAATTGTTGTTTCAACTCAAAAAGATTGGTCGATAAATCCACAATATAGGTGTGCGGATTTATCAGTCGTTTCACCTCATCCCAAAAAGTGTCTAACTCTTGTTTTGCATAGGTTTGAATTTCCTTGAGCTTAGGTAATTCATACACTCGTTTCCCGCCCCTGAATACTGGGATCAATAGTTCCCTAGTATGGAAATTGGTTAATGTTTTTCGTTTCCACGTCTGAATAGGATCGAAAATAGTCAGAGGCTTTTCTGGATCAAAAACGTCATCTTCCATTGCAATAAGATCTGCCATAGCTTTTCCTGCTCTATCGTAAAAGCGCACAACTTTCTTGATTCCGGGATTGGTGATCTTTGCGATATTCTCCGAGACCTTTAACCGAGGATGAAAAACCCCCTGTTCTCCTTCGGCAGCCAGTTTGTAAACTCCCCCTAAAGAAGGGTTATCTTTAGATGTAATGAGATTGGTTCCAACACCCCAGGAATTGATCGCTGCCCCCTGAGCACGAATCGCGAAGATAGTTTCCTCATCTAAATCATTCGACGCCACAATGATGGCATCCTTAAGCCCTGCTTCGTCAAGCATACGACGGGCTTCTTTAGACAAATAGGTTAGATCTCCACTGTCAAGACGAATACCAACAAAATGGTGCCCTCTTGCTTCCAACTCAAGCCCGACTTTAATCGCATTTGGCACGCCTGATTTGAGGACATTATAGGTATCCACTAGCAATAAGCAACGATCGGGAAAGGTGTGAGCATAGGCTCGAAAGGCTTCCAATTCTGTTGGAAAGCATTGAATCCAGCTATGAGCCTGAGTCCCTGACACCGGGATACCGTAACGCTTTCCTGCTAAGACATTGGATGTTGATTGGCATCCTCCGATAAAAGCTGCTCGTGCTCCTAAAATCCCAGCGTCCGGCCCTTGCGCTCTCCGTAAGCCAAACTCCATGACAGGTCCCCCATCTGCAGCAGTGACTACTCGAGACGCCTTTGTTGCAATAAGAGTCTCAAAATTAACTAGGTTAAGAATTGTGGTCTCCAGAAGCTGAGTTTCAAAGATACGTCCCTTGACACGAATCAAGGGTTCGTAGGGAAAGACCGGAGTTCCTTCCGGTATGGCATCAATATCCCCCGTGAAATGGAATCTACTTAATTCTTCAATAAACTCTTCGCTAAATAGGTTAAGACTTCTTAAATATGCCAAATCCTCTTCCCCAAAGGAGAGGTTTTCAATATATTCGACAACTTGTTCAAGCCCTGCAGCCAGCGCATATCCACCTTTAAATGGTAACGACCGAAAGTAGACATCGAATACAGCTTCCTTGTCCTGATAACCGTTTACTAAATAACCTTGCATCATTGTTAATTGATATAAATCTGTTAGCATCGTCCGATTTTCCATTTAATTATGCCTCGCTTTGTACTATCAATGACATTCTAATTTGAATGTGTCTAACTATAGGATGTAATATCTATAAAAATTCATGCGTGAGAATTTCGACCTCTATGCAGGATATTCCTGCCTTAGACTTAAAATAAAGAAAAGTGCCCTTCAGATGTAACGATTAATTATATGGGCTTAAGATTCTTCACTTCGTTTCAGAATGACAAAAGTGCACTCTAGTTTTCATTCATCAGTGGTGCTGCGAAGCGGCATGGGGGTCTGCCTAGGATTAAAACCTAAAGCTGGCTTTAGGTTTTAATCGTGTATTATGTAAAATTTCCTCGAAAAAACAAAAGAGTTATCCACAGGGGAGGAAGGATTGTCCACCTTCTATCCCCGTGTTATCCACTATAGAATACGACCTATACTGACTTTATCCACAGTTTTATCCACACTATACACAGCTTTTTTTCTCATTCTGTTGAAAACTAAGGTTATACATCCTTTAATGACGCATGGTACAAACTTTTCTGGAACCCTATACCGGTATCAATACTCCTTTATAGTACACAATTCCAGATTAAGCCTTATTTTACGTCGAAATCCTCTAACACCAACCTTGCAGCAGTTTTCCTTCGACATAATATTTAAAAAGGTACTGTGAACTCAGAATTAGTCGTCTACCAAAGCAAATTTTCTAATAGCATACGACTCATCTTAATTCCCTTAGAGACAGTCTCGGGAGAAGGACCTCCTGTAATCTTGCGAGCCCGAACACAGAATTCGATACCAATTGAGCTAAATAGATCTTCTTCAAAAACTGGGGAGAGCTTTTGATAGTCGCTTAAACTTAGATCTTCTAACCCCATTCCATTTTTACTGCAATGTAAAACTATCCGTCCAACTAATTCATGGGCTTCCCGGAAAGGTACCCCTTTCTTTGCCAGATAATCAGCTAGATCTGTGGCATTGGTAAACCCCCCTTTGGCTCCAAAAGCCATTGTATCCCGATGGACCTGCATAGTTCTTAGCATAGGTTCTACAACCAACAAGCATTTTTGAATAGTATCTACAGCATCAAAGACCTGTTCTTTATCCTCTTGCATATCTTTGTTGTAAGCGAGGGGAAGCCCTTTCATAACGGTTAAAAGAGCCATCAAATCTCCATACACACGTCCGGTTTTTCCCCTAACTAACTCTGCCACATCCGGATTTTTCTTTTGAGGCATGATACTAGAACCCGTAGAATATCCGTCATCCATGGAGATGAACTGAAATTCCCCGCTCGACCAAAGAACAAGTTCCTCACACAGCCGACTCAAATGCATCATGAGGATGGATGCACTTGCCAGAAACTCAAGGGCAAAATCCCGGTCACTTACCCCGTCCAGGCTGTTTAATGTGACTCCATCTAAGCCCAGTTCCAGAGCCACTTGTTCCCGGTCAAGAGGGAACGTCGTCCCGGCCATAGCCCCAGAACCGAGGGGGGAAATGTTTAAGCGTTTAAGTGTATCTTTAAGTCGACCTAGGTCACGTAAAAACATTTGCACATAAGCCATGAGATGATGTGCCAGCGTAATCGGTTGGGCCTTCTGCAGATGAGTATAGCCTGGCATCCAGGTTTCCAGATGCTCCTCCGACAGGTAGAGAAGGGTCTGAATCAACTGTTCCACCAAGGACTTTGTCTGATCAATTTCAGTTTTTAAAAACAGTCTTAAGTCCAAAGCGACCTGGTCATTTCGGCTCCGTCCAGTATGTAACTTTTTCCCTACAGGGCCAATCCGCTCAGTTAAAAGCTTCTCGACATTCATATGAATGTCTTCTGCACCAATCTCAAACTCAATCTTTCCCGCTTGAATGTCTGCTAGGATCTCGGTCAAGCCCTTAATTAGATGGTTTGCTTCCGCCTCTGAGATGACTCCAACGCTCCCCAGCATCCTTGCATGAGCGATACTCCCTTGAATATCCTGTTTATATAGGCGCTGATCGAACCGTATTGAGGAATGAAAGTCCTCCACCAACCCCTCTGTACTTTTTTCAAAACGTCCGCCCCAAAGTTTCACGTTGCATCTCCCTTTCATCTATTTATTATCCTGAAAATTAGTTTAGGTTAATGTCATCCTGAGCGATAGCGAAGGATCTAGATCCTTCAGTCGTGCCTCCCTCAGGATGACATAGTGCTTGATTGCTTTTCTATACCCGTAGGGTTAATTCATGAATTGCCCCTACCATATACGTAAAGAAAGCGCCGGGGGGCCCGGCGCTACACTTTACTCCTATTTACGCAAGCCTGATTGTTTTTCCATCAAAGCTCTTACCTTCAGTGGTAAACCGAAAAGGTTAATAAATCCTCCGGCATCCTTTTGATCATATACCCCATCTTCGCCAAAGGTCGCATACGCTTCATTATAAAGGGAATAAGGGGATTTTACACCCGCTAAGCTGCAATTTCCTTTGTATAATTTTACTCGAACTGTACCCGTAGCGTTTTTCTGAGTCACATTAACGAAGGCATCTAGGGCTTCACGAAGCGGGGTATACCAAGTTCCATCGTAGACAATTTCCGCATATTTTAAGGCGATTTGTTCTTTATAATGTAAGGTTAAGCGGTCAAGAGTAAGACGTTCTAACGCTTGATGAGCAAAATAAAGAATAGTTCCTCCAGGGGTCTCATAGACTCCGCGAGATTTCATCCCAACAAGTCGGTTTTCGACCATGTCAACAATTCCAACCCCATTTTTTCCGCCCAGTTCATTGAGGGTTTCTAATAGATCAACAGGAGCAATTTGCTGACCATTCAAAGAAGTCGGAACCCCTTGTTCGAACCCAAGCTCCAGGTAGGTTGCTTCATCTGGAGCATCCTCGGGAGAAACACCAAGCAAATAAAGGTCTCGTTTGGGCTCATTCCAGGGATCTTCCAGGTCTCCTCCCTCGTGGCTGAGATGCCAAAGGTTGCGGTCCATACTATACGGACGATCCTTGGTTACCGGAACCGGAATTCCACGTGCTTGAGCATAGTCAATGCAATCTTCTCGGGACTTAAGATCCCAAATCCGCCAAGGTGCAATGATCTCCAAGTCTGGATTGAGGGCTTTAACACTCAATTCAAATCTCACTTGGTCATTACCTTTACCCGTTGCACCATGAGCAATCGCAACCGCTCCCTCCTTCTCCGCAATTTCCACTAACCGACGGGCGATTAATGGACGGGCAAAAGAGGTTCCTAAAAGATAGTCGCCTTCATACACTGCCCCAGCCTTCAAGGTCGGGAAAACGAATTCTGTGAGGAATTCCTCTCTTAGATCCTCAATATACAGCTTGCTTGCACCACTTTTAATTGCCTTCTCTTGAAGAGGAGCCAGTTCTTCCCCTTGGCCAAGATCCGCTGCCATAGCAATTACTTCATACCCATAAGTCTCCTTAAGCCAAGGAATAATAATGGAGGTATCTAACCCACCAGAATACGCTAAAACAACTTTTTTCATAGTTATTATTCTCCCTCTCTAACAAGTTTTTAACCCCTACCTAGATTATGTGGCTGATTATTGTGTATAGTATTCTACTATATTTTTTAATTATTTACACGCAAGTTCTTGCGATGCTTACATAACTAAGGCCATTACCGCCTTCTGAGCGTGTAGACGGTTTTCTGACTCATCGAAAACCACTGATTGGGCACCCTCGATCACCTCGTCGGTTATCTCTTCCCCACGGTGAGCGGGAAGACAATGAAGAACAATAGCGGATTGATTTGCTAGTTTCAAAGAGTTTGAATTAATTTGATACCCTTTAAACGCTGCCATACGCTCCTGGGCCTCTCCTTCTTGACCCATACTTGCCCAAACATCCGTGTAAAGCACATCTGCGCCTTTAACAGCTTCTGAGGGGTCATCGACTACCTCTACTAATCCACCATTATTCTTGGCATCGGCCTGGGCCATGGCGACAATCGCTGGATCAGGTTTATAACCCTGAGGAGAAGCAATGACAACATGCAAGCCCATCTTAGCTCCGCCAAACATCAAAGAATGTGCCATGTTGTTTCCATCACCAACATAGGCAAGCTTTAAGCCCTCTAAGCGTCCTTTATGCTCCTGAATCGTCATGAGATCGGCCAGAACCTGACATGGATGAAGTTGGTCTGTAAGTCCATTAATAATCGGTATTGTAGCAAACTCTGCTAACTCTAAGACTTCTTGGTGACTGAAAGTTCGTATCATGATTCCGTCGACCATCCGAGAAAGAACCCGCGCCGTATCGGAAATAGGCTCTCCTCTGCCAAGTTGGATATCTCGTCCGCTCAGAAAAAGTGCATGTCCTCCAAGTTGATACATCCCTACTTCAAAAGAAACTCGAGTCCGTGTAGATGACTTTGTAAATACCATTCCCAAGGTTTTTCCCTGAAGGATTGGATGTGGGCGTCCGGCTTTTTGCTCTGCTTTAAGGTCTTTAGCTACATCTAATATATAGCTTAATTCTTCTTGATTGAAATCATGAAGGGAAATAAAATCCCGTCCTTTAAATAGGGATTTATCAATTGTTTTCATTACATCCACTCCTTTAATATGAATTATTATACACTTCACTGTATAATAATTCAATAGGTAAATCATCTTCTGCTTTGCTTTACCAGTTACCAAAAAGCTTCCAAAATGGGCACGAGGGGTAGGAGCTTTTTAGAGATCCCAAGTATATATTATATTAGTATTTCTAGCTTTTACACAAACAAAAACTTTTCTCCTTGAGAGATTAAACTAACATATTATCTATCCATTGTTTGTGCAAAATGCTATTTAACTATTTAATCTGACACAAAGATCAGAGTTTTATTGGCTAAAGATGGCACTAATGGATAATTGATTATATAATAGAACTATTAAATAGATACACTTATAGGGTTGGAAACTACCTACTTTACGGTTACTGTTTCCCAGATGCTAATACGTTAGAGTAAGTTAATGGAGGTAAACATCATGAAATCAATTAAAGAAACAGATTTACCGGGTATTGGTAAGAAGTTTCAACTCCAAACCCGCAGCGGAGAGAAGGTTGTCGTCGTTGTACATGATGACGGCCGTAGGGAAATTTATCATTTTTATCGTGAGGACCCAGATGATTCTATCTCTATGGTCACTTTAGATGACGAAGAATCCCGTTGTATAGCTGCTATTCTAGGAGGGATGACTTATCGCCCTAAAGCATTAGAGACTGTAGATGTCGCCTTAGGAGATATGCTTATCGAATGGTACAAAATTGAGCCCGGAGCGTATGCCATTGGTAAAACTATCAAAGAATTGTGTATCCGACAGGTTACTGGAGGAACGATAATAGCTATTGTAGAAGAGGATCAGAGTAAAACAGTGAACCCTGGACCTGAGGCGGCCTTTAGTAATGGCTCTACTGTCGTAATTCTTGGTGAAAAAAAACAAGTTAAAGCCTGTAAGCATCTCTTAGTTCATGGGAGTGTTCAGTAATGGAGCATTTGATACTGGAGATAGGGCTTGCACTAGCCTTGATTGCTGCTGCAGGACTTCTCGCCGGTAAACTCCGAATTTCTATTGTACCAATCCTAATATTGACTGGCATGATCGTTGGTCCGCAAGCACCTCACATAAGCGTCTTAGACTTTCGATTTATTCACAGCGCCCCATTGATTGAATTCATGGGGCGTTTAGGAGTGCTGTTCCTCTTGTTTTCTCTAGGGTTAGAGTTCTCGATTAAACGTCTTTTAACTGCTGGGCCATCCATCATCAGAAGCGGTACAATTTATATGGTTATTAACTTATCCGTAGCTATTATATTCCCTTTGCTACTGGGTTGGCCTGTTAAGGAAATACTTGTCGTGGCAGGTATCATGACAATCTCTTCTAGTGCCATCGTAGCAAAAGTCATTGTCGATTTAAAGAGAGCGGCTAACGATGAAACGGAGATCATATTGGGGTTGATGATGTTTCAAGATGTCTTCGTGGCTATTTACTTTTCCGTTGTTTCTGGTCTAGTTCTTGCCGGTTCCACTTCCATTTCAGAAATAGCTATGAGTGCCTTAATGGCCCTGTTATTTATCGGAGGTTTTCTTTTTTTGGGGCATAAGCTGGTTCCAAAACTTGACCGTTGGTTGGATATCCCCTCGGATGAAACGTTCATGCTTGTTATATTCTCTATTTTAGTTTTGGTAGCGGGTTTCTCTGAAACCCTGCACATTGCTGAAGCCATCGGGGCTTTGCTCATTGGTCTGGTCCTGGCAGAAACAGAGCATTCCGAACGTATAGAGCATTTAATTGTTTCCTTTAGAGACTTCTTTGGGGCTCTTTTTTTCTTTAGTTTTGGCCTAAGCATTGACCCTTTTGCCTTGGGGGGAGCTGTTTGGCCTGCCGTAGCAGCTGTTCTCTTAACTCTCTTAGGTAATATCGTGTCCGGCGTCTGGGCAGGGAGAAAAGCGAGTCTTTCCCACAGAGCTTCACTGAATATTGGTTTATCCATTATTTCGAGGGGTGAATTTTCGATCATTTTAGCCACTCTTGCAAAAGCAGGCGGATTATTGCCTGCACTCCAACCCTTTGCCGCCTTATATGTTCTCATTCTCGCCATTCTAGGCCCCCTAATGACGAAGGAATCTCGTTGGGTCTATAATCAATTAAGGCCACTGCTGAAATGGCCGCAAATTCCTGATAGAAGGAAGTTAAGAAAAAGTACAGGTCAATGAGTGAACAACTCATTGACCTGTACTCTTTTTGCTAGGTCTAAGAGGAAAGTTGCTTAATAATCTGTCGTTTATATCGGATAAATGCCTCAGAGACCGAGAACTGATCTCCTCTAGGTCGTGGCGTATCGATAACAATCTCATGAGCAATCATCCCGGGAGGTCCAGTCATGATATAGACCCTATCCGAAAGTAAAATGGCTTCATCAACATCGTGGGTGATGAATAACGCAGACATGTTAATGCGTCCCATTAACTCGAGATACCACTTATGCATCGCATTTTTTGTAATGGCATCCAAGGCAGAAAAGGGCTCGTCAAAAAGTGCCACCTCGTGCGAAAACAAATACGTTCTTAAGAGTGCAGCACGCTGGCGCATCCCTCCTGAAAGCTGGATGGGATACTTCTTCTGAGTCCCCTCCAGTCCAAAATCTGCGAAGTAGCTAAGCGCCTGAGTTCTGGCCTTCTGCTTGTTTACACCCCGAATAAAAAGCGGCAATGCAACATTATCCAGCACAGTCAGGTGGGGCTGCATCAAGTCTTTTTGCTGCATATAGCTCACTTTGCCTGCCTGCCCGGTTATATCCTCACCATTTAAGAGCACATGCCCTGTTTCAGGGGGAAGCACGCCTGCAATCACGTTGAAGAGAGTACTTTTGCCGATCCCACTTACACCTAATAAGCTTACCAACTCGTTCTCTCCAAGGTTAATATTGATATCCTTGATGATTAATTCACCCGCAAAACTCTTAGATATAGTTTGGGTTTCAAGCTTTATTTTACCCATGGTTACTCCTATATGTCATGAAGCCCTACTTGGCCAGATAAGCGTTTGTAAATCCTGCTCCAGAATCGAGTTTATTCGGTATGAGCTTGTTCTCAAACATCCAGGTATAGAAATTGTCCCACCGCTCCTGATCAATATATCCCCATTGTTTGACTTCAGCCTTATACTGATCCGCAAGGTATTTCTGGCTGGCTGTTGCAATATCCAGATCCACTTCAGGGGCATACTTCACGAGGATTTTAGCTGCTTCTTCTGGATTTGCAATGGCGTATTCGTACCCTTTTGCTACGGCTGCTAAAAACTTTTTAGCAGTATCTTCATTTTGATTCAGGTATGTCTGACTGGACGCGATCACCGGGGTGTAAAAATCCAACACTGGATCAATGTCTTTAAAAGAGAAGAAGTTTGTATCTAGACCTTTCACCTTGGTGGCTACTCCATCCCAACCATAGTAAATCCATACGGCATCAACATTGCTTTGCAGGGCTGAAATAATATCAGTTACGGTACTGGGAATCATTTTTACATTATCGTAGTTCCCACCGTCTTTTGTGATGACTTGCTTCAAAATGGCTTTTTCGACAGGGGTATCCCAGGTTGCGTATACTTTGTTCTCCATGTTTTTGGGACCTAGGATATTATCCTCTTTTAAGGAGATAATTCCTGATGTATTATGTTGCAAGATGGTACCTACCGCAACGACATCCAACGGACTATTCGAGGTAATAGCAGCGGCAATTTCCTCTTGGAAACTTACTGTAAACTCTGCCTTTCCCGCTGCTACCAGGGGCAAAGCTCCACCCTCTGGGGGTTGAATGATATCGACTTCCAGACCAGCATCCTTAAAATATCCTAATTCCTTTGCAGCGTATACTCCCGTATGGTTGGTGTTGGGGGTCCAATCCAGGACAAAGGTGATCTTTTCGGTTGACTGTTGGGTAGGCTTTTCAGTACCTGTTTGTGAACAGCCAGTTAAGCCAATTATCATTAAAACCGCAGCCATCAAAGCAACAAACTTCTTTTTCATGTTCTTTCTTACTCCTCTACTTAAATACTTATGGTCTTATCTTTCATAGTACATCTTAGTTGATTAATTTCTTTCCTCCTCGGTATGTCTCCAAGGCATTGCCCTACGTTCTAATAGCCCTACGCATTTCATGAGCAATAAACTCAATATGATAATAAGGAAAATAACTGCGAACATCTTATCAAAGGCGTAGGATTTCCGCACGCGAGTCATATATACTCCTAATCCACTATTTCCACCCAGCCATTCCGCTATGACTGCACCAACAATAGAATAGGATACGGATATTTTGAGACCCGAAAAGAAACCCGGCAAGGCATTGGGCAGCTTAATGTAGCGATATATTTGCCACTTCCTGGCACCCATGGCACGCATTAAATTCATTGCATCCGTATCGGAGGATTTGAAACCACCTAAAAGCGCGATGGTCATCGGGAAAAAGCACGTTAATACTACTAGTGTGATCTTAGGTGCCATATCATACCCCAACCACAATACTAATAGAGGAGCAAGGGCAACCGTAGGAATCGTTTGAGTGACGACCAAAAGGGGATGTACGGCTTTATATAAAGCTTCAAACCGATCCATCAAAAGTGCTATGCTAAACGCTAAAACAATGCTAATAGCCAAGCCTCCAAAGGCTTCTGTCAAAGAAACTGCTGCATGCTGCATGAGCTCGGAAAACGAGTTGATAAAGGCTCGGATCACGTCGATGGGGGAAGGCAACATAAACTTAGGAACAAATCCGGTTTCCGTCACCATATGCCATACCAGCAGTAAGAATAGTAATAGTGCTGTTGGATAGAGCTTATTGGTGATGTTTTGTAACTTTTTCATCGATGGTCCAAATTCCGCCACCAGGCTTATAGCTGATTTTTACATAGGACATCACACTAGGCGCACCTTCCTCGATACAAATCAACTGGCAGCGTTTAACAATATCCATGAGCTGTTCAAAGTCTCCCTCAATAGTCGTTTCAAATGGGCCCACAAAGACATTAAGTCCAGTCGATTTTAAGTATTCAATAACTTTGTCCACTACGTGTAGGATTTCTTCTCCCTCCACTGCCGGTAGTACTTGGATTGCAACACTCGCATTAATCATCTGCTTTCCCTCCTTCTTTGTTATATAAAATAAAAAAACCCTCTAAAATTGTAGAAGGTTCTTACTCACGCAATGATCGGCATCGATACATGCACTATAATTCCCTCCGCTAGCATTACCTAGTTCAGGTCAATGGGTCGGAAACTCATATTTCCCTCTCAGCCGATAGATCAGCTCCCCAAATATTTATTATTTTCGTAATCATAGCATCTCGGTTAGGCGTTTGTCAACTTACATCTAGTGGGACGGGGGGACAGGTTCCTTGTCCCCCCGTCCCACCCGGTTTACATCACCAAATACTCCTGTAAAGCGAGAACCTGGGGAGACGTATGACTTCGTATCTCTTGGAACGCTCGGACGACGGCTTTCGCAGTATCCATCGACGAAAAACATGGGACGCCGTGTTCTGCAGCTAACCTCCTCAGAAGATAACCAGTCCTCTCCGGGGTTCCTTTATTAGGCGTGCTAAGGATGAAGGAGAATTCTCGCTGTCTTATGGCTTCTTGAAGCGCCTGGCTGGATTCAGTCACTTCTTCTACCTCTACACCACATAGGGCTAAAGCCTTGGCAGTATCTCCGGTTCCCTTGACACCAAATCCCAACTGAGCTAGTTGTCGAGCCAGGGTAATCGCTTCTGGCCGATCTTTCTCTGCAACAGATACTAGAATATTCCCATCTTTGGGGAGGGGAATACGAGAAGCCGCAAAAGCCTTTGCCAAAGCATGCCCGAATTGTGTATCCATCCCTAATACTTCCCCTGTTGACTTCATTTCAGGGCCTAAGGAAGTTTCGACCTTTGTCAATTTTTCAAAGGAAAAAACCGGAGCTTTAACAACGACGAAGGGAACTTCAGGAGCAAGTCCATGGTTATAGCCCATATCTTTTAAGGTTTTACCGAGAGCAACTTGAACAGCTAAGTTCACCAGGGGAATCCCCGTCACTTTAGAAAGAATCGGAACCGTACGGCTTGCACGTGGGTTCACTTCTAGAACATATACCTTGCCTCGCACGACGACAAATTGAATATTGATAAGTCCTCTGATTCCAATTCCTTCAGCCAGACGACAGGTGAAATCTTCGATTTGTTCGATTTCAGCAGGGGTTAAACTCTGGGGCGGATAAACTGCCAGACTGTCTCCTGAGTGGACACCGGCGCGTTCGATATGCTCCATGATGCCTGCTATTATCGTGGTCTCTCCGTCTGAAACCGCGTCAACTTCAACTTCTTTTCCATCCAAATATCTATCCACCAAAATCGGATGCTCTGGAGATAGATGAATCGCCCGCCTTAAATAATCTTCCAGTTCATCTAGATTCTCTACCACTTGCATAGCACGACCACCAATGACATAGGATGGGCGGACAATCACAGGAAATTCCAGTTCCTCGGCAATTTTCTTGGCTTGGTCGACTGATATAACACTTCGCCCTTCAGATTGAGGGATTCCTAAACGACCTAATAATTCAGCAAACCGCTCCCGATCCTCAGCCATATCAATCGCATCAACGGGGGTTCCTAGAACTTCTATTCCCGCAAGTTTTAGACGGCCCGCTAAATTTATGGCTGTCTGTCCTCCAAATTGAACTAAGACTCCATCCGCTTTTTCTTTACTTAAGACATGAAGCACATCTTCTATGGTCAAGGGCTCAAAGTAGAGCTTATCTGCAATATCGAAATCTGTGGATACTGTTTCCGGATTATTATTGATCATAATGGCTTCTACACCCGCTTCTTGCAAAGCTGTGAGTGCGTGTACAGAGCAATAATCAAACTCAATTCCTTGCCCGATTCGGATAGGTCCTGAACCTAAGACGACAACCTTAGGACCTGTACTCACCTTTCCCTCATCTTCTTCCTCATAGCTGGAATAATAATAAGGGGTTGCCGAAGCAAACTCTGCTGCACAGGTATCTACAGTCTTATAAACTGGAATAATCCCCAAGTCCCTACGCATCTCACGAACGGTTTCTTCCGAGCGCCCCGAAAGTTTGGCAATGGCTAGATCAGAGAACCCTAGAACTTTTGCCAAGCGCAGTAACTCGGTGGTTAAGGGCTCATTTTGCAAGCGTTGTTCCAGTAGAACCAGCTCTTTAATCTTATACAAATAGAAAGGATCAATCTGAGTAAGCATTTGAACTTCTAATATGGTCCAATCCCGACGAAAGGCTTCAGGAATTGCGAAAAAACGTTCATGGTCGGCTGACGTAAGTTTGTCTTCGATCTCCATCTCTGTCCAACCCCCAGAAGCTTTAATCCGAAGACCGACTGTGCCAACCTCTAAAGAACGGGTTGCTTTTAAAAGAGCGGCTTCCAACGTCCGCTCCATGGCCATTACTTCTCCCGTCGCTTTCATTTGTGTGCCCAGACGATGGTCAGCAGCCGGGAATTTATCAAAAGGCCAACGAGGGAATTTTACAACTACATAGTCAAGAGCCGGCTCAAAACAAGCACTGGTATGACCGGTCACTGGATTCGTCAATTCTGGCAGAGTAAAGCCCACAGACAAAAGAGCCGCCATCTTGGCAATGGGATAACCAGTGGCTTTAGAGGCGAGGGCACTCGAGCGGCTAACCCGGGGATTTACTTCAATTACGACGTATTCTCGATTGACTGGATTTAAAGCAAATTGAACATTACATCCTCCATTAACCCCCAGGGCCCGGATTATCTTTAATGATGATGCTCTCAGCATCTGATATTCAACATCACTCAAGGTCTGCGAGGGGGCAACGACGATGCTATCTCCAGTATGTATTCCTACGGGGTCGATATTTTCCATGTTACATATTGTAATGCAGTTATCTGCCGCGTCACGCATGACTTCATACTCAATTTCCTTCCAGCCAGCCACACTCCGCTCTAAAAGACATTGTCCAATGGGGCTGGCCTGTAACCCTCCCCTTAAAATATCATCGAGTTGTTTGTGGTTTTTGACAATCCCGCCACCCGTTCCGCCAAGAGTATACGCAGGCCGAATAATCAGCGGGAACCCCTGTCTTTTGGCGAATTCCTTGCCTTCTGCTAAGGTGGTTACAATGACGCTTTCGGCCACCGGTTCTCCCAGTGAGAGCATTGTTTCCTTAAAGGCATCCCGATCTTCTGCTTTATAAATTGTCTCTGAGTTACAACCAATGAGATCCACGTTATATTGTTTTAAAAGTCCACCGCGCTCTAATTCCATAGCTAAATTAAGACCTGTTTGCCCACCTAGTGTAGGCAGTAAGGCATCCGGGCGTTCTTTACTGATAATCCGCTCTAGTACCTCAGGCAACAAAGGCTCGATATAGGTAATGTCGGCTGTTTGCACATCCGTCATGATGGTTGCCGGGTTACTGTTAACCAGCACTACCTCCAATCCCACATCACGAAGAGCTCTGCACGCTTGGGTCCCCGCATAATCAAATTCTGCAGCTTGCCCAATTACGATAGGCCCTGATCCAATGACAAGGACCTTCTTCCACGCCGGATTAAGAGGCATATCCAGCCCTCCATTCCTGCATTAATTGCGCAAATTCCTCAAAGAGATAAAGTGATTCACTTGGTCCCGGTCCTGCCTCCGGGTGGTATTGAACCGAAAAAACAGGTAACTCTCGATGCTTAACCCCTTCAACGCTTTGATCATTAAGGTTACGATGGGTTACGTAGAGAGGAGTTTGATTTAGACTCTCTTCTGAAATTGCATAACCATGATTCTGTGAAGTTATTGTCACTCGTTTAGACTCTAGATCTTGTACGGGTTGATTACCTCCCCGATGCCCAAACTTCATCTTATAGGTGTCTCCTCCTAAGGCTAGGGATAAGAGTTGATGTCCCAAGCAAATACCAAAGATAGGTCGTTTGCCCAATAACCCTTGAATAGTTTCTATACCGACTGCTACCTCTTTAGGGTCTCCCGGACCATTAGAGAGAAAGACGCCATCCGGTTGAAGCTTCATTATTTGTTCTGCGGAGGTAGAATATGGAACAACGGTTAGCTGAAACCCGCTTTCTTGCATGGCCTGAAGGATATTCCTCTTAATCCCGAAGTCCATTACCACCACATGAACGGCTTCATTCTCGTTTTTGATAGCAGGTAAGGTATAGATCTTAGGAGTACTAACCTTTTTAACAACATCACTTGGAACAGATTTTGTTTTCAAGCGAGGAACCCATTCACTGACATTCTCTACTTCAGTCGTTATTACTCCACGCAGAACACCGTGTTCTCGAATAATGCGGGTTAAAGCACGAGTATCAATTCCCTTTATCCCTACAACTCCGGATTGCGCCAACGTCCTGGAGATGTTTTTTTCCATCTGCCAATGACTGGGATTGCGTGCGGCTTCTTTAACAATGAACCCTTGGACCTGAGGTTTATCTGATTGATCATCCACTCTGTTAATCCCGTAGTTTCCAATGAGAGGATAGGTCATACACACCATTTGTCCAGCATACGATGGATCGGTTAACACCTCTTGATAACCAGTCATTCCTGTATTAAAGACAACTTCTCCAAAGGCCTCTCCCGTTGCCCCAAAAGACTCCCCCAATAAAATTTTCCCAGTCTCAAGTACGAGTGCTGCTTTCAATCCTATCCCTCCTCGGAACAATCTCTATCTATCTCCTAAGTCCCTTTTATCTGGATCTTTCAAACTAATTCGGGCCTCAGTCCTCTGGAATCACTTCCATAGTTTCGAGAGCACTTCATCTAGAATCCCCAAAGCTTTATCTATTTCTTGCTTCTCGACCGTTAATGGAGGAAGGAATCGTAAGATTTTCCCCCCGACACAGTTGATTAAAAGCCCATGTCGTAGGCAATCGGCAACGATTTCAGGGCCAAACTTAGAAACTGGCCACCCCACAATAAATCCTTTTCCTCGGACGGGACCACCTGTGTGATAGTTCTGTGCCAATTTATCAAGTCCTTGTTGAAAGTATTCCGCCCGCTCTTGTACTCCCTCAAAAAATCCATCCTCAAGCATCAAGTCTAAGACGGCACACCCTGCCGCAGTGGCTAAGGGATTTCCTCCAAAAGTTGAAGCATGATCTCCTGGCTGAAAAGCGTTGGCAACTTTATCTGTAGCTAACATAGCTCCAATCGGCACTCCACCGCCCAAAGCCTTCGCCAATGTCATGATATCCGGATGAACACCGCTCCACTCATAGGCAAAGAGCTTCCCAGTCCGGCCAACCCCGCACTGTACCTCATCAAAAATCAATAACGCACCATATTGGTCACACAGTGCCCGTGCTTCCTGGAGAAACTCTATCGAGGCTGGAATCACACCACCCTCACCTTGAATAGGTTCAATAAATACTGCAGCAGTATTATTGCTAACCTTTGCTCTTAGACCTTCGATATCATTCAAGGCGGCATATGTAAAGCCTGCAGGTAGTGGGTCAAACCCTTCCTGATATTTAGTTTGTCCGGTGAGGGTAAGGGTCGCTAGGGTTCGCCCATGAAAAGAGTTTTCGAGGGAAACAACTTCATATTTATGCTCACCAAAATTTTTCTTAGAGTATTTACGAGCGAGCTTAAATGCTGCTTCATTAGCCTCTGCTCCGCTATTGCAAAAGAATACTTTATCCGCAAATGAATGCTTCACCAAGCGCTCAGCCAAAGCCACTTGGTTTGGTATCCAGTAAATATTTGAAGTGTGCAAAATTTCTTTAGCCTGTTCCTGAATGGCGTTGACAACCGCAGGATGGCTATGTCCCAAAGAATTAACTGCGAGCCCCGTCACGAAATCTAAATATTGTTTTCCGTCCGAATCCCAAACATATGCCCCGTCCCCTTTGACCATTGTCATGGGTAAGCGACCATAAGTATTCATTACCACATCTTTTCCACGTTCAATAATCGCTTCGGTTGTTAAGCCTTCTAACATTCTAATTCATCCTCCTTACTGGATAATTCAGCCTTCGTGGTTCGTTGTTCGATAAACGCCCTCCAACAATTCTATCAATGGCAACTGGATAAGACTTTTAGCAGAATGATCAGTCATCGCTTTTGAACATCGTGCCAATTCCACCATCCGTAAATAGCTCTAATAAAATTGCATGACTGAGTCGACCATCAAGGATATGCACGCTGCCAACTCCCTTGTCTAACGCTGAAACTGCACACTCTACTTTAGGGAGCATTCCACCGCTTAAAACTCCTTGTTCCTTTAGCATCGCCACTTCCCCTCTGGAAATCGTAGAAATGAGAGATTCTGGATCCGTAACATTTTTCAGTATTCCACGTACATCCGTCAAGAGCAACAACTTATCTGCCTTCAGCGCCTCAGCAATTTTTCCCGCAGCCGTATCCGCATTGACATTGAATGTCTCTCCTTCGTCTCCGCTGGCCACCGGTGAGATTACCGGAATATATCCCTGCCCCAACAAGGTGTTTAAGATGTCGGGGGTAACACTCTGGATTTCGCCTACCAGCCCTAAATCAACGTCTTCCATCTTTCCTAAACTATTGGGCATCTGCATAGGCTTCTTAACCGCTCTGAGCAGTTTGGCATCCTTTCCTGATAATCCAACACTCTTACCTCCAAAGCGATTGAGCAGGGAAACCATTTCAGTGTTCAGCTTCCCCAACAAAACCATTTGTGCTATCTCCATGGTTTGAGCATCCGTAACTCTTAACCCTTGCACAAATTGACTTTCTATTCCGACCTTCTTCAGCATAGCATTAATCTCCGGTCCTCCACCGTGAACGAGGACCGGACGAATCCCTACAGAATGTAAAAGAAGGATATCTAACATCACCGATTCTTTGAGAACTGGATCAACCATGGCGTGACCGCCGTACTTAATTACCACAGTTTTTCCGGCAAATTTCTGGATATATGGAAGGGCTTCTACTAAAACCCGCGCTTTACCTAATCCCTGCTCCATGGGGGTCATCTAAACACCTCCAACTTAATTTTATACCTACGTACTTTTAAGAAAAGCCACGTCTACTCCTCGTTCCTTAAATTCAAAAACTTGTCATTCTGGATCCTTTAGTCGCTTTCATTTTAAGTTCTATAACTCCCATTGATCGTTACATATTCATGAGTTAGGTCACAGCCCCATGCCGTTGCTTGTTCTTCCCCGTTATGGAGGTTTAAGCGAATGTGAACCTCTTTGTGACCAAGAATTTCTTTGGCCCTGTCTTCCGAAAAGGCGACTCCTCTTCCCGCTTGGGCGACGATTAAATCCCCTAGAAGGACATCAACACTTTCCGGATTGAACTCCGCTCCAGAATATCCTGCCGCTGTCAAAATTCGGCCCCAGTTCGCATCCTCACCGAAAAGCGCAGCTTTCACTAAACTAGAGCCACAAATGCTCCGGGCAATTTTACGAGCATCTTCGATTGTTTTAGCTCCTGAGACTGACACTTCCATTAGCTTACTGGCTCCCTCTCCATCCCGGGCAATATCTTTAGCCAGCTCAATACACATGGACTTAACCATTTTTTCAAAGTTTACTCGGTCTTCCCCGACTGGGGCGATTCCCGAGGATCCATTTGCCAATAGGAGAACCATATCGTTGGTACTAGTGTCTCCATCAACCGTTACCATATTAAAGCTTTCTTCGACTGCCTCACGCAGGATACGTTGCAGATCCTCCGAAGGCAGGAAAGCATCTGTGGTAATGAAGCCCAACATGGTACCCATATTAGGGTGAATCATCCCAGATCCTTTAGCAATCGCTCCCAGATGGATCACACCACCTTGAGAACAGGGAAGCTCATATGCATACTCCTTCACCATGGTATCTGTGGTCATAATTGCTAATGCTGCCCGATGTGCTCCTTCATCAGCCATTTCCTTATGTCCACGGATCCCTTTGACCACATCGTTAAGAAGAAGGGAACTCGCTGTACGAATCCCGTTTAAGACTCGATCAAGCGGCATTTCAACCCCAATTACACCTGTTGAAGCCACTAAAACATCCTCAGGCTCTAAACCCAAATACATCCCTACAACTTCCGCCATGGCAAAGGCTGCCTGATCACCGAATTCTCCAACACAAGCGTTGGCATTTCCGCTATTTACGACAATAGCTCGGGCCATACCATTCTTCAAGTGGCGCTGTGTTAAATAAAGCGGGTGGGCTTTGACCAAGTTCCGAGTGTATACCCCCGCAGCTTGCGCTTGCACATCTGAAAAAATTATTGCTACATCGTACTTGTCCTTATATTTAATGCCTGCCTGGACACCAGTTGCATAGAAACCCTTGGGAGCAGCTATACCTCCATCAGTTGGCTTCCAAGCCTTTTCTGTACTATCCACTAATTTACACGCTCCTTCACTTTATCCATTTAAGTCTTCATGAGAACAAATTGCTGATTTGCTAGTCGATCGCGCTATCTCACCCATTGTCTGAGTAGGTTTATGGCCAAAGAGCTGTTCCCTTAAGACCTTGGCTTTCAGGCCATCCCATAGCAAGATTCATATTCTGAACGGCCTGCCCTGCCGCACCTTTCAACAGATTGTCAATGGTAGCAACAATAACTGCATTACCTGTTCTTTTATCCAAAGTCAATTGCAAAAAGGCATGGTTGCTTCCACTGGAAAACTTTGTTTGGGGCCAAGTCCCTGGAGGCAAAAGATGAATGAATTCTTCGTTTTGATATTGATCTGACCAACAGTTGCGTAGGTCTTCCTCTTCAACCCCATCCGAAACTTTAGCATAAATCGTCACCAGCATCCCTCGTGTCATAGGCACTAAATGTGGTGTAAAGTTTATGGTTAATGGCTGCCCTGCCGCCCGAGATAGTTCTTGTTCTATTTCCGGAGTATGACGATGATTTGCCACACCATAGGCTTTGAAGTTTTCGTTTACCTCTCCGAAGTGCGTATTTAGCGAGACTCCTCGTCCTGCTCCCGACACACCCGATTTGGCATCAATTATTAAATAGCTTGTTTGAAGTAATTGTCTACGAAGCAAGGGGACCAGGGCTAGGAGAGTTGCCGTTGGATAACACCCAGGGTTTGCTATTAAGCACTTTCCTCGTATTTGTTCACGATAAAGCTCAGGTAACCCATATACTGCGTCTTTAAGCAGCTCGGCTGCTGGATGTTTTATCTTGTACCATTCCTCGTATATTTCAGCTGCATTCAACCGAAAATCGGCTCCCAGGTCAACAACCTTCATCTTACGCGCTAAGAAAGCACTTGTTCTTTCCGCCGTTAGGCCATGTGGAAGCGCACAAAAAAGGACATCTACATCCGGTATGTTTTCATCTTGCAAAATCCCCACATTTTGATCCAGCCAATGTGGATAAACCGTATCATAATTTTCCCCGGCTACGCTTGACGATGAAAGATATAACTCCTTCACCTCTTCATGGCGCTGTAATAGCCGTACTAATTCCTGTCCTGCGTATCCTGTAGCTCCAAGAATACCGACCTTCATATCTTAAACCCTTCTCTCTGATATCAATTTCACTTTTAATAATTATACATATACCTGCATAAACATTCAACCGTTAATTAAATACTTTTATACTTTCTGACAGTACAAAAAAAAGAAAGGGTTTCCCCCTTCTACCAATACGCTGCATGGTGCAGTATTTGATTATGACTTATATTTCCACCTAATACAAATTATTATTCTTTATATAGATTAGATTCATCCTCTGAATTGACGAAACTCTCGCTTGATCTGTTGCAAGAGCCTTTTATCACTTAAAACATCCCACCCTGTTAAAGCGAGGGTTTGCATCGCTAGCAAAACTAAGTTTTCGGCATTAGCTGATAGTGAAACTTGAGCAAATTCTCGTGTATGCGGGATCTCTGTACCCGTTCCTAATGTTAGATAGGGATGAATTGCGGGAACAACTCGACTGACATTTCCCATGTCTACGGACCCCATAGCCGTTTGAGGAGGGGCTATTTGATCGATGCCCATTTCAGCCAGGTTTCTAGTAAAGCATTCTGCCAATGATAAATTTGTATGCATCTCATCATATGAAAATTCAAATTTACGCCAAGTCACCTTTGCAGAAACCATGGAAGCTGCGCCTTCAGCACAGCGTATCACTTGCTCTCTCAATTCATCTAAGTCTGAACGTTTTCGGGCGCGTAGATAAAACCGTGCTACAGCACGTTCCGGGATAACATTCGGTGCAGTCCCTCCTTCCGTTATAATTCCGTTAATCTTCATATCTCGATTAACCTGCTTTTTCAGTGCATTGATCCCAACAAAAAGGTTAATCACTGCATCTAGGGCATTAATCCCAAAATTGGAGGCTGCCACAGCATGGGCAGAACGTCCATGAAACGTAAATTCTATGGCATCTAAGGCTAGGCTTGAAATGACAGAGACATTTTGACTGCCAGGATGAAACATCATCGCTGCATCTACGTTCTTGAAGATCCCTTTCTCAACTAACGTTACTTTTCCTCCACTCGTTTCTTCTGCTGGAGTGCCAATCACTAAAATTTCACCTGCAAGATTCAGACTTTTGCTCAAAATGACTGCTGCGCCAGCACTTGCCGCCCCAATTAAATTGTGTCCGCAGCCATGCCCCATAACAGGCAAAGCATCATATTCTGCTAAGAAGGCGATTGTTGGCCCGGGATGATTACCTTTAAATCTTGCCAAAAAGGCAGTTTTCATTCCCGCTATCCCAAGATCCACACTAAATCCGTGCTTCTTTAAAAAATTGCTTAAACAATTAGAGGCAAAGTATTCCTTATATCCTAACTCAGGGCGCTCCCCAATCTGACGAGCAACTTCCCATACTTCTTTGCGAAGATGCCGTCCCTGATCCCTGAAAAATGCCTTAATCGCATCCATGGGTACCCCATCTCTCTTCTCATGATATTATCTGTAGTTTCTATTAAAGGTTCCCTCTTATTTTACCATAATCCCTTTTGATCGCAATTAATAATCCGAAAATATATTATATTTGAATAGTTTACTTAGATTTGAGAACACCCCTTTTAATAAATTCGTTCTCCAAAAGCTGATGAAATTAAACCTACCGCAAGTTTTGCTGTTTTATTATTGGTATCCAAGATGGGATTAACTTCTACGACATCCATACTTGAAAGTCGTCCAGAATCTGCCAATAGTTCCATTGCTAAATGCGCTTCTCGATATGTAACCCCTCCCGGAACTGGAGTCCCAACGCCAGGTGCTTCTTCAGGATCAATCACGTCCAAATCAAAGCTAACATGAATCCCATCAGTCCCCTCGGAAGCAACTTTTATTCCTTGTCTAACTACTTCCATCATTCCCATTTGATCGATATCTCTCATCGTAAATACTGTGATTTTTGATTTTCGCAGCATTTCCTTCTCTTGAGGATCCATTTCACGAGCACCAATAATAACTGTATTTTCTTCTCGAATTTTTTTTATTCCTCCGCCGATCGACGTTAACTCTTGAGCACCAATCCCATTAGCTATGGCTAACGGCATACCATGAATGTTCCCGCTTTCCGTAGTATCAAGGGAATTATAATCTCCATGTGTGTCAAACCAGATTAATCCAAATGATTGTTTACTTAAAGCCAACCCCGCCAAGGTTCCAATACCTAAACTATGGTCTCCTCCAAGAATTAAAGGAATCACTCCATCCTTTATTGCCTCCGCTACTATGAGATGAAGTTGTTCATTGATCATGACAATTTCCTCTAAATACTTTAGCCGTTTGTTCTTGATCTCTCGGGTCTCAGGAACCGGGACTTCTAAATTTCCATAGTCTTCAACCTTCCAACCAATTTGCTTTAATCGCTTATTTAATCCTGCATAACGAATGGCACTTGGTCCCATATCCACTCCACGGCGATCAGCACCCAAATCAATGGGGACCCCAATAATCCTGATAACTTTTTTTTGCATAAGTTATACCTCCTAATTTACTACTCAAAGTAATTTGATACAAATTTTCTTTAATCAAGAGTGCTCTTAATATTGTCCGATTTCTCCGTACATATTAATGTACCCCTAAAATCAAAAAAGCTTGCAATAATTTGCAAGCGTATATCAAAAACACATCTACTATCCACAGTCATACGATGATGCCCATGCAATGGGCCGACCCCCAATCTACCGTCCCTTCCATTCCGTTCCCAAGACCCTAGCCAGGGGCGCAGTGTGACATGAGCACGAGGTCTTTACGTAAGCAGAAAAGGCAAACTTCCGTTTAAGCGACCGACCCCAGACACGGGGCAGCGCACACGGACGTGCGCTGCCGCCAATGCGCCAAGGATGNNCCGAAGGCGCAGACCCACAGACGGATACTATCGCGCCGAAGGATGTACCCCACTCCCCATAGCCAGGAGCTTAAACGGTTAGTTTGCTCTGCGTCGTAAGCACCGAGGGCTTTGTCACACAAGCCCCCCTACTTCAACAACCGATGAATCAATTCTTCCTCGGTAAGTCCAAACGATAAACTAAACGTCCCTGCTCTAAACTGTCTTTCTGCTCTCATTTGATGAACGATATTTAAAAAGACATCTTTATCTTTTATAAAGCCTTGGACGAACAATAACTCTGCAATCCGCTCTGCGCTGGTGCCTTTTGGGATAACAAAATCCTGATCAACTGGGCTAGGAATTTTTACCATAGGGGGGGTATTTTGTTTGGGAGTGGACTCAGAAGACTGAACAAGCGGAGGAGAATCCGGTTGTTTTGTATCCTCAGTCATAGGAAGTATTTCTTGCGAGTTAACAATGGATTGAACGTCTGAGATTTCTTCTTGAGGGGAGAAGATCAGAACCATCATTGCACTCAGAATGAGTCCTGAACCCAGTCCGAGCCAATAGGAACGTGTTACTTTCAAGGGGTGTTCCCTCCATCTGACCGCATGCTTAATACCATCCTAATGGCATCTTGGCTTAAGACTAAACGTTGTGCAATTTCCGGTATACATTGCCCATTTGCAGCAAGTTTTAATACTTCTTGGTACTTAGGAGAGAGCTGTGGAGACTTTTCGACCTTAGACTTTTTTTCTCTTTTGTCTTTAGTATTTAACAGATAAAGACTGCGTTTTTGTGGAGGTTGGTCAATTTCACAGGACTCTGACTTTTGGCAGTTGATCTCCTTTAACTCTAATAGTTTGCTGTCTAAATCGCGAACCTGGTCTTCAAGACGAATTGTCTCTCGTTTCAAATACGCAAGCCCTTTCAGGGCGGTCAGGGCTTCTTCATTTGATGGATTCTGCCAACGCCAACCCAAGATTAGAAACCCAACTCCAAGAATGAATAAAAAGATCGACAAAATGTCCACATACGCTTCCTCATTTCTTAGATATCTCAACCTATCTACATTCGAGAAAGCAAAATGTTTTCCCTGCATATACTTACATTATTCCACAAATTTTTTTAATTTACTTCGGTAATAATCTAATTATCGACTTGTTTAGTAAAATAGACACTTAACCCTTTGTAAATGGCAATTGCTAAGGTTTGTTGGTATTCAGGGGTCGTCAATAACTGTTCTTCTTGTTGATTTGAAAGGAAGCCGAGTTCGACAGTTACAGCAGCTTGGTTGGCTTTTTTCAGAACATATATGTCTTGATTGCCCTTTGCTACTCTATTACCCTTCGTCATATTATTAAGTTCTTGCTGAATCGATTGAGCCAATAACTTGCTTTCAGGGGAATCCGAATGATAAAAGGTTTGTGCTCCAGTAAGCCTGGAATCCGGAAAACTATTGGCATGTATGCTTAAATAGACTTCCGCTTGAGTATCCATTGCTAATTGAATCCGCTGCGCTAAATCCTCTCGTTTCCTTCGCAAAAGGCCCTGAGAAGTTCCCAAATCACGGTCATCTTCCCGAACCATAACTGTCTTTGCGCCGCTTTGCTGAATAAGGGCCTGTAAACGTTTAGATACACCCAAGGTAATGTCTTTCTCCAATACCTTGCTTACTCCAACTGCCCCTGGGTCTACCCCTCCATGACCAGCATCGATCAGCACCACACGATTTCCCAAAGTCCAACTCCAAATTTCTTTGTCCTGACCATTAAAACCTGCTGCTAGGGCTACCATTAATATAAGCGTAAGCACAATCCCTATAAGTACCTTGCGTCGTTTCATACTTACAACCCAAATCGGTTTCATACTATCCCTCCCCTAGTCTACTCCGTCTTACATTATGGGGGAGAACTTCAGAATATGCGTTTAGCTTGTCACAAAATTACCCATGACAGGGGCATGACAATAAAAAACCCCCAAACCGAAATGGTTTGAGGGTTCTTGATAATTAACGTTTTGAAAATTGTGGAGCTTTACGAGCTTTCTTCAAGCCGTATTTACGACGTTCCTTCATACGTGGGTCACGTGTCAAGAAACCAGCTCTTTTGAGACTTGGACGAAGACTGATATCTGCTTTTAGTAGTGCGCGAGCAATGCCTAAGCGAATCGCACCAGCTTGGCCGGTGGTGCCTCCCCCATGAGCGAGAGCAATAACGTCATATTTAGCAAGTGTATCAGTAATGGTAAATGGTTGTTGAACAATCATTTCCAAAGTCTTTTTACCAAAGTACTCAGCTAACTCACGTTTGTTAATGATAAACTTTCCTTCACCCGGAATAAGACGAACACGAGCAATTGCATTTTTGCGTCGTCCAGTTCCTGCATATTGTAATTTAGTTGCCATGTTTTACTTCCTCCTTCCTACTGAATTGTCCAAATTTCAGGTTGTTGAGCTTGATGTGGGTGTGAATCTCCCTTATACACTTTTAACTTTGTGTACATTTGGGCGCCCAACTTGTTATGAGGAAGCATTCCCTTCACAGCATGTTCCATAGCTCGTTCTGGCATAGTTTGCATTAACTTTTTGTAAGGAACTTCTTTTAACCCACCAGGAAATCCAGAGTGACGACGATACATCTTATTGTTTAGTTTATTTCCTGTTAATACTATTTTTTCTGCATTGATAATAATAACATGATCCCCTGTATCAACATTAGGGGTGAATGTCGGTTTATGTTTACCTCTCAGGAGACGTGCTGCTTCCGTAGCAATACGACCCAAGGAGACTCCCTCAGCGTCAATAATATACCATTTACGCTCCTGGTCTTGTGCTTTCGCAAAAAACGTGGACATGACTTTCCCTCCAATTTAGAAGTTTTGACTGTTTTTTCTCACTCGCATGGGGCTCAATCATGCTTGCGTATGCCAGGGGCATGGGGCTCAATCATAACCAAGGCATAAAAACTCATGTTTATATTGTATTTAAATATTGTCTTAATGTCAAGTTCATATTTTTTCTAATTACTAAACAACCTTATAATAATAGTACTATATCAGGTCATTAAAAACCTCAAAGGGGCCTTCATCCGTATAATTGACATGGACAAGTGTTAAGCCTTGCGCTTGTGCAATCATACGAGCCTGGGTTCGATCTTGGCTGGCAATGATCTCCGGTATTTGTTGAGGGAAAATTCGACCTTTTCCTACGTCCATAAGCGTGCCAACTATAATACGTACCATGTGGTACAAAAATCCATCTCCTACGCAGGATACTCTAACCAATCGGTTTTCCTCTTCTTTAACTTGACATCTGTAAATAGTACGTTCAAATCGTTTACTATCTCCACCAGCTGCTGCAAAGGTTTTAAAATTATGGCAGCCTTCTAAATAGCAAGCCGCTTCTTGCATCTGAGCAACATTTAGTGGAACGGGGACATGTGAAGTATATAAACGCTTAAATATATCCGGAATGGGTTTATTGTCAATTAGATAATCATAGCGTTTCCACTTTGCTGACCATCGGGCGTTAAACTCATGGGGAACACATTTTGCTTCAAGGATTCGTATATCTCTTGGAAGCAGGCTGTTGAAGGCCTTAGGAATTTTCTCTTCGGGAATCCTGGCTGATGTCATGAAATTTACGATTTGCCCTGATGCATGAACACCAGCATCCGTCCGACCAGCCATTGCTAAGGTTACCTCTTCCTCAACTAATTTTGCCCAGACTGTTTCCAAGGTCCCTTGGACCGTGGGGCCAACGCTTTCAATCTGTCTTTGAAACCCGTGATAGTTTGTTCCATCATAGGCTAGTTTCAACCGAATGTTTCGCATAATACGTAAAGCCTCCGCTGCTTAGTAGGAACCGCAAAGGCCAGGCATGCTTACCATTATAAGCAACCCGGCCTTTAAGTACCGCATTATACGAGTTCGATGATTACCATGGTGGCAGCATCTCCCCGACGTAAGCCGAGTCTCATTATTCGAGTATAGCCGCCTTGACGGTCAGCATATTTCGGCGCGATAGTATCAAACAATTTCTTAACAACATCTTCATCCATAAGATAAGCCATTGTTGCACGACGAGCAGCCAAATCTCCTTGCTTGCCAAGTGATATCATCTTTTCAGCAATAGCATTTAGTTCCTTGGCACGTGCTTCTGTCGTTTCAATACGCTCATGTCTTAACAGGGAAGTGACAATGTTACGCAACATTGCCCCGCGATGCCCAGAATTTTTTCCTAACTTGCGGTAAGCCAATTACATTCCCCTCCTTTTGCACCGAATTAGTCTTCAGCAGGTCGGAACGATAAACCTAAGTCTTTCAGTTTAAATTCCACTTCTTCCAAAGACTTGCGACCAAGGTTACGTACTTTAATCATGTCTTCTTCCGTCTTTTGGGTTAACTCTTCAACTGAGTTAATCCCTGCCCGCTTCAGGCAGTTATAAGAACGAACAGACAGATCTAATTCCTCAATCGTCATTTCGAGGATTTTATCTTTGGCTTCCTCTTCTTTTTCCACTAAAATCTCAACATTATTGAGCTTATCAGTGAGTCCCATGAAAAGGCGCAGATGATCACTTAGGATCTTGGCTGCCGAACTGGTAGCCTCTTCCGGTGAAATACTGCCATTAGACCATGCTTCAAGAGTTAACTTGTCATAGTCCGTGATTTGACCAACCCGGGTATCCTCTACCGTGTAGTTGACCTTGTAAATCGGGGCAAAAATGGAGTCAATAGGGATAACTCCGATGACATGATCTGGCTTTTTATTTTTATCAGCCGAAACGTAGCCACGACCACGTTCCACCGTCATTTCCATAAAAAGTCTGCCATCTTTATCTAATGTAGCAATCTTCAAGTCATTGTTCAAAATCTCAATATCTGGGTCGGTTATAATGTCCCCAGCCGTGACAACCCCTTCACCTTGTGCCTCAATGCGAATTACCCTAGGTTCATCTGTATAGCCTTTCAAGGCGAGGGATTTTAAATTGAGAATAATGTCCGTAACGTCTTCCAAAACACCCGGAATCGTTGAGAACTCGTGTAGTACTCCTTCGATTTTGACTGATGTTACCGCTGATCCCTCGAGTGAGGAAAGGAGAATTCGCCTTAGTGAATTACCTAAAGTGATTCCATATCCTCGCTCAAGAGGTTCAACAATGAATTTTGCATAGGAGTTATCTTCAGAACGCTCGATACACTCGATTCTGGGCTTCTCGATTTCTAACATCGGAATGCACCTTCTTTCTCGAGAACTTGATATACAAACCATCCGACCCAAATGGGTTGAACGTCAACATTAACGGGAGTATTTCTCCACGATGAGGTGTTCTTGGATAGGCAGTTGAATATCTTCGCGAGTAGGTAGTGCAACTACAGTTCCAGCAGCAGTATTAGCATCCAAGCTCAACCAACCGGGAACTGTACGAGAACCCAGGTTTTCGAGGAGTTGTTTCATACGTGGTGAGCTTTTACTGCCTTCTTTAACAGCGATAACTTCACCAACACGAACGGAGTAGGAAGCGATATCGACTTTTTTGCCGTTAACCGTAAAATGTCCGTGATTTACGAGTTGACGAGCTTCTGGGCGCGATGACGCAAAACCCAAGTGGAAGACTACATTATCTAGTCTACGCTCTAAAAGTGAAAGCAAGTTTTCACCAGTTACACCTTTGCGACGAGCGGCCTCATCAAAATAACTACGGAATTGTTTTTCCATTACACCGTATAAGCGACGAGCTTTTTGTTTTTCTCGTAACTGAAGACCGAAGTCCGTAGGCTTCTTAGCTCGGGCTTGACCGTGTTGTCCAGGAGCGTAAGCACGACGGTCAATCGCACATTTCCCGGTATAACAACGCTCTCCTTTAAGGAATAACTTCATTCCTTCACGTCGGCATAAGCGACAGACTGGTCCAGTATATCTAGCCAATGATTACACACCTCCTATACCCTTCTACGTTTCGGTGGCCGACAGCCATTGTGTGGAATCGGTGTCACGTCTTTAATTAAATTAACTTCTAAACCTGCAGCTTGCAGGGCTCGAATAGCAGCTTCTCGTCCAGCTCCAGGTCCTTTTACATAACACTCAACATCTTTTAAGCCATGTTCCATTGCGACTTTAGCACAGGTTTCTGCAGCCATTTGCGCTGCAAAAGGCGTGCTTTTACGTGATCCCTTAAAACCTAGGGAACCTGCACTAGACCAGGAGAGTGCGTTCCCGCTGGTATCCGTAATGGTCACCATGGTATTGTTGAAAGTGGATTTAATATGGGCAATTCCACTCTCAATATTTTTGCGTTCCCGGCGTTTTGTCCGGACAACTTTACGTGCCATCTCGGTTATCCCCCCTTATTACTTTTTACGTTTTGCTCCAACAGTCTTAGCCGG
>DOPM01000001.1:0-5786 GCA_003513495.1 Desulfosporosinus sp.
CGTTTTATTGCTTTTTGCAGTTAATCCGTATTAAATGGGTAATACCAAATTTACCTTTTACAGTCTGCTCATTTTCAAGTTCATATTGCCGAATCATTGTAATATCTGCTTCGTACTCAGCCAGAGCTTTTGCATCACGGATGTTTTCCTTGTTAATTAATATATCCGTTCCTTTATAACAATAGATTGACTGTCGATTTTCTAAAGGGTCATAAGTTGAAAAGCCACTACCCATTTCATCGTCCAAATTTAGCAGAGTGCCTTTCCTTTATCCTCGCAACTGCCTCTCTGCTGGTAATTTTATCTTCAAGGTACTGTTTGCCGAGTGCCTGAGCATGTAAACTTGGTTGTAATCCTTCCGTCGCCATTGAAGCCCCAACACTGGAAATTACTCTTTTATGATTCCTTACACCCTTTATAACACTCGTTTTCAAAGCGATTCACCTCTTAGGATTATTATACGCAAATCCATGATAAAGACAATTTATTAACCTACGTTCAGCTCAAAATTAACGGTGCAAGTAATCGACTTGCCAACCAATGGCAAGTCAATTACAGTTAGGCTTATCTTGTGGTCTTTATCGCGACGTGATAGACAGAACAGCGCTGCACCTTAATGCTTACATATATACGAAAGACTCTTAGCATCTGTAACTATTGCTGGCTTTCCAAGCTAATACCTTATTCAATATGGACTTAACATCTTCTTTTTGGACAGGCTTGGACAGTATCTGAAGTGGAGAAGCGGTCATAAAAGCATTTAGCTCATCGGAAGCCGTTGCAAAAACAATATGGCAAGCAGTATTGTCGCGCCGAATATATAAAGCCGTTTCCAGTCCGGTCATTTCTTTCATATAGTTATCAAGGAAGAAAAGATCAAAAAATTCCTTATCCTCGTTGAATTTTTCAATAAGTGTTTCTCCGCTATCAAATTGATAAAGATTGAACCTGACGTCATTTTCAGTTTCATATTCTTGAATCAGTATCATCAGATACTTACGCAGGATGAGCTTGTCGTCACATATGCCAATGTTTAACAATGTAATTCTCCTTCCTCAACTATTTCTNNACCAAGGAAGAGAATCAATTTTTGAAGAATATAGGCTTTAAAATTCAATTTCTTCGGAAGCAGCGAGGCCTCAGTCAGAGTGAGCTTGCCGAAAAATCGGAATTGAGTTATACCACCATTAGCCATCTTGAAAGCACATCTGTCTATGGTTTATCTGTTGTTGCCATTTACAGAATCGCCATAGCCCTTGACGTTGATCCGAGCCAACTTCTAATGTTTAAGTAGTTATTAAGTTTAACGCTTTCATTTGCTATTATTAGATTGAATTATTAATTGAACTCGGCATCTGACCGTTACGAAGCTCTACGAAATATAGGGAGCAAGATTTAGTGTAATCTTACTCCCTTAAAAGCATATGCCTCGCGCCGAAAGGCGCGAGGCATATGCTTGATTATGGTTGTCGTTACTGGGAGGGAAGGCTTCCCTGCGCTCAACCTTCCCCAGGGGTACGCCCCCAACACAGTGCCAACACACAATGGGAAACTATTCTGAAAATTATAAGAGCCTTGAAAGGAGTACTTGGTAACATGTTAGTGAGCTCTTCTATAGCTTTGACCCCGAGGATTTGGGCCAACAGCCTGGAGATTTAGGTGAGGTGATCACAAAGATCGCTCTAGGTTCCCCGGCAATTTCGGCCTTGCGCTCTTTTGGCCGGGTTTGGTCACTGGCAGAGATCACGGATACCCTAGAAATCCTGTCGCTGCCCTTAAGTCGTGAAGCGAGTTATATAGATGATTTAAAGCGAACACTTGTAGCCTATCGGATGGTTTTTGGCAAGCCTCGGCAAGAAGATCTCTTAAGGTTCCTAACAACTCACTTTCAAGATGACGAAGAGTTAAAGGAGTTTCTCAATTATAGGATTGATTTAAGGCCAAGAGTGATTGGGGTTTAATTTGATGTGTAAACTAGAATTTGCTTGGCATAAGGTTTCAATTGTATCATGAAGACTCAGCACTAAAAGTGTCATAATTTTCTTTATGGCTAGGACGCGAAACGAAAAATTTTAGGAGTAAAGAGACTGGACGATTAGAGAATAGGACAATTTATTTCTCACATAACCTTTCCTTAGGAGGATTGGGGATGTGTTCCTATTGTGGCAGTATTTGAGAAGTGTCTGGAAAAAGCAAAATCAAATACGAACTGGTGGGATTGGTTACACCGTTAGTTATCAAATTTCAAGCTTTAATTAAGTGAATATCAAAAGACATGGACAAATTCGTCCATGTCTTTTGACCTTTCAAGCACATTTTGAGACTGGGATTTGGTTAACATTAACCAAATCCCAGTCTCAATAAGGCCTTTTCAACAATGCTGGCTGTGATGTATTTCGGATTAATCTTTTTAATTTCTAGTATGATTTCTCTCGCATGTGTGGCAGGGAGTCCGCCAGATTCTACTAACATACAAATTAGTTCAATCCCCCAAATTTGCGTTACGCCTTCAGATTCACACATTTGCCTTAATGGTTTATCATTAGTCACACAAGTCCAGCCATGGCTTTTGGCAAGAATTAAACATAAGTTATCTTGAAATGATAATGATCCTTTTTTCTCTGCCGCTAACATAACCTGGTCTAGTTCAGGTTCAACAAGTATGATTCCCAGTTCAGCACAATCACTATCGTTAATTTCACTAATTTCATCTAAAACAGGTGTTGCTAAATATACTTGCCCAACGTTAGTAGAAATCAATTTAATAATTGTTCTGTCACATTTTAAGAAATCAATAAGAATATTAGCATCTAGTATCAAAAAATGACTCTTTGCAATTACCATTCATTATACCCACGAAGAAACTATTTCTCTCATGGCTTCAAGATCAAGTCTGAGGATCTCAGCTCCACGGCTCATGGTAATTTCATCCCTTTCAATAGCTTTGCGGACTAATCTAGATAAACGATCTTCTACAAAGTGAGACGATGATAGGGAGTCTGGTTCAAGGGAACGCAATACTTCTGGAGTTTGTTGGAATTTGTTCGGTGGCAAAGCTTCAGGTTCTTCAGTAATACTTAGGGTTTTGCCAGTTTTTAATTTATAGGCATGCTGAAATTTTCCCCATATAGATTTTCCTAAACTTTCAGAAAGGCGATACAGGACTGTCTTGTAACTAACCTGAAATATCCTCTTTACTTTGAGAACACGGTTAATAAAAGGCAAGCCATAAGCGTCGGCCCATTCTGATTCAAAAGCAGCATTGGGCATTAAGAAATGGGACGCAAAAAAATTAGCCTCTACTTCCTGCTCAGGTTCTTCTGCGCTTAATCCCACATCATAAGCGTCAAAATGTAGAAGTAAATGTCCAAGCTCGTGGGCAGCGCTGAAAATCCATCGCTCCACAGAAATCCGTTCCCAAACGTTAACGATAATAGCAGGCCCCCCATCTTCTTCAGAAACGGATAAGCCAAAGAAGCCATCTGATGCAAGACTTAGGGGGTATACTTTTATCCCACTTGAATCAAGTAAACCGGCGATATCACGGATGGGCTCTTTCACTTTGAGTCCAAATAATTCTCTAGCCTGCTCAGCCGCATATTTAGCTCTATTAGTTCTGTCATGCATTAAAGATAATTTGTTGGCGAGGCCTCGGAATAGATAATCTTCATGATCATCTAACAAATCTTCGAGATAATTAAAATCGTCAAGCCATTGTGCTACCTCATTTAATATATTGTCCCGACTATTCATCCTTTTCAACGCTCGAAATCGCACCTTATTTAAGGTTCGAATCGGGACGAACAAATCTTGGAGTTTTACTCCAACGCCAAAAGCAATATTTTGTAAGGTTGATACTTTTGGGGTTGAGATTCCATTTTCGATATTCCGATAGGCAATTCTTGAAATTCCGGCAGAATCGGCAACTTGCGCTTGACTTAAACCTTTGGCTTCACGAATTCGGTGGAGGTTCACGCCAATATTTTTTTGATCCATATACACCACCCTTTTACTCTATTATATACAAAAAAACAATATTTGAGTACATGATAACTGAACTTGTCAAAAAAATATTTGCGTTGTATAATGATTTTGCTAAACTGATTTTCGAGGCCTACGGATAGTTTACTTAATGGAAAAAGCTAAACTCAGTCTCCGAGTAAGAGGTGCATCATGTCCGAAATCATCTATGGCCTATACGAGCAAATCATTAACGGAATCATCAACGAAAACCTGAATAAAGTGGATGAAAAACTTGTAATAAAAGATACTCAGCCGCTGGATTCAGCTGAGTCTTCCAAGATTCTGGCAGATTACCTGACTAAGATTCTGCGCGAGATTTTTGATTATATTGAAGATGGGGATGCTGTTGTCAGAGACCGGGTGAATTTATGTAATGGTATTTTGCAGTACATTGCAGAGTGTATTCAAAAAGGGAGCTTCATGCCCAGATGTTATTATCCCTGGTAGACAAGAAGGTAAGCAAACAAAAAGTTTTACCAAGCTCCGAAAAGCCCGTGAGACCAGAGACTTCTATCGCAGAGAACTCCCTCTTTACTGGGGCGGTCCATGAGCCGAGCATGATCTCTGAACTGAAAAAGGAAATCTTGAGCAGTGACAGAATCGATTTTCTCGTTTCGTTTATCAAGTGGAGCGGCTTACGGTTAATCATCAATGAGCTGACTCAGTTTACAATGGGCGGCGGCAAATTACGGGTTATCACCACTTCCTATCTGTGCTCGAGGGAAGGCTTTCCTGCGGTCAACCTTCCCCAGGGGTACGACCCCAATACAATGGGAAACTATTCTGAAAATATTAGAGACTTGAACCGCTAACATGTTAGTGAGCTCTTCCTAACGTTCACCTGGTGAAAAATTGCGGGAAATGAGGAGTACAGGGCCAATAAACTGATGCCAGCCTGCTGCAGGTCTTCCCTCGGATTGAGGAGCGTAATCGCTAACGTTTTGCCGTCGGCGGTCGTGAAAGTCAACCTTAGCACAATGCTTGTTGTGACGACCATGCGGCAGGGTGCTGAAGGAGGCCAAGGACCTGATTCCGTATGGGGGGGCAAGTGACTGGCGGAGTCGATAAGTTACACGGAGAGAACGGCCCAGAAAATGATGATCGTCTTTGATGCGTACGGGGACAAACAGTCTGCTGCCCTCAATGCCAGCGCGCAAACGCAGCGACTGCCGAACATGAACTATTCTCAGGCGCTCATCCTTCTCGCGGTCCCGGAAGAAGAACGGGAGCAGTTCATCGCGGAGATGGATATCGAAAACATGTCCGTTCGGGAACTGCAGAAGGGAGTGAAGGATCGGGACCAAGCTCTTCAGGACCGGGAACAGGCATTTTAGGATCGGGACAGGGCCCTGCAGGAAAAAGCCGATCTCCAGAAACGGTGCGGTGCCTCGGTGCGGTGCCTGACACCAACTTATGAACTTATTGTTTAGCTTGTACGCAAACGTCAATTATGACCCAAGTTCTAACTCCTCCAGAATTATGCTCGGGTCGGAAAAGGACTTCGAAGTTCAACTTCAAGGTCTTCTTTTCCTCCATAAGGGACTGGCACCTCTCGCATTTTGTCGAAGTGTGACGCGTACTACATACATTAAATCCTTGACACTATAGCTATACTGCGCCAAGCTCAAATTAGCAGGTAAATTTGTGTTCCCTGTGGTAAAGTAGAACATGGAGAGACTTAAAGGAATGCTTAGAATACTTAAATCTGAATTGAGTAAATTCACATATTACTACCACTGGCACATTGGTGGGTTAACCAAACT
>DOPM01000001.1:5876-6013 GCA_003513495.1 Desulfosporosinus sp.
TATATCGATGATGGGGATACCATTTGCTGCAACGGGTACCGGAAAGACGGTCATTGCGGCCTTTGATTATCGAGACTTTTGCAGAGCAAACCCGGGTAAACCGAATAAACTAAAGCCAAAAATCTTGCTGGGACTGA
>DOPM01000016.1 GCA_003513495.1 Desulfosporosinus sp.
TTGGTCATATTTCGTTTGTTTTTGTAAGAAGTCTACTAGGGTTTCTATTGCCTTCTGTAGCTTGGTTTTGCGTTTACCTTTTCCTGCAGTTTAGTTCATTTTTGACGGTGGTTTTTTTCCAAACGAAGGTATAGTTATTGGCATAAGCCTCAATTTTTGTTCCGTCTATAAAGACCGTTTTATATTGGATTTCTCCCAGATTACTGAGTTTAACAACCAATTGATTAAAAAGCTCTTCCAGAATTCCTGAAAGTCTTCCGTTGCGAAAACGGGCTATGGTATTATGGTCGGGTACTTTCTGCCCTTGAAGTAACCACATGAAGTTAATGTCTCGCCTACAAGCTTCCTCGATTTTTCGGCTTGTGTAAAGATTGTTCATGTAGGCATAGACAATAATCGGAACAATGTTTTAGGTGTGACTACCGGATTTCTTCCCTTTGAAGAGTACGCCATGCTTAGATTTTTGTAATCTAAGTCCTCCGTTATATGGCTTAGCAGCCTTACCGAGTCATCTCCAGGTATTAAAGCTTCCATGCCCAGTGGAAGTATGAGTTGATATACTCCGCAATTTTCGGTATAATTTTTAGGTATAGTTTGTTTGTTTTGCAGCATAACTAATTATACCTTGAAGGCGGGTCTTTTGACTCGTCTTTTCGCGTTTTATAGAAAGAGTTCATGACACAGGGAATGGTCATCAAAAAGAAGATGCAGTATCTTCTAATAATACATCATCGTCAGCTCACAATTGAGTGTCCCATTTTCGAGGTAGCACAGGGGGGTAGCACAGGGGGACGGTTCTTTTGTGTCAAATTGGAATCATGGTAGAATTTGAGGAAAGGGGAGAAGGGGCGTGAAGGAATGCCCAGAAAGCCAAGAAAGAAGAGTGAAACAAGGAATCTACATGTTATAGTACGGGGAATCGGCCAGCAGGATATTTTTCACGAAGAAGATGATTTCAGAGATACATGGATACCACAAAAAAGTTATCGCTAGAAAGAGGGTAAGCGTTCTAGGGATGACCAATCACGGCTTTACAGAAGATGGACCAGGATGCACGAAACAAAATATTGAGTGTTTAAGAAATAAGGAATGATGGATTAATTTATTGATGTTCACCCAATCGAGAGACAACCAGATAATGAAGAGATATTTCAGATACTTTCAACTCTGAATTAAAAATGGGATAATTGAACTTTATTGATAAAGGGAGTGTTGCAAAACTACTTATGAAGTAATATGCGACACTCCCTTTAAACCTGGACTGGACTGCGGGATGTTAGACGGCTAATCCGGTCTTAAAGGCCTTCACATTGGCCTCAAGGACCTTTTCCGGGATAAGGTCCTTCATCACTTGAACCCAATCGAGCTGTTCTAGGCCTAGAGCCTTGACTAGCACACCTAAGAGTACAATATTGTGGGTTCGGATATTGCCCAGTTGCTCTGCGAGTTTCACAGCCTGTAGAACGATGGTCCGCTCAACCGCCTGGGTTAGGCTCTCGATAATCTCCTGGGGGTAGTCCTCCGTTCCAGAAAGTACAGATTGAGAGTAAATCTCATGGTCGCTGACAATCAGGATTCCGCCTGCCTTCAGATGGCAGAGGTATCTCAAGGCTTCCACTTTCTCGAAAGCGATCAGTACGTCGGCTTCCCCTTTATTGATAATAGGGGAATTGACCTTTTCGCCGTACTTGATGTGTGTGGTCACGCTTCCGCCCCTCTGGGCCATGCCGTGAATTTCGGACATTTTTACATCATAGCCCGCTCCGAGGAGACCTTCAGCCAGTATTTTCGAGGTGAGGATCGTCCCTTGGCCGCCCACACCAACCAACATTACGCTTTTATTCATCTTATTCACCTACCTTCGCGATGGCATCGAATTTACACACCTGTTGGCACAAAGTGCACCCGTTACACTGGGCCTTATCTATGTGGATCGTTCCATTTTTCATGGCAATAGCCGGGCATCCGGTTCTGAGGCAGGCTTTGCACTTTTTACATTTTTCGGCATCGCTGTAGCAGTAGAGACCTTCCCGTTTTTTCTGTACGTCCTTCATCAGGGCACAGGGCTGTTTGGTGACAACCACAAAGAGCTCCTGGGAAGCATAGGCCTCCTGCACGGCTTTTTCGGTTTCTGCGAGGTCGTAAGGGTCGACGATACGGATATTTTCCGGCTTGACGCCGACGGCTTTCACTACGTTGACTAGATCGATCACCGGTGCCGGCTGTCCCATTAAGTTGACACCGGTGCCCGGGTTCTCTTGGTGACCGGTCATGGCGGTTGTGCTGTTGTCCAGCAGGATGATCGCCATATTACTGTTACTGTAAACGGCATCGATCAGGCTGGTGATGCCGGAATGGAAAAAGGTGGAGTCGCCCATGATTCCGAAGATTTTTTCCTTGCGGCCCGCCATCCTGTTGACCTTTTCGAACCCGATGCCGGAGGAAATTCCGGCACCCATGCAGATGACCGTATCCAACATGCTTAGGGGTGGCACCATGCCCAGTGTGTAGCAGCCGATATCGCCGGTGACAACGATGTCTTTGAGTTTTTTAAGGGCCACGTATAGGGGGCGGTGTGGACAGCCGGCACAAAGGACTGGGGGGCGTGCCGTTGGTTTTTGGGACACCTGATAGGTTTTGGGTTCAGTTTCCCCAAGCAGGGCCCGGCGGACGATCTCTGCATTCAGCTCGCCGCAAATGGGGATCCGTTCCTTGCCAATGCATGAGATGCCTAGGGACCGGACCTGTTGCTCCAGGTAAGGATCATTCTCCTCGATGATATACAGGGTATCAACTTGGGCGGCAAAATCCCTGATCTTTTGCTCCGGCAAAGGGTAGGTCATGCCCAGCTTGAGATAGGAGGCCTGTTCTCCAAAAACCTCTTTGGCGTGCTGATAGGAAATTCCACTGGTGATGATGCCGATTTTTCGGTTCCCCCATTCGATTCGGTTGAAGGGGCATGTTTCAGAGTAATCCTTGGCCCTTAGTAGTTTTTCTTCCACCACAGGATGCCGTTTGAGGGCGTTTCCTGGGGACATTACGTACTTAGCCGGATCTTTGACATAAGGCTTGATACCGGCTTCTACCCGTTCTCCGATCTCCACGATGCTTTTGCTGTGGCAGACCCGGGTAGTCACTCGGAAGAGCACTGGGGAGTCGAACTCCTCGCTTAAAGCAAAGGCTGCTTTGACAAAATCCAAGCACTCTTGGCCGTCGGAAGGCTCCAGCATGAGCACTTTGGCATGAGGGGCAACCAGTCGGTTGTCTTGTTCATTCTGAGAGCTGTGGAGTCCGGGGTCGTCCGCATTGACGACGACAAGGCCGCCGTTGACACCGGTATAAGCCATAGTGAACATCGGGTCTGAGGCCACATTCAAGCCCACGTGCTTCATTGCGGCTAAGGCCCTGCTGCCGGCGATGGAGGCCCCACTGGCAACCTCCAAGGCCACCTTTTCGTTGGGAGACCACTCGGAATAGATTTCAGAGTACTGGGAGATATTTTCCAGGATTTCCGTGCTGGGCGTACCTGGATAAGCGGCTGCTAGGAGACAGCCCGCTTCATAAGCACCACGAGCAATGGCTTCGTTGCCAGTCAAGAATTTTTTCACATTTCCACTTCCTTTTCATTCACTTTGAGGCAAGGGCGATTCCAGGGTTTTAGCGTATGGCCTACCTACCTGTCGAGAGAGTTAGTGAATCTTTTCCAGGTGACTGAGGTTTTCGGTTTGATAAGGGAACCTGTTTACTGGCAATTAGCGTTCCTGCTAAGCAAAGGGCCAGTACCAAATAGAAAACAACCTGATAGCTCCCGAGCCTGTCTAGGAGATACCCGGACCCCAGCACCCCGGCAATGGCTCCGATACCGTAGGCAGTAAAAACGATGCCGTAGTTACGACTGTAGTTAAGGGCACCAAAAAGGGCTAAGGTCGACGTGGGGGCAATTGCCAGCCAACCACCTAGGTTGAACCAGAAGATCGAAAAGGCGACGCCAAACAGGAGGGGTTGACCTTCCCGGGCAAAGAGCATCAGCAAGGCGGCAAAGGCGATCATACAGTAGGAGAGGGTAGCGGCCTTGGGGTAAGAAAGCCGATCGGTGAGCCAACCGAAGACAGGGCGTCCGAGACCGTTGAATATTGCAAAGAGAGACATCCAAAAGGCGATGCTTCTAGAGGAGAGGCCCATGTACTCGATACCGATCTTTCCCGTCATACCGATGAGCATGAGGCCAATCATGGCGCCGATCAGGAAATTCAGATACAGTCCTTTGAAGGATCGGGTTTTTAGCATTTGGTCAGAGGGGATATCCTTAGGCTTCAGATCCTTTGTATCAGGCAGCAAATTCGACTCACTGCCGCTTTCCTTGGGATAACGGAAGGCGAGGGTTAAAACTGGGAGCAATACGCCAAAGGCAATTCCCAAGATCATAAACGTAAAGGAAATGCCGTACATTTCAATGAACATCCGGGCCAGAGGTGCGGTAATAAGGGGGGAAAGGCCGAAACCGATCAGAACAAGCCCAACGGCAAGCCCTTTTTTGTCCGGAAACCATTTGGCAACAACAGCCAGCGGTACACCATAAGCGATCCCAACCCCCGCACCGATTAGTACCCCGTAGGTCAGAGTCAGGATATAGATATTCGGAGCGTAGGCGGAGAGTATCCAGCCAAGGGCGATGAGAAAGACTCCCGTGGTCATGATGGCCCGAGGGCTGTAACGGTTATAAAAATATCCGGAGATCATCATGAACAGGGCATAGAAAGCCAGAGAGATCATATAGGGCAGCCCGCTTTGCGTGGCGCCGATCCCGAAGGTCTTCTCCACCGGGATCCGGAAGACGCTCCAGGCATACACCGTGCCCAGGCACATCATCACGAGATTACCAAGCACCACGTAAACCCAGCGCCAGCTGCTGATGCAGGCTTTATTTTGAACGGTAGTTTGTATCATAGGTTGTCCTCCTTCAAGTTCAATCTGTCCGTTAAGTCATAGGGGATGTTTTCCCAGGACTTAGCTATAAAACCCTCAAGGTTTTCCCGGAACCAAGGATACTTGATTCCCAGGATGCGGGCAGCCAGGATACCGGCGTTTTTGGCATTGTTGATACCCATGGTAGCCACTGGTACGCCGCCTGGCATTTGGACGATGGATAATAAGGAATCTAGACCTTCCAGGGTTTTCAACTGGACGGGAACCCCAATCACCGGCAGAGATGTCATGGAAGCGACCATGCCCGGCAAATGGGCGGCACCCCCCGCACCGGCGATGATCACTTCGAGGCCTCGCTGGATGGCGCTTTTGGCGTAATCCATCATCCGCTCCGGCGTCCGGTGGGCGGAGACGACCTTGATTTCAAAAGGGATTTCGCAGGCTTTTAAGACGATGGCTGCTTGCTTCAGCACCGGCAAATCGGATTCGCTGCCCATGATGATGCCTACTAACGGGAGGGGGGGTTCGCTCATTTTCTGGTTTAGCATAAGGCTTTCCTCCTCGGTTTTTCAATGGTAATATGGCTGATAGCCTGTCGTGCTTTGGCCTCGGCCATTTCAACGGTCTCTCCCAGCACGGTGATGTGACCAAGCTTACGCAGATGGCCCGCATCGGGTTTGCCGTACAAATGGAGATGGCTGTCCTCCAGTTCCATCAGGGCTTCGGCACCCTCTAGACGGTAATCGCCGGTCACCCGCTCCTGTCCGAGGATGTTGTACATAACGCTGGGGGACTTCAGCTTAGCCGAACCGAGGGGCATACCGGTGATCACCCTGACCAACTGTTCGAACTGGGAGGTGACGCAGCCTTCGATGCTGTAGTGACCAGAGTTATGAGGTCTTGGGGCAATTTCATTGACAAGGACGTTATATTGGGCATCCACGAAAAACTCGATGCAGAAAACGCCGTAGTCATCTAGAGCTTCAATGATACACTTGGTGATGTCTCGGATTTGCTCTGAGGTTTGTTCCGGCAATGTGGCTGGGATGATGGATTTAATGAGGATGCTCTCCTTGTGGATGTTTTCCGCAATCGGATAATGGATTAGCCCGTCACGGTTTCTCGCTACCACGATAGAGACTTCCATGCAATAATTAACGAGGGCCTCGGCCATCATCTCCATTCCGGCAAAGGCTGCGTAGGCGCTTTCTAGTTGGCCGGGTTCTTTGATAATTCGGTTTCCTTTGCCGTCATATCCCCCCGTACACGATTTGAGAACGAGTTGACCGTTCAAGGTACGGTAGGCTGCCTTTAAGGCATCAAAGCTATCTATCTTATAAAACTTGGGTACCGGCACGCTAAGCTGGGCGAGCAGCTTTTTTTGCTCGTATTTATTCTGAATGCGCTGGAGTGTGCGGGGTGACGGGTAGATCCGGTGGCTCTGCATTTCAAGCTTAATCAGGTGCTTCGCGTCGATGTGCTCGAATTCATAAGTCAGGACGTCGGAATGATTGGCAAGTTCCCTTAGTGCCGCTTCGTCGGAAAAGGGGGCGACGATCTGGGCATCAGCCACTTGCCCTGCTGGGGACTGGGGCTTCGGGTCAAGAACGGTAACGTAGTAACCCATTCGTTTGGCTTCTAGGGTCAGCATTCGTCCCAGTTGTCCTCCACCCACAATCCCGATTCGCGAAGGTGGGCTTAGTCGAGGAATATCTTTTTTAGACATGAGTTAACCTCCTTCTGGTAAATAAAAAAAGCCAACAACAAAACGCCGTTTACACGGGTTAAATGTTGTTGGCTTACAAATTGACTGGTCAAAAAGACCTTTCAATGTGTCTTCCAAAAATATAAATACTATTTTTTGAACATTTCCTCGAGATCCCGGTCGACCACGATACCAATAAGTTTCTCGCCGGTTCTAGTACTAACATCCGAATAGGTGCTAATGACATTGACATCGAGAATGGAGTGGATGGCTTCTTCTAAGCTTTTCCGGGAATTCTCAAAAAGAGCAACTCTGAGCTTTTTGATGAGGTCGACGCCTTCTTTGTTAATAGCTAGGTTAGTCTCCGCTTTGCTCAGAAAACCTTTGACCCGGACAATAACTAGATCTTGAAAAATGATGGTTCGAATGCTGGCCGGACCTCTACCCATATGCTCTATTTCAAATTTGCTAATGACTTCGCTGATTTTAGCTTCTACTTGTCCTTTAGTCATGGGTCACACCTTTTCAATTCTTAAGCTTTATTACCTATTTGATAGAGCTTAAGAGTTTTCAACTTCGAATAGTTTATCATGGACGGCTGACAATAGTCAATGTGACATTAATCATAGTTTTAGGTATAACTATTCTTTTGGGAACCTTCATACGGAAAACCCTAAAATGGTCATGAAATTCGCTAATATTTATGAGAAAAGACAATCACCACCACAGTTTAAAATTACCATTGACCAAACTAAAAATTAATGCTAATATACGTTTTGCATAGGTGAGATTGAATATCAATTGCACTAATTAGTAGAAACATTAACTAGTTTTCTATCAGAAAAGCCTTACTTAACAGTTGTTATATAAAGGAAGGAGATGTAAATGGAGTAATTTAACATCATTTAGTTAAGTAATTAGAATCCTTAAAAAGAGAGAGTATTAAGTTATCAAAATACATATTATTAATAATTATAGAACAAGGGGTCCTGTTTAAATCGTAAGATGGGGAAGGTGTATGTGAACTTCACTATTCGAGGACAAGGGAACTATCTAGGATATGTACTTCACAAAAACCTTACTTTGAAGGCTATTTAATTCGCTTTTTGGACCTTATTGACGCTACCATGGTGGGCGTAAAACCAGTTGAATTGCTCAAGATTCCTATAAGCGAAGGTGAAAGAGAAAACTTGGCTTTGGAAAGGTCTGTAGTGCTCCTGAATAAGTAGGAGCAATTTTCGGGCCATGTATCGAGAATGATTATCATCAATAACCTTGAGTTGCACATAAAAAATTAAGTAGACATACAGGTTTCCATAGATTAAGGAGGGACAGGACATAATGCAAATCAGCAGAAGAGATTTTCTAAAATGGTCCGTAGCAGCAGCAGTAGCCCTAGGTATAGAAGTCAGTCTTGGCAGTGTTGGTAATGTTCTCGCAGCTGAAACAGACCCACCGATTATTTGGCTTCAAGGATCAGGGTGTTCTGGTTGTACTGTATCAATGTTAAATGTTACAAATCCTACCACCATCGACAATGTGCTCTTAAACAAAATCAATATGAAGTATAACAGCACCCTGATGACCGCTTCCGGTGACCTAGCGATGCAAACCTTGGACCAAAGTGCAACTCAACACAAGGGGCAGATTATTTTAGTAATTGAAGGTGCAGTGCCAACGGGTGCCAATGGAAACTATTGTGTCATTGGAGAAGTTAACGGTACTCACCTAACCATGGAACAAGCTGTCTTGAAGTATGGACCGATGGCTAAATATGTGGTTGCTGCAGGAACTTGTGCTGCCTTTGGAGGAGTTTCGGCAGCAGGAGTCAATGCAACAGGTTGTGCAACAGCCAGCTCTATACTTAATGGAAAGACTGTAAACCCGGTGGTTAATTTACCTGGGTGCCCGGTCCATCCAACAGTTCTTATTCAAACACTTCTAGATTTAATTCTCATTGGCATGCCTTCCCTGGATAGTTATAAACGACCAAGTAACTATTTTGGTTCAAAGATCCATAGTAGTTGCCCCCGAAAAGGAACCACTGTTGTAAAACAATTAGGGCAATATGGGTGTTATAAAAATGTAGGTTGCAAAGGAACCAGTTGTCAGAATGTATGCCCTTCAATGAAGTGGAATAACGGACAAGCATGGTGCATTGGGGTTAATTATCCTTGCATAGGATGTGCGAATCCTGATTTCCCATCAAATCCTCTATTAAAGGTATAATAGTAGTTTCTAAAGGGAAGGGAAGAAATAAATTGAGTAAAATCGTATTAGATCCGATTACTAGACTAGAAGGTCATTTAAAAGTGTCTGTAACTCTTGATGCCAATAATGTTGTAACAGCTGCTCAAGCAACGGGCAACTTATATAGGGATTTTGAAAATATGCTGATCGGCAGGGATCCAAAGGAGGCTGCATTTCTTACCCAACGAATTTGTGGAGTTTGCCCAGTTTCTCACGCTATTGCTTCCTCAAAGGCCGTGGAGAAAGCAGCAGGGTTTACGCCAAGTCTTCAGAGCTTATTATTAAGTAACTTGATTCAGGGAGCTAACTTCATCTCAAGTAATGTTTTGCACTTTTACCAACTAGCTTTAATGGACTATGTTCAAGGCCCGCAAATGCACCCGTGGACGCCTGGATATACGCAGGATTTCAGATTTAATGCGACTGACAGTCAAGCCTTAATTAATAACTATGTTGCAGCATTATCCATCAGAAGACAGGCCCATGAAATGGGAGCCATCTTTGGCGGAAAGCTTCCCCATGTCGGCAACGTAGTTCCTGGTGGAGTTACCGCAATCCCGTCCGGGACAGACATCACGAACTTCCGTAATTATTTAAATGATATCACTACGTTCGTCCAAACAACATATGCAACGGACGTCAACAAATTAGCGTCGACTTATAGCGACTATTATACGGTAGGCAAAGGCTATGGCAATCTAATATCCTTTGGGGTCTTTGATACCAATACGTCTGGAAATAAACTATTTCCGGCAGGAACGGTAACTAATGGCACCATCGGGAGCTTTACACAGACAAATATCAAAGAATATGTAGGGCATTCTTGGTATTCTTCACCATCAGGTTATAATCCGGCCTCCGAGACCACGACTCCAAGCTTTGGGAAAGCAGACGCTTACACTTGGTTAAAGGCACCGAGATATGATGGAGCTGCTTATGAAGCAGGCAGCATAGCTAGAACATGGCTCACGGGAGAGTATCGTCGCGATGTTTCTGTCATGGACAGGCACTTAGCACGCTACACAGAAACTGATAAAATTGCGGTAACTATGCAAACCTGGTTGGACCAATTGGTTGTTGGGAAAAATTATTTTACTAATTTAGGAACTCCTGCTTCCGGTTCGGGAATTGGTTTAACTGAAGCGCCCAGAGGAGCACTCGGTCACTGGTTATCTGTTGCAAGTTCAAAAATAACTAAATACCAAATCGTTACTCCAACGTGCTGGAATGCTTCACCGATGGATGATGCCGGCATTGTAGGGCCGATGGAAAAGGCTTTAATTGGAACGCATGTTGCAAATACTTCGCAACCCGTGGAGCTTTTAAGAATCGTTCACTCCTTCGATCCCTGCACAGGATGCTCCGTTCATGTAATGTCGCCTGAGGGAATGGAAATGTCCAACTTTGTGGTACAACCCCTAGGAGTTTAGCATGAAGGATACGGTCATTATTGGAATTGGTAATATTCTTCTGCAGGATGATGGCGTGGGAGTTCATGTTGTAAATCAACTGGAAAATGAAACCCTTCCATCGACCATCGAGTTAGTCGATGGAGGCACTTCCACCCTAGATACACTTAGCTACTTTCTGGACTATAGAAAGGTTATTGTGGTCGATTGTTTGAGGGCAGGCTTGAAACCAGGCACTATCTATAAAATACAACCGGAAGACATCAAGAATTATCAAAAAGAAAACCTTTCTATTCATGATGTTCAGATCTTGGATGTTGTGAAAATGGCCAATATGATGGGTCAATATCCTGAGGTTGTTATCTTTGGTATAGAGCCGAAAAAAATCTCGGTTAATTTAGAAATGACGGATTTGATGTATGCCAAACTACCTGAAGTGATTGCGAATATTAAGAAAGAGCTACTCTTAGATGTCAAAGTAGTCTTTGGTGAAACTAATGCATGAAGTTTCCATTATTCAAAGCGTAATAGAAATAGTAACCAAGCAAGCCCTTGAAAATAAGCTAACAAAAATTAATAACGTTTCTTTAAGAATAGGAGAGCTATCCGGTGTCATGCCTGAATCCTTAGAGTTTGCTTTCGACAGTTGTATTAAAGGTACGATGCTGGAAGAGTCCACATTGAACATAGAAATAGTCAGTGCACTAGGTGAGTGTAAAGATTGTAATCTTGAATTTCCGATCAAACATTTCAATAAGCTATGTCCCAGTTGCAACAAGTTCTGTACTAACATCATTCGTGGATATGAGCTTAATATAAATACCATTGAAGGAGACTAAACGATGAGTGAGATAAAGGTAGTTGCAAACATCCTCCACACAAATGAGGAGATAACCTCTCAAAATAAACAATTGCTCAATGAAAAAGGGATCTATGTTATAAACCTGATGAGTTCTCCAGGTTCCGGTAAGACATCCCTGCTGGAAAAGATCATCTCAAAACTTAGAGATAGAATTAGAATTGCAGTTATTGAAGGGGACTTATACACAACGAAGGATGCCGAAAGAATCGAGGCCCAAGGGGTCCCGGTGGTTCAGATCAACACTGGGGGAGCTTGTCATTTGGATGGAAAGATGATCAAAGGTGCCTTAGATTCTTTAAACCTGGATAATGTGGATTTGCTTGTGATAGAAAATGTCGGCAATTTAGTCTGCCCAGCGGCCTTTGAGCTGGGTGAAGACATAAAAATCACGGTATTGAGTACCACGGAAGGCAATGACAAACCATTGAAATATCCGCGAATGTTTGAGAACAGTGGGGCAATTATTTTAAATAAAATGGATTTATTGGAACTGACTAATTTCAATAAAGCTGAGTTCTACAAAGACATTAACTCTCTTAATGCCCTAGCGACTATTTTCGAGACATCCTGTGTTAAAGACCCAGACCAGGGTATCGACGAATTATGCTCATGGTTAAGTCAGCAAGTGAACATTAATAGTCAATTTAATCAGCATGTATCTGATTAATATACTTTTATGGACTCAAAAAAGGAGAGATTAGTGTGTGTCTTGCTATTCCAGGAAGAGTTTTGAGCATTGAGGGGAAGATGGGGATTATCGAAGTCGGAAGTATCAAAAGAAAGGTCTTTTTGCATCTAGTACCGGAGGTATCCGTCGATGATTATGTACTTACCCATGCAGGGTGTGCTATTCAAAAGATTGACGAAGTAGAGGCGAAAATTACTATTGATATATTAAAGGAGTTATCCGAAAGTGAAGTTTGTCGATGAATTTAGATCGAGGGACTATTCCAAGCTATTAGTTGAAAACTTGCAAAATCTTTCTCGAGATAAGATAAATGTCATGGAAGTCTGCGGCACTCATACTATGGCAATCTTTAGGTATGGTATTAGAGACGTTCTTCCAGCCAATGTAACGTTAATATCGGGACCGGGTTGTCCTGTTTGCGTTACTCCTCAGAGCTATATCGATACTGCTTTAGAGCTTTCAAGTCGAGAGGATGTCATTATGGCAACCTTTGGGGATATGATGAAAGTTCCGGGAAGAAAAAGCTCGCTCCTTAAGAAAAAGGCGGAAGGTTCAGATATTAGACTGGTGTACTCCCCTATGGACTGCCTCACCCTTGCTGCTGACAATCCTGCGAAAAAGATTGTTTTTTTGGCAGTAGGCTTTGAAACGACCGCACCGATGACTGCGGTAACGGCTATGGAGGCAAGAAAAAACGGCTTAAGCAATCTTTTTTTCTTTACAGCCCATAAAATTGTGCCCCCTGTTATGGAAGCACTGGTTACTGATAAAGAACTGAACTTGGACGGCTTTTTATTACCGGGAAATGTTAGTGCAATTATTGGAACTGAATCTTACGAATTTCTAAGCAAGGATTTTAATATTCCTGGAGTAGTGACGGGTTTTGAACCCGTAGACATACTTCAGGGATTAAATACTTTGATAAGTTTAATAAGCAAAAAGGACTATAGCATTGCTAATGACTATAAACGAATCGTAAGAACTTCCGGCAATTCCGAAGCTAAAGAGTACATGAACAAAGCCTTTAATGTTGTTGATTCTAATTGGCGAGGAATCGGCAAGGTTCCGAAAAGTGGCTTGGAGTTTAATCGTGATTTTGAAGAGTTTGATGCCCTTAAGCATTTTAAAATTAGTTATGAAGAGTATGATGGCAGCTCAGGATGTCGATGTGGCGAGATCCTAAAAGGGAAAATGAATCCAACCCAGTGTCCCCTTTTTGAGCAAATTTGTACACCGGAAAATCCCATTGGCTCTTGTATGGTATCGTCAGAAGGCACTTGTGCAGCTTATTTTAGATATTACAACTAACCCGGAAAATGGAGGAGTAAAATTGAGTACCATAACCCTAAGTCACGGAAGTGGCGGTACCCAAACTAACCAATTAATTAACGATGTATTTTTTAAATACTTCGGTAACGATATATTAAACCAGATGAACGATGCTGCTCACTTAGCCATAGACTTTAAGAAACTGGCGTTCACCACAGATTCTTTTGTGGTGAATCCTCTTTTCTTTAAGGGAGGAAATATCGGTAAACTAGCTGTTTGTGGAACGGTCAATGATTTAGCCGTAAGCGGAGCAAAACCACTTTATTTAACCTGCGCCTTTATTATTGAAGAGGGTTTTTCTATGGCCGACTTAGAGACTATTGTTAAGACCATGGCAGAAGAGGCGGAGAATTCTGGGGTAAAAATTGTGGCCGGAGATACAAAGGTAGTCGAAAAGGGCAAAGTCGATGGGGTATATATCAATACTTCAGGTATTGGGGTCATTTATGAAGATGTCAATATAAATTGCGCCAATGCTAAGCCAGGAGATGTAATCATAGTCAATGGCACTATAGGAGACCACGGAATGACGATATTATGTGAAAGAAACAACTTCGGCTTTGAGGGGGATTTGAGCAGTGATTGTGCCTCTTTGAATACATTGGTTGATTGCATGTTAGAGGTCTACAACGAAATTCATGTGATCCGCGACGCTACAAGAGGGGGAGTAGCAGCGGTTTTTAATGAAATTAGTGTCTCTAGTAATGTATCCATAGTACTCGAAGAAAATCTCCTCCCTATAAAAGAAGAAGTAAAAGGTGCTGCGGAAATGTTAGGCTTTGATCCACTCTATATTGCCAATGAAGGAAAGCTCTGTGCCTTCGTACCAGAAGCTCAGGCAGAGCAGGTGCTTTTGGCCATGAGAACACACCCATTAGGTACGAATGCCGCAATCATCGGCAGAGTCACTGAAGAAGTGGGTAAAAAAGTGTATATGAAAACTGTTGTTGGAGGAAAGAGACTCGTAGACATGCCATCAGGAATTCTACTTCCCAGGATATGCTAAAGCGGTAAAACGGGATTAAATCTGCAAACATTCTTAAGTCCTCCACCTTGGTTTAGGTTGGAGGACTTAAGAACATAATTGAACGAATACAAATCAGGCGCGATGACCCATAAAAGTCCGGAACTGATTCCTTAAGCGAAATAAGTGGCCTGTGCAATCGTACACGCGTATGATTGCACAGGCCACTTATTATATCCCACAAATTATCAAGAAGTCCGCCTGTACTGCTCGAAATGTAATCCATAAAGTACCGGGCAATAGGCAATACCTTCTTATTTTTAAAGGCTAGGGAGATGGTATACCCAAGCCTTCACCATCCGAAGCCTGCCTACGTATGCTGTAAATAAAGCTATTAAAAAGGCGGGAATCAAAATGGATGAACCCAGCACTGAACGTACTCCGCAAGGCATCGCGGCTGAGATTAATAAGATCAAACACCAGACTTGTAAAGTTATGCTTACCAATGCCATCGAGATCGGCAAAGCGCCTGAAGGAGGCCAAGGGACTGCTCCCCCATGGAGAATGGGGAAAATGGCTGGTGGAATCGGTAAGCTATTCCCAGCGCACAGCCAACAGGCTGATGCAGCTCTTTGAAGAATATGGAGATAAACTGTTCGCTTCCGACAATGACAGCGGCAGCTCAAATTCGTCAGCGCTGACGAATTTTGACCTACTTCCAGGCTCTTCTCCTGCTGGGGATTCCCGGAAGATGAGCGGGAGAATTTTATCCTGCAGCATGATGTTAAAGATATGACCACCCGGGGGCTGGATCAGTCTCTGAAAGAACTGAAGCAAACCCCCTCCGGAGAAGGTGCAGGCTCAAGCCACGCCCATTCAAAATAATTCTGAAGATATCAAAATAGAATATCAAACCGTCAAAAAAACAAACAAACCAAGAAGTAGTCCAACAACTGCAGCATCCCAAACCTTTACCACGAAGCAAGAAGAACAATGCACCGCTTGCTGCCAAACTATCGCCGATACATTCCAGGAACTACTGATAGTACTTGGCCAACTGGCCAGACTTGATCTGGCGGTGAAGGAGAAATGCAGTAAAGACGCGAGCAAGCTTGCTGAATATATGGTCGAAAGGCTTAAAGAGTGGCCGCCTGTTCCCAAGACGAATATGACGACAGTTGAAACGTATGCCACTCATGAAAGGTGATAAATCCAAGACACGGAGATTCAGGGTCGCTAATTCGATAATCATAGATAGATTTAAGTTCATAGCTCGTATTCTGCTTAACCCTTGTAGGTAATATTGTTACTGCTTCACGGTTAAGCTAGAATAACGGAGAAAAGATGTTAATTATCAAGACTATATCAATCATAATTTAGCAGTCTTAAGAGAATCACTAATTAAAGAATGCAAAAACGAGACGTAAATTCTTTAGGTCAAATGGTTTTGACAAAAAGTATTTGACAAAACCATTCTGAACGGCGGTCATAATATCTTTGTCTTGGGTAGAAGCACTCATTACTACAACTAGTGTCTTTGGGCGTAATTCATTTAATCTATTTAGAGTTTCCATCCCACTTAGACCGGGCATCTTTAAATCTAAGAATGTAAGTATGGGTTTTTCATCTCGAATAATTTGTAAGGCTGTATGTCCATCGGGTGCTTCTTTAACGCAAAAACCTTCCCGAGATAAAAATTCACATAAAAGTTTTCGTACGCCAACATGATCATCCACTACCAAAAGATAATCTTTACTCAAAAAAACCATCTCTTTTCTTTATAGTATGAGAAAGACCTATACTTAGTAGAAATGACATTTAAGGTGGAAACCCAATTTTCCCTAGAGTGTCCTGCATGAATACTTCGATAAATACTGTAGAAATCCTCTAAATATTCAGATAATTAATATAAGTATTATGAATACTTCTTCATTTTAGTGGTTTCATAAGCATGGCAAACTATTACATTGATATCCTTAGTTGGGCCTCACCATAACCTTGCGGCAACAATACCAATATCTATGTTGCCACAAGGCCTTTTTTTGTCTCCTTAGCTTTTGAGAACATCCGCGATATCGAAATACGATATATAAATAAACTAAATAGAGGTTTTGGAATTTGCTTTTTGAGAAATGAACCTCATTTATTCCTGATAAGAGGAAGGGCGCTTATTTGCTTGGTAAAGCGCACCATATTATTTTCGTATGAAATATGGTCACTCTAGAAGGAATATTCAGAGAATATGTTGAATTATAGATAATATTGTTAAATCAACCTTCTTATATACAAAGGTTGATTTAACAACTCACAGACCAAGGGAGTTTTCGAAATGGATTTTAACTTAAATGAATTTTTAGGAGCTGTAGCTAATACATTAGACATTATTGAAATCGATATATTTGGAATGGCTACAAATCATTCTAAAAGGCTTGCCTATATATCCGTGAAAATGGCACATGAAATCCGTATGAATAGTGAAGAGATCTTTGATTTGGCATCTTTGGCAATGTTGCACGACAATGGGGCAAGTATGAAAATTTTGCATGATAACTTAATGGGAACTGCCAAAGAAAAGATTGATATATTAGAAAGCAGAAAGGAACATTGCATTATTGGGGAAGATAATCTTAAGAATTTCCCCTTTTTAACAAATCCCCAAAATATAATAATTTATCATCATGAAAAATATGACGGTTCTGGCTTTTTTGGGATATCCAAGGATGAAATTCCGCTGATGGCTCAAATTATTGCCTTCTCAGACACAATAGACTTAGCCTTTGATTTAAGAAAAACTTTTAATAAAGAAATTGTTACAAAGTTTGTCCGTGAGCATAAGAACACATTTTTTTCCCCGCTGATATCGGATGTGTTTTGCAAGATTTCCGAACAGCATGAATTTTGGGATGCTTTATCTGACGGGAAAATAGATGATAGCCTAAAAATGGTCATACCGAATTATAGCAAAGAACTAAATTACAATGAAATACACACGATAACAAAGACCCTATCCAAAATAATTGATTCTAAATCTCAATACACTCAATCCCATTCTTCAGGCCTTTCAATGAAGCTTAAAAAGATTGCCGAGTTTTATAAAATGGATCCAATAATTACATTGAAATTGTTGATCGCTTCGGATTTGCATGACCTTGGTAAGTTAGCTATTAGTAATAATTTGTTGGATAATCCTGGAAAATTATCCAAAGAACAATATGAAGTAATTAAGAAGCATCCTAGAATAACTAGGCTTTGCTTACAAAATATCAAAGGATTTGAAGAAATCACCAGATGGGCTTCTAACCATCATGAAAAATTAGATGGCTCAGGATATCCGGAAGCTTTAAAGGCCGAAGAGCTAGATTTTAATTCACGGTTAATAACCTGTTTAGACATATATCAGGCGCTAAGAGAAGAAAGACCCTATCGGAAATCTATGGACCATCAAAAAGCTATGGAAATTTTAGTTGGTATGGTGGACGCCGGGCAACTGGATCAGAAAATCGTTGATGACATTAATTTAGTTTTTATAAACTGCACAAACTGATACCATGTCTTATATTATATGCAGATATTTAAGTATGCGGCACGTTATTATTAGGTGCCGCCAAGACGTGTATTAGCCTAATTCTGGAATAGATACGGCCAGAGCTGGGGAACACGGAAAGGGTGGGAGAAATTATCTCTCTTTTTTACTTAACTTATGCATGGCCAGGGCACAGGGGCAGGGCACAGGGGCAGCAGGGCACAGGGGGACGGTTCTCTTGTGTCAAATTAGAATGCATGGGGAAGAAGGTGCGAAAGAAGGTGCGAGAAGGAATGCCAAGGAAACCAAGAAAGAAGAGTGAAACAGGAATCAACCATGTTATAGTACGGAGAATCGGCCAGCAGGGCATTTTTCACGAGGAAGATGATTTTCAGAGATACCTGGATACCACAAAAAAGTTATCGCTAGAAAGCGGAGTATGCGTGCAGGATTACTAGCTTTCCATTCCACATTGTCCGAAAGGCTAAGACATTTGACACAGAAGAACCGTCCCCTTGTGTCCCTGGCATATGCACTTTATGTATTATGGAAATAAAGGAGAATCATTTGAACCATTCAGACAGAAGTTCTTAGAGATTCTTAGAAGTATTTATTTATAAAGTTTTAAGATTTTATAAATAATAGCACCAGCGTCCTTATCGTAGGATGCTGGTGCTATTGTTGTACGGTCATTTTAGGAAGACGTCATGAACCTTGAGTTCATCGACATGGCTAAAAAATCTCGCTTATAATGTCTGGGTCAACTAAACAATTTAACTATAGTTACCGAAGCTTTAGAAAAGATGTAATTGTTCTGGTTTAAGAGATTTAGGACTATTTGTTTTTAATGAGTCAGGGAATATTTGCGGAAACTCAATTTTCTTTCCTTCTAGTAAATCTTGGATAGTTAGCATTTGGAGCTTTGCAAAATGGCCAAATTTTGATTCATAGAAACAACCTGATGAATAGGCAAAATCTTGCATCGGTTTAGTAGGGTCTTTTAAAGTTAGAAGAACACCTATGACCGCACCCTCGCTTTCAATTACTCCTCGTAAATCTCGCACGTGAGAGGACATTAACATTTCCACTTTTAACTTGGACAATTATCTTTTTTGCTTTTACAGAGGAATCATCACAGAAATATATATATCCATCAATTCCTCTGTCAGCTCCTTTCTTTTTGTCATTTGCAGAAAGTGCAAATGCTTTAGTAAGAGTCCATCATTGAAATTGGTATCTATCCGTTAAGGCTAAGGCTTCTGCACTATGAATATCCTTTGGATCTCCAAGTACTTCAAAAGGAGTATGGTGATCCCCAAACCGTTGTTTCAGTCGGCCTGTCAAAAGATTAATTGCAAGGTGAGTAATATCAATACCGATCCACCTTCGATTTAGGAATTCTGAAGCAGCTATGGTTGTGCCGCAACCACAAAAAGGATCTAATACAAGATCTCCCTCTTCACTACTTGATTTAATGATACGTTCTAAGAGCGATTCTGGTTTTTGGGTAGGATATCCCAATTTCTCGGGATCTGTTGGACTGGTGAGCTTGGGGACGTCTATCCGCCAATCGTTGACAGGTGTGCCTTCCTTCCGCAATCCTTGTTCAGCATATTTACCCTTAATTTTTGTTCTTCCGCGTTGCAGAGTACCCTTTGTGTATGGGCGATATATTGGTTTATAAAAGTATTTATCAGTTTTTGTATATCTAAGTAAAATGTCATGTTTTCGTGGAAAATCCTTTTTAGGTATTCCTCCGCCTGCGTAACACCACACAATCTCGTTTCGGTAATTCCTAAAGCCAAATATAGTATCCATTAAGATTTTCAGATAGTGACTTGCTGTAGTATATAATTCAACTAGTCGAGGTTGCCATCATAGTTAGATAAGCCATAATATCGTTTGGGCCAAGCACAGAATATAATCCCTGAAAAAATCAGATAATTTTTTTGGTCCTTTTGTGATTAGTTCATAAAAAACCTCATTAGATTCATGTCCCCAGTGCCAAGTATCATTGAACGCGGTAACTTGGGCGGCGGAGTGCTCGCCACTCGTTTCTGAAAAAAACACATTATAGTTGGCCTTCGAGTTAAATGGAGGATCTAAATAGATTAAATCAATGCTTTCATCTTGAACATAACTTCTCAATACTACTAAATTATCCCCAAAGTAGAACTTATTTTTCTGTTCATCCATTCACGTGTGTCCGCCTGGCTTATATTCAAGACATGTTTATGCCTGAAATGTATGTCCTAACACAGGTACATGTCCAAACACTATTAGCCTTGAACAGCTAGGGGCGTTATCTACAGACTATGAGTTAAGTGTTTTTTAGTAGGTTTAGTGAATAAACTAGCTATTGCTTGACTTCTGATCAAGTTCAGAGTGATGAATAGTAGTGGCAAATTGATAGAAAGGAGTAAGAACCAATTGAGTGTAAGGAACATTAAACCAATCGAAAAAAACACCCTCCAAAGAAAAAAGTCTGTGCATATGCAAGAGTATCTACCGATCATGACATACAAGGTGAATCCCTAGAAAACCAAATAACCTATTATGGGAACCTTATATCGCTAAATCCTGAATACGTATACGGGGACACATGGGGACGGTATGCATGAGGGAGAAGGTGTGAGAAGGAATGCCTAGGAAGCCAAGAAAGAAGAGTGAAACAGGAATCAACCATGTTATAGTACGGAGAATCGGCCAGCAGGGCATTTTTCACGATGAAGATGATTTTCAGAGATACCTGGATACCACAAAAAAGTTATCGCTAGAAAGCGGAGTATGCGTGCAGGATTACTGGCTTTCCATTCCACATTGTTTGAAAGGCTTAGACATTGACACAGAAGAACCGTCCCCATGTGTCTCGGCAATAACTTTTTTGGGGGATGTTTCATAATGGACCCAGGCAAAGAGCTTGTCCGCCTACGCAAAGAAAAGGGTCTTACATTAAAGGCCCTGACCGAACTTGCTGGAACAACACTGGATTATATCTGGGCTATTGATCATGGGAAATTGCCAGGTATTGAAGTTGCCAGTAAACTGGCTAGGGTGCTTGATGTGCCGCTTGATGTATTCTGGGCAAATAAAAGCGCTAAATAGTGATAAGAATGTCGTAGAGAATCGGGAGAAGAATAGTCGCCGGGCTGCAAGAACCCCTGGAATCGAGATACTAAATCTTAGCCAAAGATAATTTAATGCGTCTACGGAGCCCACATTGAGACAGTTGGTGAATTGCTGCTGCTCACTGATAAGGACTTATCGAAAATTCGAAATTTGGGACCGGCATGTCTTAGTGAAGTAAAAGAAAAATTGGCAAAATACAGTCCACCCATGGCGGACATAGTTATGAAAACCGGTAACATTGACGAAACAGACAGCACTGATAATTAAAGCATAACGAGTATTCGGCAGATAATTGTTTTGTTAAAAACACGTGAAACGCCAAATATGAAAATACTATTAAGGGACTGTGATAAAACGAACGCTTGGAAGATGGCCGAAACGATCCGTTCCGAAATAAGTGGGCTCGATAATGGATCATACCCTCAAATCACGTTTCTTTAGGCGTTTCAAGTTATCCAGACGATGGAGAGAGTATTCACGATCTTATTGTGGCTTCTGATCATGCACTCTTAAGGGCGAAACAAAGTGGAAAGAATTGTACTGTTTTATGTTAGCCGATCATATAGGAGAAATACACAAATCTTTGAGAAGGGGCTCTGACATTTCAGGGTCCCTTCTTCATGAGATATTCACAACTTTTTCATGAGTTAATCGTATCTGAGAGTTACACTAAGGACATAGAAGGACAGCAAATAAACGAACAAAGAAGTAAATAAAGATAAATAGAAGGAATATATAAATAAAAAATTTCATTCAAATCCGAAGGTTAAAGCCCAAATGGGGCGAGAGAACCTGGATAAAATGAACGAATTTAAGAGTAATTCTTATGGAAATATTATGGCCTACGGTAGTGGTTAACCGACTCACGAGGCACTTCGATGAACGGGAGCGGAAACGCCATATCATCACAATATTATAATTAGGGAGAGGATTAAAATGATGTTTGGTTTAATTTTATTAGTCTTTATTGCGTATTACATGCTCGATACTTCAAATTCCAGAGGTTCTCGCTATTTAGATCCTAAATATCAGAGGAAGAATACCCCGCTGGATATAGTGAATGAACGATATGCTCGCGGTGAGATTCAAAGAGAGGAATACCTTGAGAGGAAACAAGAGCTGTTGAGCTAAGAGTAAGGTTACACTTGAAAGGGATATCGTACGACACATTTGGTTATAAAGAATTTTTGAAGGAGGAATTTATATGATGGGTTGGGGTAATATGATGGGTGGATGGGGGAACGGTGGTTATGGAGGCGGCTATGGGATGATGGGGATAGGCATGCACCTCGTCCTAGGGATTGGGATTATTCTACTGATTATCTATCTATTCCGTCGCAGCTCTAGGGTTCATACAGATACAGTGCTAGGTAATAACCGGGCAATGGACATTCTGAGTGAACGGTATGCACGTGGTGAAATAGATTCGCATGAGTATCAAAGTCGAAAGCAGGATCTAGAGAGCTACGACATAATAAAAGGAAAACATCTGTAACCCATTTCCGGATTAGTGTAAAAAGGTAGTGCCTCAGTGACACTGCCTTTTTACATGTTTCTTAAGAAATATTGCCGCGTTCATCCCTCTACTTAAGAATGCACAGCTTTCTAATGAATAATCGTATCCAGGGTTACACATAGAAATGGGAAAGGTAAAAATATATATGAAAAAATTTGAAAAATTAATTGTCGTAGGTGTTTTGCTATTAAGTATTATTACAACTGGAATTATGACGCTCTCAAAAACTCAGGATCAAAAAAGCAATCTTGTTATTATAGTTAACAATAAAGTAGAGAAGAAAATTCCGTTGAATAAGCTTAATGAGAGCAAGACTTATGAGTTCAACAATTAATGAAAATATTGGTTATGTTGAAGTTAATAATGGGAGAGCAAGAATGGTCGAAATGGAAGATGATATTTGTCCGAAATCTATTTGCTCTGATACAGGGTGGATACAAGCTGCATACCAATCTATCGTATGCCTCCCTAACCAAATTATTGTCAGAATTGAAGGCGCTAAAGATGATGAGATTTTATAGTCCCCTAAAACTTAACTCCCGAATTCACACTATGAAAGTAATGAATATAAACAATGTGGAATTAATGATAACGTTTATTATGGCCGTGCACTTCTTAATATTCCCGGCATATCATGGATTAAATTGGTAAAAGGAGTGCTGAACATGCATATGAAATTTCATACTGTAAAACGTGGGGAAACCCTTTGGAAAATAGCCCATCATCACCACACCTCTGTTCATCATTTACTTCACATGAATCCTTCTATAAAGAATCCAGATCTTATATATATCGGTCAGAGAATTAAAATTCATTAGAATTTCCGAAAATAAGATACTATCAAAACGAAATTTTCAAGAGGATGCGTCACAAGAGCATCCTCTTTTTGGTATCTTCATCCATGCGCTACTCTCGGCCGATTACTTGAGAAATCACTCGTATTGACGATTTCGATCTAGTTTTTACTAAGGGAGCATAGCGTCTCTGCCTTTATTTCATTACAGAACATTGTTAAACGTGGGCGTTATTATTTGTCAACTGCACGGTAACTTAACGCATCATTTGATGTTCTCTTGAGCCATATGAAGTGTCTGGGTTACTTTTCATGGGCATCGGGATAGATTCTGAAGAATTACTGCTTTTATGTTGGCTGCCAGGCATAGTGTATCCTGAGGATATTGAATCATTTGCTTTGTTGGGTAAACTTTGATTTGATCCTCCTGAATTGGAGGAATCATTTGAATGAGGACTCTCACCGGTCATCGGATTTCCCATCGAGTCGGACATCTCCTCTTGCATCCCGCCTTGGTGAAAAATAGCCATGCTTTCTGTCGGGAAAAGTGTAGTTAAGGTTGTATTTGCCTCAGCCAACATATGAAGGGCATCCTTAGGATTAGAACCATCTGCAGTGACAATCAAGCCCTTTTCCTGAATCCGCTTGTAAATCTGATACTGATTCACACTCATTCCAAGACTTTGAGCCGCTTTACGGGTATCTTCATCTGTCCTACTAACCATCATGTTCGCAGAAATGTTCTCTTCAAGCATATGGCGCTCTATAGATTCTCGGAGTTTGGTCTGATCGATAACATCTACTGGTTGGTCTCCTATGGGTATAACACTAGTTAGAACCAGGGTATTTGCTTGATTAAAGACTCCATGTTCATTCGCTTTATCAATAATCAAGTCTATAGCAGTATAAATATCCATCCCTTGAAGTTGTAAGTTCGATGGTGACTCCTGAGTTTCATCAATTACCTTAAGAACTTTTGCATTACGGTCAATTAATAATTCCATACTAGAATCCGTATCCAGTACAACAGCTGCTACAGCATTATTAGCCCCTGAGACTAAGTTGAAGACACTTAGAGACAAGGCGAGTAGTAGAATTGCAGCGATTGAACCAAATTTGAGTAGTCTGTGACTTAAAGGTTTATGAACAGGTAGCTCGATATCAAGAACCTGCCCCAGGGTAGGAGTGGCCTTCGGAGTTTTAATTTCTAAATAGTCACCGCTTTCAGTATAAAGAATGGTGACCTTTTTTGATATCTTCATGACAATGCCAGTCGTTTTTTTCATTAAGGGTAACTCCTCTCTTCGACTATAGAATCTACCTGTGTAAACCCTTTTAAAGACACGAATTCTGGGTCTGATAGGATTAACGCTGTCGCAATTAGATATTTCCTGCCTCTTTCTAGAACCTTTCGCTTCACGCCTGTTAAGAGTTCTAACTCTTTGAGAGGTAAAAGCTTAGTTTTAGTTAGCTGCATTAATAAATTTGGGTGCTCACAAAGCTCTTGTGCGACTTTCCAGAGAGTAGCCTTGCTGTCTCTATGCTTCGGGGAAACTTCCACTAAGTCTTCTAATTGTATTCCATACTCGGCTAAAACTGTCGAGTAGATTTTTACAGTTTCGGCAAAATTACTTTTTTGTTCTTCCTCTTTATAGTGTTTAAACGATGATGCTGACTCATAGTCATAGAGATTATCTTCGTCAGTCTCCGATGGAGTAAGAGAGAGTACTTGATGTTTAGACTCTTTGCGAAAGTAATCTATCAGTCGTCTTGTAATAACTGTTTTGGAAAAACTGTAGAAAGACGCTCCCTGGTCAGGTTTATACCCATCTATAGCTTCGTTAAAAGCAACTAGAGCAATGCTTAACTCCTCATCATGCCCCCAGGTTAGATAACGTTTACAGAGTTCGGAGCTAACTTTTACGAGAAATGGTTTGTGATTTTGTATAAACTCTTCTCTAATTAGCTCGTTTCCTTTTTTTGCTAGTAGTAAAGTTTGCTGAATCGTTAGTTCTGGCACTTCAACCCCTCCACTTAATAGATTGTTTTCGTATATGTATCGGTAATTTTAGGGGGTACCCTATGAAAAAAGTAATGGAAATTTCCTGCCTGCACCTGCTTAGAATAAAAGAAGGCTCAGACCATTATTAAGGGTCTGAGCCTCTTAGACATCTCAATAAGTTTAAAAAACCAGTCAATCTTGCTTGAAATGACTAAAATACTCGTTTGTCGCCAACATATACAGATTTCCAGTAGGGACCAAGATTATAAATGGTAACGCCTTTAGAACTGGAAGAGTTGATGAACTGACTTGTTTCCTATATAGATGCCATCATGGTCAACATTTTCGTTTTTCGCCATGGAAAAGAAGACTAAGTCCCCCGGCTGGAGGTTATTAAACTCCAAGGGAGTACCAACAGTTATTGATCGCGGGAAACTCTTGGTAATGAAATCCCGTTTTTGGCAATGACATACTGAACATAACCTGAACAGTCAAAACCTGTCTCAGGAGATGTTCCACCCCATAAATAGGGACACCCATATACTTTTTTGCAGTAGAGATAATAGCATTTACCTTCTCTTGACGGGGTTGGGTATTATTCGACTGGCCGTCTTTAGTAATATAAAGAGAGTTAAGTTCTTTACCAGTAATTGGACCAACGATTCCATCTGAGCTCAAGGTTTGAGCGTTTGGAAGGCTTTTACTGCTGTTTGAGTATTTGATCCAAAGATTCCATCGACTAGCCGACGTTATACCCTAGATAGTTAAGTTCAGTTTGCAGTTCAACGACATCTGAACCAGTTGATCCAAACCTTAATAAGGTATCCCCCACTGCAGCCTGAACTGTTTGGGCAGGTGCCAGCATTAGAAAAGCACCAAGAATAGCTAAGCTAATAGTTTTTTCATTAATAATGACAGCTCCTATCGTTGTTGCAAGTTGTCACCCAACTCGCTCAAGGTACCATTTCTTTATGAACTTCCTATGAAAGACCTATGAATTTCTTATGAATTAGTGGATTAATAAACTCAGCCTGGCTCTCCTTCTTCATAAGAAATTCACAACTCATTCACAGCATAATCGAATTGATCCAATATACTTTGAGCCATAAAGACAAGGCTGCTTTGAAAGTGGTCTTGGGTAAACTTTAAGGAGGTAAAGATATGAAAAAGACAAAATGGATCGTAGGACTCTCAATTGTAAGCTTAGTGGCGCTTTCGGGTACGGCGTTTGCCCTAAATTCAGGCTCGGTTGCAGCAAAATCTGTAGGACAGACCCTCGGTTATATACCGACCGCGACAACAACTCAGCTTCAAGAAACTACTTCCCAGCCCTCAACATTAACGCTTTCTTCCACAAATACTAACCCGGATTCTGTTGCTACTCCTGAATTAGATGGCTATAGTGGTGGTTACGGCATGATGGGGGGCCAGGGTGTTAACAGATATGGCGGTGGTTACGGCATGATGGGAGGTCAGGGTGGCTATGGTATGATGGGTGGCCAGGGTGGCTACGGTATGATGGGGGGCCAGGGTGGCTACGGTATGATGGGGGGCCAGGGTGGCTACGGTATGATGGGGGGCGGCTATGACGCTAAAAGTCT
>DOPM01000041.1 GCA_003513495.1 Desulfosporosinus sp.
GGGGAGATCTTAGAATTTATAGGACTAACCGAGGTGAAGAATCAACCGGTAGGAAACATTTCCCAAGAGGCCGCCAAACGTTTAGCCATCGGATTGGCCCTGGTGACTGAACCACGCTTACTGTTGCTGGATGAGCCGGCTGCGGGTATTAATCATGGAGAAACCAGCGAACTGGCTAATTTAATTCAAAAGATCCGACAAGCCGGAATTACAGTGTGTTTAATTGAACACAAAGTGCAGATGGTTATGAATTTGGCGGACAGAATCATGGTTTTGAACTATGGGACAAAAATTGCAGAAGGGACCCCAAAAAATATCAGCAACAATGACCGAGTAATAGAAGCTTACTTAGGGGGGGCCGAGCATGCTTAAGTTATCTGGGATAAATGTGTCCTATGGAAGTTACCTCGCTCTACAGGACGTTAACATAGAGGTCAACAAGGGAGAGTTTGTTGTCTTGTTAGGAGCAAATGGAGCAGGCAAATCGACGCTATTTCGAACAATCAGCGGATTACTGAAACCAACGAGTGGGAGCATCGAGTTTAAGGGTGAAAAAATCACTCAATTGCCCGCCTTCAAAATGGTTAAATTGGGAATTTCTCAGTGCTTGGAAGGGCGAGCTCTATTTTCGCACATGCCTGTGAGGCAAAATTTACTTTTAGGGGGTTATATCCGTCGTCATGATAAAGAGGGTATAAAAAAGAGTCTGACTATGGTCTATGAATTATTCCCAGCACTAAAAGATAAAGAGAATTCCTTAGCAGGGTCTCTGAGTGGAGGACAGCAGCAAATGGTAGCCATCGGAAGGGCGTTGATGTCTGACCCCGAGTTATTGCTGTTAGACGAACCCTCGATTGGTCTGGCTCCTATAGTGGTTCAGCAAGTCTTTGATGCAGTGAAGATTGTCAATGAAGCTGGGAAGACAGTGCTACTAGCCGAACAAAACGCTCATTTGGCCTTAAAGGTATCTCATCGGGGTTATGTATTGGAAAACGGTCGAGTGGTCATGCATGATCGCAGTGATGTACTGGCAGGCAATGAGGAAGTTAAAAAGGCCTATATAGGTTAGAACGGCTAGGGGTGTGGGAAGGCTGGCATAGTTTTTGCAATTTGTACATTATGGATTTAATTTTGGATGTAATGATCCAAGGAACAGGTATATTGGTCAAATTGGATAGTGAAAAGCTGATAAGAGTTTATTTAGGTCAGTGATTACTGGAAAGGAGGAACGTATGATTGGAAAAGAGTTAATTGGTCTAGAAAGTGAATCTATCCAATTGCAAATAGAGCCAGAGTTAGGGCGAAGGTTTGCCGAGGCCATTGGCATTCCGTTTGGTGACCAACTACCCCCGACATTGGTGTGTACATTAAAGCACGCCGGCTTTCCCGGAATTCAGCTGCCTCTTCCTGGAATGATCCACGGAGAACAAAAAATAACCTACCATCGTCAGCTCAGGATAGGGGAGACTCTGACGTATAAGCGGTGCATTAAAGATGTTTATGACCGTGTTGGAAAGCTTGGTAATATGACCTTCATTGTCCTTGAGACGACAGGTTACGATAAGGTAGGCGAATTAGTCTTTTCAAGCAGTACTACGTTGATTGCCCCGGCAAAGGGGGAAGCCGAATGAGAAGTTTACTGGATTATGAAGTCTATTATAGACTTCCTATTAAAGAGTGGGTACCAACTCAATTGCAAGTTCGTCAGTATGCAGAGGCTTCAGGAGACTTTAATCCCATTCACCTAGACGAGAATTACGCGCAGCAAGCGGGCTTAGGAGGGGTAATTGCTCATGGCATGCTAACTATGGCTCAAGTGGCGGCGATGCTCACTGATTGGATTGGCCACGAGGGAACAATCAGTGAACTTGCAGTGCGGTTTGAAAATGTGGTGCGTCCAGGTGATACGATTAAGTTCTATGGTTATGTTAAAGCGCGTATGGAAAATTGTTTGATTCTAGATTTAGAAGCATTTAATGACAAAATGGCGAGGGTCTTATCGGGTCTAGCCACCATTTCCGTTAATCCATAGACTATTCCAATTGTCACCCTGGTCAATTGTCATCCTAAGCGCAGAGAAGGATCCAGATCCTTCAGTTGTTCCTTCTTCAGGATGACATCGCCCTTGAGGCGCCTGACATTGTCCTTGCTTATATACAAACAAGTCTTTGACGTAAGGACTGGGAAATTGCCCCGTGTAATTTCAGAAAGTAAGACTATCCTACGAATTTTCAAAGAGAGGAGTGATCGATTGTGAAAATGTTCGAATATATGGGTAAAGATATTTTTGCTGAGTTCGGACTTCCAATTCCAAAAGGGAGAATGGTTACTACCTCGGATGGGGCAGCACTTGCAGCAGAAGAAATTGGTGGACCAGTAGTGATCAAATCTCAGGTTCTGTCAGGTAAACGGGGTAAGGTTGGTGGTATCAAGTTTGTCGATCATTCAGAAGCTGCCAAGGCGGCGGCTCAGGAACTATTTGGAATGACGATTCAGGACCTCCCAGTAGAGATTCTTCTTGTGGAAGAAAAACTTCAGATCGATAAGGAACTTTATCTGGCAATTACAATTGATTCAGCAACCAAACAACCAGTACTAATCGCCTCTGTACATGGAGGTATGGATATTGAAGAGGTTGCTGATGAGCATATCATAAAAAAATACATTGATATTGAGCTAGGTATGCAAAACTTTATTGCTTGTGATGTCGTTAGAAGAATGAACATTCCTTTGAATAGTTCTCGAGGGAAAGAGTTAGTTAAGATTATGGACCGTTTATACAAGCTTTTTATCCAAAAAGATGCTGAACTAGTTGAAATAAATCCGTTAGTGATTAGTGGAGATCGTGTTATTGCTGCAGATTCTAAGATAACAATCGATGACGAGGCGCTTTATCGTCAACAAGACCTGCCGCATGTCGAGGAACGTACTAAAGCTGAAAAAGCTGCCCATGACCTAGGTCTCTCCTTTGTTGAATTAGATGGAGATATTGGAGTTATGGCCAATGGTGCTGGTATTACTATGGGAACTCTTGATACTCTTTCTTATTATGGTGGTAGACCGGCCAACTTTTTGGATGCAGGTGGCGGAACAGGAGTAGAAGGAACAGCTAAGGCCCTTGAACTAATTTTATCAAGAAACCCTAGGTCAATTATTATCAATATTTTTGGCGGAATTACCCGTTGTGACGATGTTGCTAGTGCCTTTGCATCGATCAAAAAGAGCAGAAATATCCCAGTTCCAGTAGTCATTCGTCTAGTTGGTACCAACCAAGAAGCTGGCAGAGCAATTCTTAAAGATGTTGGTATTGAGGCCTATGATTTCATGCAGGATGCGATCAAAAAGGCTGTTGAGCTGGCGGGGGGGAATTGAGTTGGCTATATTAGTTGATAAAACAACAAACGTTTTGGTTCAAGGTATAACCGGAAAACAGGGTCTTTTCCATACACAACAGATGTTAGCTTACGGTACCAAGATAATCGCTGGCACGTCTCCAGGTAAAGGTGGAACAACAATTGAAGGTATTCCTGTTTTTGACAGCGTACGAGCAGCTTGTGAAAACCATAAGATTGATGCGTCTGTTATCTTTATCCCGGCAGCTTACGCTAAAGATGCTGCTTTGGAAGCGCTTGAAGCAGGGATTAAGGTTGTGGTTGTGGTCACCGAGCATATCCCGGTTCATGACGAGATGATCCTTATTGCCTATGCAAGACGTTTAAAGGCTACGGTCATTGGACCAAATACCTTTGGAATTGTATCTTCTGGTAAATGTAAAATGGGTATTCCCCCTAATCAGTTCTTCATACCTGGATCAGTGGGTGTTGTAGCCCGCTCCGGGACTCTAACTTACGAAATTGTTGGGAATCTTACAGCTCAGGGTATCGGACAATCCACAGTCGTTGGCATGGGAGGAGACCGGGTTGTAGGTCTTACCTTTGTTGATGTTTTAAAGCAATTTGAACAAGATCCAGAAACTAAGGTAGTTGTTTTAATCGGAGAAATTGGAGGTAACTCAGAGGAAGAGGCTGCGGAATATATTAAAGAGATGACCAAGCCTGTTGTCGCGTATATTGCAGGAAAGAGCGCGCCCCCAGGAAAGCGGATGGGTCATGCAGGTGCTATTATCGAACGAGGTAAAGGAACATATGACGGTAAAGTAAAAGCCTTAGCACTTGCGGGTGCGAAAGTTGCAGAATTGCCCTTTGAAGTGCCAGGGATTGTAAAAGAAATAATCGATAAAGAAAGCTCTCAGCAATAAATCTAGTCGTATTATTTGTATACATTATGTGCATCACAAAAGGTGATTGTTTTAATTGTATACACATAAAGGCGGAATATTGACGGGTTTTAAATTCGGTAAGCATGGTCATTAAAAAATTAAGAAAAAAATTTATGTAAAAAAGTGTGTATTTTCAGTATATTATTTTTACTTTTTAAGTTTTCAGATTCTTCTTAGTTATTTGGCATGATTCTTGTATATAAGGAAGAACATGTAATCTTTTTGGAATATTCCGAAAGGTCAAAATTCTAAAGCGAATGCTAGGCGAAAAATTAGCAATCGGAGGAGGTAAGAAAAATTGGCTTACGAAACAATCCTGGTGGAAATTGAAGAGGGAGTTGCCACGATCACCCTGAACCGTCCAGAGGTTCTGAACGCTCTAAATAGTCAAGTCTTTATTGAGTTGGGGGAGGCAGCAGCGCAGTTAACTGCCGATGAAACAGTTAGGGCAGTGATTATTACAGGTGGTGAAAAAGTTTTTGCAGCCGGGGCTGACATTAAGCAAATGGCTTCAGCAACAGCAGTGGATGTATCTACTAGCGTTAGACCATCACTAAAGGCTTTTAATCTAATCGAAAATATGCCAAAACCGGTCATTGCGGCAATAGCAGGATATGCTTTGGGCGGTGGGTGTGAACTAACCTTGACAGCAGATGTGCGCATTGCTGCTGACAATGCTCAGCTTGGCTTACCAGAAATAAAGTTAGGTATTCTCCCGGGCGGCGGAGGAACTCAGCGCCTGCCACGTCTCATAGGAGCCGGTAAAGCAAAAGAGCTGATTTTCAGCGGTGAGTTTATTTCGGCAGAGGAAGCCTTGCGCATTGGTCTTGTAAATAAAGTCGTGCCAACAGATCAGTTGTTAATAGAAGCCAAGAAAATGGCCAAGAAATTTGCGGCCCGTGGAGCAGTGGCCATTCAGATGGCTAAAACCTGTATCAACGAAGGATTACAGATGGATCTGGATAGGGGCTTACAATATGAGCACAAATGCTTTAGCTTATTGTTCGCAACTGAGGACCAGAAAGAAGGCATGAAAGCCTTTATAGAAAAACGCAAACCCAACTTCCAAGGGAAATAGCTTCTGTGTTTAATTAATGGATTTAAGCACAATTAAAATCTTAACTAATGTGAGAGGAAGTATGTGTTGTGGCAAGTAACTTTCGATATAATACCCGAGATCATAAATTTATAATAAAAGAATGGCTTGATGGACAGAAAATACTTGGATTGAAACGCTTTCGAGATGTCTATGGCATGGAGGATGTTGATGGTATTCTTGACCAATCCTTAAAAGTCTGTAGAGACGTTGTTGCACCAAGTAACGATGACGGAGATACGATTAGGGCCGTCTTTAAGGATGGGAAAGTAACGGTTCCTCCCTCCTTTCATCACGCTTTTAAATATGTAGCGGAAAATGGTTGGGGCGCTAGCAACAAAGATAAGGACGGAGAAGGTTCGCTGCCATCCCTTTTATATGGAGCGGTCCATGAATATATGATTGCCGCTAATCCAGCGTTCGTTGCATATTTAGGTTTACCCGGTGGCGTTGGATCCGTAATTAAACAGTTCGGTTCCAAAGAACAAATCGACTTCTTTACTCCTAAATTGTTCGAGACTACCTGGGGTGGGACCATGTGTATCACAGAGCCCGGCGGTGGTTCTGATGTGGGGGACATGTTAAGTAAAGCTTACCCCACAGATGACCCTAGAATCTATAAAATCAAAGGAACAAAATGCTTCATCACCTGTGGAGATCATGATCTTACAGAAAATATTATTCACTTGGTTTTAGCTAGAATTGATGGAGGGGTTCCAGGTACAAAAGGCTTGGCGCTCTTCATTACTCCAAAAATCTGGGTTAACGAAGATGGAAGCTTAGGAGAACCAAACGATGTTGTTACCGTAGGAATCGAGCATAAGATGGGGCTTCAAGGATCTGCGACGGCAGTACTTAACTTCGGTGAAGAAGATTCGTGCCGCGGCTTCTTATTAGGAGCACCACTAGATGAAAATGGACACGGGCAAGGTATGGCCCAAATGTTTAAGATGATTAATGGATCTCGTATCGACACGGGACACTGCGCTCTGTCAGTGGCGACTGTGGCCTATAATAACGCTGTTGCGTATGCCAGAGACCGTATTCAGGGTCGTCCCATCGACAATCCCAAAGGAAGTCGGGTACCTCTTATCCAACATGAAGACATTCGTAGAATGTTGCTCACTCAAAAAGCAACACTTGAAGCTATGCGGGCTATGATTTTTAAAGGGTATTACTTTTTAGATATGATTGCTTTTGGAGATGATCCGGAGGATGTTCGTAAAGCCAAACGTAGTATTGAATTAATCACACCATTAATTAAAGCCTACAGTTCAGACCAAGCTTGGTTAATGATTACGGAAGCCATTCAAGTCCATGGAGGATACGGATATACCGAAGAGTATCCAGTTGCTCGTCAAGCAAGGGACGTTAAAATTTATTCTATCTGGGAAGGTACAAACTTTATTCAGTCCTTGGATTTGGTCTTCCGCAAGTTTGCCTTGGATAAGGGAAGTGTTTTCAAAGAGTGGCTGCAAGAGATTGGTGCCTTTGTTAAGGAACACTCTGAGAATACTGAATTTAGACGTGAGTTTTCAATGCTCGGTCAGGCTCTAAAAACCTATCAGGAACTCATTGGAACTGTGTTTGGCTATATGAAGGAAAATATTCGATTGGTGCCACTGTACAGCACTAGAATTTTAAGAGTAACCGCCGAACTTTACTGCGCCTTCTTACTAATGCAACAAGCATTAGTTGCTCAAGACAAACTGGCCCAAGGAGTTGGCGACACTGACTTCTACAAAGGGAAAATCTGCTCGGCTCAATTCTATTTACGTAATATTCTGCCTGATGTAATGGCTACAGCACAGATTATCAAAGACTATGATACATCTGCAATGGACATTCCAGAAGAGGCTTTTTAGATTCGAAGTGTCCGTGGAAAAATCGATCCTTAGCAAAGCTAAGTAATTTTAAGGAGGGTATATCATGAAGATAGAAGATGTGAAAAATATTTGTGTGGTTGGGGCGGGCAACATGGGCCACCAGATTGCCTTAGGTTGTGCGTTAGCTGGTTTTAAAGTAGCTTGTACGGATATTAGTCAGGAAATGTTGGATAAAGCAGAAGGATTTGCACGTTCTTATTTGCCAGAGAGGGTTGCTAAAGGAAAATTAAGCCAAGAAAAAGCTGACCAAGCTTTGGCAAACATTCGCTTTACGTCAAACCTTGAGGATGCTGCAGGGGATGCTGATTTTGTTATCGAAGCTGCAGTTGAGAAAATGGCTATTAAGCGAAAGCTCTTTGCAGATTTGGATAGGATTGCTCCTCCTCATGCTATACTCGCCACAAACAGTTCCTATATCGTTAGTTCACAGGTAGCTGATGCAACGAATCGCCCAGATAAGATTTGTAACATGCACTTTTTTAATCCCGCTTTGGTTATGAAACTGGTCGAAGTTGTTCAGGGACCTCATACTTCCGAAGAAACCGCCCAAGTGACAATGGATTTGTGCGCTAAACTTGGAAAGACTGCCGTCTGGCTTAAGAAAGAAATTTATGGTTTCTTGGTTAATCGAATCCTCTCAGCCCTTGCTCAAGAAGCTTTGTTCCTAGCTGACATGGGAATTGCAACTCCGCAAGAAATTGACTTAGCAGTGACGAATGCATTGGGTCATCCAATGGGACCCTTCCGACTGATGGATCTAACCGGTATTGATCTTTCTTACTACTCTGCAATGGAACGCTATCAGAATAGTCGGGATCCAAAAGATAAGCCTTCACCTTTGGTTGTTGAGAAATTCACTAAGGGTGAATGGGGTAAGAAAACTAAAAAGGGCTATTACACTTACGAGTGATCTAAAGCGACTTCAAATACTCGCATATAATTGGGTATCTCAGAATTGATAGGGGGTATTTACATGAATGAAGCAGTTATTGTATCAGCAGTTAGAACACCAATAGGCCGCGCAGGAGGAACTTTAGGTAGGATTTCTCCTGAGATTTATGGTGCAGAAGTCATTAAAGAAGTGATTAAACGTATAGATTTAGATCCCAATGAGATAGAAGACGTTTTCTTCGGAAACTGTTTAAATGCTGGAGGTAATATTGGACGTCTAAGTGCTTTGCAGGCAGGCTTGCCCGTGGATATTTCAGCAGTTACGATTGATCGTCAGTGCGGTTCTGGTTTAAACGCCGTGAATTTGGCGGCTCAAGCTGTTATGGCTGGTATGGGTGACGTTTTTATTGCAGGAGGCACAGAGAGCTGTTCTCTCAAACCGTATATTATGGAACACATGGACTTTTTCAGTAAGACTGGACCTGTCTTCCGAAAAGGTTTTCAACTTTCAACCAATGAAATCGGTAATCCTCCAATGGGAGTAACCGCAGAAAATTTAGCGGAAAAATATCAGATTAGTCGTTTAGAACAAGACGAGTTCTCTTTAAATAGCCAACAAAAAATGGGTAAGGCTATGGAAGCCGGTTTCTTTAAAGACCAAATTGTCCCTCTTACCATTCCATTAGGCAAGGGTAAGACGATGGTTTTTGATACAGACGAACACCCTAGACCCCAAACAACCCTTGAGGGATTGGGTAAGCTTTCTCCTGTTTTTAAAGCGGGTGGAACCGTCACAGCGGGCAACAGTTCAGGATTAAATGATGCTGCAGCTGCCGTAGTTGTAATGTCGGCTGAGAGAGCTAAGAGCTTAGGACTTAAACCATTAGCTAAAATCCGCACATTTGCCTATGCTGGTGTTGATCCTAACATTATGGGAATTGGTCCAGTACCTGCTACGAAGAAAGCTTTAGCCAAAGCAGGTCTTACCTTAGACGATATTGATTTAATTGAACTGAATGAGGCTTTTGCTGCCCAAGTGTTAGCTGTGGATCGCGAGCTTCATTTCAATTGGGATAAGGTGAATGTAAACGGTGGAGCGATTGCTCATGGTCATCCAATCGCTGCAACTGGCGCAATACTCACTGCAAAATTAGTCCACGAGATGAATCGCAGAGATGTTCAACTTGGTATGATTACGGCTTGTATCGGTGGCGGACAAGGTATTGCTACTATTTTCGAAAGAGTATAAATTTAACGTTACATTTTATAGTAAGTAACTTGTTGATCTCCCCTGGCCCGAACGGTTGGGGGAGACTTACCTTAAGCAATTAATACCATAAATTCAAAACTCATCCTGGGGTTCTATATAAACAGAGAAAGTCAGAGGAGAATTATTCTAGGGGGAATGAATGTGGGAGCTCAAAAAATCCAGAAAATTTGCATCGTTGGAGCAGGGAATATGGGGCATCAAATTGCCTGCAGCGCAGCTCTGGCAGGCTTCGAAGTAAAATGCACGGATGTAAATGAAGAGGTATTGCAGAAGGCTGAGCAATTCGTGACTACCTATCTACCGGAACGAGTTGCCAAAGGTAAACTCCAGCAAGCCCAGGCAGATGCCGCTAGGAAGAATCTTACCTTTACCAGAGATCTCGCAGAGGCGGCTGGTGATGCTGACCTAGTAATAGAAGCAGTTATAGAAAAGTTAGAAATTAAACGTACCCTGTTTGCAGAATTAGATCGAATATGTCCGCCCCATACCATTCTCACTACTAATAGTTCCTATATTGTAAGTTCTAAAATAGCGGACGTGACGAAGCGTCCAGAAAAAGTCTGCAATTTGCACTTCTTTAATCCCGCCTTAGTGATGAAGCTTGTAGAAGTTGTCAAAGGACCTCATACTTCAGAAGAAACCGCGCAGGCATTAATGGATATTTGCGTTAGCATGGGCAAAACTCCAGTTCTGTTAAAACAAGAAATCTATGGCTTCCTGGTCAACCGGATGCTTACCGCTATTAAAAATGAGTCAATATATTTACTTGATATGGGAATCGCAGGGCACGAAGAGATTGATACCGCGGTTACCTTAGCCCTTGGGCATCCTATGGGTCCATTTCGATTGATGGATCTAACGGGTATTGATCTTACCTATATCGTTGGTTTAGAGCGATATCAGGAAACCGGTGACCCGATCTACCGTCCTTCCCCAACCATCGCAGAGAAATTCGTAAAGAAAGAGTGGGGACGGAAAACGGGCAAAGGGTTTTATGAATACCCCCAAAAGTAATAGGGTAGATGCAAAAGACAGGAGGGCTTGTTGTGAATGTTTCTGATGAAGAACTAAATATTATCCGCCAAGCGGTACGCACCTTAATTAAAAAAGATGTTGAACCATTGGGTGAACAAATGGAGGAAGAAGACAAAGTCCCTCGTAGTTTAATCGATAAGGCTGCGGAGATGGGGTTGTTTGGCTTAAGTATTCCACAAGAATATGACGGTCTAGGTGCGGGTATGTTGGGCAAAGTTATGATTTTCGAAGAACTAGGTCGGGGACCGAATTGCTTCGTGTCCATTATCGGTTGTCACAATGGAATCGGTAGTGTAGGGATTGTAATGGCTGGTAATGAAGAACAAAAGCAACGTTACTTGCCTAAAATGGCCACTGGTCAATTAATCGGCGCTTTTGCTCTGACTGAAGCGTCAGCTGGTTCAGATCCTGGCAATATGAAAACAACCGCTGTGTTAAAAGGTGATAAATATATACTAAATGGCACTAAGCAGTTTATTACAAATGGCGACATTGCTGATGTATTTACGGTCATGGCAGTGACGGACAAGAGTAAAGGAAGTAAGGGGATCACCTCTTTTATCGTTGAACGGGGCTTTAAGGGGTTCACTGTCGGTAAATATGAGAAAAAAATGGGTCTTCACGGATCTCAAACGGCAGAGCTTATCTTTGAAGACTGTGAAGTTCCCGTCGAGAATGTTTTAGGCGAGCTAGGTCAGGGATATGTAAATGCCCTTAAAATCTTGGCGAATGGACGTGCCGGTTTGGCGGCTCGAAATCTTGGCTCTTGCGAAAAGTTATTAGAAGTAAGTGCTAAATACGCTCTGCAGCGTGTACAATTTGGCAAACCTATTTTTGATAATCAGATAATTCAACATTATTTAGCAAATATGGCTATCGATATCGAGGCCTTGCGGAGCTTAACATACGATGTCGCTCGGAAAATTGATCGGGGAGAAACCGTGATCAAAGAGGCAGCGATTGTAAAAACTTTTGGATCAGAAGCCTATGGAAGAGTAGCAGATTTAGCTGTTCAGATCCATGGCGGTATGGGGTATATGAGAGAATGCGAAGTAGAACGATTTTATCGGGATGCAAGAATTGCACGCATCTACGAAGGAACCTCAGAAATTCAGCGTAACATTATCGCGGGTCAGTTAAGAAAGGAATTTGCGTTATAAGGAGGAATGGAAATGCAAGAGGCTGTTATTGTAGCTGGAGTTCGCACAGCAATTGGTAGAGTGGGCGGTACTCTAAAAGAAGTAGAAGTTGATTATCTAGCTGAAAAAGTCATGCGAGAAATACTCGTGCGTAGTGGTATTCCTGGAAAGGCAGTCGATGAAGTTATTCTCGGTCATACAAAACAGAGTGGAGATAATCCCAACTTGGCTCGTCTGGCTCTGCTGAGAGCAGATATGCCTGAAGAAGTGCCTGCCTACACGGTACACCGTCAGTGCGGGTCCGCTCTGACTGCTATAAACAATGCAGTTCAGGCAATTTGGGCAGGAACCGCGGAAGTGATTATGGCAGGTGGAGCAGAAAGTATGAGCACAGCTCCCTATTATCTAAGAAACGCTCGCTATGGCTTTCGCATGGGTAATTCTGTAATTCTCGATTCAAACACTGAGAGTCAACCCCGTTGCCAACCAGAGGATCGTTACGGCCGCTTGACAATGGGGTTGACGGCAGAAAATTTAGCTGAGAAATATAATATAAGTCGGCAAGAACAAGATGAATTTGCCCTGGTTAGCCAGGAACGTGCCTTGCGTGCGATTGAAGCAGGCCTGTTCGCAGAAGAGATTGTTCCTTATGAGATAAAGACTAAAAAAGGTGTTACGATTTTTAATCAAGATGAGCATCCTCGTGAAACCAGTATCGCTCAGCTCGCGAAACTTGCCCCGGTGTTTAAAGAAGGGGGTACAGTTACGGCTGGTAATTCAAGCGGTCGTAATGATGCTGCAGCTGTTATGATGGTTACAACTCCTGAGAAGGCCCAAGAATTCGGGCTTAAACCATTAGCTAGGGTTAAAGGGATTGCGGCTAAAGGGGCACCTCCACAAATTATGGGTATAGGTCCTGTGGCAGCCTCTCAAGCCGCCCTTAAGATGGCAGGTTTAAGCTTAAATAAGATAGACTTAATTGAGCTTAATGAGGCATTTGCTGCACAGTCTTTGGCCGTTGTGAAAGAACTTGGCTTAGATCTCTCCAAAACGAATGTCAATGGAGGAGCTATTGCCTTAGGGCATCCATTGGGTGCAACTGGTGCAATAATCTTAATCAAATTGATCAATGAAATGCGGCGGACTGGCAAGAGATACGGTTTGGCAACATTGTGTATCGGCGGAGGGCAAGGAATCTCGACAGTTGTGGAGAATTTAATGATCTAAGTAAAATCAACTAGTTCATTAATTCACATGGTTAATAGCAAACTTCGGTGACATTAATCTCCAGTTAGATTTAATGTCACCGATATAAAGTGCGGGGGTCACTCCAACGACCATCCGCGCCAGGGGTCTTCAGAAATAGATATTGGTTTTTCGAAGAGAGACTGTTGGTTGTATACTTTATGTTATCAAAAGGCAAAGTTTTGTATCAATTTTATACAGTATATTAACTCTAAGCTTAAGAAGTTTACTGAAAAGTATGAATTATAGGACTTAAATAATTGGCATAACTTTTGCAATAGTACCAATTAATCAATTTATGGGAAAGAGGAAATTTTTTTGCAGGTAATAACTGAATATTTCTAATTGTGGCAGTAATGCATAATCTTGTACGGTGTTAAGAAACTGGGTGAGAAAATGAGCGAAAGAATATTTACCGAACTTCAGCCTAATTTATATTTTGTCCACGGTAAGCTGAGTGGTCGGTTTCCTTACTGCAATGGACTAATGATCGATTCCGAGGTAAAGGTTTTGGTCGATACAGGTTACGGCCGTAGCCGTATTGAGAGAATTATTGAATATGGAAAAGTGGATGTAATCATCAATACCCATTATCATATGGATCATGTTTTTGGCAACAGGTATTTTCCACATGCCCAGATTTGGGCCCATACTCTAGATGCTCCTGCTTTACGTTCAACAGAACAATTTATGGCTTATACCGGATTGGATGAAAGCCTTGGCCCTGATCCCTCTCTTTTTCCAGGAGGTCCTGTAAGTTTTGAAGTAGACAAAGAATTGGTCAATGGGGAGGTACTGGAGTTTGGTTCCGTAAGTTTACAGGTGATTCACGCACCGGGTCATACACCTGGCCATATTGCCCTCTTTGAACCGCACTCTGGGGTACTATTTTCGGGAGATGTCGATCTATCTCCCTTTGGGCCTTGGTATGGCAACCTTCGCTCGGATTTGGAGATGTTTATTGAATCCATCCTTCGTCTCATTGATTTAAACCCAAAAGTATTGGCAACAAGCCATAGTGGGATTGTCACAGACAATATCCCCGAAAGATTAAGAGACTACCTAGGGAAAGTTGAACTTCGAGACGAACAGATTCTGCATTATTTACGTTTTCCCCAAACGATAGAAGAATTAGTGAATCAGAAAATCATATACCATCGCTTTCCAGAACCTCAACGGCTTTATCGCTTTTTCGAAGAGGTTATGGTCCGAAAACATTTGCAGAATCTAATCAAACAAGGAAGAGTCTATGAATTGAATCAAAAGTTTAAAGCTTTTGACTAAAGCAGATGGGATAAGGTCGTCGGCCGTTTCGGACAAGCGAGAAAATAAGACTGGAGGGGGTTTCAATGGCTAAAGCTGCAGTTTCAATTATTAAAGTTTCCGATGTCTATGAATCACTTCAAGAGAGTTTAAGATTAAGCGATGGTCTAGCAGGATTGAATGTGAATGACGGAATCTTGATTAAGCCAAACATCGTTAGTTGGGATTTCGAATTACCTTTTCCTCCCTATGGTGTCGTAACCACCAGTAGTGTGATCAGTGCCTTAGTACGAATACTTGCTGAACATGGATTCAATAATTTGACCATAGGTGAAGGCTCCCTTCCTAAGTTAAGAACTACCGGACATGAAGTCTACGAGGCATTGGGCTATAAAAAACTTCAAGAGCGATATGGAGTTAAATTAGTTGATTTTAATCAGGAAGAGTTTGTACAGGTCGATTATGGTGATGGATTTAAGCTGGATATTGCTAAGAAGGCTTTGGAAGCAGACAAGATTATCAATGTTCCCGTCTTAAAAACTCATAGCCAAGCGAAGGTTTCACTGGGAATTAAGAATCTTAAGGGATGTTTAAGTAAAAAGTCAAAACAGTATTGCCACGGTCTAGGGAATGAGGAGCTTAGTCTGACGTTTCCTCGCATTATCGACAAGCTGCCAGTGGCTCTGACCATCATTGATGGTCTATATACCCTTGAAAAAGGGCCTGGTCCCACCGGAAAAGCGTTTAAAAAAGACCTTCTCATAGCTTCACGTGATCCTTTTGCCTGTGACCTCGTGGGAGCAGCCATTCTGGGCTATAATGCCAAAGAGGTGCCACATCTGACCAATTATGCCAAAAGACACGGGTCAAGTCTAGAACTATCCGACTATGAAGTAACTGGGGAGAGCATAGCAGATCATCAAAACTTTGTAGAACATGATTTTGAGTGGGCAGAAGATAATTCTGGCCCTACCGGTTTCCAAAAGCGAGGTATTACTGGGCTTGCAATTCGTAAGTATGACAGCAGTCTGTGTACGGGATGTTCCGTCCAATTCAATCCCATGTTAATCTTAATCTCTTCTGCTTTTAAAGGGGTGCCGTTCCCGAATGTTGAAGTAGTCTGCGGCAAACAGCAATTAGCCTCAACCGGCTTTGATAATACCGTCCTTTTTGGTAAATGCGCCTGTCATTTAAATAAGAATAATCCAAATATTAAAAAGGCTATCACACTTTGGGGTTGTCCGCCTGATTTGGAAAAAATGGCCGAGGAGTTAGGTAAAGAGGGACTCGAGTGTGATTATAACGAATATGTGCGTTTCCGACATTACTTATTTGATCGATATAAGGGGAAGGAGGGTTTCAACCTTTCTGACTGGTCGGTGAAGTAGGCATAGAGTTTTAAAAGAGATAAGGAGGAAATTAAGATGTCCAAATGGATACAAGAATACCAAAGCAAACTCGTTTCTCCTGAGAAAGCAGTTAGTGTGGTTAAAAATGGGGATTGGATCCAATATACATTTGCTGCAAACACATTGCCCGTTCTAGACCCTGCTTTTGCTAAGCGTATCCCAGAACTTCAGGATATTGTCATTGTTAATGGAATTTCAACTCGCCCCCATGCCATACATAAGGCGGATCCCACAGGGGTGCATAGCACTTGGAATTCTACGCATCTCACGGCCTTGGACCGAATGTATGCCAAAACAAGGAGAGTGCATTATGGTCCTTTGAAGTACTCAGAAGCCCCTCGATATGTTCGGGAAAACTGTCCGCCAGACATTCTAATGATACAAGTTGCTCCAATGGATAAACACGGATATTTCAATATGGGGCCTACTATTACTCATTTTCGTGCAGCAGCAGACATGGCTAAAACGATTATCGTAGAAGTCAACGAGAGTATGCCGTATGCTCACGGGGGATATGGCAATAATCTTCACATTTCTGAAGTTACTTATGTTGTTGAAGGCGGGCATAACGAATTACCACAGATTGGTGAAGAGGAAACAACGGAAGTTGATAAGAAAATTGCAGAGTTTATTCTTAAGGAGCTTAGGGATGGAGATTGTCTGCAACTCGGTATTGGCGGGATGCCCAATGCCTTGGGGAAAATGATTGCTCAGTCCGACCTTAAAGACTTGGGGATTCATACAGAGATGTTGTGTGACAGTATGGTGGATATGGTGGAATCAGGACGAGTCACAGGAAGGAGAAAACAAATCGATCAAGGTCGGATGGTCTACACGTTTGCTGCTGGCTCACAAAAATTATATGACTTTATTGATAATAACCCTGCCTGTGCGGGTTATCCTGCAGATTATACCAACGATCGTAAGATAGCTAGTCAAAATGATAACGTGGTATCGATTAATAATTGTATTGAAATAGATCTCACGGGACAAGTGTGTTCAGAATCGAAAGGCTCTCGGATGATCAGCGGATCAGGTGGTCAGTTGGATTTTGCAGATATCGCTTATAATTCCAGGGGTGGAAGGGGCTTCCTTTGTATGTCTTCAACGTATACAGACTCGAAAGGAAAAGTGCATTCCCGCATTAACCCCCTCCTGACATTAGGTGCTGTGGTCACAGTTACGCGACCAGTTGTTCAATATGTCGTGACGGAGTATGGGATTGTCAATCTTAAAGGGCAACCGATCTGGGAGCGTGCGGAGAGATTAATCAGCATTGCTCATCCAGATTTTCGGGATGAATTAATTAGAGAGGCCCAAAAACTTGACCTAATGAGGTAAAGCACCTGATTGGCGGAAGGTTATGGTATGGCTGTATGGTTAATGTACAAGAATGTGCATAATTTATTAGAATTTGTTTTGTTTATATACATTTATTTGACCCTCTGGAGACTTATATCTGTCTCTAGAGGGTTTTTTATTTACAAATACTGTTACCGCTTTTGCAAAAGGGGTGCTAAACATATGTTGGCACTAAAATTGCAACAATATTCAGATAAATACGGATTTTAAGGGAGGTTTTTTTGTGAATAATTTCCATATTCTTGCCAAACCAGAAATGATCTTTGGTTCCGATACTTCTCTATCAGCGGGTAAAAGATTAAAAAAAATTGGGTGCAAAAAGGTTATTTGTGTCTATGACAAAGGTGTGAAGGACGCTGGTCTTGTAGATAAGATAATTCAAGCTATTGAGAGTGAAGGGATTGAAGTCGTTCACTATAATGGTGTCTTGCCTGATCCTCCAGATACGGTGGTTAATGAAGCAGGGGAACTCGGCAGAAAAGAAAAAGTTGATGGGATTGTGGCCATTGGTGGTGGAAGTTCTATGGATACTGCAAAAGGTGTTAATATCTTGTTATCTAACCCTGGAAGTATTACTCAATATGGCATCAATACCGTTTATAACAAGTCTAGGACACCTTTGTTTATGATTCCAACTACAGCTGGTACGGGTAGTGAAATGACGAATATGGGTGTTATTACTTCCACAACTGAGAATCGAAAAACGATTATCTTTGGCGAAGGGTGCACAGCTAATGTTGCAATCTTAGACCCCAACTTGACCATAGGTTTACCTGCTTATCCAACTGCCACAACAGGAATGGATGTCTTAGCTCATGCCTCTGAAGCCTTAACTATAAAACGTAATTGGAATGAATATTCTGCTATGTTCGCGGTAAAGGCAATTGAACTTGTGTTCAAATACCTTCCAATAGCTGTTACGGAAGGTACTAACATGGAAGCAAGAGAAAATATGATGCTTGCTGCTACTTATGCTGGAATTGCGTTCACAGATGCAACTGTTCACATGGCCCATGGTATTGGTCATGCTATGGGTGCAAAATTCCACGTTCCTCACGGAGCTGCTTGTGCCATTGCTTTGCCCTCCGTTATGAAGTATGTATCTAAAACAGACCCCATAAACGTAAAGCGAGTTGGTAAAGCGATGGGATTAGACTTCAAAGACGATGCTGGTTCTGAAGAAATTGGTCAGGCTGTTGCTGATACTATATCTGCACTAAACACAAGAATAGGGATCCCTACCTTGCAAGACCTGAATATTGGCAGAGATTCGTTCTCTGATATTGTAGATTTAGTCGTGATGGACACGACTTACTTCTCTTATCCAATTAAGACAAATAAACCAAGTATTTTGGCTATGCTGGAAGAAGCATATCTTAGAGGAGAAAAGAGGGACTGAGGTTCAATACTTATATTTTACCCATTAGGAAAATAACAAGAAATTTCATGCTCAGAGAATAAAGGGGAAAAAGAGGTGGGGAATTATGGAGCAGTCCAAGATGCCCTCGTGGTTAAGGAAAGAGGTGATGGAAAGCGGAGACTGTACCCGCTGCGGCCTGTGTGTCGGCTTATGTCCCTATATTAAGACTCAACATGAGCATGTTGCTTTCATCCATGATTGTAGTCGGGTAGATGGAAATTGTTACAGAGTTTGTCCCCGCACACAGACCAATTGGGTTGATCTAGACAGGCAAGTGTTTGGAACAGAGCGTACTGATCATGGTTTGGGCAATTACCTAAAAGTCTTGTATGCTCGTTCTTTGAATAAAGAAATTACCCGTGCGGGTCAATACGGTGGAGTGGTAAGTACCTTAGCTGCCTACATGGTAGAGAGTGGCCAATCTCAAGCGGCGGTTTTAACAAGAGGAGAGGATAACGGTCCCCCTACACCTTACTTAGCTCGTAACCGAGAGGAGGTACTTGCTTGTTCTGGTTCCAATTACAGTGCCAGTCCTTCACTCTCCATCCTTAATACAGGGGTATTTGAGGGGCTGGAGGATCTGACGACGGTGGGACGCCCTTGTCAGATCCTGGCGCTCAGAAAGATGCAGGGATTAAATGAGGCATCCCAACACAACCCTAGTGCAAGAAAGGTTAATTTTATGATCGGACTTTTTTGCTTTTGGGCTTTGGAGACCGAATTTTATTCATTTCTACAAATCAAAACTGAGGGAGAGAGAATTCTAAGATTGGATATCCCTCAGAACTATCTAGTTGCAACAACGGAAAAGGGCAATGTTCAAGTACCAATTGATGAATTAAGGGCTTTCGTTCGTCCAACTTGTTTACGCTGTTTTGATCCAACAGCGGAATTCGCTGACGTCTCAGTCGGTTCAACTGAGAACGATCCCGAATGGAATACTTTAGTCATCCGAAGTTCCAAAGGACAAGAAATTGTAAATAGGGTATGTACAGCGGGGCTCTTAGAAACGAAACCTTACCCCGAGGAACGCCTGCCCTTACTACTCAGCGCGGTTTACAAAAAAAAGAAGCGTGTTTTGGAAGGGTTAAAACAAGGCAAAGGATATATGTATTTAAACTTAAACTCAGACTATGCTAAGGGGATTGAGGAAGGAGGAACCGGTCTATGAGTTTCTTGAGCTTGCAGGTCAATAAATCCGGACGCTCTGTCCTCATGACTGGAAATGAAGCTATTACTAGGGGAGCGATAGAAGCAGGTTTAGGCTATGCTGCTTCGTATCCCGGATCACCAACCTCGGAAATTTTGGCTAATCTAGGACGTTTAGCGAAAGAATATAATTTCTATGCTGAATGGTCCGTTAACGAAAAAGTGGCCATTGAGGAAGCAGCAGCAGCGTCATTTGCTGGGCTGCGTTCTCTCTGCATTGCTAAGCAAAATGGATTGAATGTTGCTTTAGATAGCTTAGTTAGTATTTCAATCTCTGGAATTAAGGCTGGGATGGTCCTCGTGGTCGGAGATGACCCAGGTGCACACTCCAGTACGAATGAAGAGGATTCCCGCTTGCTTTCCAAAGTGGTTCATATTCCAATTCTTGAACCGAGTACTCCAGAAGAGGCTAAAGAAATGACCCTAGCGGCCTTCCAATTATCGGAGAAATTTAAACTCCCCGTGACTTTGCGCTGTGTGACACGCATTTCCCACGCCAGTGGTAATGTAACCCTTGGCGAGGTAGAGGCGGTGAATAAGGAAGCGATTTTTGCCCAAAAGGACCGTTTTGTCACTAATGCGGCTTTACATCAAATGCAAGAAGTGAAGTTAGCAAAACTACGTCAAGTAGCTGATACATTACCGTTTAATACTTATTTCGGACCTCAGAATGCTAAGACAATCATCATAGCTTCTGGACCCAGCACGCTATATGCACTGGAAGCCATTGATGCCCTAGACCTGGAAAATGAAGTTGGGGTTCTTAAACTAGGGATGACCTGGCCATTGCCAGAAAAATTCCTTTTAGAACATTTAAAGCATGCTGAGAAAGTTATCTTTATCGAAGAAATTGAACCGTTTAATGAAGAAAATGTTATGGTATTGGCTGCTCAGCATATCTCGAAGATTTATCCACTAGAGTTTTACGGGCAAAGATCAGGACATGTGGCTGGGCCTAAGGGGCCGGGAATCGGGGAAATGGATCCCGACAAGGTTAAACAATCCATAGCCAGAGTATTAGGGGTAGATAATAAATCTGAAGAAACTGATGCAAAGTCAAGCGCCAAGTCGGAAACGTCAGATGTTCCAGTTAGAGAAATGGCTTTCTGTGCAGGCTGCCCACATCGAGCATCCTTCTGGGCTATGAAGTCTGCTGTTGCCCTTGACGGACGTAAGGCTGTTATTCTAGGGGATATCGGATGCTACTCTTTAGCTTTGAGACGGACCGGTTGGACCCTGCCGCAAACCATGCATGCCATGGGATCCAGCGCAGGGATTGCTAATGGACTTGGGAAACTAGATAGGTTTAACTTTAAACAACCCGTGATCGCTGTAGTCGGGGACTCTACATTTTTTCACTCCACAATACCTGCCTTAGTTAATGCCCGTTATACTGGAGCACACTTTCTACTGATAGTTTTGGACAATGGGACGACAGCAATGACTGGTCATCAACCACATCCAGGAATGAGCAAAAATGCCATGGGAGAAATCGTAGAGGGTCTCCAGATTGAAGAGGTCGTAAAGGGACTTAGAATTCCTGTAGTGACCCAAGATCCTTTCGATTTACAAGGAACAACTACAGTTGTTTTGAAGCTGCTTCGGACGGAGGGAACAAAAGTTTTAGTCCTTCGACAACCCTGTGCGCTAGTGGCTGCCAAAGCATCAACTCGTCCTAGGGTCTATATTAATCAAGAGCAATGTATCGGAGATGATTGTGGTTGCTCACGCTTTTGTAGTACTACCTTTTCTTGTCCTGCGACAATTTGGGACCCTCTCAAGGGAAAGGCAATAATCGATGAAGTTGTCTGCAATCGCTGTCAAGTTTGTGTAAGCTTGTGTCCACAAGGAGCAATCAAGGTTGAGGAGGGAGCTAACTTTGGCCGCTAAAGTGTTAAACATCATTGTCACGGGGGTTGGTGGACAGGGCAATGTTCTAGCGTCACAAGTCATTGCCACAGCCGCTGTGGACAGTGGCTACTACGTTTCGGTAGGGGAGACCTTTGGTGCTTCACAACGCGGAGGCTCTGTCGCAAGTCATATCCGAGTTTCACAAATCAAACCCTATGGCCCCCTGATTCCACGGGGAGAAGCTGACTTCATCTTGGGGTTTGAGCCACTGGAGACCTTACGAACCTTCAGAGACTTTGGAAATTCGTCAACTCAGGTCATTATGAATATTCGCCCAAATTATCCTTTGGGAGTTTTGCTTAACGAGGATCATTATCCTGACATTGCTGTTTTAACGGGTGGCCTTAGAAGAAAATCGCAAAGGCTTTGGGACTTAGAGGCAACAGAACTTGCAGTAGGTCTAGGCCTACCAGTGGGTACGAATATGGTAATGACAGGTGCTTTTGCTGGAGTGTATGCCTTGCAAATTCAGTTGGAGACTTATGAGACTATACTGAAAGGAATGTTCGACAGGGAGATCCTAACCTTGAATCTAGCTGCCTTTCGGGCTGGGGTCAAAGCTGTAACTATTTAATAATCCGTTAGAAAGCAGGGGAGTGGATAGAAATGCCTGGTTTAATTCGGGACTTAGAAGCACTGCTTGATCCCCGACGGGTGTTTTCCCAGCCGGAAGATTTGCTAGCTTATATGAATGACGCTACCCATAAGCGGGTTATGCCTGCTGTAGTGGTACAACCCGTTACGTCTGCAGAAATCTCCCGTGTCTTAAGCTACGCCAATACTCATCGAATTCCTGTCGTACCGCGAGGGGCAGGGACCGGTCTTGCCGGGGGAGCTACCCCAGGGACAGAAAGTATCGTCATCGATTTAAAAGGGCTAAGGCAAGTAATTGAGGTTGATAAGCAAAACCTGACGGCTACGGTAGAATGTGGGGTTGTGACCCAAAAGTTTCACACCTTGGTGGAGTCAATGGGATTGTTCTACCCACCAGATCCACAAAGCATGCTGGTCTGCACGATGGGCGGAAACGTTGCCACGCGAGCTGGTGGACCACGGGGAGTAAAATATGGAACGACTAAGGATTATGTCTTAGGAGTGAAGGCGGTTTTGCCGGATGGGGAGATTATTAGTTATGGAGGTAAATCTGTCAAGATGTCTTCAGGGTATGACTTAGCTCGACTCTTAACGGGTTCAGAAGGTACCTTGGGAATTATCTCAAACGTTACGGTCAAGTTGCTAACCTTGCCGGCCTACCGTCAGACAATGGTTGCTGTCTTTGCAGAATTAGAGGCGGCCGCAGAAGCGGTTTCGGCGATCATTGCCGCTGGAGCTGTGCCTTCAAGTTTGGAGTTGCTGACAAAAAGTTCCCTGGAAACAATAGAGGCCTTTATGCCATTAGGGCTGCCTAAAGATGCAGAAGCCTTCTTGTTAATTGAGTTGGATGGACATGAGGAAAAAGTTAAGGAAGAGACCCAACAGATTAGGGCTATCTGTCAAAAAAAGGGGGTAACAGAGACGAAAATTGCTCGTGATGCTTCAGAGGCAGAACGTATGTGGTTGGCCCGACGAGTACTTTTTCCCGCCACCGCTCGCCGTGCCCCTAACATCTTGATCGAGGATGCAACTGTTAATCGTACTCAGGTTCCGGCTATGGTCCGAGCAATTAAAAGAATCGCTAAACTTAACCACTTGGTTATTGGGGTATCTGGTCATGTCGGGGATGGGAATCTGCATCCTGGAATTTTGACAGACAGAAGTGATCCAGAACTTATGCGTCGAGCGGAAAAAGCTATGGGTGAAATCGCTAAAGAAGCGCTGAACTTAGGGGGAACATTGTCTGGTGAACATGGCATTGGATATTTAAAAGCGCCCTTTCTGGAATGGGAATTTCAAAGCGCTGGTGTTAACCTAATGCGGCGGATCAAGCATGCTTTCGACCCCAATGGGATCATGAATCCTGGTAAAATATGGGTAGATGGCGGTGAGACTCATGTATAGGCTTAAAGACTATGCCAAAGAGATCAATCGTTGTATCCAGTGCAACTTTTGTCTGGAACACTGCCCTGTTTATATTGAAGATGGTTTAGAATCCAGTGTAGCTAGGGGTAGATTGAATCTCATACAAGCCCTACTCTTGGAAAAAACCCTTATTCTAAGTGACCGAGCTGGAGTACTGCTTAATCGCTGTCTTCTTTGTACCAACTGCACCCAAGGATGCCCAAGTGGAATCCCGGTCGATGATATTGTTATTACTGCTCGGGTCGAACTACAAAAGAACTATGGCTTAGGGAGGGGAAAAAGTTTTCTTTTACGACAAGTGGTAAATCGCAGCAATACAACCAATATTGCTACCAAGGCCTTGTCCTTGGCCAGGCGTTTAAATATGGTTCCTGAGGAGTTTCCCGAAGTTGTCAGTCCATCGTTTGAACAGCGTGTACCCTCTATCGTTAAGCCTGAAGGAGAAATTCGTGGTAAAGTCGGTTACTTCATTGGCTGTGCTACGAATTACCTTTATCCCGAGATAGGGGATGCCGTAATTAAGGTTTTAACCGCTCTTGGGTATGAGGTTGTTATCCCAGCCAACCAGCATTGCTGCGGAATACCCGCTCTTGCCCACGGTGAACTTGGGGCAGCGCAAGAAGCTGTACGCTGGAATGCGGATTTGTTCTCTAAATTAGACGTGGATGCAGTCATTACAGATTGTACTTCTTGCGGGTATATGTTAAAAGTAAAAGCTGCTAAAACACTGGAGAATAATGACCCCTGCCAAAGTAAGGTGGCTTCAGTGGCTGAAAAAGTTGTGGAGATTACTGAGTTCGTTACTCGCGAGGGTTTAGGGCATAATTTTAAATTGATTCTAGGAAAATCTAAGGATTTGGAAAGGATGGATGTAACCTACCATGTGCCCTGCCATCGGGCGTGGAGCCCTAATCTAATCCAGGCACCTCGCAAACTGATTTCCATGCTGCCAGCGGTCAGCCTTGCGGAAATGAATGAACCTCAACGATGTTGTGGAGCTGGAGGATCCTTCTTCGTAGACCATAAAGATTTGGCAGAGTCCATCTTAGATCGCAAATTGAAAAACATTCAGAGTACAGGAGCAGAAGCCGTCATGACCCAGTGCCCCGCTTGCCGTTATTATTTAAGAGGCGGTCTAGAAAAAAAGATGCCTGTCTTCCATCCCTTAGAATTATTGGCTAAGGCCATTCACCTTGTATAGGGGAATGAGAGGAGGTCTATATGAGCTATTCGCTGAAAAATGTCCGGGCCAAAGTAAACGTTGGCCTTAAAGATACGTCATCATCTATGGCTCGTCGAAAAATTTCCCGATTTTTGGGACCGGCTAAGGTTAAAGCTGTGAAGAACTTTCCTCTTGCTGGTCCTCTGCACCGCCAGACAAAAACACAGGCCATTGCTAATTTGCGTGAAAGGCTTGAAGAAGCCATACGGAATTTAGAGGACAATGGTTGCCAAGTTTTCTGTGCTCCTACTTCGGCAGAGGCTATTGCCTATGTTCAGAAGATTATTAAGCCCGGGAGTATGGTTGTCAAATCCAAGAGTAATGCTGCTAAAGAAACGGGTGTTATAGAAAGTCTTTTAAAGGATGGGGTGTCGGTGGTTGAGACTGATATGGGAGATAGGATTTGCCAGCTTGGAGAGATTCCGGCAAGCCATCCCCTAGGACCAGCTCTTCATGTACCAGTCGGCAAAGTAGCAGAACTATTTAGCCTGGAATCAGGTCATGCTGTTGCACCTGACCCCACGAGTATTGTCACCGCTGCAAGGGGCTTATTGCGAGACTCATTTTTCAAAGCGCAATACGGAATAAGTGGTGCTAACGCAATCGCCGCCGATACAGGGTCGATTATTCTTACTGAAAACGAAGGGAACATAAGATTATGCACGAATTTACCACCCATTCATATCGTCTTTGCAGGGATCGAAAAAATCGTACCAACTTTAGAAGAGGCCGTCCATGTTTGTCATACTGCCGCCCTGTATGGAACTGGGGTAAGCGTCGGAGGATATATCAACATTGTAAGTGGACCTGGGCGGAATTCCTTGGATGGGCCACAGGAGGTTCATGTTATTCTCTTGGAAGAGGGCCGCTGGGAAGCAAAATGTGCAGGATTTGAAGAATCTTTAGCCTGTATTAATTGCGGTGCTTGCTTAAATAGATGTCCGGTTTATAAAGAGTTAGGGAAACAATATGGCTATAAATATTTAGGTGGAATAGGAATCATTCATACTGCTTTACGTGACGGCCTAGAAAAAGCAGCAGAAAATGGCCTTTCGCTTTGTGTCGGCTGCCGTCAATGCATTGATGCCTGTCCTGGAAGTATTCCTATCCCAGATTTAATTCAAAAGATTCGTCAGCGTGTAGTGAAAAAGTACGGTTTAGGGCGACAAAAAAAGCTTATTCTGAAAACCCTTTTCCGTAATAGAGGTTCTCGAATATGGCGCTGGGGGCAAAAACTACAACCATTGGCTTTTAAGAAGGTTGACAATGAAGAGGGTTACCAGGTCCGCTTTTCTTGGCTGGGAGTGGATCCGAATCGATTAATCCCTGCAATAAATGGAAAGCCAGCCTTAACCTTTCTGGAGGAACAATCCGATGCCGTTCTTGGAAAGGTTAGTGTTGCATACTTTGCTGGGTGCCTTAATAATATGATCTTTTCAGAGGTAGCTAGGGCAACATTAGAAGTGCTTAGGGAACAAAACTTAGATGTATTTTTTCCATCTGAACAAGTATGTTGTGGCTATCCGATGCAGGCTGCTGGGGAATTGGAGATGGCTAAAGAAGTGGCCAGACGGAATTTAGAGGTGTTCTGTACTGGCACAGTCGATAAAATTATTGTGGATTGTCCAACGTGTGGAACAGCATTGAGAGGATATGGGAAGCTGTTAGAAGAGGATCCAGATTGGGGAGGATTGGCAAAAGGATTTAGTGAAAAGATACGGGATATTTTCGAGTTTCTAAGTAATAAAGACTTGGGTCTCAAGGAGATTCATCAATCATTACAATTCAAGGTTGACTACCATCAACCTTGCCACTTAAGGTATCTAGGGTTAAATCATGCTCAGGAGATATTGACTTTAATTCATGGTGTTAACCTTTGTTCATCAGGGGATGATGGGGCATGCTGTGGCTTTGGGGGCATGGTGAGCCTGGATCATTACAACCTGACAACCACCATTGCTAGTCGTAAGATTGAACTTACACCTAATGGGGCTGAGATCCTTGCCACAGCTTGTCCTGGATGTATGATTCATTTGACTGATAGGTTATACCAGCAAAATAAACCTATTAAAGTAAAGCATGTTATAGAATTGTTAGCTGATGCATATCGCAGAGGAAGGGAGTGAGTCTAGTGAACCAGGCGATGGGAGGACCAAAGTGCGACGAGTACCATTGTAATGTAAATAAGAGTTTTGCCAAATTAGAAGGATTTTGCTTGAAGAATCAAGAGAGTCTAAAAAAGAAAGCAATTCAAACCTTAGAAAGCCGTGGTTGTCACGTATTCTTAGTTTCCAATGCCGAGAAAGCAGTCGACAAAATAGCCGAAATAGCTCAATCAGGTAGAATAGTTACTTGTCACGACCCCCAGATAGAAGCGCTCGGTATACACGAAAAATTGCAGAAAAGAGGAGTGAGGGTACAAGGTACGAATGTGGAGGGGTTTGAACGTGGTGAAATAAACCACGTCTGGTTGAAGATGCGGCAAGAAATTGCTGAGTCTGCTTTTGGCTTAACTGGGGTTCAGGCTGTGGTGGCCAATCACGGATCTTTAATGCTCATGGATGAACGGGGCAGTGTTCATACCGTATCTGCACTTCCCTATAAACATATTGCTGTGGCAAAAGTCCAACAAATCGTTCCTGATTTAGCTGATGCTATGATCGTTGCTCGTTCTGCGTCTTTAGGAAAGACAGATAGGAAACTTGTCCGATATATTTCAATTGTTACTGGACCTAGCTCAACTTCTGATATAGAAGGGAAAAATGTTCGTGGTATGCATGGGCCGAAAGAAGTTTACGTTATCCTAGTGGAAGAGTGAGGGGTTAACGTCTCTGTATATGTGTACAAAGTAAACATTGAAAAAGGATAATTGTATGGAATTTAGACATCGCTTTTCAAGGATGAGGTGTAAATAACTGGATTTAAGTGGCACAAATATTGCAACGACATTATTTATTGGTTTATTTTGAATATTCAAAAGGTTCATAATAGACCAATAAATAATGTCGTATTGTCATGCTTGTAGTCGTACAAAGGGGGGATGAACTATTAAATCTTTGTAATGGCTAAAGAGTAGGGGGAAGACATGTAATACAGGAAAAGTGGGAAAGAGGTGCAAGATTTAAATGAAACTGATAAAAAATTTATGGTTAGTAATATCTATAAGTGTTCTCCTGGTGGTCTCAGGTTGCGGCACTGAACCTACTGCCAGTGATACTGCGCCAACGGCTAGTACTGAGGTCAAAACCGTGAACATTGGGTATACCGGTCCCATGAGCGGGGGGGCTGCGTTATATGGGAAAGACGTAACCGACGGCTTAGATATGGCAGTAGAGGAGATTAATGCCAAAGGACTCAATATTAACGGGCAAAAGTACAAAATAAATCTAATCAAGCTAGATGATCAATATATGCCAGATAAAGCAGCTACAAATGCACGAAGGCTCAGGGCTGAATATGAGACCCCCATTATCTTTATTCCACATAGTGGTGGTATTTTTGCCCTCCAACAATTTAATGAGACTGACGGTTTCGGCATAATGGCTTATACAAGTGAACCCAAAATTTCTAAAACAGGAAATAAATTAACACTCCAACTTCCTCCACCCAATGACCTATATCCTCACGAGTTTTCCAAAGTAGTTATGGATAAATTCGGTAAAAAATTAGCCCTCATTCCCACAACAACCCAATACGGTAAAGATTGGAGCTCAATGATAATTCCTGCTTGGGAAAAGCTTGGTGGAACGATTGTTTCCAATAACCCAGTTGATTATAACAAAGAAGTAGATTTCAATACCTTTATCAGCAAGGCCTTAGCGGCAAAACCGGATGTGTTGTTTATAGGCGGACCTTCTCAACCGACTGCTAAGGTTGTTAAACAAGCCAGACAACTCGGCTTCAAGGGCGGATTTATCGTCATGGACCAAGCTAAACTTGACCAAATGGCTGATATTGTTCCGATGACAGACCTCGAAGGATCAGTGGGTGTTTGTCCCATCGCCAATTTTGATACCCCAGGAGCAGCTCCTTTCGTGGAACGGTACAAAGCAAAGTATGCTGGTAAAATACCAGCTTCGGAGCAGACCTATAATTATGAACATATGATACTGCTTGCCAAAGGAATGGAAAAAGCCGGCAACGTTACAGATGCTACCAAGATTTTTGAGGGCATGAAGGGGGTTATGCCTCTAAGTGACCCCAGCCTGGTCCATACACTTTATGGCATTGGTCCCGGAGGTGCTTCAATGACGAATGGCGCTGGGATCGTTATAGAAAATGGGAAATTTAATAAACCTTTTGCTATTAAGAATCCGCTAAACCCTTAAAAGTATTAAGGATTGGATTTTATCCCGTAAAGTAATGTCAAGCAGATTTCCCCTGACTTGAATGGTTGGGGGAAATCTACTTTAACTCCATTGGATGAGTTCTAATAAATTATCAAATATTCCGGAGAAAGGGATGGTAAGTAATGGGACACTTAACTTTAGCTAAGGATGAAGTGTATTTAGCACTTGCTCAACGGTTAGATAAGAATCCTGTGGGGGCCCCACTCAATCCAACTCTAATGCAAATCCTCCACATCATTTATTCACAAACTCAGGCTTTTATTGGGAGCAAGTTCCCGTTGGAAATAACCTCACTTAATCAGTTGTCAACCCTTACAGGTCTTAATCCCATCGAACTTAGGGAACACTTGAATTCTATGGCGAACAAAGGGCTGGTTATCGATTTTACCCGAAATGGCGTTAGCTACTACATGCTATCCCCCCTGGTGATCGGTTTCTTTGAATATACATTTATGCGCGTGAACGAAACGTTACCGATGTATGAGTTAGCTCAGCTTTTCCATGCCTATCACAATGAACCTGGTGTGGTCCAAGAGTTCTACGGTTCCAATACGAAGTTTTTTCAGACGATGGCCTATGAAAGTTTATTACCTAATGACGTTGAAACGGAAGTTTTATCTTATGAAAAGGCTTCCCAAATAATTAGGGATGCTGGTGGTGGTTCTCTAACGATGTGTTATTGTCGCCACCAGGCTGCCCACTTAGGTACAAAAACCTGTAATGCTCCAATTGAGGATGTGTGTACTTCTTTAGGGAATGCATCAGAATGGCTTATTAAACGCGGATTTGCACGTCCAGCCAGTATGGATGAATTACTAAGGGTTTTAGATAAGACTGAGGAACTGGGTCTGGTGCATTTAGCCGATAATGTTCAGAAAAACCCTGCCTATATATGTCATTGTTGTGGGTGTTGTTGTGGTGTGCTAAAAGCAACTAAGGAACATCGTTTTCTATCGGCTCAGCCGAGCAATTTCATGCCTCAGATAAACGAGGATAAATGCAATGGCTGTGGGACGTGTGCAAAGAATTGTCACATTGAGGGGATTCGAGTATTGGAAAAAGTCCCTGGAGATAAGAAAAGCAAGAAGGCTAGGGTGATTGAGGACCTTTGCCTAGGCTGTGGGGTATGTGTGAAAAGTTGTAAACAAAATGCCTTAACCTTAGTACAGCGTAAAACGATTTACATTCCCCCGAAGAATAAAAAGGAACAAATGCAACGGATTGCTTTAGAAAAAGGCAAGTAAAGCAGGGTTAGTTTGGTATGGTTTTTGCAATATAACTTTTAAAGAATTTTCTAATTATTGCGGGAGTAGAACCCGGTACTCTGCTGAGGTGTTAATAGTATCAGGTGCGCCGAAGCCCATTATTCTTTAGAGCCCCTCGTTGTGACGGAGGTAGGTTCCTAAATTGAAGATTTGGTCAGAATAGGAGTTCATTAAATTAAAGGAGGGTTATTGAATTGAGAACAAAAGCACAATATATCGAGGGATTAAGTAAGAAAAATAAAAATCTTTATTTTAACGGTGAGAAAATAGATCGGCTTGATGAGCGCCAACAAGGGGCAATCAACGTCATGGGTTTATCCTTCGATGCGGCCTGGGACCCCGCGACTAAGGACCTTTTTACAGCAACGTCCCATATCACTGGGGAAACCATCAACCGCTTTAACCACATTCACCAAAGCGTTGACGATTTGCACAAGAAGCAAGACATGACTCGTATGTTAAGCCACAAGGTGGGGGGGTGTATCCAACGGTGCATGGGTGTAGATGCCGCTAACGCTATTAATGCAGTGTCTTACGAAGCACAAAAATCCCCTGATGCCAAAACCGCGTATCATGATAACTGGCTAAAGTGGTTGGAACGCTTTCAGAATGAAGACTTAGTAGCTAGCTGTGCACAGACTGACGTCAAAGGTGAGCGCCTAAAACGACCCGCGGAGCAGACCGATCCAGACATGTACGTTCACGTTGTTGAAGAACGCAGCGACGGGATTATTGTCCGAGGTGCCAAGGTTCATATTTCCGAGGCTTCAATCTCGGACGAGATTCTAGTAGTACCGAACAGGGCACTAAAAAAAGGTGAAGAGGCCTATGCAGTTTGCTTCGCAATTCCTTCAGACTATGAAGGTATTAAACAGGTTGTCCATTTACATGGTAGTCGTAAGCGTGAGTATTATAAAAGGGGAATTGATACTGGTTACACAGATTCGTATATCATCTTTGAGGATTGTTTTGTTCCTTGGGAACGTGTGTTTCTCTGTGGGGAAACCCAGCATGGTGGTCTAACTGCTCTGCTGTTTGCCCTCTTTCATCGGCACTCCTACTCTGGCTGTAAGCCAGCCACACTTGACTATGTCATCGGTTTAGCGGCTCTGGCAGCAGAAATTAACGGCATTGAGAAGACTCCACATGTGCGCGAACTGTTATCTAAGCTAATCATGACTGGTGAACTCGGATACGCAGCCGGCTACACGGCTTCAGCTCTAGGTAAGCCAGAAGTCTACATGCCAGGCATGGGTCTTGTACCCTATGGACCTGGTAACTATATCCCAAACTCCATCTATGCCAACGTCGGAAGGTGTCTAACTGGTGAGGCAGTATTCCATGAACAAGAGATCCTTTGTGATATCGCAGGGGGGTTGCCTGCTACTTTCCCCTTTGAAAAGGATTTAGCCAACCCTGAAACCAAACATTTATTGGAGAAGTACCTCAACCGGAACCCGAGAATCCCCATTGAGGAGCAAATTAAATTTTGGATGACGTTTATCGACTTCGGCCTCTCTGGATCTGCAGGAACTGCCCAATATGGTGCATATCATGGTGGTGGTTCTCCAATCATGGAACAGATCGCTATTACTTCCCAGTATGACATAGAGGCCAAAAAGGATATTGTGAGGGCTATTGCCGGAATGACGCCTAGGTCGAAAAAGCAGTAATACGAGAGACTCTCAAGAGGTTCCAGAGGGGGTTATAAAGTGAATTGGCAACCCGAGGTTGACGAATTACACAGACGAGAACAATTAGCTAAACTAATGGGAGGAGAAGAGCGGGTCGCTAAGCATCGAGCCCAAGGTAAGTTGACGGTGAGAGAGAGAATCGACCAACTCCTTGATCAAGGTACGTTTCATGAAACGGGGGCTCTGGCTGGGAAAGCAATTTATGAGGAAGGCAAGATGACGGATTTCCGTCCAGCTAATTTTGTCCTGGGTACGGGTCGTATTGAGGGGCGTAAAGTTGTGGTTGGAGGGGATGATTTTACCGTACGCGGTGGAGCTGCAGATGGGTCAGTCCGAGGTAAGCAGGAGTATGCAGAGCGTATGGCTCATGACCTTAAAATCCCTATAGTACGTTTTGTGGATGGCACTGGGGGCGGAGGAAGCGTTAAATTCTTGTCCAATGAAGGGTATACGTATGTCCCAGTGAACCCTGCTTGGGACTTGGTGGTCGCAAACCTTGGTCGTATCCCAGTGGTAGCAGCCTGTCTCGGATCAATAGCGGGATTAGGCGCCGCTAGGGTCGTTACCTCCCACTTCTCAGTGATGGTGGAAAGTAATTCCCAGGTGATGGTGGCGGGTCCGCCTGTTGTAAAATTCGGGACAGGAGAAGAATTAACGAAAGAGGAACTGGGAGGGGTCCTTGTTCACAGGGCCAGCGGGGTTGTCGATAATGTAGTTAAATCAGAACAGGAGGCTTTTCAACAAATTAGAACGTTTCTTTCCTATTTGCCGTCCAATGTATGGCAGCTTCCGCCCGTTATAGCTTCAACCGACGATCCTCAGCGTAAAGAGGAAAAATTACTCGCTGTAATTCCGCGCAATCGAAGGCGACCCTATAAGATCAGGGAAATATTGCCCATGATTTTTGATCAAGGCTCTTTATTCGAAATGGGACGTTTTTATGGTGCCGGTACAGTGACGATGCTGGCACGCTTAGAGGGTCATCCAGTAGGTGTAATCGCCCCTGATCCCTTTATACGAGGTGGAGGGCTTACTGATAAAGGAGCTGACAAATTAGAACGATTTGTGGATCTTTGCCAAACATTTCATTTGCCCATTGTTAATCTGGTGGATCAACCTGGAATGGATATAGGTTTGAATGCAGAAAAACGAGGGACAATTCGAAGAGGTGCTCGAGCTATAGCCGCTATCTACCAAGCTACAGTACCTATGCTTGAAGTTATATTGAGACGAGTTTTCGGTGTGGGTGGAGCAGGTATGATCAATGGGCACACTCTTCATTTACGTTACGCTTGGCCGTCGGGTGACTGGGGCTCCCTTCCTTTAGAGGGAGGAGTCCAAGTAGCCTATCGGCGGGAGTTAGAGGCCAGTCCAGATCCAGAAGCTCTTCTTAAGGAAATTATGGCTGGTATGGAATCCGTTCGTTCACCCTTTCGCACAGCCGAAGCTTTTGGTATTGAAGAGATTATTGACCCTCGCGAAACTCGACCACTTCTTTGCGAATGGGTGAGGGATGCTTATGCCCTATTACCAGAACTATTGGGTCCCTATCAACATGCCATGCGACCATAATTTTTCGAAGCGCTTGGCTGTAGAAGTTATGTAAAGAAAAGAACTAATTCAATAAAACTGGATTAGTTCTTTTCTTGATATACATAGATTTACTTGATTTTTAGACTACTTTAATTTTAAAAACAAAGCAATGCTAAATGTATACATTGAATACACGGTATTCGATATATTGTCTACATAATAAATAATATCATCCAGTTGTGAGGACTCTTTCTTCTACTTTTTAAAAACTTAATGATGTACATTACCGCCGAGTTCGAATGAAACCGTTACTAGAATTTTTCATAAGAATATGGGCTAGAAATTGTTATTCAGGTGGCACAAATATTGCAAAGATAAGTGTTAGATAGCTATTCTTAATATTTCAAAGGAAAAGAGGTGTTCTTATTACTTTTTGGCAATGACCAAAGTGGATGTGAAATAAGCTAAAATTTTTATATAAATAATTCAGAATATTCATAAAATCATAATAATGATAGGGGTTTATATTCAATTTACAATAGCCAATTTATTAAAGGCACGGTGATGCTAGATGATGTTAACCAACCACTTGAAGTATTGGCCAAAGCGCTTGGCTACGACTCTGCCAGTTCCAGAGACCAGTGTTTATGATAACCTTGCGGTATCAGCCAGAAGGTATCCTAATAAAACTGCAATTCACTACTATAGTGGTTCCATAAAATACCGTCGCTTTAAAGAAGAAGTAGACGCCCTAGCAGGGTTATTACAACTACAACTTGGGGTAGCCAAAGGGGATAGAGTAATACTATTCATGCAAAATTCTCCCCAGTTTATCATTGCTTACTATGCAATTCTGCGGGCCAATGCTGTGGTAGTACCAATTAATCCCATGAACATTACTGAGGAACTTGCTATTTATATTGAGGATAGTGAAGCTAAAATTGCCTTTGTAGCTCAAGAACTCTATGATCAGGTGGTTCCTTTACCACAGCGTACTCCTTTGCAGCATGTAATCGTTGTAACCTATAGTGACTATTTGGAAAAGGACTATGATCTTAAGATTCCGCCCGAAGTGTTGGTGCCTAATCGAACCTTTGCTGGTGATGTCATTTATTGGCGAGACGCAATAGCCTTAGGGTTGGAACCTGGTCCACACTTAGTAGGTGCAGAGGACATGGCGATATTACCCTATACCTCTGGAACAACAGGGAAACCTAAGGGGTGTGTTCATTCGCATCGAAACCTGAACACCAACACCGTTAGCTCTGCCGCTTGGCGTGACCTGACTGTCAGCAGCGTTACCTTAACGACCCTACCGCTATTTCATGTCACTGGTATGATGCACAGCATGAATGCACCCATTTTTGTCGGTAGTACCATAGTTTTGATGAGTCGCTGGAACAGAGAATTGGCGGCAACATTGGTCCAACGCCATGGTTGTACGCACTGAACCAATATTTCAACCATGGTCGTAGATTTCCTCGCTAACCCATCCTTGTCCAACTATAATGTGAAATCTCTCATGAGTGTTGGTGGTGGAGGGGCACCTCTGCCAGAGGTAATCGGTGAAAAACTGTTTCAACTGTTAGGCACTCGTTATACTGAGGGTTATGGACTCAGTGAAACTATATCACAAACCCATATGAATCCGCCGGAACGGCCAAAATTACAGTGTATTGGAATTCCAATTTTTGATGTTGACGCAAGGGTGATAGATCCAGATACCTTGCAAGAATTAGGGCCCAACGAACAGGGAGAAATAGTCATAAATGGCCCGCAAGTGTTAAAAGAGTATTGGCGCCGACCGGAGGAAACTAAAAAAGCCTTTATAGAACTGGAAGGTAAAAAGTTTTTACGTACTGGGGATATAGCTAGGTACGATGAGGAAGGTTATTTCTTCATGGTAGACCGGGTAAAACGCATGATTAATGCTTCTGGCTTCAAAGTCTGGCCGGCAGAAGTAGAATCCGTTTTATACAGGCATCCAGCAATTCAACAAGCCTGTGTGATTGGAATACCGGACCCACATAGAGGTGAGACCGTTAAAGCCTACGTAATCCTTAAGCAAGATGAGCGCGGTGAGTATTGCGAACAAGACATCATTGAATGGGCTAAGGAGCATATGGCGGCTTACAAATATCCTCGTCTCGTACAATTTGTTGATAGCTTCCCTATGTCTGCCAGTGGCAAGCTTCAATGGCGTAAACTCCAAGAAGATGAACTGAAAAAGATAAAGCGTTGAATTTACTCGTTAATTTGATGGTTTCTTGAATTAATATCAAAATAGCAGAGGAGGATTTCAGAAGTGAACTTAACAATGAGTCCAGATGATCAAATGTATCGAGCAAAATTTCTGAATTGGCTTAAAGAGAATATCCCTACCGAAGTTGCTTGGGCAGAAGAGGATATATCAGAAGACTGGCAAACCCAGGCGGAAATCTTTCGAAAATTCCAAAGAAAACTGTTTGATGCGGGATATGCTGGAATACATTGGCCTAAAGAATACGGAGGGCAAAGCGGAACGTTAATGCAGCACATTATTGTAACTGAGGAGTTAAGTGCTAATTATCCATGGAAGATGTTCGACAGTCTTTCCGTGGGATTAGTTGCACCAACGTTACTTTCACGTGGCACCGAAGAACAAAAAAAAGAATTTATTCCCAAGATCCTCTCTGGTGAGCACATATGGTGTCAGGGATTTTCAGAACCTAACGCTGGGTCAGATTTAGCTAATTTAAGTACTTCTGCAGTTCGTATGGGAGATCGATATATTGTAAATGGTCAAAAAGTATGGACAAGTATTGGGCATTTGGCAGATTATTGCATTTTAGTAGTAAGAACTGATCCCAAAGCCAGTAAGCATAAAGGTCTAAGTTATCTTCTGGTTTATATGAAGAGTCCTGGAGTTACAGTAAGGCCTATAAAACAAATAACAGGCGAAGCTGAATATAACGAGCTTTTTTTTGACAACGTTGAGGTTCCTTTAGACAGACTCGTGGGTAAAGAAAATGAGGGTTGGTTAATCGCGATAACCACCTTGATGTTTGAAAGAATTATGAATGAGGTTAGTATCTTGCCAAAGCTCCAAAAGTCCCTCGATAGGCTGATAGACCTTGCAAATAATACTATCCGTGACGGTCAGGTTATTATTAAAAACCCAGTTTATCGGCAAAAGATTGCACTGTTACAAGTAGACGTAGAAGTTATGCGCCTGAACCAGTACAGGAACCTAGCTACCCTACTAAAAGGAGAGATGCCTGGTCCAGAAGGTAGTATCGGCAAGGTATTCTGGAGTGAGTTAAACCAACGAATGCAGGAAACCGCTTTAGAGATTATGGGTCCCTACAGTCAATTACTCAAAGGGTCGAAGTATGCTAAAGATAACGGTAAGTGGACGTTTGATTTTTTGCGAGCTAGGGGTAATACCATTGAAGGCGGTACAACTGAAATTCAAAAGAACATTATCGGTGAACGGGTACTCGGCCTACCTAAAGATGCAGTTCGCAGAAAGTAAGGAGGAGGAAATCAGTGGATTTTACCTTGACTATAGAACAAGAGATGTTAAGACAAAGTGCCCGAAAATTTTTGAATACAAACTTTACGAATGATTATGTTCGGGAGATGTGGGAAAACACTCAGGGCTATGAACCAGAGATGTGGACGAAAATAGCTGATCTAGGGTGGATGGGCTTGACTATCCCCGAAGAGTACGGAGGTTTAGGTCTCACTTTTCGGGACTTGGGTGTTATCTTGCATGAAATGGGACGGGTCGTTATGCCAGGACCTTTTTTCTCAACGGTAGTATTGGCAACGGAGTTGATCAAAATGGCGGGAAGTGAAGCCCAAAGGTCTAATCTCTTAGAAAAGATTGCCTCGGGAAAGCTAATAGCCACTGTTGCCTTGTATGAAGAGGAGGTTGAGTGGGGAGCGGACGGAATCAAACTTTCAGCAACTAAAAACGGTGAAAGCTATTCTTTACAGGGGACGAAACTTTTTGTGCCAGATGCTCATTGTGCGGATCTAATCATCGTCGCAGCACGGACTCAAAAACACGTTGACGTAAATGAGGGGATTTCATTATTCCTAGTTGATCCTCAGGCGGAAGGGGTCAAGATTGAACTTTTACCAACCATGGACCATGGAAGGAAACAGTGTGCAGTATCTTTTTTGAATACGACTGTTTCCAGTAATGAGATATTGGGGGAGGTTGGAAAAGGATGGACGATTCTAGAAAAAATGTTAACCCGGGCTAATATTGCCTTAGGTCTTGAAATGCTGGGTGGCGGTGAAAAAGTGCTGGAAATCGCAACCGAATATTCTAAAGTCAGGGTTCAGTTTGGACAGCCCATTGGTTCGTATCAAGCGATCAAGCATAAATGCGCTGAGATGCTTTTGCAAGTAGAAAGCTCTAGATCTATCGCAGAGTATGCTGCATGGACGGTAGACGGTAACCCTCACGAAGAAAGTAAATCGGCTTCTCTTGCTAAAACCTACGTAGGGAATATGTATCGAAAGGCAGCTGCCGCCACGCTCCAAATACTCGGAGGTATAGGTTTTAGTTGGGAGCATGACATCCACTTATATTATAAGCGTGCGCTGGCTTCTGAAGCTATGTTTGGAGACACTGTGTTTCATCTTGAACATCTGGCTAGTCAGTGGGATTAGATTAGAGAAAGCTGCAAGCCCAAGATCTAAAATCTAATAATCCTTCAACGCTAATGATGGAGGGAACTATGAGCGTTTTATTTGAGCCTTATCGTATTAGGAATTTAGAAATTAGAAATCGGTTTGTTCGATCTGCAACGTATGATGGTTATGCTGAACCCAATGGTCATGTATCTGAAGGACAAATCAAGCTTTACTCTGATCTGGCTGAAGGCGGGGTCGGATTAATTATAGCGGGTATAGCCTATGTTCATCATTCTGGTCAGATATCACCATTTCAAAACTCAATCGCAGGGGATGCAGTTATATCTAGCTTTGAAAAACTAACAAGTATAGTTCATGAACGTGGTGCCAAAATTGCTCTTCAACTTTTTCACGGCGGGAGAGAAGCAAACTATGTGAAAATAAAAAATAACCTACCCCTTGCCCCGTCAATCATTGAAAATGATCCATATTATTTAGGTCAGCATCAAGCCATAACCGAAAAAGAAATTTGGGAGATAATTCATTCCTTTGGGGACGGAGCAAAAAGAGCTAAGGAAGCTGGATTTGATGCTGTACAACTTCATGGCGCTCATGCATATTTGTTAAGTCAATTTCTTTCCACGTATACAAACCGAAGACAGGATCAATGGGGCGGAAATCTAGAAAACCGTCTTCGTTTACATTTAGAAATATATAGGGACATTAGGAAAAAAGTTGGCAAAGATTATCCAGTATTCATTAAACTTGGAGTAGAAGACGGTCTTTTGGGTGGACTAGAGTTTAATGAGGGAAAACAAGCGGCCAAACTACTAGCTGATTTTGGATTTGATTCTTTAGAAATAAGTCAAGGTTTAAGGGGAAAACGATATATTGGAACTGAATACAAAACTAATATCAATAGCATTAACAAAGAGGCTTACTATCGAAATTGGTGCCGAGAAATCAAGAACAGCACAGATATTCCTATCATGATGGTCGGTGGTTTAAGAAGCTTTTCTCTTATGCAGGAGATTGTTGAAAATGAAGAGGCTGATCTTGTTTCGATATGCCGGCCCCTTATTTGTGAGCCAGGACTCATTAATGCCTGGAACACTAATCCAACCAAGAAAGCAAAATGTATGTCATGTAATAAATGTGTCGATGCAATTTTTAAAGGAAAGTCAATTCAATGTAAACATGGGTTTGAAAAATAAGATTTGAAGACAAGCAATAAAAGAAGGACTAAACAGACATCTGTTTGGTCCTTCTCTCTGTTTAATGCGTAGATAATAAGCCTTTTCAATAATCCTCATCTATATGTTCGCATAGAAATGTGCGTATATTCATACATAAATAGTCTTAAAGTGTATAGAGAGTACACATATTTTTAATTCATAGTCAGATATAGGTAAATAACGAATGGAATAAAACTTGCATATAATAGTCAGTGTATTAATAATATTCAAATAATTCAGACTGAAAGGGGGAGACGCTATAGACATAGACAGTAACGGTTAATCACTTTTTAAGTGATAAAAAAAGAAAGAGGTGCAATAAATGAACCGTAAGAATTGTATAGGATTAGTAATTACCCTAATCATACTGTTGGTTATTACAGGGTGTAGTACCAAAACTGCTCCTATTAGCACCACCTCCTCTACTAGTATGGAGATAAAGACGATTAACATCGGTTATACTGGGCCCTTAAGTGGCGGCGCTGCATTATATGGTAAAGATAATACAGATGGATTGGATATGGCTGTAGATGAAATTAATGCCAAAGGAATGATTGTCGGTGAACAAAAGTATAAACTCAATTTAGTTAAATTAGATGACCAATACTTACCAGACAAAGCTGCGACAAATGCACGAAGATTAAAGGCGGAGTACAATACACCTGTCATATTTACACCACACAGTGGGGGTGCTTTTGCACTTCAACAATTCAATGAAACTGATGGATTTTTGCTCGCGGCTTACACCAGCGAACCGAAAGTTACTTCGGGGGGGAATAAATTAACACTTCGAATTCCTCCCCCTTATAGTCTATATCCAGAAGAGTTCTCCAAGAAAGTAATGGGAAAATACGGTAAGAGAATTGCGTTAATTCCAACCACAAGTCAATATGGGAAAGATTGGACTGCAGTGCTCGTTCCGACCTGGGAAAAGCTAGGTGGTACTGTTGTAGCTAATAATCCAGTGGACTATAATAAAGAAGCTGATTTCAATACCTACATCAGCAAAACCTTAGATAGTAAGCCAGACGTATTGTTCGTAGGTGGGCCTTCCCAACCAACAGCTATGGTTATTAAACAAGCAAGACAACTAGGGTTCAAGGGTGGATTTTTAGTCATGGACCAAGCCAAAGTAGAACAAATGGCTGAAGTGGTTCCTTTAGCAGAATTGGACGGAGTTGTAGGTGTTGTACCAGTCTATCTATACGAGGGTCCAGGTACAAAGGCCTTTGTGGATCGATTCAAAGCTAAATATAATAAAATACCTGCATGGGAACCTACTTGGAACTATGAAGTCATGATGCTCGTAGCGAAAGGGATTGAAAAGTCTGGGAGCGTAACGGATGCAACCAAGATTTTTGAAGGAATCAAAGCTTGCATGCCTTTTGATGATCCTAATCTCGTTGTTCCCTTACCTGGAGTCGATGCAGGTGGAGGCATGTTGACAGATGGAACAGGGATCATGGTAGAAAACCAGAAATACGGCAAGCCATTCTCGATTAAAAACCCAGCGGCTAAGTAATTCCGATTTCATTATTTACAAAATCTTAGAACTAAAATAAAGACCAGAAATTTTGAAAGGGCGTAATGAAAATGAGTCTTTACGCCCCTTCTTGTTGGTTGAAATATCATTCTCCAGAGATTGAAAAACATGTATAGTATTTACACAAAAGTTTGAAAATTCTGTACTGATTTCATACACCAATAATATGTTTCCGAAGTCGGCATTACGTTATTTATAGGCTTTTAAGAAGACAAATTCGAATGGCATAAATCTTGCAATTTATATTATCAGAATATTTAAAAAGAGGTGATGCCATAAGATTATTTACCTATTAAAACTGTTAGAATTTTATCGTGCAAAGTGGGCTATAGACCGGGAAAAAGCAAAAAATTTTAAGAAAATTATTCAGAAAATTCTAAATTAAAGAATAATGACATTTTTTTACTCGAATTAGATCTGTAGAAAGGAAAAGAAGCAGCCTATGATTGGCAAAGAATTAATTGGCCGGGAAAGTGAGCCAGTTTTATTAAAAATAAAGCTTGAGGAAGTGCGTAGGTTCGCAGAGGCCGCAGGAATCCAGTGTAATAACCAAGTGCCTGCAACGTTTGTTGGAACTTTAATTCAGTCTAATATTGGGGGAATCGAGTTACCTATACCCGGAATGATTCATGGAGAACAAAAGATTATTTATCATCGACCACTATTTATTGGAGACAGCCTAACTTATAAGCGTCGTGTTAAGGATGTCTATGAACGCATGGGTAAGAGCGGAAAGTTAACTTTTATAGTGATTGAGACCACTGGTCATGATTTTGCAGGGGAATTGGTGTTTACCAGCAGTTCTATCTTAATAAGCCCAGTTCAAGAGGGAGAGAAATTATCAGATAACCTTTAGTATTGTTATCTTAAAAGTATAAATGGAAAAATATATCAGGAGGTTAATAATGGTAATTAATGACATTAAGAAAATTTGTGTTATTGGTGCTGGTAACATGGGTCATCAAATTGCCTTATGTACAGCTTTGGCAGGCTATCAAGTAAGCTGTACTGATATTAGTCAAGAAATGTTGAATAAAGCCGAAGATTTTACACGAACTTATTTGCCCGAGCGGGTTGCCAAAGGGAAAATGCAGCAAGACCAAGCAGACCAAGCTTTAATAAATCTTCGGTTTACCCAGAATTTAGAGGAAGCTGCTGAAGATGCAGATTATGTAATTGAGGCAGCTGTAGAAATAATGGATATTAAAAGGAAGCTTTTTGCTGAACTGGATCGAATAGCTCCACCTCATGCAATTCTAGCCACCAATAGTTCATTTATTGTCAGCTCGAAGATTGCTGATGCAACGCAGCGACCAGATAAAGTGTGCAATATGCACTTTTTTAATCCAGCCTTAGTTATGAAACTTGTTGAGGTTGTGCAGGGACCGCATACCTCCCTAGAAACCGCACAAATAACCTTGGATTTATGTGCGAAACTTGGTAAAATCGGCGTCTTGCTTAAGAAAGAAATCTATGGTTTCTTAGTGAATCGAATTTTATCGGCGCTACATCAAGAGGCCTTATTTCTGGCTGATATGGGAATTGCGAGCCCGGAAGAAATTGATCTGGCAGTAACTAATGCTTTAGGACACCCTATGGGACCATTCCGACTCATGGATTTTACAGGTATCGATCTTTCTTATTATATCGGTATGGAACGATATCGAGAAACCCGTGATCCTAAAGATAAGCCCTCCCCCATAATTATAGAGAAATTTGCTAAAGGGGAATATGGCAAGAAAACAAAAAAAGGTTTTTATTCATATGAGTGATAAAGTGGGAGCCTTAAGGATTGGATAACTAGGAAAAGGGAGGATGAAAGGATGCCGAGAAGAGAGAAACTTTGGTTAAAGAGTTACCCAAAGGATGTTAGATATCATATAGATTATCCTTTTAAATCGCTTGGTCAATTTTTTGATGAAACTGTGGAAAAGATGCCGGACACAACGGCTATGATTTTTGGAAGTCAGACTATTACCTATAAACAGTTCGGAGATCAGGTCAACCGTTTTGCCGGTGCTTTAGCTGGTATAGGTGTTAAAAGAGGGGATCGCGTTGGGCTCATGGGTCCAAACTGTCCTCAATGGGAGATTGCCTTTTTCGCTATACTCAAACTAGGTGCAATTGTTGTGCAAACAAACCCCATGTATATCGAACGTGAAATAGCCTACCAAATGAACGATTCTGGAGCAACGACAATCATTGTTCTAGAGATGATGTATCCAAGGGTTAAGAATGTATTAGAAGAAACTGCATTAGAGCGGGTAGTTGTTTTTAATTTTATGGCACCAGTTATACCTGCAGAGGGGATATATTCCTATGATGAATTAATCAAACATGACCCTGTATATCCCAAGGTATCTATTAATCCCGTCGAAGATCTTGCCGTCTTACAGTATACGGGTGGCACTACCGGTGTATCCAAAGGGGTTATGCTTACTCACTTTAATTTAATCGCCAATACCCTCCAAGTTCTTGAATGGGATCCTAACATAAGGTATGGTCAAGATCGGATTCTCACGATCCTACCGGTATTTCACGTATATGGCATGACAGACTGCCTAAATTTTGCCGTGGCTATTGCGGCTACGCAGATAATTTTGCCGCGCTTTGATGTTGATCAATTGCTTGAAACCATTCGCATCCATAAGCCTACTTTTTTTCCAGGTGCGCCAACTATGTTTATGGCAATTAACAGTCATCCCAAGATCGCCGAATATCGAGAAAGTATCGTGGCGATCAAATCCTGCACAAGTGGCTCGGCACCATTGCCCCTAGAGGTGGCCCAAAAGTTTGCCGAAGTTACGCATGGCGAAGGAGTTTTAGTCGAAGGTTATGGCTTGTCTGAGGCTTCCCCTGTTACGCATTGTAATCCACTCGATCGACCTACGCTTCCCGGCTCTATAGGATTGCCGCTCCCTGACACTGATTACGTAATAATGGATTTGGAAACAGGGGATCATGAAGTCCCTGTGGGTGAAATAGGGGAATTATGTATTAGAGGCCCACAGGTGATGAAAGGGTATTGGCAAAAGCACCTAGAGACGGCTGAAACCCTACGTAATGGTTGGTTGCATACTGGTGATATAGGTAAAATGGATGACGACGGTTTCTGCTATATTATTGACCGCAAGAAAGACATCATAATTGCTGGCGGATATAATATTTATCCCCGTGATATAGAAGAAGTCCTTTATGAACATCCTAAGGTTAAAGAGGTTGTTGTAGCAGGGGTACCCGACCTCTATCGTGGGGAAACCGTCAAAGCCTATATTGTTTTACAGCCTGATACTGAAGCTGACGAAATGGAATTTATCACCTTTTGCAAGTCTAGGATGGCTGCTTTTAAAGTCCCTCGACATGTAGAGTTTAGAGCTGAATTACCTAGGACTATCGTAGGAAAAGTCTTGCGCCGACAGCTTGTAGAAGAGGAAAAGGCAAAAATTCAGGCAGCCGCAGCCAGCCAATCCTGAGTAAGAACAAGTCCTTCGCAGTGAAACTTAAAATTTACACAACCCTCAAAGATTGGTTTATTCACCAGTCTAGAGGGTTTTTCTTCTTATAATTGGCACGGTTATTGCATCTTTGATTAAAATGGGGGGATGAATATGAACATTCAAGACATCAAAAAGGTCTGTGTAATTGGGGCAGGCAGTATGGGTCATCAGATTGCGTTGTCTGCTGCATTAGCAGGATTTAAGGTTAGTTGTATGGATATTAGCGAGGAGATGCTGAACAAAGCTCAAAATTTCGCATACACTTATTTTCCAGATCGAGTTGCTAAAGGAAAATTAACGCAGGATCAAGTTGATCAGGCCATTCATAATTGTTCTTTTACGCAAAACTTAGAGAATGCTGCACGAGATGCGGATTTTGTCATAGAGTCCGCTGTAGAAAAAATTGAAGTTAAACGCAAGCTTTTTGCTGAACTAGATAAACTTACTCTTCCTCATACAATACTGGCGACGAACAGTTCGTTTATTGTCAGTTCGAAGATCGCTGGATTCACTAAACGTCCTGAAAAAGTGTGCAATATGCATTTTTTTAATCCTGCTTTAATGATGAAATTAGTTGAAGTGGTGCAAGGCCCACATACTTCCACGGAGACAGCACAAATTTCGATGGATTTATGTGATAAAATGGGTAAACATGGTGTTTGGCTAAAGAAAGAAATCTACGGCTTTTTAGTAAATAGGATCTTGTCCGCACTAAGTCATGAGGCACTGTTTCTCGCTGATATGGGGATTGCCACTCCTGAAGAGATTGATATCGCAGTTACGAATGCTTTAGGTCATCCCATTGGACCGTTCCGGTTGAAGGATTTTACAGGAATTGATCTTTCGTACTGTATAGCTATGGAACGATATCAAGACACTCGTGATCCTAAAGATAGGCCGTCTCCCTTAATCGTTGAAAAATATGTCAAGGGCGAATGGGGTAGGAAGACGAAAAAGGGTTTTTATTCATACGAATAAAAAAAGTATCGTTATTTTACTTACTGTAACAATTAATTGAATTATAAATCATAGAACCCCTCTACGTCTGATCAATTAGGAATGGAGACACTGTATTTTGTATTATCGAACTTTTTGTCGTTATTTATTGTTCATCCCAGATATAAACGGTTGAATCATTGGTGTTCTTGTGTTAAGTTAAATTACACAAAGTAAATTAAATAATAGAGCAAAGGCGCTCGAAAAAGTTTTGTACTTTCTAGTTAAGGTACATTCTTTGGAGAGCGCTTTTTGTTTTATATAATCAATTCGCAACGAAAGGTGAGTAATATGCAAAGATATGGTTTACCAAAGAAACAAGGCCTTTACGATCCAGCATTAGAACACGATGCCTGCGGTATGGGATTCGTTGTGAATATCAAGGGTATGAAGTCACACGACATTATAGATGAAGCCTTAACTGTATTGGAGAACCTCAGTCACCGAGGGGCAAGCGGAGCGGATGAGAATACTGGCGATGGCGCTGGAATTCTTATTCAGATACCTCACGAATTCTTTAAAAGAGAATGTGCAGTATTAGGCTTCGAATTACCGGAAACAGGAAGCTACGGTGTAGGTATGATATTTGCACACAAGTATGACGATTTTAGAAAAACCCAGATGGAAACCTTCGAAAAAATTGTCCAGGAGGAAGGTCAGAAGATCCTTGGCTGGAGGGAAGTTCCTATCGATAAAACGACAGTCGGCGAAGGTGCAAAAGCTGTAATGCCCAGATTTATTCAGGTTTTTATCGAAAAGGATATCAGCCTAGTCAAGGAAATGGACTTTGAAAGAAAGCTTTATATCATTCGAAAAAAAGCCGAAAAAGCCATTGTTCCAATGTGCGAGGATAAGGGAGGGACCTTCTATGTTGCCAGCCTTTCCTCTCGAACCATCGTTTACAAAGGTATGCTTACCGCAGAACAACTTAGAAATTTCTACCTTGATCTTTCCGATCTGGATAATGTATCTGCATTGGCAATGGTTCATTCAAGGTTCAGCACTAACACCTTTCCCAGCTGGGAGAGAGCCCACCCGAACCGATATATTGTTCATAATGGTGAGATTAATACCATTAGAGGGAATGTAAACTGGATGAAGGCGAGACAAAAATGTATCGATTCTTCGTTGTTTGATGATCTCTCAAAAGTCTACCCCATCGTCGACGAGTCAGGCAGTGATTCCGCGATGTTCGACAACAGCCTGGAATTTCTTCACCTTACTGGAAGGTCTCTTCCACACTCTGTAATGATGATGATTCCCGAACCTTGGGAAAAAAATGATCAAATGTCTAAGGAGAAGAAGGACTTCTACCAATTCCATGACTTCTTAATGGAGCCTTGGGATGGTCCCGCTGCCATGGGTTTTACTGACGGTGTGGTCATCGGTGGAGTATTGGACAGAAATGGACTCAGACCTTCAAGGTATTATGTCACAAAAGATGACAAAGTTGTCCTCGCTTCAGAGGTCGGGGTAATTGACATCAAACCAGAAAATATTGAGTATAAAGGTCGGCTGGAACCCGGAAAAATGCTGCTTATTGATACACAAGCGCAGAGAATCATTTCAGATGAAGAAGTAAAGCAAACTGTATCAACGATGTATCCTTATGAAGAATGGAACAACCGTCATATTGTTAAACTCAGCGATCTTTCTGTTGAGGATGTGAAAGAAGAGAGGATAAGAGAAGACCTTATTAAACAGCAGAAAGCCTTTGGCTATACCTTTGAGGATGTAACTAAAACCATTCAGCCTATGGCAATCGAGGGTATAGATCCTATTGGAGCCATGGGTATGGATTCCCCCCTCGCTGTATTATCTGAGAAACCTCAAATGCTGTACCTTTATTTTAAACAGCTCTTTGCCCAAGTTACCAATCCTCCTATTGACGGAATCAGAGAAGAAATAGTCACTTCGGCAAGTATGCTGCTTGGGGATACCGGAAATCTTTTGGATCCTGATCAAAGAAACTCGGCTAGCCTATCCCTTGAGCACCCGATACTAACCAATGAACAGCTTCAGACTATTAAGCAGCTAAATAATGGCAAGCTGAAGGCGGCTACACTTTCCATACTTTATTTAGTCTCGGATGGGGTAAAATCCATGGAAAGGGCCTTAGATAGAGTTTTCAAAGAAGCGGATAAGGCGATTAATGAGGGAGCTAATATCATTATCCTCTCAGACCGGGGCGCTAATGAAAAGCTTGCAGCCATCCCTGCGCTTTTAGCATCCTCGGGACTTCACCACCACTTGATCAGAAGAGAAATACGCACTAATTTAGGAATTGTACTCGAATCTGGTGAGCCGAGAGAAGTCCACCATTTTTGTACTCTGATCGGGTATGGGGTCACTGCAATCAATCCCTATTTGGCGTATGAAACGATTCAAGATCTCGCTGAAAAAGATCTGTTGGAAGGACTAAGTTTCCAAGAGGCAAAAAAGAACTTTATTAAGGCTTCCGTTAAAGGAGTGCTTAAGGTACTCACTAAAATGGGCATTTCTACCATGAGAAGTTACCATGGAGCCCAGATCTTTGAGGCGGTCGGTCTGAAAAAGGAGCTTATCGATAAGTATTTCACTATGACACCTTCCAGACTGGAAGGCATTGGCCTTGAAGAAATCGCTCTTGAAAATCAAATGCGGCACGAAAGCGCTTATGATGAGAGTTCACCCTATACCGACTCCCTGGAAGTAGGCGGCTATTTCCAGAGTAAGGAGGATGGGGAAATCCATCTCTACAATTCTCAAACCATTTACATGCTACAACGAGCTTGCAGAGAAGGAAACTACCCTCTCTTTAAGGATTACTCTAAAAAGATCAACGATGACGAAATCTACAATTTAAGGAATCTTCTTGATTTTAAGGTTAATCCAGGCGACACCATTCCCATTGAAGACGTAGAATCGGTTGAGTCCATTGTTAAACGGTTTAAGACCGGAGCTATGTCCTACGGATCGATTAGCAAGGAGGCTCACGAGTGTCTTGCTATTGCTATGAACAGATTAGGTGGTAAAAGCAACACAGGTGAAGGTGGAGAGGACAGCGAACGATTCAAGGTCATGGCCAACGGAGATACGAAAAATAGTGCTATTAAGCAAGTCGCTTCAGGACGTTTCGGGGTTACCAGCAACTACCTTGTGAATGCCCAGGAAATTCAAATCAAAATGGCTCAGGGAGCAAAACCCGGCGAAGGGGGCCAACTTCCGGGGCGGAAAGTTTACCCGGAGATTGCCAAGGAAAGACATTCAACCCCAGGGGTTAGTCTTATTTCTCCACCGCCACACCACGATATTTACTCCATCGAGGATTTAGCTGAACTGATTCATGACTTGAAAAATGCCAACAGAGATGCCCGAATTAATGTTAAGCTCGTTTCCGAGGTCGGGGTAGGGACGATTGCTGCAGGGGTGGCAAAAGGAAAAGCAGATGTGATTCTTATCAGTGGATATGATGGAGGAACCGGAGCTTCTCCAAGAACAAGTATCAGAAACTCAGGACTTCCTTGGGAGCTTGGACTTGCTGAAACTCATCAGACCTTAGTTCTAAACAAGCTAAGAGATAGGGTTGTTGTTGAAACGGATGGCAAGTTGCTTTCAGGTAGGGATGTTGTCATTGCGGCAATGCTTGGGGCTGAAGAATTTGGATTTGCTACGACACCACTCATTGCTCTGGGTTGTGTGATGATGAGAGTTTGTAATCTAAACACCTGCCCAGTAGGGATAGCCACTCAAGATAAAAAGCTAAGGGAAAACTTTAAAGGTAAACCTGAGTATGTGGAAAACTTCATGAGATTTATTGCTCAGGAAATGCGTGAAATCATGGCTAGACTTGGCTTTAGGACAATCAATGAAATGGTCGGACGCTCGGATCGACTTAAAACCAAGGAAACAATAAAAAATTGGAAGGCCAAACACTTGGATCTATCCCAGATTCTTTATCAACCCTATGCTGGTGCCGATGTTAAGCGATTCAACACTCAGTCTCAGAACCATATCCTTGAAGAATCAATGGATATAAAAAAGCTTCTTAGAATTTGTAAACCAGCACTTGAGAATCAAAAGCCCATACGAGCTAAACTCCAGATTAATAATGTAGACCGAGTTGTCGGCACCATCATCGGAAGTGAAATTTCTAAGAGATACGGCGAAAAAGGGCTTCCTGAGGATACAATAAAGCTTACCTTTGTAGGATCGGCTGGACAAAGCTTTGGGGCTTTTACTCCGAAAGGACTGTCCTTGGAACTGGAAGGAGATTCAAACGACTATTTAGGGAAAGGCCTTTCGGGCGCCAGAATTGTAGTTTATCCTCCTAAAAAATCTGACTTTGAGCCTGAGAAAAACATTTTGATCGGAAATGTTGCTTTCTATGGAGCAACCTCAGGGGAAGCTTATATCAATGGGATAGCAGGAGAGCGGTTCTGTGTAAGGAACAGTGGGGTAAAAGCAGTCGTCGAAGGTGTGGGTGACCATGGCTGTGAATATATGACAGGAGGGAAAGTTGTTGTCCTAGGTAAAACGGGAAGAAACTTTGCCGCCGGAATGTCTGGTGGAATAGCCTACCTGCTGGACTTTGACGAAGTCAACTGCAACAAGTCGATGGTGTCACTGGAGAAATTAGAATCTGAAGTAGAACTTGACGAAATCCATGAAATGATTCAAAAACATGTTGAGTATACCGACAGTCCTCAGGGCGGGAAAATTCTTGATGACTGGAAAAATTATTCACAGAGATTTACGAAAGTCATTCCTATAGACTATAAACGTATGCTTGAGAACATTGATAAGGCTCACAAAGCAGGCTTAAGCGGCGAAGAGGCCTTGATGGCCGCATTTGAAGAGAATTTCAAAGATGTTTCCAGGACTTAAGGGGTGAGGTGGGACTAAAATGGGAAAAGCAACTGGATTTTTAGAGTATAAGAGGATTAATCCTAAGAAACGTTCTCCTGAAGAAAGAATCAATGACTGGAATGAAATAAGATTGCCTCGGGATCCCGAAATCATTAAAACTCAGGGTGCTCGTTGCATGAACTGCGGAGTTCCTTTTTGCAACAGCGGTGTACTGTTAAATGGCATGGCCTCGGGATGTCCCCTGCATAATCTGATTCCAGAGTGGAATGAGCTTATTTATAAGGGTCAGTGGGAAGAAGCTTACCAGAGGCTGACTAGAACCAGTCCTTTTCCGGAATTCACCTCTAGAGTGTGTCCTGCACCCTGTGAAGGTGCTTGTACAGAAGGGCATATCATGGAATCTGTTACCATAAATAGTCTTGAATATGAGATCATTGAAAAAGCATTTGCTGAAGGATGGGTAAAGCCTAGGAAAGGCAAAGCCACAGGAAAGAAAGTTGCTATTGTCGGGTCAGGCCCTGCAGGATTATCGGCTGCTTATTATTTAAACGCCGTGGGGCATGACGTAACTGTCTATGAGAGAAGCGATAGAGTTGGCGGCCTAATGATGTACGGAATTCCCAACATGAAGCTTGAAAAAGGCATCGTGGAAAGACGTTTCGCGTTGCTCAAGGAATCAGGGATCCAATTCGTGCTTAACACTGAGGTGGGCAAAGATATTCCTGCCCAGGAATTGGTTGACCAGTATGATGCAGTTGTACTGTGTGCCGGCGCAACCAAGGCGCGGGGACTAGATGTTAGTGGAAAAGAACTGAAGGGTGTTCATTTTGCAGTCGATTTTCTAGGGGCTAATACTAAAAGTCTCTTAGATTCGAATCTTCAGGATGGCAAGTTCATAAGTGCCAAAGGTAAGAATGTCATTATCATCGGTGGAGGGGATACAGGAACGGACTGCGTTGCTACCTCCCTACGGCATGGCTGCGGGAGTGTGTACCAGTTTGAAATTATGCCAGAACCGCCTAGGCAGAGAATAGATGACTCGAACCCTTGGCCGGAGTGGCCGCAGAAACTTAAGGTGGACTACGGTCAGGAAGAAGCCATAAGCCTGTACGGAAAGGACCCAAGAAATTACCTTATATCGACTAAAAAGATTGTGGGAAATGAGAACAGTGAGGTTAAGGAAGTTCATACCGTGGAAATTGTATGGGTCAAAAATGAGTTGGGAAGAATGCTCCCACAGGAAGTTCCCGGGAGCGAAAAAGTATGGCAGGCAGACCTAGTACTTCTTGCCATGGGATTCCTAGGACCAGAAGATACCCTTGTAAATGAGCTTAAGCTTGAAAGAGATTCACGAAGTAATGTGAAAGCTGAATATGAGCTTTTTAGGACTAATGTGGATAAGGTATTTACCGCAGGAGATATGAGAAGAGGTCAGAGCCTTATCGTCTGGGCTGTTCAAGAAGGAAAGCTTGCTGCACGTGAAGTAGATAAATACCTAATGGGTAAAAGTATCATTAAGTAACTTGGGTAGAGGGCCTATAACACTAAAATTGGTGTTGTAGGCCCTCTCTTTATTCTACTGGGAAAGTGTCTCGGTAATAGTACTACTCCCCGATTGTAAAGGTGGAAGTAATCTCAGGATTGGTTAAAATCTAAGAAAATTGTAAAGAACACTAGTAAGTGGTAACCTATATACTGTAGTAATTTACGGGGATAGAATGGTATGGAAGATCCAAAAGTGGAGGGCATGAAATGCTAGCTGTGTATAATACCGTCGACAGTAGGATTGTTAAAACGGATAAACTTGAAGAAAAAGGTTCTTGGATAAATATGATAAATCCTACTGAGGAAGAAATTGCCCTTGTTGGAAAGGCGACTCAGATTGAAGATTATTTTATTAAAGATGTTTTAGACGACGAAGAACGACCTCGAATTGAAACTGAGAACAATCAAATATTGGTTATTATTAATGTGCCGATCATTCAAAATGCGACAGTGATCTACGAAACGATTCCTCTCGGAATCATATTGACTGATCGTCATATTGTAACAGTTTGCTTGCAAGATGTTGATGTTCTCAGAGATTTTGTTAATGGTAAAGTCCGTGGAATGGAAACTTATAAAAAGACGCGGTTTTTATTTCAAATTCTTTATAAAAGTGCAACTCTATACTTAACTCTACTGAGAGAAATAGAAAAAAAGACAAACGAAATTGAGTTGGCACTTCACAGATCGATGAAGAATAAGGAATTAATTAGGTTGCTAAACCTTCAAAAAAGTCTTGTTTATTTTACAACTTCCTTAAAATCCAACGAAAAAGTCATGGAAAAAATGTTAAGAACTAAAGGACTGAAGATATATGAAGAGGACCAGGATTTGCTGGAAGATGTCATTATCGAGAATAAACAAGCAGTTGAAATGGCAGAAACCTATAGTAACATTTCAAGTAGTATGATGGATGCCTTTGCTTCTATTATTTCGAATAACTTAAATATGGTCATGAAGTTTTTGGCGTCAATTACGATTATCCTAGCCCTACCCACTATGTTAGCCAGCTTCTTTGGAATGAATGTAAAAATACCTTTGCAGACTTCAGAGTATGGTTTTGCCATCGTCGTAGGGATGTCTGTTATTCTTTGCTTTGGTGGGATTATGTTTCTAACGAAAAAGGACATGTTTTAGACGGATATATTCCATGGCAAGTGTTATAATGGGTCATAACCACTTTCGGAAAGGATCTAATGAGCAATGACTACCATCAAACTATCTGTACGTAGTCTTGTCGAATTTGTTCTCAGACGGGGAGATTTGCAAGCGGGTTCAATTAACCTTTCTCGGGCCCAAGAGTCCATTAAAGCTCATCAATATGTTCAGAAAACAAGCGGAGTTGACTATTTGCCAGAAGTGCCCCTGAGTTATCTTTATTCCGAAGTTCCTAGTTTGAGGGAAGGCAAGGGCTTAAGTGATAAGCTCTTACTGGAAATTAAGGGACGGGCTGATGGAGTCATTAGAAACGAATCGATGGCTTGTATCGATGAGATTAAGACCACGACTCTCGATTTAGAACTTATCGATGAATCCTTTAATAATTTACACTGGGCGCAGGCTCAGTGTTATGCTTTCATGTACGGGATTCAAGAAGGACTAGAAACTTTGGAAGTCCAGCTTACCTATTTTCAGCTTGATACAGCTCAGACTAAGATTTTTAAAAAGAAATTTTCTCTGGATGAGCTAACTGGGTTTTTTATGGGCTTAGCCCAATGCTATTTTAGTTGGGCTTGTCAACTACAAGAATGGGTAATGCGGAGAAACGATAGTATCCGTACTACCCCATTTCCTTTCGATACCTATAGACGCGGTCAGCGAGAATTGGCGGTAGCCGTATATCAGACGATTAAACAAAGTCAAAAGTTATTTGCCCAAGCTCCTACTGGTATTGGAAAGACCATGGGCACCCTGTTTCCTGCCTTAAAGGCTATGGCGGAAGGATTGACAGTCCAGATCTTTTATCTTACAGCTAAAACGATTACTCGAACAGTCGCTGAAAAAGCCCTGTCCGATTTGCAAAAAACAGGGCTGGAAGTTAAGCGTTTGACACTAACTGCTAAAAGTAAACTCTGTTTTCTTTCCGAAATATCCTGCTTGCCAGAGGATTGTCCTTATGCTCGTGGGTATTATGACCGGGTGAGAGAGGCTGTAGAGGATCTATTTATGGAAAGGGCTTGGACGCGACAATTAATAGAGCAATACGCTCGTAAGCATGTGATCTGTCCCTTTGAATTTTCCTTAGAAATGGCAAATTGGGCAGATGTGGTTATTTGCGATTATAATTACGTATTTGATCCAAGAGTATATTTGAGGCGCTTTTTCCTCGAAGGAGGGGAATACACCTTTTTGGTGGATGAAGCACACAACTTGGTGGATCGAGCAAGGGATATGTTTTCTGCTGAGCTAGGAAAGGAATCTTGGTTGAAATTGAAGAAATTGACCAAAGAGGACAACGCCAGGTTAGCTAAAAGTTTAACAAAAGTAAATACAGCCTTAGTCAAAGAAAAAAAGGGCTGCACAGAAGCCGAGGGAAGTGGGGAGAGTGTTGGCAAGGAGTTGCCTGGTAAACTGATCCAAGCTTTAAGGCAGTTTATTAAAGAAACCGAATATTTCCTTAAAACTAACGATCAATCCTTTTCTTGGCATGAGCAACTTCTTGAACACTATTTTCAGGCCTTAAGTTTTACTAGAACAGCAGAAAGCTATAATGAGCGATATGTTACTTATAAGTACTTGACAAGAGAGGATTTCAAAGTAAAATTGTTCTGCCTAGATCCCTCTATGCGTCTGAAGGAAGCTTTGGGAAGGGGGCGGTCAGCCGTACTTTTTTCCGCAACCTTGAGTCCAATGGACTACTTCATGAACCTTCTGGGGGGCGAGGAAACATCTTATAAACTCCAGCTCCCCTCTCCTTTTCCCGAGGAAAATCTTTGTCTGCTGATTAATGATCGGGTATCTACTAACTATAAGCTGAGAGCTAAAACCTATGACCAAGTGGTAGAATCGATCTCTGCAGTTATTCTGTGTAAAAAGGGAAATTATTTGGTCTATTTTCCATCCTATCATTATATGAATGAAGTCTATCTAAGGTTTAGCGCTCAGAACCAAGAAGTCGATGTAATTTGTCAAAGCTCCAGTATGGAGGAGGAAGAACGGGAAGATTTCTTAGAAAGGTTTTCACACAATCCACAACGAACGTTAGTAGGGTTTGTACTAATGGGCGGGATCTTTGGCGAAGGTATCGATCTTATTGGGGATAGGCTCTCTGGCGCAGTTGTGGTAGGAGTTGGCTTGCCACAAGTTTGCATGGAGAGAGAAATTATTCGTTCATACTATGAAACAACAAGTTATCTGGGTTTTGAATTTGCCTATCTGTACCCTGGAATGAACAAGGTTTTACAGGCGGTTGGGCGAGTGATTCGAACAGAAAAGGATCGAGGAATTGTGATACTGATTGATGAGCGCTTCTCTAAACAAGCCTATCGAAGGTTATTTCCTAAAGAATGGACAAAAGTTCTCTTAGGTAGAACTAATGATAGTATCACAACCACCATAAAAAGCTTCTGGGTAAATTAAACTAAGCCATCGGCATCTTTAATAATCTGTTTTGCTTTATCAAAGACAGATTGGTCGACAATCGCAGCTAAAACAATGTCTCGCCCAGAAATTGGGTTTTCTCCCCCGTCGCTCATGCCACTGGCACTAACATCTGCAGATGCTAAGATCCCAGTATCTCGACCCTCACTTGCACCTAGAGTTAATGTTGCTTGGCTAGATAGTTCACCGGTTCCAGGGCTCGATAATTGGTCAGCACTTCCTAGGGGATACTTGCCAAAACGATCTATTTGTATATCCTCAACTCCTAGGCTTTTCATTTGATCCGCAACTTTATTAGCTTCTTCTGGACTTTTAAAGTAAGCAATAATATTCTTTTCGGCCATCTAAAATTCCCCCCCTTTTATTGTGCTTTAATAGAATTTACTATATGGGTGAAATTTATCCTGGAAGAACCTCAAAGAACCTCAAAGAGCCTCAAAGAGCCCTTCGTCTCTCATTTGTTTCTAAGATTTTAAAAATAATAAAAGAATTAATGAGGTCTTAATATGTTTATGTATTTTTTCCCAATTGCACTCGTTGTAACCTCCAACGTTATTTATAATGTATGTCAGAAATCCACACCTCATAGTGCCAATCCTTTTTCGGCATTGCTAATGACATATTTAACGGCAGCTATTCTAACCCTTGTGGCATTTCCTTTTTATAAAACGGATAAGGGCTTTTTTCAATCCTTCAATGACTTAAATTGGACTAGTTTTGCCTTAGGTTTTGCCATAGTAGGCCTTGAATTGGGTTATTTGCTGGCATATAGAGTGGGGTGGAATATCAGTGTCGGATCGTTAGTGGCAAATATTATTCTTGCTATCATGCTTATCCCTATAGGTATACTCCTATACAAAGAGGGCTTTGCGGTTAACCAAATAATTGGAGTGGTTTTTTGCTTGGTGGGATTGGTGCTAATAAACAAGTAATCATTACAGATGCACTATGAACGTCCTGTTCGTTGAGTCCATTTACTTGCAAATTGCAGCATTAGGAGAGACATAAGATGGATTTATTAAGGGATAGCTTAAAGGATACAGCTTCGGAACAGAGTCTGTCTGATCGATTATTACACTGGTTTTCAGATGTAAAAAGAGATTTGCCCTGGCGGAAGACGGGAGATCCTTATGCCATTTGGGTATCCGAAGTCATGTTACAACAAACCCAAGTAAAGACTGTGATTCCTTATTACGAACGATTTTTGCATAGTTTTCCCAGTGTTGAACAACTGGCAAAGGCTAGCCTTGACGATGTCTTAACCATTTGGAGTGGACTAGGGTATTACTCTCGAGCCCGCCGTATGTGGGAAGGGGCTAACTATATTCTTCAACAACTTAAGGGGGAACTCCCTAGGAATTACGATGCTCTATTACGGATTCCGGGAATAGGAGATTATACTGCCGGAGCCATAGCTAGTATTGCCTTCGGACAGAACGTAGTAGCGATCGATGGAAATGTAAAGAGGGTAGTTTCTCGCCTTCTAGCCTGGTCCGAACCTGTAGAAACTGCTCGTAGTTATCGTCACCTTAGAGACACCTTAATGACGTGGCAGTCAGCTCTACAACCAGGGGACTTTAATCAAGCCCTAATGGAACTAGGAGCTTTGGTTTGTACTCCCACCAAACCAGCCTGCCAGCATTGCCCTCTCGCTGACGTTTGTAAGGGGTACTTACAGGGAGATTTCCTGCGTTACCCTGTAAAGAAGCCTAAGGCACAGCGCCAAGTTGTGACGCGCTTAACCTTTGTCCTGCGCAAAGGGGACCAGGTTTATATACAAAAACGCTCTTCCAGGGGGTTATTGGCTGATCTCTGGGAATTTCCGGGAGTAGAATCAAGTCAGGGCTATATCCATAGCTTAAACGACGATCTTCCTCTTATTGCTGGGGAGGAATCCTTTGCTCTTTTTCAACAAGCGGTCCCACAAGGGGTGTTTTTTGACAGTCGAGTAAAGGACCAATTCCAGCGAGGGTTATTTTGGCAGGGCCCGGTTTGGTATACCTTTAGCCACCGGCGATGGAAAATTATCTGGGCAGTCGTCGATTTGTCCGAGCATTGGGATTTGCCCGATCTGTTCTATTCACTCAATCAGCCCGATTCGACAACTGCCTTCAAACTGGAAGAATCGGAAGGGGAATATGAACTAGCAGCTAGTACGGAAAAAAATCAATTAGACAAAGAACGCTGGGTTTCTATGAAGGATCTAAGGGCAATTCCTCTTCCAGTAGCATTTTCGGCCATCATTGAACAATTGTATTTACTAAAACATGAGCATATTGGTTCGAAAATGACATAAGACATCAAGTGTTACACACTAGAATGCAATTAGCTTTTATTTTTAAAAAGGTTTTGACTAAATGTCTTTGAAAAATTTAATATTGTATACATTGCCTGAAACGGTTGAATGTAACCCAGTCTCTATGTTAATTTAAATGTATAAACCAATACGAATAGAGCAAAGGCGCTCATAAGAAGTTTGTACTAGACAAAAGTACAGTTTCTTAGGAGCGTCTTTTTCTTTTCTCAAAATAAAGGAGGCAAGAAGATTTTGGGGATGAAATCTTATAACGATGGAGTTAGCAGAAGAGATTGCCCAAAACTTCATTAGCTTAAGCTTTGTATCTGATGGAGTTTAAACTCCCACTTGAAGAGTCCTATGTGATGAGAGGAAAGGAGAGACGTATAGATGCTTAGAGAAGGTGACGTTCGAATCCCGTCTGGTTGTGCGATCAGTGGAATTATCAATCGCAGCGGACAGGTTTTTTCCGGAGAAGATATACTTCAGTCCATTGCCTTGATGCATGACCGTTCCAATGGCTTAGGTGGAGGATTTGCCGCTTATGGCATTTATCCGGAGTATGAGGATTATTATGCTTTTCACTTGTATTACGAAGGGGCAGAAGGAAGAGAACAAACAGAGAGTTATCTTAATTACTTTTTCCATGTTGCGGAAAGCGGGGAAATACCGACGAAGAAAACCCGGTCAATTAAGAATCCTCCGCTGGCTTGGCGATATTTTGTCCGACCTAAACCAAGCTATTTACTGGAAGAAGAAAATGAAGATGAGTTTGTGGTACGCAGTGTTATGTACATCAATGCCGAGTGTAAGGGAGCCTTTGTTGTTTCAAGCGGCAAAAATATGGGGGCTTTTAAAGGGGTGGGTTACCCTGAAGATATTGGAGAGTATTTTTGTTTAGATAAGTATCATGGGTATAGCTGGACGGCCCATGGACGATTCCCCACCAATACTCCTGGCTGGTGGGGGGGAGCACACCCATTTACCCTACTTGACTGGTCAATCGTGCATAATGGTGAAATTTCATCCTATGGGGCAAATCGTCGTTTTTTAGAAATGTATGGTTATAAGTTATCTATGCAAACAGACACTGAGGCAATTACCTATGCTTTTGACTATTTGGTCCGTAAGCAGCAATTGCCTATGGATGTAGCTATAGCAACCTTAGCAGCACCCTTTTGGAGAGATATCGAACGGATGAACTCTGAGAAACGGGCACTTCTTAAAGCAGTGCGTGCCATGTATGGGAATTTATTAATGAATGGTCCTTTTTCAATAATTTTGGGCTCAAGTCAAGGCTTGATCGCACTTAATGATCGACTTAAATTGCGATCGATGGTTGCGGCAACGAAAGGAGAATTCCTTTATCTTGCCTCTGAAGAATCTGCTATCCGGGAAGTTTGTCCTCAGCCTGAAAAGGTCTGGGCTCCCCGTGGTGGAGAACCTGTGATTGCAACACTCGAGAAGAGGGGAGTACAAGGGTATGACACTGAGTATGAATACGCCGGACTTTCTTATTGAACGAAATAGAGAGCGTTGTATTAATTGTCAGGTTTGCGTAAGGCAATGTGCCAATGAGGCCCATGGTTGGGATGCCGAAGAAGAAAAGATTTTCTCCCAGGACGCCTTGTGTGTCAATTGTCATCGGTGTGTGACAATGTGCCCCACCCATTCCCTCTCCATTCGAAAATTTCCTCTGGAATTTCGTGAGAACGCCAATTGGACTGCAAGTACAATGAAAGCAATTTACAAGCAAGCGGAAACTGGAGGAATCTTGCTGACAGGTATGGGGACGGATCGTCCTTACCCCGTTTATTGGGATCAATTGTTACTAAACGCTAGCCAAGTAACTAATCCCTCCATTGATCCGCTTAGAGAACCCATGGAGTTGAAAACCTTTTTAGGCCGAAAACCTGAGCAACTTCGCGTGATAAATGGAAAGCTTGCAGAGGCTCTCCCACCCCAGCTTGAACTTGACCTACCGATCATGTTCTCGGCAATGTCCTTTGGTTCTATTAGTCTCAATGTAGCTAAGTCCTTAGCACAAGCGGCAGAAACTCTAGGGACTTTCTATAATACTGGAGAAGGAGGTCTCCACGAAGACCTCTATAAATACGGGAAAAATACAATTGTACAGGTGGCATCTGGTCGGTTTGGAGTTCACTCAGAGTATTTGAATGCGGGTGCTGCAATCGAGATAAAAATTGGTCAGGGAGCTAAACCAGGAATTGGCGGGCATTTACCGGGCGAAAAAGTCGGTGTAGAAGTATCCCGAACCCGGATGATTCCAGAACAATCCGATGCTATTTCACCAGCTCCCCACCATGATATATACTCCATCGAGGATTTAACTCAACTTATTTTTTCGTTAAAAGAAGCTACGAATTATGAAAAACCGGTGATTGTAAAGATTGCTGCTGTTCATAATGTCTCGGCAATTGCTTCAGGGATTGCTCGGGCGGGCGCCGATATCATTGCCATTGACGGTTTTCGTGGCGGTACTGGAGCCGCTCCCCTTAGGACTCGTGATTCAGTCGGAATTCCTATTGAACTTGCTTTAGCTGCCGTAGACAGTCGTCTGCGCGAAGAAGGAATTCGGAATCAGGTCTCACTCGTTGTCGGAGGAAGTATCCGGAATAGCACGGATATCATTAAGGCAATTGCGTTGGGCGCAGATGCTGTTTATGTAGCTAGTTCGGCACTGCTCGCTCTTGGCTGTCATATGTGTCAGAAATGTTATACCGGAAAATGCAACTGGGGAATTGCCACCCAAAGACCAGAATTAGTCAAACGACTGAATCCCGAGATTGGAGCAGAAAGAGCAACGAATCTTCTAAAAGCTTGGGAACATGAGGTTAAAGAAATTCTAGGCGGTATGGGCATTAATGCCATTGAAAGTTTGTGCGGAAATCGCCTGATGCTTAGAGGAATAGGATTATCTGATCGTGAGTTAAATATCCTGGGAGTCTTAGCCGCTGGCGAGTAAAGGAGAGGAAGTGAGGATTTCGGATGAAACGTGTTTATGCCCGGGAAGAAGTATGTATGGGCTGTAAACTTTGTGAAGTATATTGTGCGACGGCCCATTCGGAGTATCCGTTGGACCTTGTTAAAGCCTTTTTGAAACAAAAGATGAAGCCCTTGCCAAGAATTTTGGTAGAGTACAATTTATCCATATCCTTTGCGCTCCAATGTCGGCATTGTGATGAGGCACCCTGCACCAAAGCATGTATAACTGGAGCTATGCAGAAAGATTCTGTAACGGGAATTGTAAGCAATGATGAACGTCGATGTGTAGGGTGTTGGACTTGTATCCTTGTCTGCCCTTTCGGTGCGATTGGGAGGGATAACCAGGGACACAAAGTGGCTTCTAAATGTGACCTTTGTTCTAATGTGGCAGACCAAACAGATACGGAAAGCTTCTCAAATGTGCCGGTTTGCGTTCAAAATTGTCCTAATCGTGCCCTACAGTTTATGGATAGCGTTGTAGAGGGAGAGGAGTAGCATGGATTATGTAATCATCGGCAATTCCGCTGCTGGGATTGGTGCAGTGGAAGGCATCCGTAGTGTAGATCGAGTAGGAAAAATAGCGCTTTTTTCCAGGGAACCGTATCCTGCCTATTCCCGTCCTCTTATTTCCTATTATCTTTCAGGTAAAGTTGCCCCAGAAACGATGTATTACCGAGATCCCGATTTTTACCTGCGCCTGCAAGTTGAAGCTTCCCTTGGAAGGGAAGTCCAAGCGCTAAAGCTTGAAGACAAGACAATAGAACTATCGACTGGGGATAAGGTGCCCTTTGATCGTCTTTTAATCGCAACTGGCGGTAAACCTATTACCCCCCCGATTCCTGGCAGAGAGTATTCTGGAGTTTCAACCTTCTTAACTTGGGACGATGCGAAGGATTTAGGAGAAGAACTCTTTCCAGGAATCAAAGTGGTGGTTATTGGGGCGGGCCTTATTGGTCTTAAAGCAACAGAGGCCTTGGTAAAAAGAGAAGCGACTGTGACAGTGGCTGAACTATCAAACCGCATCTTGAGCGCCATTCTTGATGAAGATTCGGCCAGAATTGTTCAGACTCATCTTGAAGAACAAGGTGTGAAGTTTCAGTTAAATAATACGGTAGCCGAGATTTTAGGTGAAGAGGGTAAGGTCACCGGGGTTCGTCTCCAGAATGGAGAAGAGCTAGAGTGTGATCGAGTAATTTTAGCCATCGGGGTTAGACCAAACCTAGACCTTGTTCGAGATACCGAACTTAAGTTCAATCAGGGTATCCTGGTCAATTCACACATGGCGACAAGTGTGGATGACGTATTTGCAGCGGGGGATGTCTCAGAAGGTTATGACAAGATCTATCAAGAGAATCGTGTCTTGCCGATTTTGCCGAACGCCTATAAGCAGGGATTTACAGCAGGGGTAAACATGGCTGGAGGAAGCTCAGAATTCCAAGGTGGATTTGCCATGAACGCCATCGGATTTTTTGATCTTCCTATGCTCACAGCAGGGATTATTAAACCAACTACTCCCGGTTTTCAAGAATATATTCGACTCGATCCAGGGAAGCAAAGTTATAAGAAGATCGTCCTGAGGGCTGGAAAACTTGTTGGGTATATCGCCCTAAATACTGTGGATCGGGCTGGAATTCTTACCGGACTTATGGACCAAGAAGTTGATGTGACGCCTTTTCAGGAACATCTCTTAAAAGAGGATTTTGGTTATATCCATTTTCCAAAGGAACTGCGCAGCCAAAGACTTTCCCTAAGGAAGTGAATTTAATGATTGTACTCAATGCCAAAGGACTCTATTATCGAGAACTGAACAGTAAGATTCGTGAGGAGATCGCTACAGGTTCGCAAGATATAGTGGTCAAAAATGTGAATGGTCAACGCTATATCGGAGATGGAATCACAGGTAAGGCCCGTTTAACTCTTAAAGGAACTCCTGGCAATGATATGGCAGCCTTTATGAATGGCTTAGAGTTATTTGTGGAAGGTAACACCCAAGATAGTATCGGTAACACAATGAATAATGGAAAGATTGTAGTTCACGGAAGTTCAGGGGATACTGTCGGTTATGCCATGCGGGGTGGAGAAATCTACATTCGGGGGAATGGTGGATATAGGGTCGGAATTCATATGAAGGAATACCAAGAAACGATTCCGGCTATTGTCTTAGGAGGAAAGGCAGGAGATTTCTTAGGAGAATATATGGCTGGCGGAGTGATTGTTGTGCTCGGTCTAGATTTAGAAGAAAGTGAGGAAATTGTTGGATCCTATTGCGGTACGGGGATGCATGGAGGAGTTATGTATATCCGTGGTGAAGTAGATGGCTACAAACTCGGAAAAGAAGTCAAAGTGGTAGCGCTTACGGAGAAGGATCATGAGCAGATCAATCGCTATGTTAAAGATTATGTAGGTTATTTTGGAGGAAGTTATGAAGATATTCTAGCAAAACCATTTTCCAAACTGATTCCGTATAATAAACGACCATATGGCAATCTTTATTGTGGCTGGTAAAGGATTTTCGAACTAAAGGCAGGCGGATCAGACTTTTTAGGATATAATAAGGCTAAAATAATGCTTAGTTCATTTCTTTACTTGAGAAAGGAGAGCACCTCAATTGTTTTTTACTAAAGAAGATTGTCTTAACTATGTTAAAGAAAATGATGTTCGATTTATCCGTCTCCAATTCACGGATATTGCCGGTAATATGAAGAATATCGCGATCATGGATAAACAGCTTGCTAGCGCTTTCGATAATGGAGTCATGTTCGACGGCTCGGCCGTGGCAGGATTCTCCGGCATCGAATCCTCTGATATGTTTCTTTTCCCCGATCCATCTACCTTTGCAATCATTCCTTGGAGACCGCAACAGGGCAAGGTGGCAAGAATCATTTGCGATGTAAAAAACCACGATGGTTCTCAGTTTGAAGGAGATCCCCGCTATATTCTAAAACGAACCTTGAAAAAAGCGCAAGACTCAGGTTATACCTTTCAAGTCGGTCCGGAATGTGAGTTTTTTATGTTTTACAATGATGATGAAGGTCAGCCAACCACGAAGACCCATGACTCAGCCAGTTATTGTGATTTAGCACCCATCGATCAGGGGGAAAACACCCGGCGTGAGATGTGCATGATCTTAGAGGAAATGGGGTTTGAAATTGAAGCGTCACATCATGAGACAGCCGCAGGGCAACATGAAATTGATTTTAAATACACAGATGCTCTCACCGCGGCAGATAATATCATGACCTTTAAAATGGTGGTTAAGATCATCGCCCAACGAAATGGGCTTCATGCCACCTTTATGCCCAAACCCCTCCCCAACGTTAATGGTTCGGGAATGCATATTAATATGTCACTAACCCAAAATGGAATCAACCTCTTTAAGGGAGAGAATAGTTCAACCGATATATCTGAAACTGCCAAATTTTTTGCTGCTGGTTTGTTGAGACATATTAAAGGAATTACCGCCATCGCTAATCCACTTGTGAATTCTTATAAGCGTTTAAAACCAGGCTTTGAAGCACCTGTGCATATCGCCTGGTCCCACATGAATCGCAGTCCCTTGTTGCGGGTTCCGGCGCCCCGGGGAGAAGGAACAAGGCTTGAGCTCAGAAGTCCTGATCCTACCTGTAATCCTTATCTGACCTTAGCCTTAGTTTTAGAGGCGGGCCTTGATGGGTTACACCAGCGTCTGCCATTGGAAGATCCTATTAATGTCAATATTTATACTTTGACGGCGGAACAGGAGAAAGAGCTCGGGCTTGAGCGGCTGCCCTCAAATCTTTTATTCGCTCTTGAAGAGATGAAAAAAGATCCATTAATTCTCTCGACACTTGGTGCGCATACGTTTAATAAATACCTAGCGACTAAGGCTTTAGAATGGGAATCCTACGATAACTCAATACACAAGTGGGAAGTTGAAAAGTATTTAAAATCTTATTAAGTCTTCGCATCGCTGCTAGTAGGCACCGTTAAGTTTTCTTTACCCTGCACAAAGGGGTGATTGTAATGAGCGCAGGGAGTGTTTTAATTGTTTGTGGAAAAGCTGAAATGGCAAGCAGCATACAGGCAATGCTTATCAAGGAAGGGTTTTATCCGGTAAGTTGCGCTCATTCAGCCAATGAAGCAAGAAGAGCCTTTTTAAATATGTCATTGGATTTAGTCATTATAAGCACTCCTCTACCCGATGAACAAGGAACGGATTTAGTATTTGATACCCGTGAAAAAACATCTGCTGGTATTATAGTGATCTCAAGACCAGAGCAGTTGCTAGACATGCAATGCAGTCTTGAGAAAATTGGTGCCCTGATTTTGCCTAAGCCAATAAACCGTTTAACCTTGCTTCAGACTGCCCGATTCGCGCTAACTGTGAGGAATTCGATGACGGAATTAATCAATGAGCGGGACAGATTAAAGAAGCGGATTGACGAGCGTAAGATCCTTGAACAAGCCAAATGGACCCTTGTTGAAAAGCTAAACTTGAGTGAGCCCCAAGCCTTTCGTCTTATTCAGAAAAGAGCGATGGACATGCGTCTCTCGCAAGCATTAGTCGCGGAAGAGATTATAAAGGAGTTCGAGTAAGCATATAGTTTGGTAGGTGAAGTGAATCCTATTTTAGTCGAGATTATCAACGTTGACTTAAAGGGGTATCTGGCATTAAGGCCGGATACCCCTTTGAGTTTAGTAGAAAAAGCATTGAATCTCTTGTTTAGTAATATCTGAAATTACTTGTAAGTTTAGTTGCGAAGGTACGAGGTCATAGACCTTTAAAGCCTCTCTTAGATTAGATTTTTCCGGAACTATATCAAGTGAGATCTGAGCGAAGTTATCTAGCATATCTAACTGATAAATAGTTTCTTTTTTTTCGGGGAAAAGGGCCAGATAGACTATTTCACTTTCGATCATGTCCTGAAAAAAGTGAGTTCCAAACGAGACATCAGGGAGGAATCCAGTCTGATGGTAGCCGATCTCGCCTAAAATAGAAATGTGATTTATCTCTGCAAATGCAGCTGGAACTCCTAAAGAAGGAATCTTCGAGCCCCATCTTCCTGGACCGAGGAGCAGGACGTTGGTAGTTTCTTTATGGATTTGCTTATTCAGTCTCCCAATGATCCTAGCAGTTTCATATTTCTCAGATTGGCTGAGTTGGTTATAGGCGTGTGGCTCTACAAGGATGACCTTGTGAATGTTTGTAGATATATTGCCACCCATGAAGTGTCCTTTGCTTTTAAAAAGAATTCGCTCGGGCGGAATTTCTTGGGGAGCTTCCACGTGGTCCTTAAAACCTTGAACCTGTAAAGGCCTGCATTGTAAAAGGTTTATTCGATACTTGCCATTGTTTTTAAAGTTAACAGTGAATTCAATATCCACCGGATGATTATAGGCTGTTTCAAGAGTTCTAAGAAGTTTTGAAAAGGTCGAGGCAAAATCAGTTTCGGAGAATAAGGGGTTGAAACTAAAAACCCAGGACTCTTTGCGATTTAAGCCGAGTTGTTTCATTCTTTGTTCTGTTTCAAGGTCTCGCTCGGCGATTTTTGTTTGGTGTAAATCAATCTGTTGATCCATGAGATTTTGAATCGCAAGACACTCTTGGCGGTTTCCGCGGATGTCTAAGACATCCATTTTTTGCTGGGAAAAGGCTTTAAAACTTCGAAGACCATCGTAGGGCATTGATTGGGGCCGATCTAAAGCGGCAATTCTGGCGTAATCCCCTTCAAGCCGATCAACGGCTCTGGTGCCCAAGCCAAGGACAAGCCGAATCATTCCAGCGTGGGGATTCATCTGAGAATCCCAAACATACATGTTGTGCGAAAAGCCTACCCCTGCTAGATCAGGAAAAAAGTAATTCTGTTTATTTGATCCAGACACCCTTTGGACAAGGAGAGCCATTTGTTCTTCTGTCTTGGTTAGACCGTGTTTTTCACGATAAGCCAGCGCTTCTTCGCTTAATGTACTCGCAAAGACCTTTCGAACCGCCTCTGTGAAGTTGTGGTAACGTTCCTCAAGGGTCCCTTGATTGATACAAAAAACGCTTTCGTATTTACCTGGAAAGGCATTTCCAAAGCCATCTTCCAAAAGGCTGCTAGAACGAACAATAATCGGAGATTGACCGAAATATTCCAGCATCCTGAGGAATTTGTTTTTTATAGACTCGTTAAACCTTCCCTTGAGAATGTTATCTCGAAGATAAGCAGCTTTTTCTAGATATAAATCGGGTGATTGTCGTTGCTCTAGCTTAAGTTTCCACAAATTATTATCCACAAGAAAAGAGTAGTAAACATCTGAGCCGATATAGAACGAATCATGTGGTTCAAGGATTCTGTTCCAGGTTCCAGCCGACTGAGTTAATATTTTTCGTGCCAGAAGCATTCCTATGGCTTTACCACCAATAAATCCAGAGCCAATTAAACGTGATTTTATGGACAAGATATCTTGGAGAGAAAAATATTTAAAGATTAGTTCAAGGATTTTCTTGTCGCGTGTTAGAAATATTAGAGATAATTGACGGAGTCGTTCTTTTACTTCGGCGGAAGTAGAAGAGGAGGAAGAAATTAGTTTGCCAGCCTTTATAAATAGACGATCCCAATAATCGAGATCTCTTTCAGGATTTTCGTCGTCTTCACCAAGTTGAGAATAGAGAGCTGCAACATCTCCACTGCTGGTTATAGGTAAAAATTGATCTTGATACATCACATGGGGAAGAAATAGAGTTGGAGTGTAGCGATTCCAGACTTTTAATGGATGTACATAGGTTTTATCCTCGATTTCAAAAACGTCAAATAATACTTGAGTCGTATCACGGATTACAGCGGTACTATGATACGAGTTGTGATTTTTGAAGGTTGCGAAATAGGCGATGGTATTGAGTTCATATAGATAGGGACAGGTTACCTTGAAGAAGTTTCCGATCATTGAATCTGTAGCCCAACCATCTAATAGCTCAGATAAGCAGTCGAAAATGTAGAAAACATCTCGTCCTTCTTGTGTGATCTTTTCGTGGATTTGGAAACAAAACTCTTCAAATCCATTATTTGCATCGACCGAAAAAACCTCAACTTCATCCATAGTCTTTATAAGCGGGGCGTTTTGTGTAAAGCAAATATAGATGATTTTCTTGGCATTTACCTTGTTTTTTTCGATAAAAGCCTTAACGAATCTCTTGTACACATCAATATCCCTAACCTGGAAAACGACGTTATCTCCCATTCGCAGATGTTGGATCACGTCATCTAATGCTGTAAAGCCAGTACTCGCTTTTTGGGAATTTTCCATATTAATTACCTCCTTGTAATTAATTGCTAAGGACTACTGATGGTGAGTGAACTAGTTCAACTAAAGATAAAAGGAAGGCGCTTCAGAAATACTCGTGCGTGTCGAGTAAATCCAAAGCGCCTTTGCTTTGCGTTATAATTGCTGAAATGCAAGGTGAATTAAGTCTATTCATTATAATAGTATCCCAAAAACAAACCACAATGCAAGGGATAAATATAAAGAATTAAGTATTCATGATAATTACGTCCGATTAGTCATCGGATATAACTTGGAAGATGTCGTTAAGATCTATAATTAAGTCGGGAACGACGTTGACTGGAAGCTGATCGTTAGTTGTATAGACATTTGGTCGACCGTACTTATCATCTGAACCAAGAATATAGACAACAATCGTTCTACCTTCAGGATGAACAATCCAATACTCTTTAACACCAGCTATTTCATATCTTCGAAATTTAACCTTTAAATCCAATTGCATGGTTGAGGGAGAAGTAACCTCAATGACTAAGTCAGGACAGCCAGTGCAGCCATTTCGGTCAACAAATTGCTTGTTACAAATCAAGGTAAGATCTGGTTGTACTACAGTCTTGGCGAGCTGTTCATCCTCGCCTTGTTTAGGGAGGCGAACGTCAAAGGGTGCAGGAAAGATTTCGCAGCTTTTTCCTTTTAGAAAAATATTAAATATTGTAGAGAGTTCTCTAATTACCCTTTGATGGTTTGATGAGGGTGCCGGTGTCATGTTATAAGCAATACCATCAATAAGTTCCCATCGCTCATCTGAGGGCCAAGTCAGGTAGTCTTGGTAGGTGTATAGAGATTTGGAAGCTACTATAGTTTCCATAAACACTTCCCCTTTTATATTGTTTGCCAAAATATGTTATATATGATGATATCATACCTGATTTTTTCTGACAATCAGTAAAATAATTATCTTAATATCGAAAAACAAAGAATTAGCCCCTCGTAACTTGTAGACTATAATAAAGCTAGTAATTAACACATGATTAAAATAACTTCAGATGGACGTCCAAGACTGTGGTAATATAGTGAATATCAAAAGGTTAAGGTTTTGCATGATGACCTATGAACATTTATATGAAGAGGGATGAACAATGGAAATTGTAGTTGGAGTAACTGGGGCAACGGGAACGATCTATGCAATGAGATTATTAAGAGCTTTGAAAGACACGCCTAAGGTGAACGCTCATCTCATTATGAGCGATTGGGCCAAGGAAAATTTGAAGATTGAAACGAAGTATTCGCTGGAAGATATTGAACGATTAGCTGAGGTAGTCTATGATAATAAAAACTTGGGTGCAAAAACTTCGAGCGGATCGTTCATTACTGATGGAATGGTCATTGTGCCTTGTAGTATGAAAACCTTGAGTTCGATTGCCAATGGTTATGATGACAACCTCATTTCAAGAACAGCGGGTGTCATGCTCAAAGAAGGAAGAAAACTAATATTAAGTCCTAGAGAAACCCCTCTAAGTCCTATCCATTTAGAAAACATGCTTAAGTTATCAAGACTTGGAGTGAGAATCGTTCCGCCTATGCCAGCTTTTTATAATAATCCCCAGAGCATCGAAGATATCATCAACCATCATGTTATGAAGATATTAGACCAATTCAGCATTGAATATGATAAGGGTAAACGGTGGGAAGGTTAAAACAAATAATAGAAAATAATTCAAAAATAATGCTTGACACTATGCTCGGAATCGATTAGAATCTAAATAATTCAAAACGGTCCAAACACGATGAAGGGAAGTCCCCGGCTATAGAGTTAAGAGAACTGACGGTTGGTGAAAGTCAGTCTAATGAGTCGAAGGATTCCATCCTGGAGTGGCCAATGATGAATTGTGACGGGTTCCGCCCGATAACGCGGACATAAGTTGGCCGATAAGGCAACATGGGTGGCAACGCGGGAATAACCTCTCGTCCCTAATTGGGATGAGGGGTTTTATTTATTTTAATGCGTCTACTTTCATGTGCCGATAATTGGTTAGAACTTGGGTGGCACCGCGGAATTCCCGCCCCAATGATGGGGTGGGTTTTGTTTTTTACTTTTGTAATCCAAAATTATACATTTTATTATTAAATTATAAAAGGAGGAATATTTATATAAATATTAATAATTTAGGATGTTAGCCCGAATACTACCGCAACGTAGGATGGGGACTACCTCCTTCGCCGTCAAGTGAGAGTCGTGATAATTGGATAAAGAACGAAAGGGAGGATTTGTTATGAAAAGAGTTTACAATTTTGCTGCAGGTCCAGCTGTATTACCAGAAGAGGTTCTTAAAGAAGCTGCTGAAGAGATGCTAGATTACCAGGGCACAGGCATGTCCGTTATGGAGATGAGCCATCGTTCAAAAGCCTTTGAACAAATCATTACGGATGCCGAAAAAACATTGCGTGATCTTATGAAGATTCCGGATAATTATAAGGTTCTGTTCCTTCAAGGTGGAGCCTCGCAACAGTTTGCCATGATTCCTATGAACTTAATGAAAAATAGAGTAGCCGATCATATTAACACGGGACAATGGGCAAAAAAGGCGATTTCAGAAGGTAAATTATTTGGGAAGATCAATGTTATAGCTTCCTCTGAAGATAAGACGTTTTCATATATTCCGGATCTAAAGGACTTGACGATTTCTGAGGATGCTGATTATGTTTACATCTGCCATAATAATACAATCTATGGAACCAAATATAACGAATTACCTCAAACTGGGGAGAAAATCTTAGTCGCTGACATGTCCTCAGATATCCTATCGGAACCAGTAGATGTAACAAAATACGGACTTATTTTTGCCGGTGTTCAAAAAAATATTGGTCCTGCAGGAGTAGTTGTGGTTATCATCCGTGAAGATCTAATTACGGATGACGTCTTGCCGGGTACTCCAACAATGTTGAAATATAAAATTCACGCAGACAACAAATCTCTTTATAATACCCCTCCAGCTTATGGGATCTATATTTGCGGAAAGGTCTTTAAGTGGGTTCAGAAACTGGGCGGGCTCGAGGCAATGCAGAAAATCAATTTAGAAAAGGCTGCTATCTTATACGATTATCTCGATTCCAGTAAGCTATTTAAGGGAACTGTTGTAAAGAAGGATCGGTCGTTAATGAATGTTCCCTTTGTTACGGGATCCGATGAATTAGATGCGAAATTCATCAAAGAAGCAAAAGTTGCTGGATTTGAAAATTTAAAAGGACATAGAACTGTTGGTGGTATGAGAGCAAGTATATACAATGCTATGCCAATTAAAGGGGTTAAGGACTTAGTTGATTTCATGAAGAGATTTGAAGCAGAAAATAACTAGAAGATTAAGGGGTGGATAAGTTATGTTTAAAATAAACTGTTTAAATAAGATAGCCAATGTGGGATTAGATCTTTTTACGGATAATTATAAAATGGTGGATAATTTCGTTGATGCCAACGCTGTACTTGTAAGAAGTTCAAGTGTTCATGACTTAGAGCTGCCTCCGACCTTAGATGCAATTGCAAGAGCAGGAGCAGGAGTCAATAATATTCCTCTAGATAAATGTGCTGAACGTGGAATAGTCGTCTTTAATACTCCTGGCGCAAATGCTAATGGAGTAAAGGAAATGGTCATCGCTGCCTTGATTATTGCTGCGCGCAACATTGTAGGGGGAGTTAACTGGGTAAATTCTTGTGGGCAAGATCCAGAGGTTGCTAAACTTGTGGAAAAGAATAAATCAAAGTTCTCTGGGACAGAAGTTAAAGGAAAAAAACTAGGAGTTATTGGACTTGGTGCGACTGGAGTTTTAGTTGCTAATGCGGCGAATAAACTTGAAATGGAAGTCTACGGTTATGACCCATTTATTTCAGTAGATGCGGCCTGGAAACTTTCGAAATTTATTAAACAAATAAAGTCTTTAGATGAGATCTTCAGAGACTGTGATTTTATTACAGTTCATATCCCATTAACCGATTCAACAAAGGGAATGTTCAACAAAGAAACCTTTGCAATCATGAAAGATGGAGTTAAAATACTCAACTTCTCGAGAGATACTTTAGTTATTGATGAGGATATGATTGAAGCCTTGAAGTCTGGAAAAGTTCATCGGTACGTCACAGATTTCCCCAATCCTAACGTATGTGGCGTAGAAGGAGTCATCACCATTCCCCATTTAGGAGCGTCAACCAGTGAATCAGAAGATAACTGCGCGATCATGGCAGTAAGACAAGTAATGGACTACTTAGAAAATGGAAATATTAAGAACTCGGTCAATTTCCCGAACTGTGATATGGGGATTTGTACTCAGGCTGGACGAATTGCAATTTTCCATAAAAATATCCCCAACATGATCAGTCAATTCACAGCAACCTTTGCCAAGGAGAATATTAATATTACGGACATGACAAATAAGAGTAAAGGGCAATGGGCATATTCTTTGCTCGATATTGAACCCCCCTCCACCGAAGAAATAATCAAGAGACTAAGAGAAATCGACGGAGTTCTAAAAGTCAGAGTGATTAAGTGAAACAGGGGGACAGGTTGAAACAGGGGGACAGGTTGAAACAGGGGGACAGGTTCACTGTTTCTCCCCACCTGAAACATTGAATCTTATTTCACATCAGACATAAGGTGTTAAGCAGAAATCACCGATGAGGGTAAGCAAGGCAACATGTTGTGATAGGAGCAGGAACCTTGTTTACCCAAGTCATCCTTTCATGCTCTTCGCGGCATGAAACCTGAATGCACCAAAAGGAGTCTTAGGAGAATTTTGGGAATGGAGGAAGAGCATTGCCTACTATAAAACCTTTTAATGCTATAAGACCGAGAGAAGATGTCGCAAGTCAAGTGGCAGCACTTCCTTATGATGTGTATAATCGTGTAGAAGCTTTAGAAGAAGTGTTAAAAGAACCTTTATCCTTTTTAAAGATTGATAGAGCAGAAACACAATTTGATATGGACTTCAACCCTTATGATGCCAAAGTCTATGAGAAAGCAAGAGATCTTCTTCAGGAAATGATCGAAGAAGGGATATTAGTTAAAGAAGGTAAGGACTGTTACTATGTCTATGAACTAACCATGGATGGCCGCTCCCAAACCGGTTTAGTAGGATGCGCGGCCATCGATGATTACCTAAACAATGTTATTAAAAAGCATGAGAAAACGCGAGAGGATAAGGAAATCGACCGAATTAAGCACGTCGATATCTGCAATGCTCATACTGGACCAATTTTCTTAGCCTATCGTTCACAAGAAACTATCAATCAAGTGGTAGAGGGGATAAAAAAAGAGCCCCCATTATATGATTTTATTGCTCCTGATGGAGTTAAGCATACCGTCTGGAAAATAGATAAAACAAGTGACTTAGTAACGATCTATACTGGGTTCAAATCGATACAAAGCGTCTATATTGCAGATGGGCATCATAGAACGGCTTCGGCAGTAAAAGTCGGCTTAAAAAGAAGAGAGGAAAACCCAGGGTATACAGGAAACGAGGAATTTAATTTCTTCCTATCCGTTCTTTTTCCCCATGATCAATTGATGATTTTAGACTATAACCGCGTAGTGAAAGATTTAAATGGGCATAGCAAAGAAGAGTTTCTAACACAAGCAACTAATTCCTTTCTAGTAGAAGAAATGGGAGCGGAACCCTATAAACCATCAGCAAAGGCTACATTTGGGATGTACTTAGAAGGCGTATGGTATAAACTCACGGCAATGGATGAAATCCGCTCAACGGATCCTGTAGAGGGACTTGATGTGGCATTGCTTCAAAATCATCTGTTAACTCCCGTTCTCAACATTAAAGACATAAGAACAGATAAAAGAATAGACTTCGTTGGTGGTATACGTGGGCTTAAAGAACTTGAAAAACGAGCTAATAGTGATATGAAACTTGCATTCTCCATGTTTCCCACTTCAATTGATGAGTTGTTTGCAGTATCTGATGCAGGACAATTGATGCCGCCAAAATCGACTTGGTTTGAACCTAAACTGAGAAGTGGATTGTTTATTCATGAGTTAGGGTAGGATAAAAAAACTTTTGGAACTCATGTATAAAACTTGAATGAATAGGATATGCTATTTGTTGAGATGAAGTTCATGGCAAATTCAGACTGATTGACAAGTTATATTACTGCCTTGGCATTGATTACAATAGCTATAGCCATATTGGCTTGGTCCAAATCCTAAGTAGAACGTGAATAAGTCATCTAACAGAGTCCTTGATTGGACTCTGTTTTTATATGGGTTGATTACACAATACAGCTTCCCGCAAATTCGTTAGAACGCGGCGTGCCGTCCTTAACTGAATAATCAAGTGGGTGCAAAAGGGCGCGGTTGTTGCTTGGTAAGCGAATGTTGTCGAATCCCAGGAGCAAGGGATTAATAATTATTACTTTAAAACTGAAGGTTAGTGTTATAATATGGAAAGGAAAAGACCCTTGATTTAGTTTTTGAGAGCAATTAGGTGAAGGAGACGGGTTCTTATGGATGATTCACTTGAACTAGATTCTTCTCAGATTGAGATTATCGTTCATACTTTAAAAAGCTTGATAGATCCATGGTTGATTATTTTGTTTGGATCTTATGCTAAAGGGAGAGCTAGTCATGAGAGTGATGTTGATATTGGGTTTTTGACAGATCAAACGATCGATGATTTTCAACTGTATCGTATGGCTCAAAAAATTGCACAGTTAATCAAAAAAGACGTTGATTGTGTAAATTTATCCTCAGCGAGCACGGTTTTTCAGGTACAAGTTATTGGACATGGAACAGTACTTTACTGCAACGATGAAACGCGTAGGAAATATTATTTCCTTCGAACTTTTAAGGAGTATGCCTTACTAAATGAGGAACGAGCACCTATATTAAGACAAATTAATGAGAGGGGAACAATTTGTGGGAGATGATATAGTATATAATAAATGCTCCATAATTGAGCGGCGTATTCAGCGAATACACGAGGAATATGAAAACAATTTGAGTAATCTTGAGAATTTTACAAAGCAAGACTCCATTATCTTAAACATTCAAAGAGGGTGTGAGGCAGCTATAGACCTAGCTATGCATATCGTCGCTGAGAATAGGTGGGGTATTCCCCAGAGTAGCCGTGAAGCTTTTGATATTCTTCATCAAGAGGGTTGTTTAGACGAGCGCTTGGTTGAATCCTTAAAATCCATGGTAGGCTTTCGGAACATCGCGGTTCATACTATCAATCCCTTAATTTGAAAATAGTTGCTAAGGTTATTGAACATCATCTCAATGACTTAGAGGAGTTTAGCAGGATCATACTTAAAAAATTCTGATCTATATCAACGGCCCTAATCTTAAGATATACTTCTCGTCCCTGCAAGGGATGAGAAGTATTTTATTTAGACCTAACTTTGTAAATGTAATCAGTGTTAAGGATAAAAGGTTAGGGTATTCTTTTGGGTTTCTTGAAAAAAATAATAATTCGTTGAAGTATAAGCCAGCATCCATACGTCTAAAGGATAGCAAGGGCGGTGAACGATATTTGCATGATAATGAAGCTCAGAACATCATCAAAGGGGATGAAGAATTAATTCAAGCTATCCTGGCAGGAAATGGCGAGGGGTATGCCGATATCGTGGAGCGTTATCAGACGGGATTATTCCGGACCGCCTATTATTATACTCAGAATGTTGAAGACGCCCGGGACCTTACCCAAGATATTTTCATTAAAGCATACAATAATCTTACCGTATTCAGACAGGGGTCAGCGTTTTCCACTTGGCTCTACAGAATTGCTGTCAATCATTGCCTTGATTGGTGTCGGAAGAAAAAACCTCAATATGTCGAGGCCAGCTGCTTTGATAATCTTTGCACTGAGGAAGATAGCCCCGAAGACTTGTTTCTACAGCAGGAAATTGCCTCTGAAGTACAAACAGCAGTCGCTAGCCTACCACCAATCTACAGCACGGTCCTTATCCTATACTATTTTCAAGACTTCAGTCCCCAACAAATTGCCGAGATAACTGACACTCCCAAAAGAACGGTGGAAACTCGGTTGTTTCGGGGTCGAAAAATGTTAAGAGAAAAACTCCATTCTATGTCTTCTGGAGGTGAAGGGCATGACCTGTTATCGAAGCCGGGATAACTGGCATAGCTACGTTAAGCATAGTTTGAGTAAGGCGGAACTAGACGAAATGGCTTCTCATCTAGCGCATTGCTCTAAATGCCGCAGTACCGTTGCAATTATTAAGAAAACCTTAGACGACTTGACCAAAAAACAAGTAATCCTCAATCCTCCTGCTGATCTCAAAATGAACGTTATGAAGGCTATCGACAAGAGCCTATACCTAAATAACCTAGTTAGCCTCAACTCCTTTCGCCTATTTGAGTTGAAAACCTGGGGCTTTAGCATGATAGCTACAGGAATCTTCCTTTTCGCCCTAAACCTAGCCGCCTTAAATCCCAATTTTGAAGGCGGTAAGATGATCGAATTGCCTTCAATACTAAGTAAGCAAATGACTATTCCTATCAACAAAATAAGTCAACTAGCTAACGACACGTTTGAAAAAATCGAATCTGATATTCACAAAATCAAAGGTGGATTGACCAAATAACGAGGAGGACTACTCATGAATTGCAACTATCACCCACATCAAGAAGCCCAAGCCATATGTGTTAAATGTAAAAATCCAATTTGTTTAGAATGTACAGTCAAAATAAACGATAAAACAGCTTGCCGCCAGTGCCTTGAAGAAAACTTAAGTTCCAACCAAGTATCAGCTCTGCCTACGAGCCTACCTAGGAAAACCTTTCTGGAGAAATTGCTGTTTTTATGCTTCAGTCTGATTCCTGGAGCCGCACACATGCATCAAGGATTATTTCGACGTGGTCTACAATTAATGATTATCACCTTTGGCGGAATTGCCCTAATCAATTTTATTGGTTTAGATTTTCTCATTCCTTTCATTGTAATACCAGCATGGTTCTTCAGCTTCTTTGAAAGCCATCACTTAAGAAGACAGGTTGAAAAAGGGCAGACTATTGTCGATCAGGATCTCTTCAACCATCAAATGTTTGATTATACTCCACTGCTCAAGAATCCTCGTGCAATCGGATACACAATAATCGTCATAGGTATTCTCAGTCTTCTGCGGCAAATAGACAGATATTCCTTCTTGCCCCGACTGATTGGGAACTGGGATTATTATAACTTTCTCAGAGCAAGCTTTATTCCTTTCTTGCTTATCCTAGGAGGTATTTATCTGATCATTAAAGCAACACGTACCCAACCGACCAAAGGTAAATCGGAAATTGCGGAAAATGATTAGAGTTGACAAAGATACGTGATGTGTTATAATACAGTTAATTAAATCTTTAAAGGCTAAGACGGAGAAAAGTAGTCTAATGTATTACCTTTCAGGGAGGAAGAGTCTCGACTGTAAACTCTTCTATGTGTAGTAATAGATGAAGTTCCCTCCCGAGCTGCCGGCTGAACGAAATCAAGTAGGCTAGGACGGTTCTTCACCGTTAGAAGGAAGGGGGTATCGGATATCAATTCCCGTACCTTTGTCGAGTGGCCTTTTTGGCTTAAGTTGGGTGGTAACGCGAGATATAACTTCTCGTCCCTGCAAGGGATGAGAAGTTTTTTATTTTGTAGATCTGACTTTAACTTGGCAAACACGAGTTTGATATGCTGTACCTTTTGTTGAGTGGGCCAATTTGGCCAAAATGGGTGGTAACGCGGAAGTCCACGGCTTTCGTCCCTGTTAAATGGGATGTGCCGTGGACTTTTTTTATTTACAAAATTAAAGGGAGGCATTTACTATGAAAGATTTAAAATTAGCAGGACTAAAGGCAGAACGGAGTTCTATTGAGATTAACGGGGTAACTTTAGGCGGTAAAGAGATTATTCTTATGGGTGGACCCTGTGCGGTGGAATCAAGTATTCAAATGAGTCAGTCCGCTATTACGGTAAAAAAGGCAGGCGGAAAGATCCTGCGCGGTGGAGTTTTCAAACCCCGCACTTCTCCCTATAGTTTCCAAGGATTGGGCCTAGAAGGGCTTAACTATTTGGTTCAAGCTGCTCGAGAACAGGACCTTCTCTGTGTTACGGAAGTAATTGATGCTCCAAGTTTGGAATTAGTGATTGACAAAGTGGACATTATTCAAATTGGCGCCCGGAATATGCAGAACTTTGAGCTGCTAAAATTAGCCGGTAAAATTCAAAAACCGGTCATCCTTAAAAGAGGTTTATCGGCAACCATAGAGGAGTGGTTGTTGGCTGCCGAATATATTTTAGCGGCTGGGAATCCTCAGGTCATTCTTTGTGAACGAGGGATTCGCACCTACGAACCCAGTACTAGAAATACTTTAGATTTAAGTGCTGTTGGAGTAGCCAAAGAATTGTCTCACCTTCCGGTGATTGTTGATCCTAGTCACGCAGCGGGCAGAAGAGATCTGATTGCTTCCTTATCAAAGGCCGCTATTGCCATGGGAGCAGACGGTTTGTTGATTGAAACTCACCCTAATCCTGCCGAGGCGGTCAGCGATGGACCTCAGTCTTTAACCCCAGAGCAGTTCATCCAACTCGCGGGAGAACTTGGAGTAGTTGCTCAATCAGTGAATAGGGTTTTCGCGAAGAGCTTAAAAAGTGGTCAGGACACCCTTGAATCCTTGCGCACTCAAATTGATAGTATCGATCAAGCAATTATTGAAAGTCTGGCTGCCCGGATGGAGATTGTCAGAAAAGTTGGGGACCAAAAACGTCTGGATCGAGTTAAAGATACTAACCGGGAAAAAGAGATTCTTCAGCGTTTAGTGAACCAGGCCATGGAGTTACAACTCCCCACTGACTTAGTAAAGAAGATATATCCTTTGATTTTTGAATCAGCCGTACAATCACAAATTAAGGATAAATTGGCTAAAGACAAAGACTTAGAACGTGTGAGTGAATTATAAAAAGTCATTGTACTAAAGATCATCGGAACACATCGATATCTTAACCGGTTAAATTAAAGAGGAACTAGATAGTATTAAGGTACTTCTGGTTCCTCTTTATTGTATCTGGTGAGGAACTTGTTTTTAGTTTTGGTTTAGATACTTACAATTTTCGAACCTTCCTTAGGATGGCTAATTTCCTTAATTTACCTAATATTACGAGAATTGATATTTTTGAAAGAGGCATAATACCGACTGTACGAGGAGGTTGATAATATGACTGTTGCTTCTCAGGTTAAACAAACCATTGCAAGTTTAAAAGGAGCTCGTGGAACCTTAAGGGTATATAGTAGTCAAACTAGAGATAATGAGACACGATCTGTTTTTGAGGGTGCACTCGAAGAAACTAATTCAATTATCGAGGATCTGGAAAAAAGGTTGCAGACTCTCGAGTTTGAAGAACCTCAGTATAAAGGAAATTAAAAGGTTTAAAGGTAGGTGTATATATGCAGGTATCGGCACAAATACTTTTTAAATCAATTTCGCTGTTTTTTATCATATGGGCGGCTACCAGGATAATGGGCAAACGAAATATGAGCCAGATGAGTCCCTTTAGTTTTATAAGTTACATTGTCATTGCCATTGTGGCAGCTTTAATGTCAATTAATATGATCAACTTAATCTATGGTTTTACAGCGTTACTAGTATGGGTGGCATTTCCTATAGCCTTAGATTATCTGGCAATCAAGAGCAAAGTAATGCATGAGTTAATCAACGGTAAAGAAGCCGTGTTAATAAAACATGGCAAGATCATGGAAGAAAATTTGATGAGTGTAAGAATGACAGGAGAGGACCTCTTAGCTCAACTACGTGCTAAAAACGCCTTCAATATAGCAGATGTAGAATTTGCGGTAATGGAAACAAATGGTACTATCAATCCTTACTTAAAGTCAGACAAAAAACCGGTTACACCACATGACCTTGGAATTAAGGTTGCTCCTCAGGCTGAACCTCAAACCATCGTTTTAGACGGCAATATGTTAGAAGAGCCACTCGCCTCTTTAGGCCTAAACCCACAGTGGCTTTCTACTGAGCTCGATAAGATCGGGGTTTCCTTAGAAAATGTATTTCTTGCTCAAGTTGATTCATCGGGGGATTTATATCTTGACCTCTTTGACGATGCCGTCGAACTACCTCAGCCGAAAGTAAAAGAAATGCTCTATGCTACCCTTGAAAAAAGCCAGGCTGACCTTGCAACCTATGCGCTACAAACCGAGGATGCAGAAGCCAAAGCTATGTTTTCTAATAATTCCAGAAGACTTGAAGACCTCCTCCTTAGATTACGTCCTTACTTATTACGATAAGAGGTGCTGGAATGTCGATCAAAAAGAAAAAGAAGCTTTCCCCTACTCAACAAGAATATCAACAATTTGCCCAAGCAAGAGAACCGAAACGACCTATTTTATCGAACTGTATTAAGGCCTTTTTTGTAGGAGGCCTCATCTGTACCTTTGGACAAGTTTTACAGATGTTCTTTATTAAGTATTTTCATTTTTCTACAGAAAGTTCAGGAAATCCTGAGGTGGCGGTTATAATTATCATTACTGTCATACTCACAGGTTTGGGCGTTTTTGACCACATTGCTCAATTTGCCGGAGCAGGTACAGTTGTTCCAATTACCGGTTTTGCTAATACCATAGCTTCAGCCTCTATTGAACATCGAACCGAAGGTTATGTTCTGGGAGTTGGAGGGAATATGTTTAAAATTGCAGGCCCGGTTATCGTTTTTGGTGTTTTTTCTGCGTTTGTCGTTTCCCTAGTCGTAATAAGTTTAAGAGCATTGGGTGTGATGTAATTGTTAAAAGGTCATCAAACATGGGTTTTTGAGACAAAACCAACCATTATCGCTTCAGCCGCTGTAGGGGGACCTTATGAGGCAAATGGTCCCTTAGCTTCCGATTTTGATCTTCTTCATGGGGATATCCGACTTGGACAAGATAGCTTCGAAAAAGCAGAACAAAAGCTTCAGGAACAGGCCTGTGAGACCGCAATAAAAAAAGCTAACCTGAAAAAGGAAGATATTCAGTTTTTATTTGGTGGAGATCTGATCAATCAGATTGTTCCTAGCAGTTTTTCGGCTCGTACTTTATCGATTCCTTTTCTGGGACTTTATGGTGCTTGTTCTACTTCTATGGAAGGATTATCTTTGGCGTCTCTTCTTGTTGAAAGTAAATTTGCTAAAAATGCTTTAGTTTGCGTTTCCAGTCATAATGCAGCTTCGGAAAAGCAGTACAGGTATCCGACTGAGTATGGTTCCCAAAAACCACCCACTGCCCAATGGACTGTGACAGGATCTGGTGCCGCTTTGGTTGCTGATCAGGGAGAGGGGCCTAAAGTAACTGCCTCAACTATCGGAAGAGTTATTGATATGGGCCTTAGTGATCCCTTCAATATGGGGGCAGCAATGGCTCCGGCAGCCGTAGATACTATTGAAGCCCATTTTAGAGATCTAGGTCGGGACCCTAGTTACTATGACCTAATCGCAACGGGCGACTTGGGACGTGTAGGACATAGGATTGCAGGAGATTTACTGAAAAAACATGGCCTTAATATTCCAGAAGAGCTTCTAACAGACTGTGGGCTTTTAATTTACAGTAAGGATCAACCGGTTGTCCTGGCTGGAGGAAGCGGATGTGGTTGTTGTGCAGTAACAACCTTTGGGCATTTTCTTAATCGTATGCGCAAGGGAGAGCTAAAGAAAATATTAGTTGTTGCGACTGGCGCCTTATTGTCCCCCATGTCCTACCAACAGAAAGAAAGTATCCCTGCTATTGCCCATGCAGTCAGCATCGAGATTTAAAGGAGTTGTCTTAAATGGAGAAATTGTTGTGGGCTTTTATAATAGGCGGCTTGATTTGCGTCATTGGACAGTTATTGCTCGATGGTCTTAAACTAACTCCTGCCCATACGACATGTACCTTAGTTGTAGCAGGCGCCATTCTTGGAGGATTTGGCCTTTATGAACCTCTTGTGAAATTTGCTGGTGCAGGAGCTACCGTGCCGATTAGCAGTTTTGGCAATTCCTTGGTCAAGGGTGCATTGCAGGAATACGAATCGACTGGTCCGATAGGAGTCTTGACCGGTATTTTCCAGATAACTAGTGGTGGTATATCTTCAGCCATCATCTTCGGGTTTATTGGAGCGCTTATATTTAAACCCAAAGGTTAAAACGTTTAAACTACTTTGCTAAGGAGGTGAAAAATATGACCGTTGGAACACAAATGCAACAAGCTATTGCTACAGTGCAAAATGCAGCAGCCACGATGAAGACGTTTTCTTTAGAAACTCAGGATCAACAGGCTAAAAAAACATTTGAGCAACTCGCGCAAACCTTTGACACGGCTCTCAATGAGTTAAAAGGTAGGGAACAATACATTAAGAGTCAGGAACCCCAATACAATCAATAAAAACGACCGAGTTGTGTATGGGATGAAAAAATTATTAGTTCTGAGTTTAATTGAGCAAGTCTGTTTCAATTCAAGAAACAGACTTGCTCTAATTTAATGCATTTATACTCGTGCTTAGTGGTCTTAGGAAAACCACAATCAGTTTTGGAATATGGTATACCAAAAACCTTGCCATTATCTTATAGAAAGAATTATAATTGCCTTGAACGGTAGACTTATAATAATGCAAAGGGGAGAAGGAAAGTGGCGCATCATTTTTCACCTATTAAGTTCGATGATAATGGCCATATCCGAGATTCGGTGTTCTCCATTCTGAGAAATGCAATCTTAGATAAGAAATTAGAACCAGGTCAGCGGCTGGTAGAACGTACTATTGCAGAACAAATGGGTATTAGTCGGACCCCGGTTCGTGAAGCAATAAACAAGCTTATATTGGAACGACTGGTAACTCATATACCACGTAAGGGAGTAGTAGTATCCGGATTTACTAAAGCAGATATTGTAGAGATCCTGTTCATTAGAACATCCTTGGAAGCGCTTATTTGTAGTATTGCGGCTAATAAAATAAAACCACGGGAATTAAAGCGTTTGGAGTCATTAGCTAAGCAAATTTCAGATGAACATGGGAAAGGAAACCTTAAAAAGTCCAATCAATTAAACGATAAGTTCCATGAAATAATATATAGATCAGCAGAAAGCCCACGAGTATATAGTTTTCTTAATACATTACATGAGTATATATCTAAGTTCACTCAAGTTGCCTATTCTAAACCTGGTCGGCCAGAAGAAGTATGGGTGGAGCATAATGCTATCATCGAGGCTTTACGTAAACATGACAGTTCTGCAGCCGAAGTCGCTGCCAAAAGCCACGCGGAAAATTCATGTAAGGCTTATTTGGAGATGGCTTTCTTGGCCGACGATATTAAGCCTTAATGGTTCAATTACACTATTTTGGTATACAAAAATTAATCATATGGTATACCAAATCTATTGAATTACAGAGTCTAAGGTTATATACTTTACGTAAGAAAACTCTCAAGAGTAAGTGGTACTATCACACCCCCATTCCGCTGCGCGGCACCACTGATGAACGAAAAATCCAGTACGCTTTTGTCATTGCTAAGAAAGCATCTTAAGCACTATGTCATCTAGTTTCTATATATGTTGGCCAAGGGGTTTGTAAATACCTAGAGAAAGGAGATGGAAATGCATAATGTTAACACAGCTTTGGGATCTTTTAATTGCTTTCGCTAGGGCTAGTAACTTAGGCTTTGGTGGCGGACCCGCAGTCATTCCTCTCATCAAGATTGAAGTCGTAGAGAGGTATCAATGGATGACTAACGCGGAATTTGCAAATGCACTTGCCGTCGGAAATGCTTTGCCAGGCCCAATCGCCACAAAATTAGCAGGGTATATTGGTTATCAAGAAGCCGGATGGTTAGGGGCCTTAGTGGCGAATATCGGGGTTATTTTACCAACCTCCCTTGCCGTCATTTTACTGGCCCGGTTTTTAATGAAGTACTCTAATTCTCCGGTTTTAAAAGGAATGCTTAAGGGAGTACGTCCAGTTGTAGTCGTTTTAATAGCTCAAACCGCCTATGATATGGGTATTGGCTCCTTCCCCGACCTTACGACTTGGGGAATTGCTTTGGCGACCGTTGTTTCTGTATTCTGGTTAAAATTGCATCCCGCACTTATTATCTTAGCTTCTATGGGTTTTGGATTATTAGTTTTTCGTTAAATCTTAGAATCCTGCTAAATATCTAATGACTTATATTTCGGAGTAATTTACGTAGTATATCAACCTTTGAAAGGGGGGGCTCTTCGTGTTTAGAAACTTATGGGACCTATTTATTGGCTTTACCCGAGCTTCAAACCTGGGGTTTGGTGGTGGTCCTTCACTCATTCCTCTCGTAAAAGCCGAAGCGGTGGATCGCTATCATTGGATGGATAACGAAGAGTTTGCGGATGCCCTTGCTATTGGTAATGCTTTACCAGGGCCAATCGCCACTAAGATGGCAGCTTATATTGGATATAAAGTCGCGGGTTGGTTAGGTGCTTTAGCAGCCACAATTGGAACTGTTGCTCCTACCGTAATCGTTGTAGTTTTATTAGGAAGTCTAATTGTGAAATATTCAAATTCTCCAGAACTTCAAGCGATGCTCAAAGCCGTTCGGCCTGTAGTAGTTGTGCTTGTTGCGGAGACAGCGTATGATATGGGTAAGAAGGCTTTCCCATCCAGCAGTACTTGGGGAATTGCTGTTGTGACAGTGGCGCTGCTTTATTTGGCTAATATCCACCCGGCATTTATTATCGTAACAGCTATGCTGTTTGGTTGGGCAGTGTATGGCAGAACTAAAAAAGTAAGGTAATTAATTTGTAAAAATGTAACTAGTTACTTGACTTTAAGAGGAAAATAAGCAAGATTAAACTAAAGGCATTTGTAAGGATCAACTAGTAGGAGGAATACGGATGAACGAATGCGTATTTTGCACACTACCAGAGACCGTCAACCTTGTAGAAAACGAACTAGCCCGGGCATTTTATGACAAGTATCCAGTCAGCAAGGGACATGTCCTAATCGTTCCCAAAAGGCATGCTTCAAGTTTCTTTAATGCGACTGCAGAAGAAATGGCTAGTGTCGGTGAACTTCTTACCAAAGTTAAAGAATTGTTAGATGAGAGGTTCCATCCTGATGGCTATAATGTGGGAGCTAATGTAGGGACTGCTGCTGGTCAGACAGTATTTCATTGGCATATACATGTCATTCCTCGTTACAATGGAGATGCAGGAACTGTGAGGTGGCATTCATAGCATGATCAACCGGGAAAGGTTGTTGGCCGAGTTCCTCGAGCTCATTAGAATTGATTCTCCGACAAAGAATGAACGTGAAATAGCAGATGTACTTAAAGGCCGTCTCCAAAGCATGGGTTTGGCCGTAACAGAGGACAATGTAGGCCAAAGGATTGGGGGCAACAGCGGTAATGTTTTTGCCTACTTAAAAGGCAACCTGCCAAAAGCTCCGATCATCTTATTTTCGGCCCATATGGATACAGTAGACCCTTGCCTAAATATTGAACCCGTGTTGCATGAAGGCGTAATTTCTTCGAAAGGGCCAACAATCCTAGGAGCTGACGATAAATCAGGGATAGCACCGATTTTAGAAGCACTAAGAACCATCAAAGAGCAAAATGTCCCACATGGGGATATTCAGATTATTTTTAGTGTAGCAGAAGAAGGGGGTCTCAAGGGCGCTAAGAACCTAGATCAAGCGCTGCTGAAAGCCGACCTTGGATTTGTCATGGATTGTGTTGGTGGACCAGGAGAAATAATTTTAGCTGCCCCAGGTCAAGATCGTCTCAACGTGATGATCAAGGGCAGGGCGGCTCATGCTGGTTTTGCCCCAGAAGATGGAATCAGCTCAATTGTCGTCGCAGCTAAGGCAATTTCGAGTATGTCAACAGGCAGGATTGATGAGGAAACTACGTCAAATATCGGAACGATTCAGGGCGGTAGAGCAACGAATATCGTGGCTGACAGAGTTGACATAACTTGTGAAGCAAGAAGCAGAGACTTACGGAAACTAGAACATCAAACAGCTCATATGTGCGAAACGTTCCAGCGATGCGCTGAGGAAATGGGCGCTGTTGCAGAAATTGAGGTCATCCGTTTATATGAACCCTTTACGCTGACTGAGGATTCTCAAGTGGTAGCCATTGCTAGCCAGGCAGCCAGGTCTGCTGGATTAAATGTCATCACTGGGGTAACTGGCGGTGGTAGTGATGCTAACTATTTTAATCGCTATGGTGTACCCTGCGCGGTTTTAGGAACGGGGATGCACAAGCCTCATACCACTGAGGAATGGATCGAGGAAGAGGATTTGTATAAGACAACGAATTTACTGCTTGAGATCATAAAGGTTGTAGCGAAGATTGAGAAGAGCTAGTGTGGTGTCGTGCTGGAAGTGTGGTTCGCCCAAAGGCAAAAGGGAGAGTTCAAAAACAGAGCTCTCCCTTTTTTCTTTGTAACAATATCTTAAAGTATGTAGGGGCAATTCATGAATTGCCCCTACGAGTTTTTTGTTTAGTAAATTTAAAGCTGTTTGGGAAAACTGATATTTACATAAATAAAGAGAGGTAGATGATAGTGGCAAACGATTATTATATGAAAGATACTTCAAATGATAGACAGGCAGAATGCGAATGGATGATTCGGACACAAATTATGAGTCGTGACATAACGAATGAAGCCGTCATTAATAGTATGCTGTCTGTTCCAAGACATAAGTTTGTTATGGAGGATAAGCAAGAGTTAGCGTACTATGACACAGCCCTGGAAATCGAGGAAGAACAAACCATCAGTCAGCCGTATATAGTTGCTCTTATGGCTCAGGCTTTAGAGTTGAAAGCAAATGACAAAGTTTTAGAAATAGGAACGGGTTCCGGTTATTCGGCAGCGATACTATCCCGCATGGCCAGGAAAGTCATTACAATCGAGCGGCACGACTTATTAGCTGAGCTTGCTAAAGAACGATTCAGGAGCCAAGGGTATAATAATATTGACGTCCTTGTTGGTGATGGCACTCTTGGTTGGTCTGAAAAGGCACCGTTTGATGCCATTTTGGTTACTGCAGGAGGGCCGAAGATACCTATTCCTTTAATAGAACAACTAGCCCTTGGAGGTCGCTTGGTGATTCCGGTAGGAGATCAGGGGGAACAACACTTATTACGTGTTAAGAAAACGATTGACGGTGAATTAATAGAAGATAATTTAGGAGCAGTGCGTTTTGTTCCTCTTATTGGAACAAAGGGTTGGAACCAAGATGATGTAGGAAACTTTAGTTAAATCCCTTTACCCAGCTTTTTTTTGATATAATAGGGACAGCTTTAGAAAGTATAATAACTTTAAGGAGATGTTCGTTATTATGATAAAGAAAGCCTTGGAGGTATTGCAAAGGTATTTCGGTTATACGCAATTTCGAGATGGCCAGCAAAAGGTGATCGCTAGTTTACTCCAAGGTTCGGATACCTTAGCTATTATGCCGACAGGAGCTGGGAAATCCCTCGCCTATCAAATTCCAGCTCTTTTATTTAAAGGAACAACTCTTGTCATATCACCCCTAATTTCCTTAATGAAAGATCAGGTAGATGCCCTGCAACAATATGGAGTCCCGGCAACCTTTATCAATAGTTCACTATCTCTCAAGGAAGTCAGGTCCCGGATTGAGCTGGCTGCACATGGGAAGTATAAGCTTCTGTATGTTGCTCCTGAGCGCTTAGAGTCGGATAGTTTCCGTAGCCTTTTAGAGTCATTGCAGGTTACCTTTTTAGCCATCGATGAAGCGCATTGTGTCTCTCAGTGGGGGCATGATTTCCGGCCAAGTTACCTTCAGTTGGGGCCTTTCCTTAAGTCCCTTCCTCAGAAACCACTGATCGGAGCGTTTACTGCAACAGCAACTGAAGAGGTCCAATCGGATATCATACGACTGTTAGGGTTAAGTAAACCGGGGATATTTGTGACTGGATTTGATCGTCCCAATCTTACCTTTTCTACGTTTCGAGGGGAAAATAAAAAAGATTTTGTGCTTGAATATACTAAAACTCATGCTGACCAGCCTGGGATTATCTATGCAGGGACCCGTAAAGAAGTTGACAATCTCCAGAGCTTTTTAATGAAGAGTGGCTTAAAGGTTGGAAAGTATCATGCGGGTATGACGGATGAAGATCGTAAAAAAAGCCAAGAGGATTTCCTGTTTGATGAAATAACTGTGATGGTGGCGACCAATGCCTTCGGGATGGGAATTGATAAATCTAATGTACGCTATGTAATCCATTATAATATGCCGAGGAATATGGAAGCCTACTATCAAGAGGCGGGGCGTGCCGGACGTGACGGAGAACCGGGAGAATGTCTCTTGTTATTTTCACCTCAAGATGTGGTGTTGCAAAGATATTTAATTGAACAAAGCATTTTCCAACCGGAACGGAAAATGAATGAACTTAAGAAACTTCAAGGAATGGTGGATTACTGTCATACCCCGCGGTGCTTACGCAAGTCGATTCTAGAGTATTTCGGAGAAGAAGATGTCCGGGAAGAATGCAATAACTGTAGTAGTTGTAATGACGAGCGGGATACTGTTGATATTACCTTAGAGGCCCAAAAAGTATTTTCCTGTATTTATCGAATGAGAGAACGGTTTGGTATCGGTTTAGTGGCTGAGGTATTAAAAGGATCACGCAAAGCAAAGATCAGAGAACTTCGCTTTGATGAACTATCAACACATGGAATTATGCAAGAAGTCGCCCTTCAGGATATCAAAGATCTTATCAACTGTTTAGTAGCCGAGGGCTATCTGCAATTATCAAATGGAGAATATCCAGTAGTAAAACTCTTGCCTAACGCAGTTTCTGTTCTGAAAGGGGAAGCTAAGGTGACTCGAAAAGTATCGCCGAAGCCTTCTCGACAGGAATCAGAAGAGGTTAGTTTATTTGATCGTTTGCGTGCGCTGCGCAGAGAAATAGCCCTTCGCGAAAACCTTCCGCCATATATGATTTTTGCAGATAGTACCTTAAGGGAAATGGCACAAATATGTCCATTAAATCACCGGGCTATGATTCGAATCAGTGGAGTGGGAGAACGAAAGCTAGAAAAATACGGGGATGAATTTCTAGCTGTAATAGGAAATGCTTGTAAGAATCAGGAAGCTGAAGAGACTCGTTCTGAGATTAATGAATTAGAGAAACCGCCGGCGAAAAATAACCAACCTTCTCATCTACAAACATTGTTTATGTACAGAGAAGGACACTCTTTAGAGGAAATTGCAAACATTAGAAAGGTTACCCCGATTACAATTCAAAACCATCTTGTGCGTTGTGGTCTTGATGGGCAGGTTGTACCGTGGGATGACTTTATTCCGGTTGAACAGGAACCTCGCATTTTGGAAGCAATCCAGCAAGTGGGTGGAGAGAGATTACGTCCTATTAAAGATCTTCTCTCAGATGAAGTCGAGTGGTTTACGATTCGGGCTGTTTTAGAAAAGCACAAAGTTGTAGGAGGTAGTGATCAGTAACTTTAAAATCCTTCTTTCGCTAAAGTGTGAGAGCGAGGGAAGGATTTAGTTTGATTCCCTAAGTAGTAGTTGGAGCCATATCATAGAAGGAGTTTCCGTGTCATGCAAGAAAGTGATCAAGTTCATATTAATAAGTCTATGAAGACAAACCGATCTGTTGTTTTAGCAAGTGTTTTGCTAGCTATCTTTATAGCTGCCATAGAAGGGACGATCGTGGCTACGGCGATTCCTAGTATTGTAGCAGATCTTGGCGGTTTTTCTCTATTTAGTTGGGTTTTTTCGTCCTTTCTTTTGGCTCAAGCAGTCACAATCCCGATTTATGGGAAACTTGCTGATTTGTACGGAAGAAAACCCATTTTTACCTTCGGAATTATAGTTTTCCTGATTGGGTCTATGCTTTGTGGTTTAGCAAAAACAATGAATATGCTCATAGTTTTCCGATTGATTCAAGGTTTAGGTGCAGGAGCGGTGCAGCCTATTGCCACCACAATTATTGGGGATATTTTCAATCTTTCTGAACGTGCTCGGATCCAAGGTTATGTCTCTAGTGTTTGGGGAGTTTCTTCAATTATTGGCCCAGCCCTTGGAGCCTTCTTTGTTCAGTATGTTCATTGGGCGTGGATTTTTTGGGTAAACGTGCCGATTGGTGTGTTCGCGGTAGCGGGGATATGGTTCTTCCTTGTGGAGACTGTACAAAAGCAACAACATAGCATTGATTATATAGGCTCGGGACTTATTTTCGTTTCGATCAGTGCCTTGATGATTGTCTTTATCCAAGCGGGAACTGTATGGGGATGGTACTCTGCGCCAGTAATTCTTTTAGTTGGGGTTTCTATCGTTGGATTTTATCTTTTCATTTTGCAGGAAAGACGTACCGCAGAGCCAATTATGCCTTTGGAGATTTGGAACGATTCTTTACTTGTGGTTTCAAACGTAGCAACTTTAACGACGGGTATTGTGATCATTGGCATCTCATCATTTCTACCCACCTACATTCAAGGTGTAATGGGACAGTCTCCAATCATTTCTGGTTTTGTGCTTGCCTTTATGACAATGGGTTGGCTGATTGGTGCAATGTTAGCTGGTAAGGTTATGTTTAAATTCGGATTTAGACGTATCGCCATCGCAGGAGGGTTTTGGGTTCTGATGGGTACCCTGTTTTTAACAGCAATGCGACCTGAAAGAGGTTGGCTCTGGGCAGGAGCAGGCTCGCTTTTAATTGGTATTGGAATGGGATTAGCTAGAACTGTTTTTATAGTCGGTATTCAAGAAAGCGTGGAGTGGAAAATGCGTGGAGTAGCGACAGCTTCTAATATGTTTATGAACATATTAGGAAATACAATGGGTGCAGCTCTTTTAGGTGGAGTTTTAAATACCAAACTGACAAGTTATTTAAAGAGTGTCGGTGAAGGATCATATGATACTGATGTTATCAACGTTTTACTTGACCCAGTTAAGAAAGGAACACTTCCAGATAAGGTTATTAACCTAATGACATCAGGTTTAACAATATCACTTCAGTATGTCTTTTATGGTATCTTTATTATTGCAATCTTAAGTTTCATCCTAGTTTTGTTCTTTCCGATTAAGACAAGAAAAGCTTCATAACTCCATAATTTATTGGCAGAATTAAATATGTTGATTCTGTGTAAGACACTGAAGTATTTTCGATTTCTAATGACACTTTTCAAGAAGAAAGGTATTGACCATTTCATAGGAACGTGATAATATAACAAATGTCGCTCTTGGGGGGTAAAACCTTGGAAGAGATAATGTGGAAACAGTGAAATACTTGTTGACAGCAAGCGCTGAAAATGGTATTATAACTGAGTGTCACAAGACACGTAGGGATTAAATCGTTATAAGATAAATACTTAGGATCTTTAATCGAATCCAAAGCAAAACTAGCTATTGACAACGCAAGTTGAAAATGCTAAGATGTGATTCCGGCCCAAACGGGTCAAGAAAAAATGATGGTCTTTGGTCTTTGAAAACTAAACAACAAGGACAGCCAATGAGAGA
>DOPM01000004.1 GCA_003513495.1 Desulfosporosinus sp.
GAGTCGCGGATGGCCCACCATAAAATTCGCGGGTGTAACTCAGTGGTAGAGTGTCACCTTGCCAAGGTGAAAGTCGCGAGTTCGAATCTCGTCACCCGCTCCAACAATAAATATGGCAAATGATATTAAAAGTTTAAGGGTTGGTAGAAATACCAACCCTTTTGTGTGCCTGCGATTGGACGTTATATATCCCTGCAACATTATTAATCATAAGAATCCCAGGCAACAACAAAAACTAAAATGCTACCTCTTGCGTTTAGCCATAAGATTACTTAAGAACTCTTTAATTCCACCTTTTTTAGGTTTCTCCCAGGCATGCTGAACTGGTATTTGTCCTCCAAACCCTTGGTTGTAACCCTGAGGTGCATACTGTTGGAAAGGATAACCTTGATTTGGGAGACTTTGATGGATTGTTGGTTGCAATAGTGGAGACTGTTGCTGCCCGAAGCCTTGAGGTGGATAGCCTGGAGTGGTGTAGCCTTGACCACCCGCATTTTGTGGTACAGCCCCCCAACCCTGATTCCATCCTGGATTCCCCTGAGGCCTTGGCATAATGGGTTGTTGAGTCCAATACATATTCATTTTATCAAAGGACATTATCTAATCACCTCCGCATGATTCAACAATAAGGTAAAATATGGTATATGATATTCGAATTTATTCTATTTAGCTACCTGAGAAGTTTGTTCCCCCTTACTCTATTTTCCGAGAAGGAACGAATGCTAAAATATTGCAAATATGTCCGAATAGTAAGAATTATAGTATAATATGTAGGAAAATTATGGTAGACAAAGAGTTATAGATAATCTAAAATAAATTTGTAAAATATAACCTTTTTACGCATTGGATAGGAGCATATCGCAATGGGATTGTTTCAATTACAACCTATTATTGAGGATCAAGAAAATGATATAAATAGGATAATAAATTGGGATAATTTTAATATGTCCAGAAAAATCTCTGTTGTCTTTTTCTTGGCCAACGTTGTTTTTCTTTTTGTTGACTACAATAACAAAGTAAAGGGTCTTTGGGCACTCCATGAAGCCTACTGCCATGTGTTTTATACTCATGTTGTTTTAGGTTTGGTTACACTGATATATCTTTTTATTTCCTACCAAGTCAAAGTTGACTCTGCAAGTGAAATAACAAACCTTCATAAAGCATGTGTAATTACATTTGCACTATTTGTACTTAACTATTCCGCTGTAATATCTGGTTGGATGTCTCAGGAAATAAATAGACCAAATAACGTATACATTATTGCATGTTTTACAATTGCCTTAACGCTAAATTTTAGATCAAAAATTATGGCGTTTTTATATGGGGTATCCGGTGTTACTTTTATGATTTTACTTACAGCTAGTTTAGACGATCCGTATATGAGCTTTGGGCATTATACGGATGCCTTTTTATTAGTAGTAATATCGTATTTTCTTTCCACTATACTCTATAGATATAAGCAACAGAATTTACGTCACAATTATTATCTAGAGGACTTAGTCGGAAAGAGAACGGAAGAATTGCAAAGGGCCAATGAGTTACTTACAGAGCGGACCGTGGAACTGCAAGATATAAACGACTTACTTACAAAAGAAATTGTTAAACGAAAACAAACTGAGATAGAGATGGTTCGTCTAGATAAGTTAAAGCTAATCGGTGAAATGGCTGCTAGTATCAGTCATGAGGTACGCAATCCCATGACAATAGTAAAAGGTTTTTTGCAGTTACTTAAGAATAAACAGGGATCAAGGGATAAGGAATACTTTGACATTATGATTGAGGAGCTAGATCGCGCAAATTCTATTCTCTCGGAGTTTCTATCTATTAGTAAAAACAAACCCAGTATATTGGAATGGCACAATATAAATGACATAGTTAAGTCGACGTTGCCGTTGATCCAAGCGGACGCACAAAATAATGATAAACTATTAGCTGTAGAGCTAAATAGTGTGCCGGATTTGAAAATCGACATCCAGGAAATACGTCAACTGTTATTAAATCTTGTTCGTAATGGTTTTGAGGCAATGTCACGTGGCGGACAATTAAGAATAAAAACGTTTACTACTTATTCTGAAGTAGCTTTGGTAGTTGAAGATGAGGGTATTGGAATTGAACAAAATATGCTTGATAAGTTGGGCACTCCTTTTTTTACAACGAAAGAACAAGGAACGGGTTTAGGATTAGCTGTATGTTACGGCATAGTAACACGCAACAATGGAAGAATAAGTGTTCAAACTAGCCCTAAAGGCACAACATTCAATGTGTATTTTAAAATTTGATCTAATACAAAAGCTCAAGTTAAGACTAACTACTGAATCAGATTGTTTCTAAAAACGATCTGATTTTATTACTGGTAATGTTGGATGACTAGCAGGAAATATTGGAAATGTGTGGAATTATTTAGTTAAGCTTAAACTTAAATGGTTAAGCGGCAATGAAACAAAGGCTCAAAATCGACTGCATAGTTACTAGTTTAAGGAGGAATTTAACTTGACAAAATTATTAAATAGGGTTGCAGTAGTAACCGGAGCAGCCCAAGGAATTGGTGCGGCCATAGTAAAACGGCTGCTGGAGGATGGTGCTGCTTCAGTCGTGGCTTTAGACATTAATCAAGAGCTACTAGAACAAGCTGCAGAGGAATTGGACCCTATGGGGGAAAGAGTTATTCCGATAAAATGTAACATTGCTGACAGAGTTGAAGTTACTGATGTTTTCAGGAAGATCTACGAGAGACTTAGTAAGGTAGATATACTTGTGAACAATGCAGGGATCACAAGAGATGCTATGTTTCATAAAATGACACCTGAGCAATGGGATTCGGTAATTTCTATAAACCTGACCAGCGTTTATAATTGTTGTCAGGCTGTTGTAAACGAGATGCGCAAGCAGAAATACGGTAAAATAGTAAATCTTTCCTCAACATCGGCTTGGGGTAATATTGGACAGGTAAACTATAGTGCCTCTAAAGCGGGAATGATTGGTATGACAAAATCCCTTGCCAAGGAACTGGGAAACAAAAATATCACCGTTAATGCAATAGCCCCAGGTTTAATTGATACGGAGATGACAAGGAGCATGCCGGAACATCTTAAGACAATGGCTCTTATGTTATGTCCTGCGGCGCGAGTCGGAAATCCGTCAGAAATTGCTTCAGTAGTATCATTCCTGGCTTCGGATGACTCTAGCTTTGTTAATGGTGAATGTATCAAAGTTTGTGGTGGATTCCTAATGTAGTTTTTGGTATTCGGTGTCCGGTTCGGGTTGCGCCGAAATATTGATCATATTTAGTGACGCTGAATAAGCGTCTTTTTTATTTTTATGTAAAATATTACTAAAAGAATTTTATAAAAGCATATAGGTAATCTATAGACTTTGATTCGAATAAAATGATAAAATATATTTAAACAATTCTAAATATTTAGTCTTCTAACTATTTTGTAGTTAGAAAATGGGGAGGCTGCAATTATGAGTGAATCTAAAAAAACGGGCTCATTCCTCCAACGCAACGAGCGTCAATTTGAAGTTGGAGATCGTGTAGTAACGTGTAATCAGACCATCGGAACTGTTGTACGTGTTGATTGCGATAACAATGGAGTTTTTATTGTAGTGCGGTTAGATGTTCTTCCACGTGAATTTGCATACGATCCTTGCGATCTTAAATTAATCTAAGTACAATTTCTCTTCATTGAGGGGGCCAGCAGTTCGAGGATTACCCTTATTAACTGGACCTTTTTGTAAAGTTCCCAACTCAAAATTAATAAGTACAATGGCTAAGAGTGTTAATAACCCGCCGACAAGCTGGATAGTTAAAACACTTTCTTTTAGAATAAGGTAACCGCTAAGGACTCCAACCACCGGAATGAGATTTAAATAGATGGTTGTTAAAGCCACGTCCAAACGTTTCAAGGCATAGATATATAATAAATAGGCAATACACGAACAAAAAATTGCCTGAAATAAAATATTACCTAAGGCTGTTAGCGAAAACAGCTTCCATTCGCGATACTCTAAAAGTGACAAAGGAATAAAACACAGGGTTCCAAAGATCGTTTGGTAAGTCGTCAAAAATAATCCTGAATATTTTACTTGAAGAGACTTATTAACCAAAGTGAAAAATGCCCATGATAGCATTGCAGTAACCATCAGAATATTCCCAACAAAGTGGGTAGAATTTACCTCTACCTTGCCATTGGCAGTAACAGCAAGGTAAGAGCCCCCGATGGCTATACCAACTCCCAACAGCTTTATTAATGATATTCTGCCGTGAAAGAACAGTACATCCAATGTTATTGTAATAATTGGAACGACGGAAACGATTAGGGAAGCGTTTGTTGCTGATGTATATTTAACTCCGATATTTTCTAAGACGAAATATAAGGTGATGCCAAAAAGCCCCCCTAAAACCATTTTCGGGAAGTCAGACTTGTCTAGTTTAGTTTGGGGTTCAACTCTGCGGATAATTATTCCGAGCAGCAAGGAGGCTATTACGAAACGGATAAGCGCCATGGTGATCGGAGGGATTTCCACAACAGTCACTTTGATGCTGACATAAGAGATTCCCCAAATTATTATGACAGCAAGCATTGCTAAATTGGCCCTCAATAAATTTTTCATGATAATTCCTCTCTTCTAAATGTTTCCAACGATCCATTATACTACATCTTTGCTATTTTCAAAGGCTATTTTAATGCGTACACTAAACAAAAAATCAAAGGCTACCACCTAACTTAGAGGTGGTAGCCTTAATTTAACAATAACGTTTTTTGTTGAGTTAAATGGAGCTGGTGATGGGACTCGAACCCGCAACCTGCTGATTACAAATCAGCTGCTCTGCCAATTGAGCTACACCAGCATGTTTTTTGGACAAGCTTTATTTTACATAGATTATGAATTGACGTCAAGAGGTTAATTCCTAGAAATAAAAGGTAAATACATGAATAGATGAAGTGTCCCCTTTGTATATTCATTATTTGAACCGCTTTTAATCTAAAACGCTTTTTGTCCCGATTTTTTCCCCGATGAACACAGAGGTTTCATAGCCAAGTTTGGTTTGCTCAACGATATCTTCGTCAATTCTAACCTTATCCGGCTCTAAGAATAGGATTACTGTGGATCCTCCAAATTTGAAGTAGCCCTTTTCATCCCCCCGATTTACTAATCTATTAGGGGTATAGGTTTGAATAATTGAGCCGACGCAGGTGGCGCCTACTTCAACATATAAAACATCTCCAAAGTGATGAGAATGAAAGATGCTCCATTCTCGCTTGTTTTCACAAAAAATCCTATTGATCTTTCGAAGTGCAATTGGATTAACAGAGTAGTAAGCCCCTTTGATTTTTTTCGTATCCTCACAGGTTCCGCTGTCGATAAAATGATAGCGGTGATAATCTGTAGGGCAGAGTCTTAAAATCAAGCATGTCCCTTTGTTGTATTTTTCAGCCACACGATCATCTTTAATTAAATCTCTAAGGCTATAGGTAAAATTCTTCACTTGAACTAGTTTTTCTAATTCGATAGTTTCATAAGCAAAAAGCTTCCCATCTCCAAAGGATATAAGTGAGTGGCTTTCAGAAGCGATTGTACGTGCATTAGGCTTTAACTTACGATAAAAAAAGTCATTAAAGGATGAAAAATCCTGCAATCTTTTTTCAGCAATCGACATATCTATATTGAATTTGGTAATAAAGGGGTTTATCTTCTTAGTGCTTATCTTTCTGTCTAAATACATTCCATAGAGGCTTGAACACATTCGTTTCTTTATAAAAGCTTCTAAAAGACTCATACCAAGAGGGGAGGAGTAGGTCCAATTTAAAACCTTTTCTCCGGCTACCCTCTCAATTTCATAGGATTTAGTTTTACGGTTATAATACTTTATCAAAGTGAAGCAACTCCTATATCGAGGTTGATTTCTGGATTCCGTAGTGCTTTGTAACGCATTCCTCTACTTCCCTAATGCTAGTATACCATAGTCAAAACGAATGGTCTCATTTGGCCCAAACAACTAATAAAATGCTAAAAAAATATGGGATAAATTAACGTTTTAGAATTCCGCCTTTTGCGGAAACCTAACTTGAGATTGATTGTAAAGGAGATAAGAAACATGGCCACCTTAGGTAAAGGCAACAACACAAATTTCTTGCCACAAGGAAATACTCCTAAACCAGGAATCATTACTCCAAAAACAAAAGTAATCTCGGAAAAGACGGATGTCCCTACAAATGAAAATACAGATGCTAGTCATCCTTGATTATGCCAATATCTCACCCGGGCAGCTTTAGCTGTCCTATTTTTTTGTACTGTCAGAAAGTATAAACTTACGTTATATACTGCAAGAAGGTTAACCCGTGCGAAGACAGTGTCTTCGTCTAAGCATAAGTGCAACTAAGGCTGCCGCCTCGCCAGAGGCTTGGCGCCAGCCAAGTTTTCTTTAGCTCCGCTGCATCTCAGGATATTCTTGGGGTGATAATTCCAGGCAAGAGGAGGATAGCTTAGTCCATTAAAAGCAGGTTAATTAATCAATAATGTAGAAATATCCTAAGAAATATATCGTTTAAAAAATTACTTTGTGATTTCAAAGAAACTATTTGATATTGGGGAGGATTGTGTGTGATTGACCTAATTCAGAATATAAATAATAACAGTTCTGCCTCTGGTTGTTGAGGACCGACTTCTAGTGCTGGTCAGCGCAATGAATCCAAGACTGAGAACTGCCAGATCTGTGGAGGGCAATTAGATTACTTCAATTCAGGGCGAGACTTAACCTGCCTCCATTGTGGTAAAAAAGAGATGGGTAACATTTCCTGTCCAAATGGACACTACATATGTGATGAATGTCACGGGAAAGGGCTTTTTGATATTGTAAAAGATTACGTATTGAGTTGTAAGACTACAAATCCCTTGGAAATAGCCAAGGATTTAATGGGCCAGAAAAATGTCCCCATGCTCGGCTGTGAGAATGCTTGGATAGCAGCAGGCGCTTTTATGGCAGCCCTTAAGAACGAAGGAACAACTATGGTTACAGATGAACAGATTATTGAAGTTCTGATTCGGACCAAGCGACAGGCTGTCGGAGGATTTTGTGGACTAACAGGGGTATGTGGAATTGTTCCAGCCATGGGCGCCTGCTTTAGTATCGTTTTAGGTGCTGCTTGTTCGAAAGATCAAGAAACAGCGAAAACAATGGAAGTAGTCGCAAGAATTGTTGGAAAAATCGCCAACGAAACAGGTCCTTGCTGCTGTAAAAACTTTGTTTGGACTGCCCTTAATGAGGGCATTACATTGGCACAATCCTATCTTAAAGTCTCTTTGTCTTCGCCGAGTCAAGAGATTATTTGTACCCACAGTTCACGTCACCCTCATGGATGTAGAGAGAGTAAATGCCCTTATTTTAAATGATGTGAAAAAGATTGCATTGACTTTTTCTTGAGTTATATCTACCTACCTTAGATGTTTGGAGGGTGATTATAGAGTAAGCAGAAAAGTTAAGTCAGTTGTTTGATTAATTTCAGGATATTTGCAAATAATGCTATAGAATAGTCTGAATAAATTAATCGATCAGAAAGGGTGTAGAGTTTTGAGTAAACCAATCCTTGACTTAACGCGTTCTTTATATGATCTTACCGAGGAATATCCTGAGCTGATCCCGATTTTGCTTGATATGGGCTTAGAAGGAGCAGCAAATCCTATTCTAAGAAAAACAGTGGGACGTAAATTACCCGTCTTAGAAGGTCTTAAACGGCATGGTGTACCCTTAGAAGAAGCCAGACGCAAGCTGGCCGCAAAAGGTTTTCATGTGCTAGGCGAAGAAGATCCACTAGAAATTCGTAAGGAACGCCGAGAACAGCTCAAGGAGATCATCCGGGATATCCACCGTCAAGCAAATCCAGACGAATTGCGAGAGAGATTTAAGGACTTGCTGAGCGATGTAGGGGCTACAGAAATTACTCAGTTGGAACAAGAATTAATCCAAGAAGGGTTATCCGAGCTGGAGATTAAATCCTTGTGTGATGTGCATGCAGCGGTCTTCGAAGAAGGTTTAAATAACCAAGTTGTGCAGGAAGAGCAAGCTGGACATCCGGTTCATACCTTTAAAAAGGAAAATAGAAAGATAGAAAAAATAGTGACTTCACTGAATGAGCTTTTTGCAAAATTGAGCCAAAATGATTTTGCCTCTAAGGAAAACCATGTGGCTGAGTGGCGGCAACTTCATGAACAATTATTAGAAATCGAGAAACACTACAGTCGTAAGGAGAACATTCTGTTTGCTTACCTTGAGAAACACGGAGTAAACGCACCGCCGAAAGTAATGTGGGCAATCCACGATGACATCCGTGCACTTTTGAAAGAAGTTAGTAAAACTTTAAGGGATCAACAGCCAAACGTGAAGGATCTTAAGGAGACTATTGAAAGAACGGCCCGACCAGCTATAAAAATGATCACAGATATGATTTACAAAGAAGAGAATATTATGTTTCCCATGTGCATTGATACTCTTACTGATCAGGAATGGGCAGAGGTGGCAGAGCAAAGTGAGGAGATAGGATATCTGGTAGAGCCGGATACTGGCTGGAAACCTGCTATATCTGCGGAAAGAACAGTCTCCCTAAATCAGACTCCTCTATCCGACAATTTATCTAGAGGTGCAGAGGCTGAGATTCCCTTTGAGACAGGAGTGCTTACCCAGAAACAATTAAACCTTCTTCTCAATAACCTGCCCGTCGACATTACCTTTGTAGATGAACAGGACACAGTAAGGTATTTTACCTTTGGCAAAGAACGAATTTTTCAGCGCAGCAAGGCAATTATTGGGCGTGAGGTGAAAAACTGCCATCCACCTGACAGTGTACATATCGTGGAAAAGATTCTGGAGGACTTTCGCAGCGGACGGAAAGACTCTGCTAACTTCTGGCTGCACTTAGGGGAAAAATACGTTTATATTCAGTATTTTGCTTTGCGTGATGAAAACGGTAATTATGCTGGGACGATTGAGGTTTCACAAGATATAACGGAAATACAAAAGGTTCAAGGTGAAAAAAGAATCTATACATAGGGCAGGCGACAGATTCAGAACTCCCTATTCTTTGGTTCCTCTAGTTGAAATATACCAAGATTTAATGTGGAGAGTGAGGATTATGAACCATATGAATAATAGCATATTTCCACATACAACAAAACGAGTATTCCTTAATACCCATCCAAAAGAGAATGCTAAGATAGGCATCACACAATTGCACGTTTAGACTCCTATAAGCATAGCAGCAATCAAGTATTGACGGATAGAATAGAAAAGCTAAATTCAGAATGGGATACTGAGAGATTTCTCGAAGCAAATGCAGCATCAATTGTTATGGTAAGTACATTATTAGGCTTAAAACATAGCAAATACTGGTTCCTTATAACAGGCGCAGTTGGATTATTTCTTCTTCAGCACGCATTACAAGGGTGGTGTCCTCCTGTTCCTTTCATAAGAAAAAGGGGTATGCGAACATCTGAGGAAATAAATAACGAGAGGATCGCCTGAAAATATTAAGAAAGGACTTTTCGGAAGTCAATAGTTGTGATGTTTCGGAAATTCTTAGTATTGTAGAAAGAGATTAATTTACCCAATATAGCCGCCAAGCTGGCGGCTATTCCCGATTCAATACCTTTCTGGAGGGACTAAATGATATTTAACTTTAAATTATGATATAATTTTGTAAAACTCATTACGAAGGAGCAATAACATGATTAAACGTTTCGTGGATTTAAAGAAAGATTCAGTTTCTAACTTCCGTGGTGGTAATGGCGAACTTCAAATGACACACTTTTTAGAAGCTGAAAAGGATGAATTCAAAGGTAAAGGTCGCTTATTTTGCAAGAATACTCTAAAACCTGGGAGCTCCATCGGACTTCATGAACATGTTGGAGATTTTGAGACCTATGTTGTTTTAAGTGGAGAGGGTCTAGTTAATGACAACGGAGACTTGCAGCCTGTTAAACCGGGTGATGTAATTATCACGAAGAACGGTGAAAAGCATTCCCTTGAAAATACAGGTACCGACGATTTAGAGGTTATCGCCTTAATTTTATTTGACTAAACAATTTCTAGCCAATCATAGTATATACATCTCCCAAAGGGACACATTTTAGAATGAACTGCACCCCGTCAAGTA
>DOPM01000024.1:0-7946 GCA_003513495.1 Desulfosporosinus sp.
GACTTCGTTAACCCTTTAAGGGGAAACTGTGTTGGTGCAAAGAACCATATGGGCGGTATCTGGAAAAGAATGATTCAGGATTATTATAATTGTACTTGTGGTAAATACGAAGAAGGGGACGTCAATTTCAGAGAACACGTATAAGGATAGTTAATAACATGTACTCCGTAAGGAGTACATGTTATTAACATATGCTCTTTTTTGTACAGGCTTACCTCTATATGTTGTATTGGGAATTCTGTGCACTGTATCGGTGGCGTTGACTCTCCCTTCGTCGCGAAGTGTTCCTTTTGGATTTATGTCTTCTGCCAAATAATAATAAAAACTGGGGGGTCAGTATCATGGCAAATGATAAAAAGCTTGTGAGTTTAACAGTCCCCAAACTAGATCCATTTTTTTATATTGACAAAGAACTTCGCGTGATCCTGGAAAGAATGGAAAATCTTTCTAGAAAGCACCCTATAAATATCTTGGTTAGCGGAAAACAGGGTTGTGGAAAGTCTTCTTTGGTCAGTCAATTTGGAGCGGTCTACAACCGGCCAACAGCTCATTTCCAAATCGGAATATTATCCGAACCAGGGCAATTGTTTGGTGAACAGACTTTGAAAAACGGGGAGACGAGTTATCGACCCTACCTATTTCCGGAAGCGCTTCAAACCCCAGGCTGTGTTATTCATTTAGAAGAAATCAACCGACCAGAAAACCCCAAAGCCTTGAACATGCTGTACTCGATTTTGGCTGAAGATAGGGAGATCTGGATGGATGAATTAGGTTTAATTAAGGTGGCTGATAATGTGGTCTTTTTTGCAACCATGAATGAAGGGGAAGAATATATCGGAACTGAAATGCTTGACCCGGCCTTAAGAGACCGATTTTATACAGTCCTGATGGATTACATTCCTCCAGAAGTAGAGGCAGAAGTCATGGCTCAAAAAGCTGGTATTAGTCGAGAGCAAGCGCTAGAAATCGTCGGAATTATTAATAAGTTGCGAGGGCATTCCCAATTCCCCATTGATGTCTCTACCAGAACCAGCTTGATGATCGCCGAATTAGTTGCTTTGGGGACTACAATCAGGGATGCTATAGTGTACAGTTTACAAACAACTAAAGAACATCTTGAATCGATCCTTCTCACCCTTCACTTAGAGAACGGAAATGTAGAAAGTAAGGCGAGTGAATATATTCTATTTAATCGGGATATTGAAAAAGTTGCCCGATAGATAAAGGGGGTGGAGCGCATGACACAAAAACCCAAAGACATAATAACTAAGTTTGTTTATTCGGGAGGGGAAGGAATATCTGACTACTGGAGAACGAATAAATCCCCGATTGAAACAAAAGAATTAGCCAATTTGTTGCGTTCTACTAGGAGAATTACCAGCTTTATTGGACCTAATGTAGGAAATGTTATTTGGAATGGGATGCGTTCTATCTCAGTGGATACCGATATTGCCTTAGATCCGCAACTTGTACTGGGCAGGTACCCCATTCCAAGTGATAAGACGGATATTGCGATTGGTACTGTTATTATTAAAGCATTAAATCAAGCCGAATGGAGTCAGCGTGCCATTGATCAAACATTCGCGAAGTTTGCTAAATCACAAGTGGATGTAAATTACAAGCTGAAAATGTTTCTGGAAATGGCTGAACAGATTTATATAGATACTGTTTCTAACCGTTCTGTTTTAGGGTTATATACAGAAATGCACCGCAAAGCTACCTTTCAGGAAACAAAAAGGTATTTTGTGCAGCCACCTTCGCTGGGGGAGTTAATGAATATTTGGTGGATAATGGGCGGAGACAGAAGTGGATGTAAATACCAAGAGGAATTTTCGCGTGAAATTCATAACGTACGAGGATATGAGCTGGAACAACATTACAAAGGACCACTCTCTCTGCTCAATTCAATTGTCAGAGAACTAATTGAGGAATGTCCTAAGATCAAGAGCGTAGTGGATCGCTGTACTTATCGGGTGGGTCTTTATTCTAGAGTTTGGAGTGAGCTGAAAGACATAACCAAATTCTGGACAGGGGATAGATTCGATCCTCTAATGTTGCAAAAGCCCTCTGAAAATAATGATATCCTCGAGGGATCAGCTGAGCTGCAAAAAACCATTCAGTCAAAATTAGCCGAAGAGGTTGAATCGAATTTGACTGAGGAAGTTTTTGACCTTACAGAAGATATTGGCCGTATTTTAGGTGAAGATTCGGATGTAGTGCCAATTAAAGTTACGGATAATGTTATACCGTTTATTGAGCCTTTAGACAGAGAACTGATGTACAAGTTATACATTGCATTAAGGAGTCATGCGAAAAAAAGAAATATCTTCAATAGGGGACTGAAAAGTGGCAAGCTTGATTCTAGGCGCTTGTATAGAGCCCCCATTAACGGGAATATTTTTTGCTATAAAAAACAAGAACTCGAGATGAATAGTGATGTTGTTCTATTGGTAGATGCTACGGGTTCACTGGGTGGACCAAAATGGAAACTTGTGCAGAAAATATACCGGGCTCTATTTGAAGCTGTAAACAGCTTTAACAGTAATACCCGGATCTTTAGTTATTCAGAAGTTAAAGGAGAATGTACTCTTACAGAACTGACCCCTTCGCATGGAATGTTTTATACAGTGATCCCCAGGGGCAAGACTGCATCTGCTGAGGCAATTATCGCCACTGCTTTAATGTTGAAAAAGCATGCCAAGCGTCCGTTTATTATACATTTAACGGATGGAGCTTCAAACTGGGGGAGCGAGGTTAAGCTAGCCATTGATTACTGTAAACAAAAAAAAATTAGCTTGAAGACCCTTGGTTTTGGCTGCTCGTCAAGTAATATGGTTGGCTTAAAAGAAGAGTATGACAACCAGGTCGTGTTTGTGGAGGGCTTAAAAGAACTTCCCAAAGAATTCGCCAAATTATTGGCGAATACGAATTATTTATAAATTAAAACCTAGGAGGGATCTTATGTCTACAGAGGCGTTAAAAATAGAAACAGAGATAAGAGAGCCTTTGATATCTAATATTCAGCGTTACTCCCTTCAGGACGGACCGGGATTTAGAACAACTATATTTTTTAAGGGATGTCCCTTACGGTGTCCTTGGTGTCATAATCCGGATACGCACTCCATCGAACCGGAAATAAGTTATTATTTTGAAAAGTGCATCGGTTGTGGGAGATGCGCCGAGGGTTGTTCAACTGGGGCAACCTATACTGAAGTGAAGGGGCAAGGGTCAGTTCTAAGGTATGATAGAAGCAAGTGCAGTGGTTGCGGAAAGTGTGCAGAGGCTTGTTTATCAGGGGCAAGGGATATCGCTGGTCGAAAAATGCCGCTGAAGGAAATTATTCGAGAAGCAACTGCAGACGCGATGTTTTTTTTCAATTCCGGCGGGGGCGTGACGATAAGTGGTGGAGATCCTATGTTATTCCCAGACTATACTATAGAATTGGCAAGGCTCCTTAAAAAAGAAGGGCTTCATGTAGCGCTTGAGACCTCAGCGTTTGGTCAATGGCAACATCTTGAAAGACTACTAAACTACATAGATTTATTTTTAATCGATATTAAGACAATGGATGCAGATAAATGTAAAAATGTGATTAAGGGAGATTTGAAGGTTATCTTAGGAAATTTTGAGAAACTAGTTGAAGCCGGCGCCTCTGTACGGGCAAGATTACCGATTATACCAGGTTTTAATAATAGCCAGAGTGATTATGAAGCTTATACCGAATACCTAAGCAAATTTGTCGGGAAAATTGATGCTGTAGACCTTTTGCCATTCCATAGTTACGGCGAAAAAAAGTATCAGTTGCTGGGGAGAATGGAAAGTTATCAGTTTCAAAATGTACACTCCCTAGAGTCTAAAGAACTAAAGCCTTTTTTAATCATGCTAATTGAAGCGGGTTTTATCTCCGGCCAAAGTCTGACAGTCGGTGGTTTAATAGGCGTAAAATAAGTAAAAGCTGTTGGTCACATTTTATCTTTACCAAGGAGTTTGGTATCATAAGTTCTCAAAAACTGATGAATCCAAACATCGTAGATGACATTTGTCATCAATACAGGTATCTGTTGGTATACGCTAATCTTTTATAAGGTTCCTACAAAACTGATGATATATTTCATCAGTTTTTTTCACAATAATTTTAATATTCTAATAATACTGCGCAATTAGTGACTGTGCTGAGTTTGGAATGAATCTTGCAATGATTAACGATATTAATGATTACCTATGTGTAATGTCAACTGTATGTACCAAATGAAATAGGCTAGTTCTGGTTAAGGCCAAGTGCAACTCATTGAAGAAAATTTGGTAAAACCAAGTCTCGACTAAAACAAGGTGTAATCATACCCTGTGACAATCAAAACAAAGGAGGGAACGTTTATTTACAACGACAATCAAGGTTTCGTCTAGAAATTATAAAAGAATGGAGCTGTTAGAATGAGCGGTCAACCTACTATTGACACCAATGAACCGGTTTTTTTTCACCCTGATTTATTCGTCGTTCCAACGAACGGGGAAGCACCTTACCTTTTGGGGTACAAATGTGAGGATTGTGGTAAAGTATGGTTTCCAAAATTAGAGATATGTCCCGAGTGTTGGACGGATTTAAAACAAATTACCTTAAGTAGAAGTGGGAAATTGTACAGTTATTCTATTATTCATATAGGTCAAAGAGGGATCAAGTCCCCATACGCAGTTGGTTATGTGGATTTTCCAGAAGAGGTACGAATCTATGCTCAATTGGCCATTCCACACGAAAAATTAAAATTGGGAATGGATGTGGAAGTTATTGAGGGTGTTGTTAGGTTGGATAAAAATAGTAATCCAGTCATGCTCAGCTATATGTTCAAAGCAGTAGAGTAAATACCTTTACATAGAAGGAGGGCTAACAGATGAGAGAAGTATATGTTGTGGGGGTCGGGATGACTCCTTTTGGTAAGTTTCCGGATAGGCCTTATTATGATTTAGGAAAAGAGGCAGTTGTTAAAGCGGTCAAAGATGCGAATGTCGACAAACGTGAGATTCAAGCTGGTTATGTCGGAAATGTTAAAGCAGGAATGGCCCCCGGCCAAAAAGTGTTTAAAACATTAGGCATGACCGGAATGCAAATTGTCAACGTAGAAAACGCTTGTTCTAGCGGACAAACAGCCCTTAATTTAGCTTATTCGGCTATAGCCAGTGGACAATATGATATGGTCATGGCTGTAGGATGTGAGAACTTGACCGGTGGTAGGACTAGCGGAGAGGCCTTGGCTCCCGATCAGGATGACATTGAAGGAATTTTGGGTAATGTTATGCCAGCAATCTATGGTATGCGGGCTAAGAAATATATGGAGCAATATGGCGCTACTCCTGAAGATTTGGCGCTTGTTGCGGTGAAAAATCATAAACATAGCTCATTAAATCCTTATGCGCAATTTCGTAATTTAGTGACTATAGAAGAAGTTTTGGCTTCGCGGATGGTAGCCGAGCCCTTCACTCTTTTGCAATGTTGCCCGATAGCAGATGGGGCAGCAGCAGCGGTTGTCTGTTCGAAAGAGAAGATGCTGCAACTGGGTGCTAAGGGAGTTAAAATTGATGCTTCGATTCTGGTTTCCGGTTTATTCAAGAATCAACCCAGTGATCTGACTGTTCCGGAAATTACCCAGAGAGCTAGTCGCTTAGCCTATGAAATGGCAGGCATGGGACCGGTAGATATCAATATGGTAGAGTGTCATGATGCGTTTACGATTGCTGAATTTCTCTACTACGAAACGTTAGGTTTCTGTGAAAAGGGTGAAGCTGCTTCCTTTATACGAAGTGGTGCAGCTGAATTAGGGGGCAAACATGTTTTCAGTGTCAGGGGAGGTTTACTATGCATGGGACATCCTCTAGGAGCTACAGGGGTTGCTCAGACAGTTGAAGCAGTATGGCAGTTGCGAGGGCAGGCTGGAGATCGGCAGATTCCAGGAGCAAAAACGGCTATGATCCATATTACTGGGGGCGGGGTATCTGGAATGGATAACGCTGCCTGCGGTGTACACATCTTTACAGTTTAGAAAACTATCAGTAGGCGAAAGGAGAACTTCTTATGTCGATTAAGGATAGGGTTGCCCTAATCACCGGCGCGGGAAGTGGGATCGGTGAGGTAGTCGCGAAGACCTTTGCACAACATGGGGCCGCGGTAATTGTTAATGATGTTAGTTCTGAACAAGCAAACCGGGTTGCGGATGAAATTACGAAGAGTGGTAACCGCGCCTTAGCGATCTGTTCAGATGTTTCCAAGAAACCACAGGTTACGGAAATGTTCAAAGCCGCAATGGATACTTTCGGTCGTATTGATATTTTGATCAATAATGCAGGCATTGATAAACCTAAGGGAATAGTCGGAATAGCTGAAGAGGACTGGGACAGGATTATCAATATTAACCTCAAAGGACAATTCTTATGCTGTCAGGCAGCAGCTGCCTCCATGAAAGCGCAAAACTATGGTCGGATCATTAATATCTCTTCTCGCGCTTGGTTGGGTGGAGTTGGGCAGACCTGTTACTCCGCTTCTAAAGGTGGAGTGGTAAGTTTGACTAGAACCTTGGCCCTGGAGTTGGCCAAGAATCAGATCACTGTCAATTGTATTGCCCCAGGAATTATTGAAACTCCTCTCTTTAGAACTCTTCCTGAAGATGCCATTGAGAGATTAATGAAGATGCAGCCAACTGGAAAGATAGGAAAGCCGGAAGACATTGCCTTAGGAGCGGAGTTTTTCGCAGATGACGACGCGAGCTATATCACTGGCCAGGTCATCTATATTTGCGGTGGCAAAAGCATTTACAGTTCACTTTCAGTTATGTAAAGAGGGGGGTGGCAGCATGCATTTTGATAAACGTGTGGCTATGATTACGGGTTCAGGCGGCGGAATCGGTGAGGGTGTAGCCAAAAAACTAAGCGAATTAGGGGTTAAAGTTGTTATTAACGACGTTGACCAGGCAAAAGTAGATCGGGTGGTTCAAGAAATTAACGATAATGGCGGGGAAGCGGTGGGCATAGTCGCTGACATAACGAAGCTCGATGAAGTGGAAAACATGTTCAAGGCTATCGTAAGTCGGTTTGGAAAAATTGATATATTGGTCAATAACGCTGGGATTGCCAAAGATAGGGCGCTTAGGAAAATGACTGTGGAAGATTGGGATTCGGTCATTGCCGTAAATCTCAAGGGACAATTTCTGACTTGCAAAATTGCTTCAGAATACATGCGTGAGCAAAGCTTTGGTCGGATCGTTAATATTTCCTCCCGTGCTTGGTTAGGCGGGCCGGGTCAGGCAAACTATTCTGCTTCCAAAGGGGGAGTTGTAAGTTTGACCAGGACCTTGGCTTTGGAGCTTGGTAAGAGAGGGATCACGGTGAACTGTATTGCTCCGGGTTTAATCGAAACGCCCTTGTGGGAGACCCTCCCAGATGATGTAAAGCAGCGGTTGTTAAAGGCGCAACCCACAGGCAAAATTGGTTCTCCAACGGATATAGCCCATGCAGTAGCGTACTTTGCTTCAGATGATGCGAACTATGTTACAGGACAGACTATTTTTGTTTGCGGTGGTAAAAGTCTGTTTGCTAATATCGGCTAAGTGGGTAGATATTCGAAAGGGGGGGGACTAGTGCAGAATAAAACAGCGGAGGGGACCGTTTTTAGTAACATGAGGATCGTCGAACTTGCTGGTGAATTAGGTGCTTATACGGGCAAGCTCTTTGCGGATCTGGGGGCTGACCTAATTCGTATTGAGGCTATGGAGGGAGATCCTACCCGGTTAGAAAAGCCCTTTTTTAATGAAACCCCTGGAATTGAAAATAGTCTTAGATATCAATATCTAAACACAAATAAAAAAGGAATTGTATTAGATATAACATCTCCAGAAGGGAAAGAGGTTTTTCTTAAGCTAATCAAAACAACCGATTTGCTAATTGAAAGCTTTCCTCCCGGA
>DOPM01000024.1:8010-13954 GCA_003513495.1 Desulfosporosinus sp.
GCTCAAGTTCCCGATAAACAGTCCTTTTTTCAGGCGGATTTGTATGCTGCCTATGGAAGTATGGTGGCCTTAATTAATGCCGATCTGACCTTAGAAGGGCAATATATTGATGTGTCCATACATGAGAGCGTTGCCACGGCACAAGAGAACGCGATTCAAACTTATGATTTGGAAGGACGGATTCGCCGTGGACTGGGCTTGATAGAAGCAGGTAATGGAACCTATAAATGTCAAGATGGCTATGTCTATATTGTAGCTGCTATGGGAAGCAATGCTCATTTATGGTACCCCTTAGTGGATTGGATGATTGAAGAAAAGATACCCGATGCTGAAGTTTTACGAGGCGAAGAATGGGCAATAAGTGACTATCGAAAAAGAGAAGAATCCATGGAAACATTCAAAATAATCTTTGAGAAATTCTCTGCAAAGTATACCAAACAAGATCTTTATCAAGAAAGCCAAAAGCGAAAAGTTGTGATTTATCCAGTTAACACAGCAAAAGACGTTTTAGAAAACCCTCAACTTAATTATAGAAAGTATTTCAAAGAGAGGTACTCGGAGTCAGTGAACGGTACAATCACCTATCCAGGATGTCCTTACGAATTAGAGAAGATACCTTGGGAGTTAAAGTGTGGAGCCCCTGCTTTCGGGCAACACACCGCCGAAGTGTTAAGGAACTTGGGTTACTCGACAGACGATATGAAATCCTTTGTGAAAAGGGGTATCAGCTATGCCAAATAAGCGACCTTTAGAAGGGGTAAGAGTTTGCGATTTTTCCTGGGTAGGCGCTGGTCCGTCCACAACCCGCCTATTATCGGAATATGGAGCAGATGTTATCCGCCTGGAAAGTAAGTCGAGATTGGATCTCCTTCGTCTAATCGGGCCGTATAAAGACGGCATTGCTGGCATCGAGCGGAGTGGTTATTTTAGTAATCGTAATCCTAATAAAAGAAGTATAGATATTAATATGAAAAACCCACAAGCTAGGGATCTAGTCGTTAAACTGATCAAAGAAAGCGATATTGTCATTAACAATTTTACTATGGGGGTCATGGAAAAATGGAACCTGGGCTACGAAGAGGTAAATGAGATTAAGCCTGATATCATTTATGTCACAATGCCTACTCAGGGTTCAACGGGTCCCCACAAGAACTATATGGGTTTTGGGATAACCATGAATGCGTTGGTGGGGATACATTATCTTACTGGTTATCCAGATAAGGTACCCTTTGGGATGGGAACGAACTATCCTGACCATGTGCCGAATCCTGTGCATACTGCTTTTGCTATTGCGGTAGCTCTTTTGCACCGGCGGAAAACAGGCCAAGGCCAGTTGATCGATGTTTCTCAAACTGAGGCAGCTTTGGCTGTATTACCTACCTCAGTTATGAATTATGCGGCAAATGGTAAGGTACTAGAGCGACGGGGCAACCGTGACCTAAACGTAGCGCCTCATGGGGTCTATGCCACTAAAGGCGACAGAAGGTGGATTGCGATTGCTGTTTTCAATCAATCGGAATGGGCAGCTTTATTAAACGTAATGGGAAACTCTGAATGGTCTAATAGCGAAAAGTTTTCTTCTGCGGCAAGTCGTTTGGAAAATCAAGATGAGCTTGACGAGATGATTGAAACGTGGACCAATCAACATGAAGCATATCAACTAATGGATCGACTGGCCCAAGCTGGGGTTAGAGCCGGAGTTCTGCAAAATTCTAAGGATTTGTTGGAAGACCCGCAGCTTAATGAGAGAGGTTTTTGGGCTTACCTAAACCATCAGGAAATGCGCAGACATGTCTATAATGTTTCGCCAGCTCATCTATCCAAAACTCCCGCGCAATTATATTCGCCTGCCCCACTATTGGGGGAGCATACGGATAGGGTGTTGAAGGAAGTCTTGGGGTTAAGCGAGGCGGAGATTGTGAAGTTAAGGGAAGAAAAAGTCATTGGATAATAGCCTAAACGGGGAGGACAACTTAATGGATTTTAGAATATCGGATGAATATGTAGCATTAAAAAAAATGGTGCGAAAATTTACCGAAAATGAATTGTTTCCTTTAGAACAAGATGTCATTGACCGTGAGTCAGCAAGGGGCACCAGTGATGCTCCATCCTTAGCACCGGAAGTAGAAATGCAATTAATGAAGAGAACTGAGGAATTAGGCTTATGGGGGATTGAGGTTCCCGAAGAATTTGGCGGACAAGATCTGGGCGCATTGGCCAAAGTTATTGTTGTAGAAGAAATGAATCGATCAATTGTTCAATTTACGTTACCCCCAGATGCTCCAAACCTTAATTTCTTAAAAGAGTGCTGCACTAAGGAACAATACGATCGATACCTGACGCCTTATGCCACGGGAAAAAAGCGTTCTGCTTTGGCCATGACGGAGCCCAATGCCGGATCAGACGCATCTGCTATTGAAACCCGGGCTGATTTTAAAAATGGCAAGTGGATTCTAAACGGAACTAAGGCATTTATCAGTTTTGCACCAAAAGTCGATTTTTTTATCGTGATTGCCTTATCGGATAGAGAAAAACGCAAAAAAGGCGGATTTACGGCATTTTTAGTGGATAAAGGAACTCCGGGATTGCAGATCGTCCGCAATGTTAATACTGTTGGCGATATGTTAGCCTACGAACTCGTTCTCGAAGACGTCGAGTTAGACCCAGGCCAGGTCTTGGGTGAGGTAGGGAATGCATTTATTCCGTTACAAAACCGTTTTGGAGTAAGGAGAATGGAGCTTGCTGCTCGGTGCTTAGGTTATGCAGATCGTCTCATTCAGCTGATGATTGAGCAAGCAAATATTAGAACGACCTTTGGTAAACCTTTAGCAGATCGGCAGGCAGTTCAGTGGTGGATATCAAATTCAACGATGGAACTGCACGCTGCCCGTTTAATGGTGTATCATGCCGCTTGGAAAGTTGATCAGGGTCATAAGGATATGCGCAAAGAAGCGGCAATGTTGAAGGTGTATTGTACAGAAATGCTTTCCAAAATTGCTGACCGCGCTATTCAGGTCCACGGTGGCCTGGGGCTTTCCAAAGAAATGCCAATCGAATATATTTATCGCTTAGTTCGCGTCTTCCGAATTGTTGAGGGCCCCTCGGAAATCCATAGGTGGCTACTGGCTAGGGAAATCCTCAAAGACGGTAAACCCTACGATGCATTTAGATAATATACTTGCCAAATTGAAAGGGGTATGAAGAAAATGGGTGTGCTTTTTAACAAAGAAGGACATGTTGCTTATATTACATTAAACAGGCCAGAACAATTAAATGCCTTAGACCCTGAATCATGGAAGGAACTTCATGAAATTTTAAGGATGGCAAAAGCTGATTTGGATATTCGCGTTTTAGTTTTGACGGGGGCAGGTGAGAAGGCATTCTGTACTGGATCGGATCTAAAAAAGAGTATGCCACCGCAAACCAGTTTTGCTTCAACTTATTTTGACGAGGATAATTTACTGGCTCCTATGGAAATGTGGAAGCCAATCATTTGCGCGATTAACGGTTATGCAATCGGTGGGGGTTTGGAAATGGCCCTGGCTTGTGATATTCGCATTGCATCTGAGAAGGCCTCCTTTGGTTTGTCGGAGGTTAAGGTAGGTAGTTTATCGGGATTAGGAGGTACCCAGAGACTGATAAGGGCTATTCCGAAGGCAGTTGCCATGAGAATGCTGCTAACGGGAGATAGGATTGATGCTCAAGAAGCGTACCGGATTGGTCTGATCAGTGACGTTGTTCCTGCAGATAAGTTAATGGAGACTGCTAAAGCCATAGCTGAAAAGATTGCGTCTAATGCTCCTTTATCAGTTAAAGCTGCAAAACAAGCTGTGGTAATCGGAGGAGATTTACCAGTCAAACAAGGTTCTCAACTGGAAGGATTGCTTTGGGGCATATTGCGTGATTCCGAAGATAGGATTGAAGGACGTGTAGCGTTTGCAGAAAAAAGACCTCCCAAATATAAGGGTAAATAAAGAGTGCAACTAAAACTCAAATTTAGAATGCTCACCTTTTTTGGAGGAAAAAACCTATCCAAAAAGGTGAGGTATATAAGAATGAGATGGTTAAATCTTATTTATCAAATGCTTAAATGGCTAATAAAAAATCAGAATTTTTAGAGTATTTATACAATTAAAAGACGCCGCCTAATTTGTCAAGTTCTTCTTAGAGTAGGATCTTTATGTTTAGGAGGTTTACAAATGATGGATGTAATTCGGATTGAAGTTCCATTAAGCCGTGATAAAGTCAGTTTTCTTAAAGCGGGTGATAACGTTCTTCTCAGTGGTACTGTGTATACTGGGATGGATGTAGCTCAGCGTAAAATTGTGGAAACGTTAACACGGGGTGACCGCCTTGAGTTTGATTTGTGTGACCAGCTATTTTATTTTGTAAACCCCTCCCCTACAAAACCAGGGCAGATTATTGGATCTGCTGGTCCGCAAGCTAATGGTTGGATAGATGAGTATTCATTAAAGTTGCTTGAACTGGGAATTACCGGAATTATTGGTAAGGGACTATGTTCTCAAGGCATAGTTGATGGATTTAAGGAACATGGTGCGGTATTCTTTGGGGCAATTGGTGGAATAGGTGCCTTAATTGCTAAAAAAATAATCTCTGCAGAAGTCATTGCCTACCCGGAATTAGGGCACGATGCTATCAATCGTATTGAAATTAAAGATTTCCCAGTTGTCGTTATCGTTGATAGTCAGGGGAATAATTATTACGAGAGCGCTAAAGCCAAGTACAGAAGAGTCTAGGAATTAAGATTGGGATAATATTGAGCTAGCCGTTTGAATGCGTTTACCTTGACATCCTTTACAAGTCTAGCTAAAATAGAACAGTGAGATAAAGAAAAATAGCGAGACACCTATTGAATCGTTGCCCGAGTTGTACCTATACACAAAACATAGTCTTTCTGACAGGAAAAATAAAAGCTAGTGCGGTTCTCGGACTAGCTTTATTTATGTGTTTTGTTGCAGAAGATAGTCTTGTAAGATAGTCTACTGCTTGAGAAATAGAGGAACTCTGTTTACATTTAAAGGTCTGAAAGGAAATGGTAAAGCGCATGACAAAATTTATTTTCGTAACGGGCGGCGTTGTGTCTTCCCTAGGAAAGGGAATTACAGCGGCATCCCTGGGTTGCCTTCTTAAAAATAGGGGTTTCAAAGTGGCAATACAAAAATTTGATCCCTATATTAATATTGACCCTGGAACAATGAGCCCATATCAACACGGTGAAGTGTTTGTTACGGATGATGGAGCGGAAACAGATCTAGATTTGGGTCACTATGAGCGCTTTATTGATGTTCCAGTTTCAAAAAACAGCAATGTTACCACCGGTAAGGTCTACTGGTCGGTCATCCGAAAGGAACGTAAGGGTGATTATCTAGGCGGGACTGTTCAAGTCATACCTCATATTACGAATGAGATTAAAGAGCGGATCTACCGTGTAGCGCGAGAAAGCCATCCAGACTTCGTGATCACCGAGATCGGTGGAACGGTTGGGGANNATTCATGTAACCCTAGTCCCTTATTTAGCGATGTCTGGTGAATTAAAAACAAAACCGACACAGCATTCGGTTAAGGAATTACGGGGAATCGGTATTCAACCATCGATTATCGTTTGTCGTACAGAGAAAGCCCTCTCCAAGGACATGAAGGAAAAGTTAGCTTTACTATGTGATGTAGACTTAGAAGCGGTTGTTCAATGTTTGGATGCATCGACTATTTATGAAGTCCCCCTTAAACTCCAAGCAGAAGGACTTGACGATATTGTCCTACGCTGCGCAGGTCTAGAAGCCCCTCCGGCAGATATGGCCGAGTGGAAGGTAATGGTGGAGAGAATTAAATCTCCGACGAGGGAAATCGAGATTGCGATTGTTGGCAAATACGTGGAACTCCCTGATGCCTACCTAAGTGTGGCAGAGGCTTTACGGTCAGCAGG
>DOPM01000017.1 GCA_003513495.1 Desulfosporosinus sp.
TGTAACTGGCAAGTGTTTTTGGAGAAATTTTGGCAAATAGTTTTCCATATAAATTTCCAAATCTCTCCATGCACTGCTTTTTGTAATTTATCTTATAATTACTATCCTTGATTAAATGAATATTAGCTTTTATCTCTTATGCTTTTTCTTATTTGCTCATAAATATCTTGTTCAGTATACTCGCGAATGTGGCCTTCGTCATCTTCTACAGGAGTTTCATACTCATTTAATAATTGCTGCTTTAAGTCATCAGAGATAGTTATCCTTCTGCTGAACAAATACTTTTCTAAATCTTTCTCTCTCAACAACATAATTACAATCGCCTCCTTCATCTATTAAAACAATGATTCTCGATGTTCTAATCTATAGCTCTTACCTGTCATATTAAATAGCTCACATCTGTAAGTGATTCTATCTAACACTGCCGTGGTTAAAGCCGGATCCCCCAATAATTCTGTCCAATCTTCAAGCCCCTTGTTAGAGGTAATAATTAACGATGTTTGTTCATGAAGGGCTGATATTAATTGGAAAAATAGATTTGCTTCTTCTCTTGATATTGGCAGGTAACCCAGCTCATCAATGATAAGAAGGCTAGAAGATAAGATATTATTGATTTTTCCTTTGCTTTTCCTTGATATCTCCTGTGTCTTTAAGCAGTGCATCAGATTATCCATGGTTGTGAAGCTAACCTTGTAGCCCATCTCTACAGCCTTGTACCCTAACGCAATGCTCAAGTGGCTTTTGCCTACCCCCGGAGGGCCTAAAAGTATTAGGTTATACATTCTATCTATCCAGTCCATCTCAATAAGACTATTAATTTGTCTTTGGGTAATCGATCTTTGAAAGGCTAGATCGAATTCTTCTATTGTCTTAAGTACCGGAAAACCTGCAGCCTTAACTCTGCGTTCCTGGGCCTTTTTCTCTCTAAGATCGACCTCGTTTTCTAATATTGACAGCAAAAGATTTTGATAGGAAATGTTGTTTATGTCAGCATTTTCAACTATGGAATCTGCATTGGTATTTAAGTAGTTCAATTTGAGTTTTTTAGCGTGATCCTTTATTAATTCTAATTTTTCCATTTTCTCTCATCCCCCTTCAAAGCGCTCATGTACTCTCTAATATCTCGTATTTGAGGTTTTAAATCCTGATACTTTGAAGGAGCGGTTATGTCAGCTTTAGAATACTTTTTATTTAGTTGTCTATTTTCTTCAAGTTTTAAGTACTCTATGGCATCCTTCAAGAGCCCCGCGCTAAACAGTTTTCTTTCAATACAGTAGCTTAAAGCCCTTTGAACAATTAATTTATCTTGGTTTTTTACTGTATTCATTATTAGAGTAAATTGATCTTTAAAGTGTCTTGGCTTCTCTGTTTTTAATACATCAACAAATTCCTTAGCCTTTTGAGTATGATCTAAACTTTTCATCACTTTATTGTAGATTTCATGACTTGTAGAGTTTTTACTCTCATTTCTATCATGGTGCTCTATATTTACTAATTTTCCTTTATCCTGACTGATTTTATGCTTAACAATTAGTTGCTCTGTATCTTGAATTTTGATCTCCATGGTATCTTTCTTGATAATTAAGGTAACCTCTTTCCCCGGAGAATAGGTTCCCGGAGGGACTTGGTATCTATTTTGCTTGTAAAAAACTGTATTGTTTTTTCTAACAAGATAGGTTAAACTATTTGTATTAGTGTTATTTACAAACAGAGTGGGTATTGGTTTTAAGTGTTCCTTTTCCAGGGCAAACACTTCTGCCGGTACCTTTTTTGTTGTTTCATGAACCTTTTTATTACCTCTTCTTTCTAACCATTTCAGTGAATCATCATTAAATGAATCAATATCTACAAAGGTTCTATTCTTTGCAAAATTATTCTTGGCATACTTTACTACGGCTTCGATTTTCCCTTTACTCTGTGGATCGTAACCTCTACAAAGGTACACTTTAAACTTAAGGAAATTAATATAATTTTGAAATCCTTCTGTGTATATGATATCTCCATGATTCTCTGATACCACTAGGACTCTGTCCTGGTCATAAACAACTTCCTTTGGCATCCCTCCAAAATATTCAAAGGCTTTATTATGGGCCTCAATGAAGGTCTGGGTAGTAAAGGGCTTGTCTATCCAATAGATGTATTTATGTCTGGAATGGGATAAAACCATACCAAAGCAATATACTTTGATTCTTGTTTTGTCAGGTTTTTCTAGCCATATTTGTCCCAGGTCAACCTGTCCTTGATATCCCATAGGAAGCTCATCCACCTCCTCAAATTGCCTTGCTGAAACTACTTTAGGGAGGTTATGTTCTTCCCTTAAGTGATTGACATATAGTCGTAAGGTTCTATCTTTAAAGTCCAGCACCTGATATTTTTCCTCTAGCCAATCATATATTTGAGCACTTGATAAATCCCTATGTTCTCTAATCCATGCTAAGACTTCATCCTTATATCTGTCCACCCTCCTTTCTCTAGATTCTGTTCTTTGTCTTAGGCATGCAAATTCATCTGGCATCATATCCCAATATTTAAGTACTGTTTTATAGTCGATCTTCAGCCTCCTTGCTACCTGTGATTTATTCAGTCCTTTGGATTTGTATCCTTGGATTTCAGCAAACATACTCCACTCCTTCAATTTCATTCCCCCTCTGATGTCACTAACTAATTCTACCAGAAGGGTATTGTTATTGTAGTATATTGGAAATTATTATCCGTTTTTGTTTGCCAAAATCTCTCCCTTTTATTTTACCAGTTACA
>DOPM01000044.1 GCA_003513495.1 Desulfosporosinus sp.
GCCAGAAATCGTGCTGCCATAATCGCGGATAACCAAAGATGCCTGCCCGGTAGACCAGCGTATAAGAACGCTGTCACCGTATGAATACTGACTGCCCAAGGGATGGAAAGGTAAATGATCGGTTTTACCCACGCCGGAGTTGGACTTCCTTTGCTTTCAGCGCCAAGTGTCGTCCACCCAATCACAATGTTGAGCACGAGATATCCAAATAAGACCAACATATCCCAAAACATCATGGAATGGGGGCTTGGATACAAAATGACATTCAAGACTCGCAGTGGTTGACCCAAATCGACAATAATAAATAGCATACTCATGATCACAGAGGAGATCGCTAAAAATTCACCGAGGATGACCATCTTACCAAATTTCTTAAAGTCATGAAGATAATAAGGCAAGACAAGCATAACAGCAGAAGCAGCGACACCCACGAGAAACGTAAACTGGGCGATGTACAAACCCCACGAAACATCCCTACTCATGCCCGTTACTCCTAAGCCATAGCTATATTGCTTAAGGTAAGAGTAGAAACCTACCGCAATTATAACTAGTAAGAAAAAAACCCATGTCCAGTATCGTCGACTACCTTTCAAAGCTCTTTCAAACAAGCTCCCCACCCCCTACTAGGTAGTAGACGCTCGGTTGGGTACCCAGCTCAGGTTTACGCCGAATCGTGTATTGCGAACTAACAATTTTTTGCACCTCTGATTTGGGGTCATCTAAGTCTCCGAAAATTAACCCTCCCTTGGACTTCTCCACACACGCTGGCATTAGACCTTTTTCCAAGCGCTCCACGCAGAAATTACATTTTTCCACGACCCCCTGTGTTCGTGTGGGAAAGTCTGGATTTATCTCCTTGATAAAAGGCCTTGGATCCCTATAATTAAAGCTTCTCGCTCCGTAAGGACAGGCTGCCATGCAAAATCTACATCCAATACAACGATGCATGTCCATGTCAACAATTCCATCGGGTCTCTGAAAAGTAGCCTCAGTGGGGCATGCCTTAACGCAAGGAGGATTCTCACAATGATTACACAAAATTATAAAGGGATAGTTTTTGACACTTTCTTTCATATATCTGTTATTCTGGCTAGGAAATGCATGTTCATAATCCTCATTCCATATCCATTTGATCTCCTCTTTAGGATTACCTAGGGATGGAACGTTATGGACACTATGACACGCCTCAATAACTCGATTATAGTCTTCTTTGGTTTTAAATTTCCTCATATCTACAACCATAGCCCAACGTTTCGCTACCAGACCTTGTCGAGGTGTTTCATATTCGGAAGCCTCCACTTTCCCGCGGAGTCCGGTAATAACAAAGGTTCCTCCCAGTCCTAAAGCGGTGACCATACCAGCTTTTTTTAAAAACCGTCTTCTGTTTAGACTCATTTCGCGGCCTGCTTTGGCCAAATATGGCAACTCCAACAGTTCGGATTTACGGCTGTATGTGTATGGCATGAAACACAGAATTGGTCAGACTCTTTTGAAGCCGGATCAAAATGACAGTTCACGCACGTTTGAAGACTATTTTCGAATGACTTTCCTTGACTATTAATATATACCGTTTTGCCATTGCGCACGGCTTCCTCTCTCCATTGGCTCAGAAGTTTCATATGATTGGGCCTCATCCATTCTACAGGCTCGACACATTGCTTAACCGCTAATTGCTGGATAGCTGGAGTATTCAGATTTATTACAGGTCCCTTGTTAGATTTCCCTATATTATAGAAGAACGGTAAGCTCATTAAAGCAACAAAGACAACAAGCGACGCAATTATTTTTCCTCCTTTGTACATTATCCATTACCCTCCTTTTGCGGTATGTAGGATTACCCCTTTAGTCAATGCCTCTCTCTTTCTACCACTTATCAGTAACCTGCAACCGCAACTCTTATATGCCATTGATCCTTACATATTATCTCTAAATATATAGTCGATTATGTAGACTGAGTTCAAGTACGTTCACAATACAAAGCAAAGTCGGAAAAGAGAGACTGAATTCACCATCTAGATTTCTATAGAGATAAAGTGGCTAAGGAATAGATCCTCAGCCACTTTTATTTTATCAATAGTGAACTCGCTTCCTCGATGATCAAAGACAAGTAACTGGTTCGATTAATCCATTATTCACAAGAAATTCATAAGTTTTTCATAGTAAGTTCAAAAAGATATGCTATCTTGATCAAACAGGTGACAACTTGAATAAAAGAAAGGAGATGTCACATGAAAAAACTAATCAGCTTAGCTATCCTTGGTGTTTTTCTAATGTTAGCACCAGCCCAAACAGTTCAGGCTGCAGTGGGGGATACCTTGTTAAAGGTAGGAACAACTGGTTCAGATGTTGTTCAACTACAAACTGAACTTAACTATCTAGGTTATGACGTCGGCATAGTCGATGGAATCTTTGGATCAAATACTCAGACAGCAGTAAAAGTATTCCAATCTGCTCAATCCTTGAGTGCAGACCGAATCGTAGGTCCCATTACTGGTAACCAACTTAACTCTCTTTATGCAACCAAAGTAAGTCAAAAGAGTAATACCCAATCCCGACAAGAGAAAGCAAATGCTATTATCGCAACTGGTAAAAAGTATATCGGTGTTTCATATTTATGGGGTGGGACATCTCCTGGGACAGGTTTTGACTGTTCAGGTTATGTACAGTATGTCTTTGCCCAAAACGGGATTTCTTTACCAAG
>DOPM01000003.1 GCA_003513495.1 Desulfosporosinus sp.
GCGAGTTTCTCTCATTGGCTGTCCTTGTTGTCTAGTTTTCAAAGACCATTATTTTCTCGACCCGTTTGGGCCGGAATCACATCTTAGCATTTTTAACCTGCGTTGTCAATACTTTTTTTCAACTAGCTCGAAGTAGTAACTCCTTGCATTTTTCGTTTTCGTGATTCACTGGCTGTTTAGGCCGGACTCATATATTAACATTTCCAAACCTCGTCGTCAATAGCTCAATGATTCCTTTGACTAAGCTACCCCGTTTTTGACGCTCAGTTAGCATACCTCTTTTACATTCCGATGTCAATTGTTATTTTAATCCATATCCAAGGTAGTTATCCGGAGTTATCCTGCATGTATCACTAGTAACATCAGTGTAATCTTAATTATCGGGAACCATGTTTTTTCTCATAGATCGTATCTAAGATGAACAAACTACATTTTAGCGGATAAATAATAGTCAAAAGAAGTATTTTATTTAGGAAGGAAGTCAAATTGATGGATATTTCTATTGATGACATTATTAAGGCGAAAGCTACACTCCAGGGAATATCCTATAAAACGGCCTTGGTCCACAACCCTAGCTTGAGCGATCTGAGTGGTAATCAGGTTTACGTAAAGATGGAGAACCTTCAACGTACGGGCTCTTTTAAACTTAGAGGAGCGTATAATAAAATTGCCCATTTATCTGAAAAAGAAAAACAATCTGGTGTAATTGCATCATCTGCCGGTAACCATGCTCAAGGTGTCGCTGTGGCTGCAGCAATTTATGGCATCAAATCAACCATCGTCATGCCTAAGCACGCTCCCCTTTCTAAGGTGACGGCTACCCGGAGGTATGGCGCAGACGTCATTCTTTACGGGGAAGTCTATGACGAGGCTTACAATGAGGCCCGTCGCATACAATCTGAAACCCAGGCGACGTTTATTCATCCCTTCGATGATCCACTCGTCATTGCAGGTCAGGGAACCATTGCCTTAGAGATCCTTGAAGATCTTCCTGATGTGGAAGTTATAGTCCTCCCAATTGGGGGAGGCGGATTGATCTCAGGTGTCGCCTTGGCATTGAAGTCTTTACATCCCGCTGTGAAGATAATAGGTGTCCAGAGTAAAAACAATCCCTCAATGCAGGAATCGATTGCCCATAAACAAGTAATGACGATCAATGGAATCCCGAGCATTGCCGATGGAATAGCGGTAAAAACACCTGGCGACCTGACATTTGAGCTTGTAAAACGATATGTTGATGAAATTGTGACCGTCGACGAAGATGAAATTGCCAGTACTATGCTATTATTCTTAGAAAGCGCTAAAGTCGTCGCAGAAGGTGCGGGGGCTGCTGCAGCTGCTGCGATCCTTCATACTCTATCTTATTACAAAAATCGTAAAATGGTTGCAGTATTGAGCGGTGGAAACGTTGACGTTAACATCCTAGCCCGCACCATCGACAAAGGACTTGTAAAAAATGGTCGCAAGTGTTTTCTTACTACGGTTCTGCGTGATCGACCTGGGGCTTTAGCTCAACTATTGCATTTGATTGCTAGTAGAGGAGCCAATGTCCTCGCTGTAGCACATCGTCGGGAAACCTTAGATATTCCACTCAGTTACGCAAAGGTAGAACTCGAGTTAGAGACTATCGATGAAGCTCAGGTACAAGCACTCAAGAAGCTACTCGAAGAAAATCACTACCGAGTTATCCGCTAATAGAAGCATCTTTCTCCCCTCAAGATAATATTAAACAACCAAAGATTAATCTAATTCAATCCTTGGTTGTTTATCTGTAACTTGTCATTATAGGCTTAAAATCATTTAGGACAGACTTTTTCGATACAAATCAGTTCAGGGGGAAAATTAATCTGGTTCTGAAAGCTTATCTTAACAACATTATAATCCTTTTGACTTAAAGAAGCTGTGTAACTTTCTAAGGCTTCTTTTTCAAGTTTACCGTTCTCATGACCTGGATAGATGATGATCAAGATAATACCATTGGGCTCTAGTAAACATAAACATTTTTGAAGGGCTACAAGGGTAGTTTCTTTTTTTGTTGTAATGCTATGATTTCCCTTGGGTAGATAGCCGAGATTAAAGATCACTAATTTGACCGTTTCTTTTATGTATTTATCAATAGTTTCATGGCCATCAAGGATTAATTCTGATCTTTCAAGAATATTTAATTCCTTAAGCCTTTTGCGAGTACTAATAACTGCTTCTTCTTGAATATCAAAAGCATAAACTTTCCCTTTCTCTCCAACCAAGCTGCATAAAAATGCTGTATCATTGCCATTTCCCATAGTGCAATCAACAGCTGTATCTCCATTGGCCAACTTTGATTGACATATTCCTTTTGAAATTTCAACAGCATTAATAAAACTATTTCTCAACTATCCTTCTCCTTACAATGGTTTGTTTCATAAGATAAGCGTGATGCAATTTATCAGTAGTTGTACTTCATTCCATTTGCAAAGTTGTATGGTACTAGTATGGACTTAGTGGGTACCTTTCGCAAATCGATCAGGAGTTAATAAACTCACATCGATCAACTTAGTTCCGCCTTTTAAAATTAAATCGGATAAGATTCTCCCTACAGCTGGAGCATGCATGAAGCCATTTCCGCTGAATCCATTGGCCAAAAACAATCCCTTTAACCCTGGTGCCTCTCCCATCACCGGATGGAAATCCGGTGTTTGTTCGCAAATTCCAGTATACGTACGCAACCATTTTATATCCATGGCGGAAGGAATGATCTCCATCGCCGCTAGAAAAAACTCTTCGACCACAGACTTATCAACTACTTCTTCAAAACCAGGCCAAGTATCTTGATCTGTTCCTCCCAGCAATACCGTCTTACCGCTGGCTTCCTGATGCAAATAAAAACCAGAGGCTAAATCAATAATTGTAGGAGCATTTTTTTGTAGATCCTTGGGGTTGCTGCAGACGTAAATTTGACGACGGAAGGGTTGTACTGGAAGAATGATATCTGCCATTGCCGCTAATTGAGCTGCATGTGGGCCGGCAGCATTCACAATGATTGGGCTCCAGATTGTCCCCTGAGGGGTTTCAACGCCTTTAACCTTATCTTCTTCAATGATGATTTTGGTTGCTTCCCAGCCAAGAAGAACGTCAACCTTATGACGGCGTATTGACGCATAAAGACCTGCTAAAACAGCATAAGGGTCCGCATAAGCATCCCATGGGCACACTGTTCCCCCCAAGAAATTATCCTTGTGAAGATACGGGTAATAGTTTAACAGTTCTTCCTGGTTCAACAACTTCATTGGAATGCCATCAACCTTAGCTTGTGAGGATGTGATTTGTAGTTGATTCCACAATACTTCATTAGCTGCTAACATTAAATTGCCCTTTTCCGAATACCAAATTGGAGTATCAAATGTTGACTCAAACTTGAGGAAAAAGTCCCTGCTGAGAAGGCTCAAGCGTCTGAGCAACGGACTGCTAAATTGGTAGCGGATACCTCCAGTGCATTTGCCCGTGGAACCCATGCCTAGGATCTTATCCTTTTCTAATACAGTTATCGATCGCTTAGGATCAACCCTTAGAATGTGATAAGCAATACTTAAGCCAATAATGCCTGCACCGATAATGACAATATCCGCCTTTTCTTTATTACAAATGTCCATTATTTTCTACCTGCCTTTAAAAAAGGGATAGAAAACACTTCAACATGGTTCCTAAATATTCCTCCTGAGGATCAAATAATGTTTTACCGTTTCCGATGAGAGCTAAAATAAAATTGTGTTGCCACGGCTGTCCGTTAAACTCAATCTTTCGTTAAATCCCAGAACGACTTATAGTAAAGCCCAGTGCGCTGGTCGATTTAGTGTCGAGGGAAACTTTGTGCTAGTATCCCCCTTCGCCACGTTAAGTTGAGCTTGGGTGAGAAAGATACTCTTGCTAAGGTCGGCTCCTCGCAAATCTGCATCTCGGAAATCAGCTCCGATAAAATCTGTCCCACTTAGGTCATTTCCTCTAAGGTCAGCAGCAATCAGAAGGGCCCCTCTCAAGTTAGCTCCTCTTAAGTTCAATTTTCTCAAGTCAGCTCCAACTAGGTCAGCTCCTCGCCCGAAGGCCTTCCTACTCCCCAAGTGAGACTTCTGCCCCCGATAAGCTTCGGCACGGACAAGTTCACTGGTCTTTAGAAGCAGCGTATTTACTTTTGACCTATGTTCAGCAACGTTTAGATCTATGAGAGAGTCCGGGCTAAGGTAAGTAAGCTGTTCCGTTTCCTCGAGCATGGAGCTGAGCACATTATGGATAGAACGTGCTGGTTGCAACGTCTGCGCTTCTGTAAGATACCATAGTAACTCATGAAGTTGTCGCATGATTAGAAATACCTTGAACATTGGTCCTGCAGATTCCGGGACCTTCCTCCAGTCATTTCCTCCGAAACTAACTCGAGAAACCTTTTGCCCCGCACCAAAACAGTCAAATGCAAGGCAACCTTTAAGGCCCTGTTCCGCTAGGGTTTTATGCACAGAACATCGGAAGTCTGTTTGAAGATTCAGGCAAGGCCGACCTGCATCTTTATTAATCGGAAAACCTTCCGAAGCGGAAAAGTATAGAGCAACACAGCATAAACCAAAACAATCTTTGCAATTAGCTCGTAGAGCATTCATTAAGCATTCATCTCACATTGTCATTATTTCTTCGTTTTTTCAATTTGCTATCTGCTTTTGTTATAACGGATGAGGCCCATAGAAGTTCTTGATGATTATACCATTTTATCGTTGCCTATTTCTATGCCTAAAGTTTAGAGTAGAGCCTACTCGAATTCTTCCGTATTCCATATATTTCATTCATTTATTTTAGAGGACATTTGCATATTATGTCGAATATCTAACGTTGATAATAATAAAAGCTGAATCTAGGCCACCTAGAACGGGGGATATTTTTTTGGGGTGAATCGCGTACCATACGCATAGGGCTTACACCTTGTTGCCCGAATCCGTCAACTAACCTCGTAAGCTAAGAAAGGTTAGAAAATATGCATTTGTCTCCAGTACTGTCGCGGTTAAAAGACACCGTGTTAATCCGAGTTAAGGATATTAATAACTTCTTTCACAATAAGCAAAAAATTTCCTGGAAATCACCCCGGGTAATCAGCACCTTATCGATTACAATTATGCTTACTGGTGGGCTTACCTATTATCTGTCGACAACCACTTCTGCGGCTGCAGTTATGATTAACGGTCAACAAATTGGTTTAGTTCAAAATGTCAATTCTGGGAAAACTCTTGTTGAAACAATCCTGAAACAACAAGGTGAGCCGTTTGGACTGACTGCTAGGACCCATGACCAAATTGACTATGAACGTGTTAGGGTTAAATCAGACGTCTATAATGAATCAACTTTAAGTGAAGATACATTACAAGAAAAATTAAAGTTTTATCTTGAGGGTTATAAGTTAGAGGTGAATGGGTCAGTTATAGCATTCTTACCTAGCAAAGAAGATGCCGAGAAAGTTCTTAAAGATTATGAAGAGTATTATGTAAAACCAAGTGATGAAAATAAGGTGACTTCCGTTAATTTTGCCGAAGAGGTTAGTATCGAAGTGACAGAAGTTAAACCAGAAGAAATGAAAAAGTTTGATGACACTTACAAAATGTTAATGAACGGTAAAATAGCAACCAAGGAATATACTGTCCAGGCCAATGATTCTTGGTGGCTTATAGCCCGTAAAAACGACATGTTAACGGATGAAGTATTGGCTGGAAATCCAGGAGCGAACGAAGATACCAAATTGCAGCCTGGCCAAATTATCAAACTTGTTTCAACTACTCCTTATCTTACAGTCGTAAGTGAGGGAACATATTCAGGTTCAGAAACAATCCCCTATGATGTCGTCACAAAAACTGATAAGAGTTTAAGAGTTGGACAAACAAAAGTCATTGAACAAGGAAGTAATGGCTCAAAATTAGTTACTTATTCCTATGTACAAAAGAATGGTATTGATGTTACCAAACAAGTATTAGATGAAAAAATCGTGAAAGCACCTGTCAATCAGGTCGTTGCTAAAGGGCCCAGTAGTCAGCCTGTAACTGTAGCTTATGGTGTCTCGCGTGGAAGCAGCGGCAGCTCTTCATCATTAATAAATCGGGCACTTAGCTTGCAAGGTACGTCCTATGTGTTTGGTGGAACAACAAAAAATGGTTTTGATTGTTCGGGTTTCACTAAATATGTCTACTCGGGCTCAGGGATATCCCTTCCTCGTACATCTTATGCACAATTCGCCTCGGGTACTGCAGTAAGCAAAAACAACCTTCAATCAGGCGATTTAGTCTTCTTTTCCACCTATGCTAAAGGCGCTTCTCATGTCGGGATTTATATCGGTGGTGGAAATTTTGTTCACGCCAGTAACCCTGGCAGCGGTGTTAAAACATCTAGCCTAAATGATAGCTTTTACTCCTCCCGTTATCTTGGAGCACGCAGATACTAGAGAAGAAGAATACTATACAAAGAGCAACAGCCAATGCTGTTGCTCTTTGTCTTTTTTTAACTGACCACTTTACCGGAAATATTAGCAGGACCACTAATGGTTATTGTCCCTTGAGCAGTGCAGTCAATAATGTACATCACTTTAGCGTTTCATTGTCCACTCCTGTGAGTTGTATTTTTCGACCAACTGTTCCGACTTTAGTTTCTCTTCCTCAGTCAAAACCGAAGGTACAAGTTTTATACCCATAATCTCTTCAAATCCTAAACATAGTTCTCTTTCTAACTCATCAATCGTCACTGGCCGCATCCATACTTCATCTAGGGCGCAAGCTTTGGCCTTAAAGCTCTTAATCAGACGCTGACGGACTTCTTCGTTTGGAAGCTTTAAGAGCCTAAATAGAAGTTCCGTATCAAAATGCAAGATAATTGAGCCATGTTGCAAAAGCATTCCGTCTCTGCGCATCTGGGCACTTCCTACAAGCTTCTTTCCCTCTACCACTAGTTCGTACCACGAAGGAGCGTCAAAACAGGCTGCTGTTCCCGTGTGGGAGGAATTTGCATGGGCTACTAATTCGGCTGGTACTCCAACTGCATTAATCCCTTTTAACAATCCTTGACTTATTTTTAAATAGGATTCGATAACTGTTCCTTTAACATGTTCCTCAGATTCCGGGACAATAACACTATAGGTTAGTTCATACTGATGTAATACAGCCCTGCCACCCGTGGGCCTTCGTACTACATCAATATTTGCTCGGCGGCAGGCCTCTGCATCCACTTCTTTAGCGTAACTCTGAGCATAACCCAACGATAAAGTAGTCGGCTTCCACCCATAAAACCGTAAAACTGGTTCTGTAGGGTTATTCTTTTTCATAATATCCATAATTGCCTCATCGATCGCCATGTTTTCGGCGCCAGTAAGAACGGTATAAGGCAAATATCTCCAGGTTTTTATTTTTCTCACCTCAGCTACTTATCTAGGTTAGTAATGAGTTCCTGCCAGCATCTTTTTACTTCTTCCGGGGTAAGGGATCTTGGGTAGTTATAGAATTCTTCCCTGGGAGATTCATTGTAATAGGGACGGTTACATCCTGAGCAACCCGAAGTCCGAAATGCCTCACCATCGGAAAGATACTCCCAAAGTTGGTCTAAAGGCAGGGAAAAACTCACAATCTTGCCCCTTAGAAATACGAATTCATCTACCCGAGTGAATTTTCGTCGGATTAGATAATGGGCAACCTGTATGCGACGATAATGCTCTAATTCCGGTTTAACCGAATTCTCCATACGAGTCCCCTTTACCGGAGTAAATGCAAATAAAGCTACTGTGATTCCTTTATCATACATGTCTTGGATAATTCTAGCCATATCTTCTTCAGTTTCCCCCAACCCGACGATAAGGTGGGTACCAATATGCCCTGGAAATTTACCTGCAGCTTCTAAGAGTAAATCATAGCGACTTTGCCAAGATCCATCTTTGGCCTGAGCAAAAACCTCTGGGGTAGCTGCATCAAGTGCTAAACTTACGCGATCAACACCATGCTTTAGTAAATCTTCAATCTCATCTAGGCTGCGTGGACCTGCAGAGACACAGATTGGCATAGCGGGGTTATCGCTCTTAATTTTTCTAACGTAGCTTTTGGCTTCCTCTAGGGCCTTGCCATCTTGAACAACTTGAAAACAGACCCTCTGCATGACCTTTTGTGCTTCGGGTATTTGCAAACCCTTAAGAACTTCCTGTTCATGAAATTCTGGCCAAACCACCCTGGAGAGAAGGTTAGTCCTCGACCTACTCTCTCGGGCTTGAGCACAAAAGGCGCAATTAAACTTACAATGTTCTCCCACCATTAGATAGGCAGTGGTTGGCAATTCATCCGCTTTTATGTTATTTAAGCCTAATACTTTAGCGGTTCCTGCAGAACAACGAATCATAGAGCACAACATTCCTCTCCCCGTTTGATGATTAATCTTTTTTCTTCTACTAACTGCCGGGCCTTAGGAGTAGGAATTACAATTCTATTAATTCCTGACGCTACCGCTGCCTCATCAAGCTTTTGTCTATAACTCCCTTTAGGACGCATACAGCCAAGTGCTAGAGGAGTTTTTGGAAAGCGCACCCTTGCTTTAGCTATGAAACGGACGACTTCTTCTAAATTTGGGGGGGTTCGATGGGAGTAAATAGTTCCTGGCGTTGGAATAAACACATTAAACACCAGCCCATCCAAGCCCAGATCCTCAAGAATATCCAAAGCCTTATCCTCTCCACTCCAAATTCCGCCCCTTAACCCAAGCGTTAAATGGGGAATGAGCTTCACATGTTTGCGCAAATCCTGATAAACTCGAATATAATCCTCTACTTTGTGTTCTAGACCGTATACCTCCCGGATAGTATCTTCATCTCCTACAAAATCAAAAGAAACTACATCTGCTAACTCTTTTAGCAGCTGGATTTCCTTCTCATCAATTAGGCCTACATGAAAATTCATTCGTACCTTCCTATGTTTTAGTTCATGTAAAAGGTCTAAGCGGTTCCAAAAAGGCACCTTACCATCCTTTGTACATCCGCCGCTAATTAAGGCACTGGAAAACGAAAGCTCGTGGGTTAACTGGGAGGTTAACTCTAACCCTTCTATGTCTGTCATTCCTTTTAGATAATGTCCACCACAATGTGCACAATTGAGAGAACAAGCCGTTCCAGTCAAACTTACGCTTTCAGTCTTGGTCGGAAAATCAAAGTATATCTCGGGTGGAAAATTAGTTACGCGTATTTCCCACCCCTTATTAATCCAGTTATTAGTCTCTAATGAGTAAGTATTTTGCTCCAAATTACTTTCTCCTTTACGATTATTTGGATCTTTCACTCAGCATACCCGTTTTACCCATTCAGCGACTTTAATTAAATAGCTAACTTTCACTATAAACCTTCAGGTTGCTTTTTTCAATGTGGGACAGGGGATCGGTTTACTATCCCCTTATCCCCCCTAGGATAGGGCAACAGTATTTCCACGCAAACCCCTCCCTCGATACGATTTCCAATTGTTATCTTCCCCCCATGCTGATCAAGAATTCGATGTACAACAGAGAGCCCCAAGCCTGTTCCATTTTCCTTTGTCGTAAAAAATGGGTCATAGATGTAGGGCATAGCCTCTGACAAAATACCTGGCCCTTGGTCACTAACAGCGAAGCCTAAAAAACCATCTCTTTGAACTCCCTCTAGATAAATCACGCCGCCTTGCCCCTGGGCATCTATGGCATTAAGCAAAATATTGAGTATAACTTGCTTCATCTGGTCTGAGTCTACTTCAACTTCTTGCAAATCGACGTGGCATCGTGCTTGTTCTAACTCAATATGGTTTTGCCGCAAGGCAGGTTGAATCAACCTAACTCCCTCATCTACGAGTTTCCCCAAGGTAATCCGTTGACGTACTAGTTCTTTTGGCCGAGCAAAAGACAGAAACTCGTTCACTAAGCGATTTAAGCGTTCACATTCTTCCAGAAGTACCCGACAATACTCTGAAACCACTTCATCGTCGCATTTTTCCTGGCGTAGCATTTGGATGCTAACTTTCATAATCCCCAAGGGATTGCGTATTTCATGAGCTAAGCCGGCACTCATATGCCCCAATGCGGTTACCCGTTCAGTTTGCCGGATCTCACCCTCTAATCGTTCACGTTCCCGCCCTTCTCTCTTTAACTTCTCCACTAATTCTTTTTGGACGGTAAGTGCTAGCTGGTATTTTCGTTTTGCTTTCCGCTCCTCTTCCGTTAAGAAGCCAGTTAACCAGCCAATGACGTTAATTAAGCCGACTTCTACCCACTGTGTATACTTAGCAGCTGGTGTCAACGTCTCCTGAAAATGCGTCATGAGCGGTATGAAAAGTAACGTAATTACAAAGCTAGATAGGATGCCTCCTGCAGGGCCAAAACGCATAGCGGCATAAATCACCGGGAGATAATAGGCGAATTGAAGGAGGATATGGTAATCCACATTATAATGATAATTCGTATAGTGAATTATCGTCAAACCCACCACAACAAGTCCGATTGAAACGAGGTCAAAGAGAGTACGTGCACGCTTTGCAGCTGGGGATTCATGCATTGAATTTAGCAAAGAAACCTACCACCTTACAGTTATTATCCTAGAATAGATTAAATTACATAAATTTCCCCTAAATCCCCCAGTGAGGATCAATTCCATATTTCTCTAAACGATATAAAAAAGCATGCCTAGAGAGCCCTAATTTTTTTGCCGCCTGGCTTTGGTTCCCTCCCGTTTGTTCCATGGCCTGCTGAAGAAAAGATTTCTCTAGTTCCTCGAGGGAAACACCCTCTGGAGGCAGCACAAAGGGTAAGGCCCCCTTCTCCACTTTTGAAGGATTGTTTAAGATTGACAATCCATCTAAACCAATTACCGCTCCTTGAGAAATAATAACCATTCGTTCAACCACATTTTCCAATTCACGGACGTTTCCCGGCCAATCATATGCCATAAGCCGAGTTAGAACTTCCTGACTTAGACTCTTTTTAGGTCCATAGTTTGACAGTTTCTTCAAGAAATAATCAGCAAGATTAGGGATATCCTCCCCACGTTCCCGTAAGGGAGGTATCGAGATCGGAAAGACGCTCAGTCGGTAGTATAAATCCTCTCTGAAACGCCCTTCTTGTGCCTCTTTCAGCAAGTCCCGGTTTGTAGCAGCAATAATCCGCACATCAACCTTGATCGTTTTTTCCCCGCCGACCCGCTCAAATGTCCTCTCTTGAAGAACTCTCAACAACTTAGCTTGAACGTTAAAGGATAGTTCACCAATCTCATCAAGAAAAAGAGTACCTCCATCAGCCAACTCGAAACGACCTGACTTTCTAGCATGTGCTCCTGTAAACGCTCCTTTTTCATGCCCGAACAATTCGCTTTCTAGCAAGGTCTCCGTCAATGCGGCACAATTGACTCGAATGAACGGCCCATTCACACGCGGACTTAAAGTATGTATAGCGTGGGCTACTAATTCCTTCCCAGTACCCGATTCCCCTTGAATGAGCACCGTAGCTGGTGTGGGAGCAACCCGTTCTACTAGGTGTTTAACGGCCTTCATCCCTTCACTATTTCCTACCAAATTCCATCCATCGCCCTGGAACTCTTCCTTTAAATAATCCACCTGCTCACGTAAGCTTTCTACTTCAAAAGCCTTTCTGACTGTAATGAGGAGCTCATCAATATCAAAGGGTTTCATCAAATAATCGTGAGCACCGGACTTCATAGCCTCGACCGCTGTCGCGGTATTTCCATGTGCAGTCATCATAACAATCATTAAGTCTGGATAATGCTCTTTCAACCTCTTCAAGACACTTATCCCATCTATCTTGGGCATTTTCAAATCAACAAGAACTAAATCCGGACGCTCCGAGAAGGCACGATCTAAAGCGATTTGCCCATCCTCTGCAGTCTCCACATCATAACCCGCTTTGCTTAAGGCCCGTTCTAAAACCCAACGCATATTCGCTTCATCATCTGCGATTAATATCTTTCGCAATTATAGCCCTCCTCGACTGCGGGATTTCCTACACCATAGTGTGGGAAATCCCGCAACTTTTTAACCCCTATGCTTAACAACTTATTTTCAGCTCCTAGACCAACTCTAAATATGAAGAATCTAAACTAACTATTGCTTGTTCCCTTGTCAAAGCTAACTACATCTTCCAACATGACTCAACGTTTAACGCTAGCTAGTGAACTTCTTACCATAATGATTAGATTCAGGAACTTGGCACAATTTTTGCATACATCCTTACTAGGACAAATGTTGCTGTCACCATAGGCATCAAGTTACTAAATTAGTGTACACATCAAACATTCCTTAGTTTAAACCCCTCAAAGGGTTTTTGCAAAAGTTAGGCGTCGCCCCAGATTATTGCAGTCTTTATGTTTTGTAATCCAAGATTTTCATCTTTATTAAAGGAGTGAGAGATTCTATAATAACTTATTGCCTTTAAGTAAGTATCTACAACAAATAGTTCAATTACAATCAGGTAGCGCAAACCTCTATCTAAACAGGATTTCTACATTGACTTAAAATTACTAAATATTCCTAGGAGGATGTTAAGAATGAAGAACGACCACATTGAGAAAAACCAAAAATTTACCCAACCCCATAAGAATAACACCTTGCTTTACAGTATCGTTGGCCTATTAACCATTGTTATCATGATTGGTACCTATTTCATGGTTGCTGGCAGCAATAGCCCAAATGCCTCCGTCACTGCGGCTGCTGATATCGGAGAGACCATAAGTTATAGCCCTACTGATAAATTAGAGCAAACAAACGTCGAAAACAAGGTTGAAAACGGAAAGGCTATTGTGACAACTCTTAGTACAGTTAAAGAAAAGAAGTTTATCTGGACAGAGTATAAAGCAAATGGTAAACGAATTCCCCTAACTGCCTTTGCTCAGCCAGATGGAAAAGTCATGGTAGCCGTCAGTTTTTGTGAACCTTGTAGGGGCGAAACCTTTCACATTATTGGTAACCAAATAGTCTGCAACGCCTGCGGGACGACCTGGGATCTCCAGACTCTCAAAGGCCTAAGTGGTGGTTGTCAAGCCTACCCGCCCGAAGCGCTCACCTACACTTTAAACGGCGATAACCTTGAGATTCCGCAATCCGTACTTGATGCCTGGGAACCTAGAGTTTAGTTTTATATGACGATATTCTTGAAAAACGCACTCGTCCTTACGGGTGCGTTCACTCTAACCAGTGTAGAGAACTGTATTAAAATAATTTTGGAGGAAATGTCTAAATGTCTTTGATAAAAGTAGTCGAAGTCAGTAAGTCCTATGAAGGTGGAGACGGAGTTGTTCAAGCCTTAACAAATATTAATTTAGAGATCAATGAAGGAGAATTTTTGGCTTTAATGGGCCCATCAGGTTCTGGAAAGAGTACCTTACTTAGCATTTTAGGAGGTTTGAACTCTCCTACCACCGGTAAACTAATCATTGATGGTATTGATGTTTATGCACTAGCCTCCGAGCGATTAGCAGATTTTCGTCATGAATACGTAGGCTTTGTTTTCCAACAATATCAATTGATTCCTTATCTTACTGCCTTAGAAAATGTCATGCTCCCTCTGGCTATAACCTCTCGTACAGGAAGGGAGCAACGGGATATGGCTCAGACGGTTCTAGACAAGGTTGGTTTAGGTTCGAAGTCTCTTCGCCTGCCCAATCAATTATCCGGGGGGGAACAAAACCGAGTAGCAATTGCTCGAGCCATCGTTAACCGACCCTCATTAATCTTTGCGGATGAGCCCACCGGAAGTCTGGACTCAAAAACGGCTAAGGAACTTCTCGAATTATTTCAGGCTCTTAACCAAGATGGTTTAACCATCATTATGGTAACTCATAATCGAGAAAACCTTGAGTGGGTTTCCCGTGCAGTTTACATCCGGGATGGAGTTCTATCTCAAATTCCTCAATAGTTCAAGGAGAGAATTAAATGCGACTAACAAATATCGCCTTACAAAATATTCGCCGCCGCAAAATGCGCTCCGCTTTATTAATGCTCAGCGTTATTATAGGGGTAGCTTCAATTATCTTCCTCTATTCAACAACCCAAGCCATGCAGGAAGATGTAGCCAACAAACTTGATCAATTTGGTTCGAACATCCTTATCCTTCCTGATAGTGGGCAATCATTAACCTTTGGTGGTATAACGGTTGAAGCTCCAACTCAGATTAAAGAACTGGATATGTCCCTTATTCCGCTTATGCAAACAATTAAAAATAAGGAAACTCTGGCTACCATCGCCCCTAAACTTCTAGCAAACACTAATCTTAAGGGGCGAGAGATCTTGTTATTAGGTGTAGATTTTTCTCAGGAATTTAAGCTCAAAAAGTGGTGGAAAGTTGATGGCCTTTCTAAAAACCAACTTCCAAGCGCCGGGGAAGTCATCTTAGGAAGCGACGTTGCCCTTGCCCTGGGTCTAAGTCCTAATCAAACTGTAACTATCAAAGGACAGGACTTTAAGGTAGCGGGAATCATTCAATCCACAGGTTCATCGGAAAATGACCAAGCAGTATTTATGGACTTAACTGTGCTGCAAAAACTAACTAAGCGTCCTAATGCTATTAGCCTCATCGAAACGGCAGCCTTATGTTATACCTGTCCAATTGAAGAAATTACCCAACAGTTAAGTGCCAAACTTCCTGGAACTAAGGTGACGGCCTTAATGTCTACCTTGGAATCTCGAGATGATACCGTCTCTAAGTTTAATCTATTTGCTCGTAGCGTCTCCTTGATTCTCTTCCTAGCTAGTGGTTTAGTAATTACTATGACCATGAAGTCCTCCGTTGAGGAACGGACCCGGGAAATTGGAATCTTGCGGGCTATCGGTTTCCGAAAACGTCACATTATTCAAATCGTCCTTGCGGAAGCAGGTTGGCTTAGTTTATTAGGGGGCTTATTGGGGTACATTCTGGGCATGGGCATGGCAGTGAGCTTTGGATCAGACCTTATGAAAGCCCAAGTCCATATCCCTTGGCAACCTGACTTGTTAATGTATGCTCTAAGTGCTTCTCTGATAATTGGTCTAACTGCAAGTTTTTATCCTGCTTGGAAAGGGTCACGTCTTGACCCGACTGAATCTTTACGTTATCTATGAAACAAGGGGACAGGTTAACTGTTTTACTTGTGGGGCATCCTCAGGGCTTGCGATCGAGGAAAAAACTATTGACTAAAAGAAATGGGACGAGGAAACCTATCCCCAGTCCAAGGAAGGAGGTAACTATGACTCTAACCGATATTGCTTTTCAAAACCTGCGTCGGCGAAAAGGAAAGACGTTCTTTTTGTTGTTTACTTTTATATTAGTGGTTGGTATTACTATCATGCTGAATACCCTAGCTAAAAGCATGCAAGAGGATTTACAAAAAAGCTTGTCCCAATATGGAGCTAATGTTGTGATTACCCCCAAATCTGACCATTTTACGCTCAGTTACGGAGGTCTTTCCGTTCCCGGAGTTGATTATGAAATTAATCATTTAGATTATGATACTTTAACCAAATTGAATAATAACCTTGATCTTAGGCTAAACGAAATTGCCCCCAAGATTGTTGGTACTGCCTCAGGAAAGATCAATCGCTATTTGATCCTCGGAGTGGATTTCCCCAGTGAACTGAAAATGAAGCCTTGGTGGCGAATAAACGGTCAATTGCCAAGGGAGCAAGAAGTGATTATTGGTTCAGACCTTGCCCAAAAAGAGAACCTAGTGATTGGGGATACTCTGGAACTAAATCGTCAAAGTTATCCTATTGTTGGGGTGATGCAAGAAACAGGCGGCTCAGAGGACAGTGCAGTTTTTACTAATTTTAAGACTGCTCGATGGATTACCGGAATCGATTCATGGTCCATAATCGAACTCAATACGGATCATCCCACTCAAGCTACGGCCTACCTGAGCGAACTCTTACCTGAGGCTAAAGTTTCCGAAATTTCTCAACTAGTAGAGGGTGCTAAGGAGAGTGTTGATCGCTTTTCAAGCTTTTCCGTGATTACTTCGATATTACTTGGACTCATCGGTGTTCTAATCGTATGTGTTACAACAACAGGTAATATCAACGATCGTACGACGGAAATTGGTATCCTTCGAGCTATTGGTTTTCGCCAACAGCATATCCTTTCTATATTGATTCGAGAGATTTCCATAATAAGTCTTTGTGGCGGGGTCTTTGGATATCTTATAGGGATTTCACTCCCTACGATTCTTGCACCAATCACTTTCCAAAAATCATTGAGCCTTGAATTCAACCCTTTAGTCGCTTTGACGGTAATTAGCGCTTCTGTCATAATAGGAGTTGTCTCTATTCTTATTCCTGCTCAGCGAGCCATACAGTTAAATCCTTCAGAAGCACTTTCCTCGATTTAGATCTTTCCAACTGGACGACGACATATTAAGGCATAAACCCCCTAGCAGATATGTAAGCTAGCAATATAAGTTATAACGGGGTGAATTATGAAGACAAAGAATAAAGTGCTAATAACACTAATAGTTACATTATTATCCCTTATAGCTTTGGCAATCCCTAGATACACTAGTCCCTCTGAATTTCACGCAACCAAACAACCAATGGTTGCTTTCCAAGAAGCACAGAAATCTGGCCAACCAGTCTTCTTAGAGTTCTATGCTAAATGGTGACCCAGCTGTAGGAGCATGGAGCCCGTGGTGCTGGCTCTCGAGAAAAAATATAGTGATATGGTCAACTTTATTATCGTTGATATTGATGACCCGCAAGGACAGGCCCTTGCTCGTCAATTTGACATTTACTATATCCCTGCCTTTTTTGTAATAGATCCACAGGGTCAAATTACCTACAGTGATACCGGACCACAGAATAAAACTGCCTTAGAAAATGCCCTCAATTCTGGCAATCCCAAATATAGCTGGAGCGAATCGTTCTTCAAAGAGACTCTCCCCCAAGCTTTGGCCAATGGCGGGTTAATCATCATACTTTTGGTTTTTTTAGGTGGATTAATGACTAGCTTAAGCCCTTGCATATTGTCCATGTTACCCGTCATGCTCGGTTATATCGGCGGTCTGGAAAAACCCTCTAAAACTAAGGGTTTTATCACGTCATTGTCCTTTGTCCTAGGCTTAGCCATTACCTTTGCTATTTTGGGAATAGTAGCCTCACTTTTAGGTAAGGCTTTTGGTCAGATCGGCCCTTTATGGACCTATATTATAGGTTTTCTCTCAATTGTCATGGGATTACAGTTAATTGGGGTACTGAATATCAATCTTCCAGGTTTACAGGCTATGCCCGAGAAAAAGGGCGGACTTTTCGGATCTTTTGGAGTGGGCTTATTATTCGGTCTTGTTGCTTCACCCTGTGCTACTCCCGTATTAGCTGTTCTGATGACGTATGTAGCAGGTCAAGGTATGCTTTGGTATGGTGCTTTATTACTCTTTGTCTATGGGCTTGGCCACGGGCTACCATTGATAATTGCGGGTACTTTTACAGCCGTTCTAAAAAGTTTACCCCGCTTACAAAAATGGGGCAACTATATTACGTTTCTAAGTGGTAGCTTACTCATAGTTTTGGGTTTATACTTCTTCATACGAACAGCTTAGCGATAAAGTTGCATTCTCATGATCAGAATGATTCTTCTGTTTTGTTTTTTCTCCAGTAACCATATTCTTTTCACTTTATAGTATATATAAAGTCGAGAAGGAGTTGATGAAAATTGTCGGTCTGCTACATGGGGTATCCAGAATTTCATCCGGGTAACAAAGTTGTATCTTTAGTCTTCCATCCACCGGAAATTCAAAGGGGAACGGAAGTTACCATTATTTCACCTCGCTTGGGTGACCTTTATGCCGTGCAATTACCTGATGGAGAACTTCATAGATGGTTTGCCGGAACTGAATTGCAGACAGTAAGTTCAAGCTCCATTTCGTGTATACCTTATAGATTAGGGGATTTAGTAAGAGTATTGAATGATCGGGGTCATCCGCCAAAGATTAAAAAGGGTATGATAGTTAAAATTGTTAAGGTTATTTCACAAATACCATTTTATGATTTAAAACTTGAGAATGGAAAATATCATCGTTGGCTTGCTGACTTTGAGATAGTGAGCCGCGATCTAATCCAATCTTCCTAAAACCAGTACTACAGCGGGGTTCAGAACATTAGTATTTATAAAAGCAGCAGGAGTCTATCCTGCCGCTCTTATAGTTTCTTATTCAATTACTCTCTAAATCCAGCTTCCGACTTTGATACTCTGCCGAATCTATCTCTCCACGAGCATAGCGTTCACGAAGGATATCTATTGCAGCATGCTTACCTCCGCCCCCATTATGAGTATATGAGGCATTTCGACGAAATAGATAGATGCCCAGAATAATAATCCCGATTAGAAAGATGAGATGCATTCCCATCCCTGCCATTCCCATCATCCCATAGCCGCCGCTTCCATAACCACCATATCCCCAACCACCCATCATATTACCCCAGCCATTCATCATATTAATTCCTCCTTCAATTTATTTCCTTAAAAATAAATTTATATTCCCCTTCATCAATAAAGAAACCGTAATTTATTCCTTTTTAATGGATATTAGTTGCGTTTGTCCTGACAATTCTTGTTTCCGTTCAAGGTAATCTTTTCTATCAATCTCACCCCGTGCATAACGTGCATTCAATATATCCAGCGGCATATTGGTCTGAGATTGATAATCCTTGCAGCATGATCCTCTAGAACTGGATGGATTAAACATGTAATATGCAATAAAAGCCAATAGTATTAACCCAAACATCATCTATGTTCTCTCCTTTTCAATTAGTAACTCGAAGCCATGGCATTTCTACTTCCATTCATCATGAAGCCTTGTGAACCAGTCATTCCAGTACCGTTAGTCATCATTCTCCCTCCAGAATCCCTCATGTATTCGTTCATTCTATCTAGGTTTTCTTGCCCCATTTGAGCTTTAACCGCTGGATCTGAGTTCATGAATTCTTGCATCTTTTGAATATCTCCTGTTTGCATTGCTTCCTGCATTACCTGCGAATTATGAAGGCTTTGCATTTCCGTCGAATTCATAAGAGCTTGGTGTTGTTCCGTTGAAAATGTTTTTTGCATGTATCCGTGCATTTTACCAAACCATCCCTTCCCTTGTTGTTGGGTTGTTTCGGCTAAGGCCGGCAAAGCAATAAATACTACTGCTAATGTTGCTGTTCCTAAAATCGTAATTATTTTCTTACTTGATTTTTTCATACTATATTCCTCCCAATCACTTATTTTTTCTCAATCGTCAGGACTTCCTATGTCCTTAGTCTAACTCTTCAATACGATTAACTCATGAAAAAGTTGTGAATTTCTCATGAACACACAAGCAAGCAAGTGGCTACGGTCAATAACCTAAGCCACTTGCTTGTCTTTACTTATTTGAGCTCCTGCTGTGTAATTAATCTCTAGAAGTGGTCATATTAATAGTTTCAACCGAGGGCAAAGTTTACCGCACCAATTGCATGAACCAAGGTTGTATCATATAACGGCACCGTTGAGTCCTGTGATTTAACTAACAGGCCAATCTCAGTACAACCGAGGATGATTCCCTCCGCGCCGTGTTCTATTAAGTCCTCAATAATTCTTTTATAATTGGACCTCGATTCGTCATTTATTTTCCCTAAGCATAGTTCTTCGTAAATTACAGAATTTACAATTACTCGATCAGTTTCCTTAGGTATCAGAACCTTTATGCCCTGTGCCTCTAAGCGTGATTTGTAAAAATCCTGTTCCATTGTGTAGCTTGTTCCCAACAATCCAATTGTTTTAACTCCCTGCGATAGAACTTCTCTCGCAGTGATATCAGCTATGTGAAGTAGCGGAATACTTATTCCCGCCTGGATCTCATCCGCAACTTTGTGCATTGTGTTAGTGCAAATAACAATAAATTCTGCCCCTGCTGCTTCAAGACTACGCGCTGCATCTGATAAACGTTGGGCAGCCTTATGCCATTCGCCATTTCTTTGATAGGACTCTACTTCCCCGAAGTCTACACTATACAGGACGCATTTTGCCGAGTGCAAACCTCCTAGCCTTTGCTTAACTTCTTGATTGATAATTCTGTAATACTCGGATGTTGATTCCCAACTCATCCCTCCGATTAAACCAATAGTCTTCATTGTTACCTCCAGTTCTATGGATTAGATATAGATTCCACATCGTCAGTTATAAAATTCGTCGTTTAAATTAGGATTCCTTCCTTATCTGTAACTGATTAACACAATGTCTTTTTCTTACTACTTCCTGATTAGTACCAAAAAGGCGACCCATTCGGGTCGCCTTAAACATTATTTTTGCTGGCATTAGCCTAATCATTTATTACTATACTTAAACTCTAGTATAATCGTCAATAACTCTGATGCACCATTTTAAGTTGTTGTCTACGAGCTACGATTGAAAGCGAATAATTCAAAACGAAATAGGTTGAAGCAATCATTCCAAAGACGGCAAAGAACTGACTCGTGGAACCGTATTGTCCTAAAATAATCATTCCTTTACCCGTCAGATCTTCCACACCCACAACCCATACAAAGGATGTGTCCTTAATGACCGTTATAAACTGTGATACTAATGGGGGAATCATCTTGTGCATAGCTTGTGGAAGAATGATATGCGTCAAGGTTTGACGATAGGAAAAACCCTGGGATTTAGCGGCTTCCCATTGTCCCTCATCAATGGAGGTTAACCCCCCTCGGACAATCTCAGCAATAATGGCCGAAGTAAAGACTGCAATTGCGACAATTCCAGAATTAATCGGTTTCATTGTGGTCATAAAACGGAAAACTAAAATAAAAAGGAGCATTGGTATGTTCCTAACACACTCTATATAGATTGCAGCGATTCTACCCAGAATTGGTTGTTTAGAGTAACGAGCAATGCCAAGAATTGTCCCAAAGACAAAACTAAGCAGAATAGCCATGACTGCAATATACAGTGTGGTCATAAGTCCATGACCTAAAAAACGAATTAATTCAGGTTTAAAGACCTCTTGAATCATGCGGACACCCCCGTTTTACCTTCTAAGCGGCGTGTAAGAGTCGCTAAAGGCAAACAAAGGAGAAGATAAAGTAAACCAACGGCAACATAAGCTGGTCCGTAGTAGATATTCTCACTTGACCATGAGTCGGCACGATACATGAGATCACCGCCGGCGACCATGGCTAGAACCGATGTGTTTTTAATCAGATTAACTGCTTGATTAGTGAGCGGAGGTAAAACAATTCGGGAGGCCTGCGGCAAGATTACATGCCGCATAGCTCCCCAAAAACTAAATCCTTGAGATAAAGCTGCTTCCATTTGTCCCTTGTGGATCGATTCGATTCCAGCTCTAACGACTTCAGCTATATAAGCTCCATGATACACACCCACACCTAAGACACCCACTGTGAAGACCGGTAGCATAATGCCCATATGTGGCAGTCCATGATATAGAAAAAATACCTGAATTACAAGAGGTGTATTTTGAATGAATTCTACATAAACGCGACTCAATAACTTGGCGAGTTTCCACTGAGAAGTCCCTAAAACCCCAAACACGATCCCAAGTATAAGGGCTAATGTAAGAGAAAGGACAGCTACCATGATTGTAGTTTTAAACCCCTCAGCAAATACCGTCCAATCACGGAAAAGCGCTTCCCATTTAAACCAGGCAAAAGGACCAACCACTATTTAAGCCCCCACTTTTGTATCATTTTATCGAGTTCTCCGGATGTTTTCAACTCAGCAACCGTATCATTAACTAATTTAGCCAATCCGTCATTTCCCTTCTTAGAGGCAACTCCGTAATCCTGAGGACTGAAGCTATCATCCAATATGATCGTTGAATCGTCTAAATATCCAAATAGAATAGATCCGTCCACTGAGAAACAATCAACTCGGCCAGATACCAAGGCTGCCTTAATTTCCGGATAGGTACTATACTCAAGGAAGTTGACTTTTGCTCCAACTTTATCTGCCGCCTCTTGAATGGCTTTTTTACTGGTCGCGCTTTGAGCTACACCAATCTTTTTACCATCCAAATCTTTGAGACTTTTAATACCAGAATCCTTTTTAACCATTAATTTCACACCATCAGTAAAATATGAATCTGAGAAGTTGTAACTCTTTTTGCGTTCTTCTGTAACCGTAAAGGTTGCGATAACAAGATCTACATCCCCACTATCTAACAAAGGTCCGCGGGTTTTTGCTGTGACCGCCGTAGTTTCGATTTTTTCTTCTCCCAAAATCTCTTTAGAGATAACTTTGGCCAAATCGATTTCGAATCCGTCGACTACTTCTGTCTTAGGATCCTTATACCCAAACTTAGGAACATCCACTTTAACTCCTACTTTTAGAACACCACGGTCTTTAATGGCCTGAATATCTGCAGGCACTCCGCTGTTGCTTTTCTCTGGGGTAGCGGGTGTGGACCCACATCCAGTTACCAGGCCGGCAACTAACAATAGGCTCGTCAAAATCATACCAATCTTCTTCATAATTTATCCCCCTCTTCGAATCGTTTAGTCGCAGATTACCCGCGCTTCCATATTGAACACCTGAAATAAGGTATAAGCAGGCCGAATTTAAAGATTAGCGTAAAATTCGGCTTAAGAATGACTTGGTTCGTTCATGAGTAGGATTTTCAAAAAAGAGTTTGGGAGAATTCTCTTCCACGATTTGTCCATCATCCATGAAAATGACACGATCTGCAACCGTTTTGGCAAAACCCATCTCATGGGTGACAACAACCATAGTAATTCCCTCATGAGCTAAATCAACCATAACATCAAGAACTTCCTGGATCATTTCCGGATCTAGTGCGGATGTTGGCTCATCGAAGAGCATAATTTTTGGGCGCATTGCTAGGGCACGGGCAATGGCTACCCGTTGTTGCTGTCCACCAGAAAGTTGCGACGGATAGACTTTAGCTTTTTCCTTTAGCCCTACACGTTCTAGGAAAGCCATCCCTTCCTCTGCTGCTTCAGCCTGAGTCACTCCTTTAATTAGCGTAGGAGCAAGTGTCAAATTCTCCAGGACTGTTTTGTGAGGATAGAGATTAAATTGTTGAAAAACCATTGCTACGGATTGACGAACTTTAGCTACTAGTGCTTTATGAGCAGTAATCTCTACCCCGTCCACCGTTACTTTTCCAGAACTGGGCTTTTCTAAAAGGTTCATACAGCGAATTAATGTACTTTTGCCTGATCCACTGGGGCCAATGACCACCAATTTTTCTCCCGACTTTACCGTTAGATTAATATCTTTCAAAACATGCAAATGACCAAAATGTTTGTTTACCCCTTCAAGTTGAATCAAGCGGCTTCTCCTTCCACTACTTCTATTTTCTTCCTCAAAAATTTCCTAAAGTTTGTCAGTTATGTTAACTCTTATTCGTCTCTTATAAAAAAATTCCTCTATTAATGATAAAGTATAATGTATACATTGGATTCAGGTTGACAAAAACTTAAACTTGTTCTAAACTATAAAACGAGCTGACATTGAGATCGCGCAATGGCGCGACATAAAATCGGAGAAAGCATTTGCATATGGAACTCATGTTTGTGAACGATATTTACTGTAAACGAGCATGTGGTGCAGATGAACCCGTAACAAGAGAGGGACGACTTATTGTCGCCCCTCTCTTGTTTTTAATATATGTACTTTATATGTACTTTCTGACCAGTACGCAAAAAACAGCGTCGGTTTTCCTTTCCCCGTTACGCTGCCTCTCTTTTGCAATCTATATCGTTAAATATCCGCAAGCCCTAAACTTATTTCAATCGCTTGGTCCACCCTTAACATTACTTCTTCATCTAAAACAGCCACTTTTTCTTTAAGTCGACTTTTATCAATCGTCCGAATCTGCTCAGTTAGTATGACCGAATCCCGTTCCAACCCGCTGCGTTTTGCCCTTACTTCCACGTGAGTCGGTAATTTTGCTTTCGCAATCTGTGAAGTGATCGCGGCAATAATTGTCGTCGGACTAAATTGATTCCCTATGTCGTTTTGAATGACGAGGACAGGACGAGTCCCCCCTTGTTCTGAGCCGACGACGGGGTTAAGCTCTGCGTAGTAGATTTCCCCGCGTTTTATCATCATCTCTGATACGCCACCATCGTTTCTTCATAATACTCTAATACCTCTTGTTCTGTTGAAAATAATTCTCTGGCTATCGATAAATTCAGTTGCGCCATCTCTAGGTACCCTTTACGCATCTGCTCATGGATTCCTTTCTTACGGCGTTCGTGAAGGATGCTATTCAATGCTTCTCGAATAAATTCGCTACGATTACGCTTTTCAACTGTAACGATCCCATCTACCTCCGCAAGCAAACTTTCTGGTAAACTTATCATAATTCGCTTACTTTCTGCCACATTAGCACCCCCAAGTCATTTAGCTAAAGCTATACTCTATTATAGACAGTAATCCAAAAAAGTGTCAACGAATTCGATAGGTAAATAAACCTAAACCCCATGAAAACCAAGTTAATTGGCCATGTAAATTATGGCAAGAGGTCATTATACTCCAAAATTTAATGAAAGCATCGTTCATTAATGATAGTATATCAGTATATCACTGATGATATACTGATTTTTTGTTCCGATTCAATTATAGCACTGATTTTAGGCTTGCTTCAACAGTCTTTGGACCATGGCCGTATGCGCTAGTTCCTCCAAGTGATCATCAAGTTCCCTTAGACTATTGTCTAATCCACGCCTTTTGGCAGCTAATTCTAAGAGCAAATCAGCAAAGTGGGGATTCTTGGGAAGAAGCGGTCCGTGCAAATACGTACCGAAAACGTTCAGGTAACGTACCCCTTCTCCGCTATCCTCACCGTTGTTTCCATGACCAAATAGGACGTTACCCAGAGGGCTAGCTTTTTCGCCCAAATGAGTTTTGCCTGAGTGATTCTCAAACCCAACCAATGTCTTGAATTTGCAGGGCTTATCGCCTAGTATTTTCTCACTTAGATCCACAACCACATTTCCAATCAAACGCCTTTCTCCTGCAATGGTCCATACATCTAAAATACCTAATCCATCTATTCTTTCGCCATTCGACATTTGATAGTATTTCCCCAACATTTGGTAACCACCACAAATACATAGTACTACGAGCCCATTCTCAATAGCCCTTCTAAGTTCTTTTTCCCGACGCATAAGATCTTGAACCAGTAAACCTTGTTCACGGTCAGAACCTCCGCCAATAAATAAAATATCCATTCCCATAAAGTTCAAGTCTTCACCCAGGGAGGCTTGCTGAATAACGGGTTCAATTCCCCGCCATCGACAACGAGCCGCTAGGGCTATAATGTTACCTCTATCTCCATAAAGGTCAAGTAAATCTGGATATAGATGGCAAATAGTCAGTTTCATGCCCTCGCCTCCTCCCCACGATCCTTCGTCCCCATATTTGTTGACCCTGCACTCTTTTGATTTTCTAGGATCTCTCGCAGTGGGAAGAGCAAAGTATACGTCGGTAATACAAACCAAGTCTCCCCTTCAACCTTATCAGACTTCAAACGATCAAGAGCTCCCGCCAAACTGTGTTCTATAACAAGTTTCTGTATAGATACTCCCGCATATTTGAGCCTTAGAGCTATATCTTCTGCTCGCAGACCTGTACACACCACTTTCTGTATACGTGCCTCATGTATGCCTAATCGTTCAAAATTCACATCCCAGAGCCAGGAAATGTCCCGACCATCAGCAGCTAGATCATTGATTCCGATAATAATTCCTAGGGGTTTATCAACACCAATCATTGTCTGAATAACTTGATCAAACCCTGTCGGGTTTTTAACGAGGGTTAAGGTGATTTCCCCTTGCGGCAAACGGAAACGTTCCATCCGCCCTGCTTGGGGTATAAACATACGTAGTCCTTTTTCGATAACTCGATCATTCAACCCTAGCTCTCGAGCCGCTGTAAGAGCCGCCAAGGCATTGTATAGATTATAGTATCCTTGCAAAGCTATGGTAAAGAGAACCCCATCCACCTGAAACAGGAGCAACTCTTCATTCGTATGAACATCATTTGCCAGTATTTTAGGCTCCGGACGATGAAATCCGCACCCGGAGCACTTGAATATTCCTAATTGCCCGTAATGAAACAGTGAGTAATCTAGAACTGTACCGCATTCAGGACAAAATCTCGCTTCCCGTGTTTCCTGACTCTCACATCGGCTATCCGGAGTCCGCTCCACTCCATAATAAATTGTACTAATATGGTTTGTCCCAAATTGTGCAACTAAAGGGTCATCCCCGTTTAATACCAGAACAGTTTCTTTAGGCAGAGACCCTTTAACCATACGAACAGTTGTATCTAATTCTCCATAACGATCGAGTTGATCACGAAAAAAGTTAGTAACAATTGCTAAACTGGGAGCTACCTGTTCACAAAACTTAGGAACTGTCGCTTCATCCACTTCTAGCAAAGCTAACCTAGCTCGTGATAAGCCATTCCAGCCTGTATTCTGAATCAAGGCTCCTGTAATTCCAGTTACCAAATTCGCCCCGGCCTGATTAAAAGCAAAGTTTTTTCCAGATTGACGTAAAATATTTGCTAGTAAATTTGCGGTTGTTGTTTTCCCATTGGTCCCAGTAACCATAATAATTCCTTCATTATAGGCCACACTCAAGTGGTGCATGATCAAGGGATCAATCCAATTCGCGATCTTTCCCGGTAAGGTTGTCCCCTTCTTCCCGGTCACTAACAACCCCATAGTTATTATCTTACCCGCCCATAAGGCCAGCCAAAAACGCCATGTTCGCTTCATGTTTACTCCTTCAAATCCTTGTCTTATCCATTGTAGCATTCTTATATGTATTATCAACCAAAAATCGTATAAAACAAACCTATCTTTACAAAATGTCATCCTGAGCGATAGCGCTTAAGTTGCTTTCCTAGCAATTCTTCACGAGCTGCCGTACCACGATAAACGAAGCACACTGGCATAGTGGTCTAATAATACCATTGTACCATGAAGCTAAAATAGGATTTTTTATTTCGAAAGACCCCCTCCAGATTCTGAAGGGGGTCTTTGTTAATATGCAGTTTCTAATTTCTGGATTGTTTAAAACGCCTTGAACCCATTAATGCTTTTGTTAACAACTAAATCCAGTATTGGCCCAACCACAAAACTTAAGAAAAGTCTAAACCCCTCCGCTAAGACAAGCGTTACACCTATACGAAGTAGTAAACGCCCCCAACGGGACGTGGAACGATGTAGGATACCCTCATAATCAAGGGCTCCGGCAGCACCCCATCCGAGCACTAGGCACAGTATAAAGAAACCATAACTTATCCAAGTGGTTAAATCAAACATGGCCATGGCTCACCCTCCTTGTCACAATTTATGTGACAATATAGGGTTTTATGCTTCGTTTGAATCAATATAAACACGAGGAACTCTCTTGGAAATTCCACAAACCACTTCATAGCTAATGGTTCCCATCCAGTCAGCCATTTCACTAGCTGTTAACAGTTCATCTCCATCCTTCCCCAAAATAGTCACAATGTCCCCCACGTTTACTCCAGGAATCTTAGTCACTTCCAGCATCGTCTGGTCCATACAGACCCGGCCAATGATCGTCGAACGTCTCCCATGGATCAACATTTCCCCATGATTAGAAAGAACTCTGCGTAACCCATCAGCATAACCAACTGGGACAGTCGCAACTTGTGTTGGATAGGCCGCTTGAAATGTACGCCCATAACTCACAGTTTCTCCTGTACCGATGGTTTTTACATGTGACACTTTCGCTTTCCAGGACATGACAGGTTTCAAACCAACATTTCCGCCAATCTGGGATGATGGAGTTAGTCCGTAAAGACTAATGCCCAGACGAACGAGCTCAAAATGGGATTCCGGAAATTGGATAATCGCCGCACTGTTAGCAGCATGACGAATCGGTATAATCAACCCAGCCTTTTGAAGCTCATCATAAATACCTTGAAAACATTTTAGCTGCCCTCGGGCAAAGGATAGATCTCTCTGATCAGAGGTAGCGAAGTGTGTAAAAATACCTTCTATAAATATATTGGGTAATTTAGCTATTTCCAAAATAGCAGGAATATCTGCTTTCCTAAATCCAATTCGTCCCATGCCCGTATCTACTTTTATATGTAATCTAGCCGTTCTTTTTTGTCTCACAGCCGCCTCGGAAAGCGCTTTTGCCTGAGTTAATCTAAAAACCGTTGGTATTATTCCTTCTTTAATCAAACGATCCGAATCTTCCACTTCCGTAGCCCCAATGACCATGACCGTTACTTCTGGAAAAACTTCTTTTATTTCTAGGGCTTCTTGTAACAGGGCAACGCCAAAACGCTGTGCGCCACAGGCAATGAGCGTTTTAACCACTGGAATCGCTCCATGTCCATAGGCATCAGCCTTAACGATAGGCATTATTTCACTTTGGGTATACGTCTGGAGCTTAAAATAATTTTCTCTAAGTGTTTGCAAATTTACTTCAGCCCAAACCGATCTCCTCCCCATAGCCCTATCCCCTCTTTCCCTCTAAGCCCTTAACCTCCAAAAAACGACGAACCTTTGGCAAGTGATCCGCTACTTCTGAGGCTGTAAAACCAGACCAACCAAACTCTACTGCTAATTCATCCGCAGCTTTTCCGTGTAAATATACCCCTAAACACGCTGCTTCAAGGGGGGGCACTCCTTGGGCCAACCATGCAAGAATACTCCCAGTGAGAACATCCCCCGTCCCCCCAGTGCCAAGTCCAGGATTTCCTGTTGGGTTGAAAAAGGCACGACCGTCTGGAGAAGCAATAATCGTTACGGAACCCTTTAGAACAATGACCGCTTCCCACTCAACTGCTTTTGCTACGGCAATGTCCAACCGATTGCCTTCAATATCCTCGATGCTGCATTGGCAGAGTCGAGCCATTTCACCCGGATGGGGAGTAAGAATCAATGGTCCACGACCATTTCTTAAACTTAACACACCTGGTTTTAACCCTATTAAATTCAGAGCATCTGCATCTAAGACCACTGGGCAGCTAAGATTCCTCAATATTTCTTCTAGCACTTGAATAAATTGTGAATTCTGGGATAAGCCCGGACCTATAGCAATGGCTTGAGCCTTCTCGGATTGCTTTAAAATTACCGGCCAAGCTTCTTCATTTAGACAATCCTCTCCAGGCGCAGACCAAACCGTTGCCTCTGTGACACTTGAATCCACTTCGTTTGCAATCCCCTGAGGAGTAACAATTTGTAAAAGTCCAATACCACTTCGCAAAGCTCCCCGACCAGCCAGTACGGTTGCTCCACTCATACCTTTAGATCCTGCAACAAGAATACCTTTTCCATGAGTTCCTTTATGCCCTTTAAGTTGGCGAATTGGAATCAGGCCTCGAATATCATCATCCATCAACACAAAGGTTGAGATTCCTTCTTCCATTAAGTAGGATTCCGGAATAGAGATAGGATCAACGACGACTCTTCCACAATACTCTGGACCCTCACCGAGAAAAAGACCCCATTTAGGAAGTCCAAAGGTAACGGTCGTTTGGGCACAAACCGCAGTTCGATAAACTTTTCCGGTATTAGCCTCAACTCCACTAGGAATATCAATGGATATCACCCAGCCAGGAGTACGGTTGACTTCGTCCACATAGTCTTCAACTAAACTAGGCAAAGCTCCACGCATTCCGATTCCAAAAAGTGCATCTACAACGATATCGGCCTGCGCTAAAGCTAAACGTGTTAAACGACGTTGCTTTTCCCCTTCGATGACAAACAGTTTACCAATGGTACCTTGAAAAAGCCTTAAGTTTAAAGCAGCATCCCCTTTTAGTTCCTCTAGTGGAGCAAATACTAAGACCGTCACATCCATACCCTGAAGTACTAAATGCCGAGCAACAGCCAACCCATCTCCGCCGTTATTTCCCTTCCCGACTAGGACAACTGCCTTCCTACCACTTAGTCCTTCTTTTCCTATTTTAGGGAGACAACGCCGTATTTCTTCGACGACTGCCCAGGCTGCATTTTCCATAAGGAGCAAACTTGGAATACCATAATGATGAATGGCTTTTTCTTCAATTTGCCGCATCTGTTCTGCATTGACCACACGCACTTTCTCCACCTCAGTTCAATAGTTTAAGACAGAATTGCAAACGCCATGGCCTGGGTTCGATTGTGGGATAAACTTACTCGGACTAGGGATCCACCCCTAGCACGAACCCGATCCATAGCAATCGAGCTGAGATAAACTAACGGCTCTCCGCTAAGATCACTCAAAATTTCTATATCGTGCCAGGATACCCCACGTAAACCTGCCCCCAATGTTTTCAGAATCGCTTCTTTACCGGCGAAACGGGCTGCATAACTTTGAATACTTTTTCCGGCCAAAGCCTCTAGCTCTCGCGCAGTGAAAAGACGCTCAGATAGTCTAGGTTGGCGTCTAAAGGCCTGTTCCACTCGTTGTATCTCAATAATATCAATCCCTGGATACATTTTGCTTACCCCACCAAAAGAATAGACCTTAATTTCTGTTGCCCCTCTGCAGAGCCTGCTACTAGTAAGACATCTTCCCCACGAAGGACAAGACTAGCGTCTGGTGAAAACTGTTCTAACCCATCTCTTACCACTGCAACAATCGTTGCCCCAGTACGCTCTCGAACCTTTAATTCCCGCAACGTTTTGCCAATAGCGGGAGAGGTCTTCCCTATTTCAATTTCGCCGACATCCAGCCAACGAGACATTAACCTATCAGTGTAACCTAGGAACTTGTTAAGATGACTTTCAATCTTTAGATCCGTTTCGCGCCTTTGATCCATAAGCTTTTTAAGATCTTCAACAAAGACTTGAATTTCTCCTTTTTGATCAAAGGACTTAACAAACTTTTCTGCCATGGCTTTTGACGTTACAGTTATACCTATGCCTTGGCTTACCATAACCACACCGACATTTTGCAAAACTGCAATAGCCCGGCGAATAGTTTCTGGAGATACGTTATACCGCCCCGCTAACGTCGAACGACCATGAATTTTAACCCCCTCATGATATTCTCCCATCATGATGGCGTGAGCTATATCAAGAGCAATTTCCTGATACCGAGCCTTTTCCAACCAATCCAACCCCTTATCTATATCGAGAATTCCATACTATTATAACATAGCCAAATCTAAGTGACATCATGCTCTTGACAGGTAACAACTCTTATGTTAGTATAAGGTTGTTAGTAAAAATAAAATCCTTATGCTAGCTGAATTTCCAAAAGGAAAACGGGGGAACCACTTTTAGGGGTGAATCGCCAGATGGCGAAGAGCAGTTTCAGCTCTAACCCGACAGCTAACCTCGTAAGCGTTGAAACACGGAAGCGTGATGTTTTACGTTTTTCTTTGGGAACCGACACTTTAGATTGGTTCTTTTTTGTTTTCAAAAACTACTTGACCACTCCTACTAACTACAAAAAAGCAAGCATAATGGAGCAAATTTACTTTGGAAACAATTAAGGAGGGATATATATGGCTGTCGAACTTCAAGAACGTTCGAATACCTTTCGACAATTCGCACTAAAGCGAGCAGTTGAGCTTAAACAAATGGTTACACCTTATATAAATAATTCCAGAACCATTCCAACCGGGCTATCCCTTTCGAAAGTCTACGAATCCCGTCGTGCAAATATACTAAGCTACTTTGGTGCAACACTTGAAGACTGGGAAAATTGGCACTGGCAAATGACCAATAGAATTACAGACCCCGATGCCTTGATTGCTCTGCTTCCTGGCTTAACCTCAGATCAATGTGAAGAAATTGAACGTGTTGGTAAAACATTTCGTTGGGCCGTATCCCCTTATTATTTAAGTTTGATGAGTGATACGGATTCCTTGGATCCAATACGACTGCAAGGATTGCCTACTATAGCTGAACTTGACGAAGACTTTGGAGAAGAAGACCCTATGGGAGAAGGTATCACGTCTCCTGCTCCTGGCATTACAAGGCGATACCCTGACCGCTTAATCATCAACGTCACTAATATGTGTGCTATGTACTGCCGACACTGCCAGCGCAGGCGTAATATCGGAGAAACCGATACCCATACACCACGAACTCAGCTTAAGGCTGCACTCGATTATATTCGAGCAAACCCTGAGATTCGAGACGTCTTAGTAACCGGAGGAGATGCCTTACTGCTGAGTGATCTAACCTTAGATTGGCTGCTTGGAGAACTCCACGCTATTCCTCACGTTGAAATCAAACGGCTTGGGACAAGGGCCCCCGTAACTCTGCCAATGCGCATTACGGATGAATTATGCTCAATACTTGCAAAATATCCGCCGCTCTATATTAATACACAATTCAATCACCCCAAAGAAGTCACTGAAGACGCCAAAAAAGCGGCTGACAGACTAATTTCAGCCGGAGTGGTTTTAGGGAATCAAGCAGTTTTACTCAAAGGAATAAATCATCAACCAGAGGTTATGAAGAAGCTTAATCAGGAGCTCCTTAAAATCAGGGTTCGTCCTTACTATATATTTCATGCTAAAAATGTTAAGGGTACACGTCATTTTGTTCCTCGCATTCAAGATGGACTTGCCGTAATGGATCAATTGCGAGGGTATACTTCTGGACTTGCTGTGCCAACCTATATTATTAATGCCCCTAAGGGCGGAGGCAAGACACCCATATTACCCCAATACCTTATGGACCTTAATGAAAACAAAGCAGTTTTGCGTACTTGGGAAGGAAAGCTTGTCCAGTACGAAACACCGTAAATCAGGATGATTCAAACGTTATCTAGGAGGAGAGTGCGATATGAAGGAACGTCTTAATAATGACCAAATTGCACAACGGATTATTCAAACAAATTCAGATATCAAGCGTTACTTGAATTTAGCACCGGGCTTCAAACCTCTGCCGACCCAACCTAACACTAAAAACGACTATTATAGTATACCCATGTCTCAAACAATGTCTCCACGGCCTATCCTTAGGCCATGACTTCTTCTCCTTCTCTATTTAGCGATCCTTAGGATCGCTATTTTTTTGCCCATTTTCCTTGCCATGTGTCCCGTCGTTCTAACTCTGCATCAATGGCATTAAGGACCTCCCACTTTTTTCTGCTCCAAAGGGGCCCAATAAGATCCTCTGGAGGACCATCTCCTGTCAACCGATGAATCACCATCTCTGGTGGTAGGATTTCCAGAATATCAACGACTAAGGAGACATAGTCTTCCTTCGTCATGAGTTCAAAAGGCTTCTGCTCATACATTTTTGCTAAGGGGGTTCCTCGTAGCACATGCAACAAATGAAGTTTAATTCCCTGAATCGGTAGACTGGCCACTGCCTGTGCTGTTTCCAACATCTCTGCTTTTGATTCGCCTGGTAACCCCAGAATTATATGAGCACAAACCCGTATTCCTCTGGACCGTAATTGATCAAGTCCCTCGAGGAACTGAGAATAATTATGCCCTCTTTTGATCCAATCCATGGTTCGATCATGTTTACTTTGCAAGCCTAGCTCTACCCATAAATAGGTCCGCTGATTTAGTTCTTCTAGGTAATCCAGCACATCCTCAGGCAAGCAGTCCGGCCTTGTTGATATGGATAACCCAATCACGTTCTCCTCAGTCAGTGCCTTTTCATAAACCTCACGTAACCTATGTACCGAGGCATAAGTATTGGTATAAGCTTGAAAATAAGCTAGATATTTAGCACTAGGCCATTTTTTCTTCATCCGTTCGGCTACTTGATTAAATTGATCATGCAGGGATAACCTCTGATCCCCGGCAAAGTCCCCCGATCCCCGCTCGCTGCAATAGACGCACCCGCTCCAGCCCAACCTTCCATCACGATTCGGGCAAGTAAATCCAGCATCTAAGGAAACCTTAAAGACTTTCTCTCCAAATCGGTAACGCAGGTGTTCATTAAATGTATGATATCGTTTCTTTTGCATAAATTTGCATCCATTCTTTGTAGTTACAGAGATAATATTACCATATAGAGTGGGTATTGCAAGGTTGAGTCACTTCCCGACCAGTTCGAAGAAGGAGTTTTCCAACAACTGATAGAATGACCATCTAAGGAGGTGTCATAATGTATAGTTCATTACTGAAAAGCTTGCCCTTCCCCCCTCGCGTCCCCTTAATGAGTGGACCTACGCCCCTGCAAAAAAGTCGCCTCTCATGGGGAGAAGATGCACTATATTGGAAACGAGACGACCTGACCCTTTATGGCCTAGGGGGAAACAAACTACGTAAACTGGAATTTTTGATGGCTGAAGCACTTAATCAGAAAGCGGACCTCATAATCACTTCGGGAGCGCCTCAGTCGAACCACGCTCGACTCACAGCCGTTGTTTCTGCAATGTTAAAGCTTCCATCCGTGCTTGTTATTCCAGGAACTCTCCCCACAGAATGGGGTGGCAACCTGATTTTAGACCGCTTAGCCGGGGCAGAAATCATAGCCTGTGGTGAAGAACCTCTTGAGCAGGCTGTAAAACGCATATCCTCTGAAAAAAGGTCTAAAGGATACTATCCCTATACCATCCCTCTAGGTGGGTCCAATACTCTAGGATCCCTTGGATATTTTCTAGCTTTCTTTGAACTTCTTACCCAGGCAGAAGAGCAAGGATGGACTCCAAATTTACTTGTCTGTTCAGTTGGGAGTGCAGGAACTCTAGCCGGATTAGTCGCCGCAAACGCCCTTCTCCCTCAACCCCTTCGCTTATTAGGAGTAAATGTGGTCCAAAGTTCGGATCAACTGCATAGGCAAGTTGAGCAACTAGCTACAGAGGTTTTAGAACTCTTACACATTCCTCGTTCTCTCCCGCCCTTCGAAATTACGACTGATTTTATTGGGTCGGGTTATGGCTCCGCTACTCCCGAGTCTTCTAAGGTCATCATAGAGTGCTTTAGAACAGACGGTATCCTATTTGATCCTGTCTATACTTCCAAAGGGGTTGCCGCAGTTAAACACTTAATGCAACACAAAAACCGAGAATTCCCTGAGTCCATCGTCTTCTGGCATACCGGAGGTGGGCCAGCTATCTTTGATCAGCACTACTATACGGAACTTCTAGGTCACGCCTGATAAAGCTCGAGTTTTTCCCCGCTCGGACCCCGGAAGAAGAAATTATACCGACCTTCCCCCAATGACATGGGCTCAGAAGTCGTCAATTCTACCTGATGGTCTCTTAAGTGTTCAATGGCTTTAATAATATCCGGTACTCTGATCGCCAGGTGATTGACAACCCCGTCTTCGAACTGGCGACCATCGACGACTTCCACCAGTTCTATAATCGTACCCCCTAATTCCAGAAAGGCTAATTCTACCTCTCCCGGTTTAATTCGGTGTAAAAATTTAAAACCAAGGACCTCTAAGTAAAACTGAATTGCCCTTTCCATTTCCAAGGCTTTAATTCCTATGTGCTCAACTCCTGTAAATAGGGTGTTGGTTTCCATTTCTATCCCTGCCTTCTCCTTGTCTTTTTCTCATTCTTTCTCAATGTGATTATACGAATATGCCCTAAATATCCATATACCTGCCCTATGCCTAAGCACAGATATACAACATTTTTTTATCCTCCAATTTGAATACCGCTTTTCCCCTAGTTTTTTTGTAAGGCTTCTAACTCTAATAGTCTTTGCTTAATCTCTACCCCTCCGGCATACCCTGTCAAACTTCCGCTCTTACCAATCACTCGATGGCAAGGTACTACAACCCCGATGGGATTTCGATTATTAGCCATCCCCACTGCTCTCTGCCCCTTAGGATTACCTACCTTTTCGGCAATATCACTATAGCTGCGTGTCTCTCCGTAGGGAATTCGCAAAAGCTCTTCCCATACTTTAAGCTGAAAAGGTGTACCAAGTTGATGGAGAGGAATGGTAAAGTCCTGGCGTTTCCCCGTAAAATATTCCTGTAGCTGTTGAATAGCCTCAATATTTGGTCCTCGCTTGCGCATTAAGAAACGTTTGGGAAATTGGCGGGACGTCCAGTTTCGAAAGGACTGCTCTTCCTCAACCGACTGTCCAAGTCCTAACCAACATAATCCCACTGTGGTCGATGCTACCGTTACCATAACCTCTAAGTCTTTGATCATAACAAGCTCAGTCCAAAAAGTAAGGGGTTGGGCTGTCCATAGTTCCTGAATAGAATACTTGATAAGTTCACCAAATTGATAGATTTCGATTATACTTGAATCACTTTTTAAACGCTGATCAAGGTCGACAGGTACGCTCCACTTAGGACCATCTTCTTTATAGAGAGGGAACCCATTGTCAGGAGTCCGCATCAATGCATAGATTAGCGCCGCTAAACCACGTGCAAATGGCTGCTCAGATTCTAGGAAAGGCCTGATCCTCTCTTCAAGAGGATCTACTAATTGGGGAGCGTTCTGGGCTAGTTGTGCTAGTCCCCACAAAGCACCATCACTTAAGCTTTCATCGACCAACAGCCCGGAAAGCATCCAATTGAAATGCCCACAGGTTTTGGGACAATGAGTTAATAGACTCCCTATAGCCTCTGAAGCATTCCAAGCGGTTCCCCCGGATTCATCGTTAAGCATCCAAAAATAGCGGCGCACGAGATTTACGGCAAAATTCTCATCTTCAAGCTCAATTTTTCGAGCGATAAACCCTAAGGCCTCTACTGCACGCCAGAATTCAAGCCCATCCTTAACGTATATTCTTGTCATAAATTGTCGATAGACGTTTCTATGTTGTTTTTCCTTTGCCCAAACACCCAGTTGTATCCAATCCCGTTTCTCTAATACCCGTTGCACATCTCTTTTCGTAGGCATTGGATCACCCTCTCTGTTTTTAATTTTTACTTATTAATAATAATATTATCACAATTCAATAGGATTTGTAATACAAAAAGCGACCCCGTAAGGTCGCTCTTAAAAAATAACGAAAAGCAAGATATCAAATTTAAACTATGTTTAATCTCTTTCTTTATACTTCTCCCAGTAAGCTGTTTCTGTTAGTACTTCCCCGCCAATGCCCATGTTACTATATTCATGTTCATCTAACGTAACCGTGAACGCAGCCATAGGAATTCCTAAAGCCTGGGAAGCAGCTTGACTCATTCCATGGATAAGACTTCTCTTTTGATCAATTGTTAGGACAGGCCCATCAAAGTTAATCATTGGCATTTACAAAGCACCTCCACTGTATTGTAAAACTCTTATATTAAAATTCCCCTTTGGGATAAAAAACATGTAATCTTAAGCAACTAAACAAGCCTGTTTATTTTACCTATTCTTCAATAAATATCCTTATTTTTGAGTGCCACAGACAGGACAGTTCTGCAAGGCCAATGGTACTTCAAGACCACAGGCTTCCATCAATTCTGCATTCACTAGAATTTCAGATGTAGCCCCATCCGCTGCAATTTCTCCTTTTTTGATAACGATCGTCCGATCACACATCCCGTAAATCATGTCTATATCATGACTGGTGACAATTTTAGTATGCTTAAAGCTCCCTAAGAGATCCATAACTCTGCGTCTGGATTTTGGATCAAGGGCGGCAGTGGGTTCATCCATCACCAATATGTCTGGCTGCATCGAAAGTACCGAGGCAATAGCGGCAGCTCGCTTTTCTCCACCTGATAACTTAAAAGGGGCCCGATCTTTCAGATGAAGGATTCCAACCAACTCTAAAGCCTGGAGGACACGCTTTTCGACTTCGTTTTCATCAAGTTTATAATTACGAGGTCCAAAGGCTACATCATCATACACGGTATTCATGAAAAGCTGATCATCCGGATCTTGGAAAACCATACCTAACCTTTGACGGATCATTGGAAGTGTCTTTTTAGTAACATGAACATCTCCTACAGAGACTTCTCCTTCGCTTGGAAACAGAACCCCCATTAGTAGCATTAGTAAAGTAGATTTTCCTGCTCCGTTCGCTCCAATTATCCCTACTGACTCTCCATGATGGATGCAAAAGGACATTCCTTTAACCGCTTCGTGTCCATCCGGGTAATTATAATGCAGATCCTTAACCTCTAGTTTATGGTGACTCATCTTATCACTCCCGTTATCAATGACCCAATTAACATTGGAATATTATAAAATCTTACGGTAATAAAGAACAAAAACCATACTGCTAGATAAACCCAATCCCCAATTCTGAGTTTCCCAAAGCCCCCTGTATTATACTCCCCTGCAAAACCTCTTAAACACATTGCTTCATATATTCGCTGGGCTCTATCAAAGGTCCGGAGTAATAGTTGTCCTGCCAGTGACCCCCATGCGCTTCGGTGGACACCTTTTTGTTTAGGTGCTCTAAGAGAATAAGCCCTTAACGTCCGAGCTACCTCCTCCATCAATACAGAGATATAACGGTAGGTTAAGAGCAATTGGAGCACAAAGATACGAGGTATTTTAAGCATCCTTAAAGCGGATCCTAACCGGTCCATTCCAGTGGTCGCAATAAGCAGTAAGGCTGCGGTGACAGTTAATCCGCTTTTTAACAATATCGATAAAAAGGTAACCCAACCTCTTGAGATTTCCCGATCACCCAGCACAAAAATCTGCTTGTCAAAAAAAGGATTCAAGATACCTATTCCAATAATGAAGGGTGAGACAAGTAAGATCCTTAAAACTATTGGTTTCACAGGAAGTTCTGCCAAGGTAAAGACCATCACCGGATATATTACTAAGGGCAGTATTCCACCAATATCATATCGACCAAAGGAGACAACCACAGTTAAATAACTAACTGTGGCTAATAATTTTACAAGTGGATGTAGTTTATGGATCACAGTATCCTGTCGAGCCAGATCATCAAGAAGCCGCATGTTATATAATGAATCCATGATGTTTGACATAACAACAATCCCATCAAATTTTTGTATTATTACTAAAACTATTAGTAGTTTCCAAGACATTTCAAGAAGAGAAATTCTAACAACGAATTGTTATGCACTAAACCTATTTTTACGTTTCTTTAACATAGAAACACCTAATCCCATAAGCACAGCCAAAGCAAGCGTCATTCCACCGCCAACTAACCCAGCAGTACTCGTCCCTCCACTTACAGCAGGCCATACTTCTTCGCCTTCTCCAACGACTTGTTCCATTTCACTTTCAGATGCCTTAAAGGAATAATCGGGTAAGAAGGATGTTTTAGTCTGCAGATCAGACAACTGCTGATGTAGAGTACCTGTTGCCTCCAATTCGGCTGTTCCTGCGGTCTTAATCATGGCCCATTCCAAGCCGTCTGGGTTGGAAGAGGCAAACCAGGATAACCCCGCCCCAGTGACCATTGCTATCACAACCATTCCTGCAACAACCTTCTTTATGGAGACATTTCCAATAGCTTCTCCAGAGGCTGCCCTTTCAATAATTTCCGGCCGTGAGTTCCAAATATATGTTACTACAGCGGCTGTGACAAGCCCTTCTACAGCACCAATCGCCAAATGAATAGGTTGCATTAATAATACAAATGTCCCAAAAGGCAACTCTGTCTTACCAGAAAAGAGCGTCTGTAAAACAACCCCGAAAGCCCCCATCTGAAGACCAATCATCGCCGTAAGTACCGAGGCAAAGACAATCCTCCTCTTAGAATACCCCTTTCCCATAAAGGCTTTATAAATTAACGGATAGGCAACGAAACAGGTGAAAAAGCCCATATTAAAGATATTACTCCCTAAAGCAAGCAAACCTCCATCTGCGAAAAAAAGAGCTTGGATCGTGAGAACTGATGCCATAGTGAGGAAACCTGCATAGGGTCCAAGTAAAATAGCAAGAATCAAGCCTCCTCCAATATGACCGCTGGAGCCAGTCCCTGGTATCGTAAAATTGATCATCTGGGACGCAAAGATAAACGCTCCCATCACTCCCATTAATGGAACCTTCTTCTCATCCATCTCAGTTTGAATTTTCTTAATCGAATAGGCCGCAACACCCGCAGTAGCAACCCACATGGCTCCACCTACAACAGGTGAAATCAAAGCATCTGCCATATGCATAAGGATTCCTCCAAACTTTTTAGAGTCCATATCTTATCTTATTTTTCACTTTTATTCAAACGGTTGATTTCTATAAATTCTATTAAAGGTTTATCTAATGCATTATTCCCCCCTTCCTTTCTATTACACAAAAAAACAAAAAACCACAAAGTTGACCCTACTGGGTTCAAACCTCCATGGTTTTTGCAAACGCTTTCATAGCCTTGCCCTACAAGTTTAATTTTTTAAATATTTCTACAAAGATATCTATAAAACATATATAACACATTTTATTCTAGTTAGTCAATACATTTATTTGTGAAAACGAAGAGATGGGATCAACACTCTTAAGTCTTTGATGATGATCTTGTTCAGTTACTATAAAAAACCTTCTCCAAATACCTCGTATTGGAGAAGGTTTTTTGCTATTATTGCAGGTTCTTATCGGGGCATCCACTGCATCCGCCGCATCCGGAACACTTTACACCCCTTTTTTTATCCCTGACTATTTTATATATAGCAAGTGCAAGGAGTCCAGCTACTACACCAATGACTATAAAATCTACCATGCTCATACCTTCACCGACCTCATTCCGGCAGATATTTCATTACCTTTACTGCCTTTTCTCATTAGGTAACCAACACAAGCTGCTATAAGAGCTACCGCGATTAGTCCTCCTATAAATCCAGAGCCTACTGTTCCAGTCGTTATTAAAGTACCTATCTGGTATACAAAGAAAGCCAATGTATAACCCATACCTAGTTGAAAACCTACAGCACCCAAAAGCCACTTGCGGGATTCCATTTCAGAGTTCATGGCACCTATGGCCGCGAAACACGGTGGTGTAAAGAGGTTGAATACCAGATAAGCAAGTCCGGCTACTGCACTAATTCCAAAGATCGTGCTTACTTCTGTACTTCCCCCAACAAGTGCTAATTCTTCAACATCGATAAAATTCGTTATACTAAAGCAAACAGCTAAGGTTCCGACTACGTTTTCCTTTGCAATAAATCCTGTTACTGCTGCTGCTGCAAACTGCCACAGCCCAAAGCCAAGTGGGATAAATAATACCGCTAAGGGTGAAGCAATGCTGGCTAATATACTTGTCTCCGGCGCATTCTCCGCAACAACTTGTAATTGCCAGTTAAATGATTGTAAGATTTGAACTACAGCGTTGCAGACTAGAATAATTGTCCCCGCTTTGATAATGAAGGCTTTTGCTCTCATTAACACAGATATTGCTGCTCTCTTCAGACTTGGTAATCTGTATTCTGGAAGTTCCATAATGAAGTAGGACTTAGAATAATCCCCAGTAATTTTTCTGATGATTAACGCACTTATAATTATCACAGCAATTCCCAGGAAGTACATTGAGGTTCCAACCCAACTATTATCCCCAAAAAACACACCGGCAAAAAGTGCTATGATGGGGAGTTTAGCGCCGCAAGGCATAAATGGGGTTAACATCGCTGTGGTGCGTCTCTGTCGTTCGTTTTTGATGGTTCTCGTCGCCATAACTCCGGGGATACCACAACCGGTACCAATAATCATAGGTATGATCGATCTACCAGATAATCCAACTTTTTTAAAGAATCTATCTAAAACAATTGCTACCCGTGCCATGTATCCACTGTCTTCCAATAGTGCTAAACAGAAAAATAACACCATAATCAGTGGTAAAAATCCAACCACAGCACCAACACCGCCAATGATACCATCAAGTAGCAAGGCTGCAACAACGGGGTTTACGTCTTCGCCGAGCAGAGAGGCTATCCCTTCGTACAACATGTCGATCCATCCAACAAAAGTATCTGCCAGCAGTGGTCCAACCCATGACTGAGAGATTGAGAACACCAGCCAAATTATTGCTGCAAAAATCGGAATCCCCAGCCATTTGTGAGCGATTATCCTATCAACTTGGTCTTGTAGGGTTTGCTTTTCCGAGCTCACCTTTCTTCTCTCGACTTCTGTAACTACATTATTTACAAAGGCATATCGCTTTTTATCCGCTTTTTCAAAGTCTTCCTTGGTCGAGGCTTTTTTTACACCACTAATATTCGGAGGAATTTGTTTTTTGTTTGACTTTCCAAGGGTTATTACAGCATCTATAAGCTTAGGCATACCGTTATCTGATGATTTAGTCGCTGAAGTCAAAATAACAGGGCACTTAAGTGCATCACTCAATGCGGGAACATCAATAGTGTTTCCCTTTTTATCTATCAAATCACTCTTATTTAGGGCAATAATAACGGGTATACCCAGCTCCAGTAATTGTGTAGTAAAGAACAAACTTCTACTTAAATTTGTTGAGTCGACTATATTAATGATGACATCGGGGTTTTCGTTTTGGACAAAGTCTCTGGTTATCGACTCTTCACTCGTGTATGGCGACATGGAGTATGCGCCGGGTAAGTCCACCACAACCAAGTCTTCGTTCCTTGGGTTAAGGCTCTGTTTAACATCCCCTTCCTTTTTCTCTACGGTAACCCCAGACCAGTTTCCTACATGCTCGATTTTACCCGTAATGGCATTAAACAATGTTGTTTTCCCACTATTGGGGTTTCCAGCTAAAGCAATTTTCATATGTTCCTCCTTGTAAAAAGTTAGCTCGGTCTAACTTTTTGATTGTTAGTAGTGAAAGTGAATATGTTTGACTAAAGTTGAATATCTTGTTTCCGGTACGATCCGGTAGAGAGTATCGCCGAAGCCGCTATCCGGAAAGGAATCCCTACTGGCGTAGGATAGACTTATTACGTATTCTCATGAACGCCCACTCCCAGTTATAGAAGTGGGCGCCTTACGATTAATTAGATAATTTATACCATAATTGCATCAGCTAAATCTTCGTCTATACTGTACCTTGAATCTTTGATGTTAATTATATAGTTTGAGGCCAATTTTGATATGATAGTTATTTTTTCCCCAGGATAACAACCAAGCGTAAATAAAAATTCACGAATATCTTCATAATCCGTATTAACACAATTCACAGTATAAGTCGTATTTAACATCGCTTTTGATAATGCCATCATATTGACCTCCCCTTATGTTATATAACGAGCTGTTTCTGCTCTGAAAATAAGTTTAGGTTAATGTCATCCTGAGCCTTAGCGAAGGATCTAGATCCATCAGTCGTTCCTCCTTCAGGATGACATAGTGCTTAAGTTGCTTTCATAGCAATGACAAACGCGCTAATTTTCATTCATCAGTGGTGCCGCCCAGCGGCATGGGGGTCTGATACTTTATAAACTAGATTAAATTATGTCTAACAAGCAACCTATCCGATTATAATAATCATTATCAGTTATTCTTTGCAAATTACCCCCTGTTTCAAAGATCAATACCACTTCCTTGATTTACTCTAATTTTAGCTTAATTGATAATGAATGTCAATACGATTTAACATCGAAGTTGAGTAATTTTTCGAGTCACTTTTTGGCAATTTCCTCATGATTCCTAACAATAGATTCTTCCATCTTTTTAATGGTAACTGGACTTATGACATGTTCCATTAAACATGCGTCTTTCTCGGCCGTCTGATAATCAACCCCAAGTATTTCTACTAAGAATTTCCTCAGTACTCGGTGACGTTTTTTTACGTCTACAGCATATACCTCACCCATACGAGTCAATATAATAGGCCCATAGCTCTCCTGAGTTACCAACCCTAAATTCTTCAATTTATTAAGTGTGATAGTAACAGTCGATTTAGCAATATTCAACTTTTCTGCAACATCAGTTACCCTAATTTCTTTTTCGGTTTCACCTAACTCCAGGATTACTTCAAGGTAATCCTCTAGAGCAGAAGTTAACACAATTGAATCGTTTGTCACTATTTTCACCTTTCTTACTCTGTCACGATGTGTCACGGGGACGGTCCTTTTTGACACATCCCAGGTGTTGAGAAACACGGATAACCCCCGTTAGCGTACAAAGTCTTATCTTATAAGAGTCTTAATTTCATGATAAACGTAATTGCAAAAAATGTTGATGTGACTAACACAATCGTTGCCCCAGTAGCTGTTCCCCAAAAATATGATAAGATTAAGCCCGATAGTCCCGAGATAAGGGCTATGATAACAGAGTAAACATGATATTGCCTCATATTTTTAGCGATATTACGCGAAGCAGCTGCAGGTATGATCAACAGCGAACTAATAATCAATATCCCTACCCATTGTATAGAAATTGTTACGATCACCGCCATCATTATTGTAAATAGATACTCGTATCCCCTAACCCTAATCCCTCTACTTCGAGCTAATGATGGATTCATACTTGATAGAAGAAGCTTATTAAAAATAATAACCCATAAAAGGATAACCATTATAAAGACAATTCCCAGTGTCAACAAATCCGTTGGACTGATACTTAACAAATCTCCAATAAGATACCCTGAATATTTGTTGAAACCACCATTTCGTGAGAGTATGACAAGGCCTAGCGCAACTGCCGTCGAAGAAAATACCCCAATGATCGTATCTGTCGAGGCTGTATTGGCCTCTTTCACCACCAAAATGGCGATGGTAATCAACACCGCGAAGAATAGTATCGACCAAACAGGATTTTTGATACCCAATATAACCCCAATTGCGATCCCTGTTAGAGCGGAATGACCTAATGAGTCCGAAAAGAAGGCCATTTTGTTATTTACGATCATGGTGCCCAGCAAACCGAAAATTGGGGTTACCAGTAAAACGCCCAACAGGGCATTCTTCATAAAGCCGTGCTGTAACCATCCGAAAGGAAGCAAACTATCCACTAAGCTATACCATAAGTGCATTATCCACCCTATCCTTTTCATCCCTCTGAAAACGATTAGACCAATCTAAACCGAATGCTTGAATCACTTGGGTATTGGTAAAGACTTCTTGCGGAGTCCCACAACATTCAATCGTTTTATTATTAACAAAAGCTATGCGATCTGCATACTCCGCAACCAAACTGAGATCATGTGAAACCAGAATAATTGACAAATCATAATTATCTCGAAGAGTCGAAACTGTTTCATAGAATAATTCCAAACCTTTCTGGTCAATACCCGATACGGGTTCATCCAGTAACAACAGATGTGGAATTGGATCTAGGGCAAGTGCTAATAATACTCTCTGTAACTCGCCACCAGATAATTCTCCTAGCCGTTTATTGATTAGATGCTCCCCTCGAGTCCTTGCTAAGCTTTCACGGACACGTTCGCGCATCTTTTTAGGGTATGTAAACCAAATTGGAATATTGGTATGTGCTGCAGCAAATAAATCCAGGACAGTCGTAGGGGAGCTGGAATCCAAATCGAGCTTTTGTGGAACATATCCAATGGAGGGTCTTCTTGTCCCATTTTTCTGGGCATCAAGAAATTGGAGTTCACCCGTATGGGAAACTTCTCCCAAAATAGCCTTAAGAAGCGTACTTTTCCCCGCTCCATTAGGTCCGATAATCGCGGTCAAATCTCCACAGTGGATGTGGAGATTGACATTCCTTAATATATCTATACCACTGCGTTTAACCCCGAAGTTATTGATTTTTGTACAACATAAACCGCATTCGCAGGTTTTACATTTAGTATTAGCGCATTTATGATGTTTTTTCATTTTAATGCCTCTTGTAAAGTTAGGAGATTGCTTTCCATGAGATTAATATACGCGTCAGCCTCCATCGGCCCCGTTACGATTGGATCAAGGGTATACACTATTGCCCCCGTCTCGTTGGCAATAGTATCTGCTGCTTTAACAGGATATTGAGGTTCAGCAAAGAGCGCAGTGATTTTCAGGTTCTTAATCTTCTCAATAGTTTCACCTAATTCTTTAGCATTGGGTGCAGAACCCGGTTCACGTTCAATAACTCCTGCAATGTTCAAGTTAAATTCCTTTGCAAAATAAGGGAAGGCCTCATGGAAAGTAACAACGTTACGCTGTTGTATGTCATCTAAAGTTTGATGCATTTTCGTCCTTAAGACCTCGAGTTTTTTAATATAGGTATGGGTATTTTCTCGATATTTTTTGGAGTTATCTGGATCGAGGGCAGCGAGCTGATCTCCGATTGTCTGTACTTGAGTAATGGCGTCCGTTATACTCAACCAAACATGGGGGTTATCTCCTTCATCCCCTTCTCCAGGAATTAACGTTATTCCTTTGCTGGACTCGATAATTTTTAGATCAGGCATTTGACTAGTAACTTTATCCATAAACGATTCCATTCCTGCTCCATTAATGACCAGGATTTGTGCGCCCTCCAAGTTTTTCATATCATCAGGCGTAGGCGCATAGTCATGCAGGCATCCCGTCGTAGGCTTTGTCAAACTTACAACATTAACGTTAGGGATATCCTTTGCAATATTTAAGGTAAAAATATACATCGGGTAAAATGAAGTGGCTATCTTTAGGGCCCGTTCAGTCTTGGAATCTGCGGTTTGACTAACAGTAGCCTTAGACTCATTGTTTGCTCCACACCCAGTTAACATTAACAAACTAAATACCATAAGACAAAAGATTTTTATTAAATTTGAACGCATAGAACTATCCCCTTTTTTCTAATTGCAACTGCCTTGCATTTGCACTTATGTAAATTATACTCTATTATTACCAATTGTAAACCATTATTTAACTTCTTAATCGCTCAAACATATCAAATATCCTGCTTAAGAAAACTATTATAGGGAATGCTCGACAAATATATGGGCTCAAATATTGCTAAAATATTAAAATGGTTTAAAATGAACATAGTAATAGGATATTAAGGATTAAGGAATGATCTTTTTGGAACAACATTCGAAATATAGAGAACTGCTTAAAAGAGAGGGTATAAAAAATACGAAACACCGGACGGCTATCCTCGAAATCCTCGAAGAGTCTGACTCGCCAAAAACAGCAGAACAATTATTTATATCCCTAAAGGATAAGACCGCTTCAATAGATATGTCTACTGTATATAGAACTCTTGATACCTTTACCTCCAAGAACTTAGTTGTTAAATCGAATCGTGTAGATGATGGAAAAGCTCTCTATGAATTCAATCACCACGAGCATAAACACCATCTTTTATGCGTAGGCTGCCACAAGTTGATATCCATCGAAGATTGTCCGATTGGTGAATTGCAGCAAATTCTTAAACGAAAAATAGATTTTGATATTACGGGACATAAACTAGAGATCTATGGTTATTGCCGTGATTGTAAAAACTTTAAAGAGCCATCCACTGATAGTGAAGACGTGTAAAAATCCATCCTACTAGACATAATATTGCGAATGTTTTTTTGAATTAGCAGGAAATTATTTTTGACTGTCGAATAAGTTATTAATTAGATTTTCCTATAATAATAGTGCACAAAAAAGACCATGGAGGTCTACCCAATAATTAAGGGTATCTCTATGGTCTTTTTTAGTCTTCAAAAAGATTCAACTAGCACCAATCCTCCGGCGCCTTCCGTGGCTACAGGGCCAAGTGTCCCTGAGCCACGGAAGGAACGCCAGAAGGGACCGCCTGCCATGAATGGCCAGGTGTCCCTGTAGCCACGACCCGACGGGACCTTTAGAAAGTATGTAACGACAAATTGTCTAGTACAAAAAAAGAAGGAGCAATTATATGTGTGAAGCAAATGCCTATCTACGAGATGGAGAAACTGAAGAAATGTTCATGGAGTCAGTTGATATCATTGAGCCTTATGAAAACGGCCTAAAGCTCATTGATATTTTTGGAATGCAAAAATTTATTCAAGCTAAGATCAAAGACATGACTCTTCTGAACCACCGTATTGTATTGGAAAAAATTGATTAGTAACTGTACGAAAGGGGCTATTACATGTCCATTACGTTTCAATCAATCGGAACAATCCACACGCCCTATTTTGACTTAAATACTCCTCATCAGCCGATACCTAATGCACCTGGTGATTTCTGGATCACATTAAATCCCGAGTATGCTAGTGCCCTAGAAACACTAGACACCTTCAGCTATATTTATGTACTCTATCATTTAAATGACGTTACACAGCCGATAGAGCTTCTTACAAGATCTCCCTGGGCTCCTGAAACTGAAATCGGACTCTTTGCCAGCCGTTCTCCAAAAAGACCCAATCCCATTGGTCTAAGTATTGTTCAGATTAAGGCAATACAAGGCAATGAACTCATTATTTCAGGAATTGATGCTTATAACGGAACTCCCTTACTTGACATCAAACCGTATATTCATTTCCTCGACAGCAAGGTGGACGCTAATAATGGCTGGTTAGACGCACTTCCTGATAGTAAACATACGATGGCTCACGTCCTCGGGCTCCCTCACAACCATGATCACGACCACGACCACAACAATGACCACTATCATACTCCACTTGTAGATAATCACACCCGTTATGATCATTATCATACCCATAGACGGACCAAGCATCTGCACAGTCATAACGATTAGATTTAATTCCTTCTTGACACTTATACAATGCCACTCAAATATTTCTATTAAAACCTCAAAAGATAGAGGCTGTTGTGATTTTTATTTACACATTAGCCTCTATCTTATATATACAAACTTTTGCTAGTACTTAGTGTTGGTTAGGAGCCGAACCAGGGGTTGGTTGAGTTGGTTTAGGCTGAGCATATTGTGGATTGTTTCTTGTATGATCATTATACCCCGGTTGAACTTCTCTACCTCCTGCTGGTTGAGGATCTTTGCCATACTGAGCTGGGCCACCATATTTTTCGTTAGGATTTTCTTCATAAGAAATCTCATTTCCTTGGTTCCAAGGACCTCTGCTATCCCCCGTACCTGTTGACATATTCATATATTTCTTAGAGAAATCCGAATCACGGAAATCTTTCTTTACTCCACTGCCTTGGATTGTACTAATCGCTTGCATAAAGGAAAAGTTATGTGACTCCTCACGACTCAGGAGGAAACGAATCATGTCTTTGACTCCAGCATCATCTGTTTGTTGGAGAAGTCGCTCATAAATAAGCTTCGCCCGAAGTTCTGCCCCGGCATTTGAATTAAGATCTGTGTATAGATCTCCAGTTGAATTAATGTACGCGGCTGTCCAAGGTACCCCACCAGAGTTAATTAGAAGTGGTCCACCTCCGAGCAAGGCCATATGATTAGCATCGAAATCTTTCGGAATGCTATCGACGGGCCCAATCAGCATACCCAGACATTCACCGACCATTTCTAAATGGCTTAATTCTTCGGCAGCGATATCCTGCAACAAATCCCTAATCTTTGGATCATTACATCCTAAACTCTGTGAAAAATATTGTAGGGCTGCTTTAAGCTCACCATTACCACCACCAAATTGTTCAAGTAAGAGAACGGCAAATCGGGGATCTGGTTGGTCGACATGTACTGTATATTCCATATCTTTAATATGTTTAAACACTTAAATCAAACCTCCTTTTATTGTGTAAATGAGACATTATACTCATTTCACTAGATAGTATCTGATTTGCCTTGGCTTTTTATCCAAGCTATATTTTCCCTGATAATTTATTAAAAAAAAAGCACAGGGCATTATAAATGACCTGTGCTTTTTATTAGCTTTTGGTTTTTGTAAGAAATGGTCCCGAAGTTGAGTATTACGAAAAGAAGAGTATCATATACACAACAAATATAACAAGGGCAATACTTACAGCTGTACTAATGGACCACTCCTTGAGAGTGCCGGGATAGGCAGCTTTCGCTTTTTGCAAGGCTTTTTTGGCTTCCTTATCGCCAGCCATAGATACCACTACATTCGATGCCCCTATTTTCATTGCCCCCAAAGGGTTTTTGCTAATCCAAATTGCAACATTAGGGATCTTCTCCAGTAAAACATACCCAAGTTTGTTATAGGTCCATGCCACCGGAACAGAAAGAAACGAAACAAGAATATGCGCACCTCTTCTGTATATCCAGTCAGTATCCATGGTAAGGGTTTCGGTTCTCTTGAGGTATTTCAGAAGCATAAAGAAAGCCAAGGCCGAGAACATCAGGAGTTGGAGTTGGCCAACAACGTGATCACCAGTATAGGGTACATAACCTACCGGGTAAGGGAGCAGACGGTATAACATTTGAGGGTAGACTCCGACCAGGATACACATGAAAGCAAGGAAGCCCATAGCTACCAGCATATTTCGCGGAAGTTTCTTTTCATTAGGCCTAAGGCCTGAATCTTTAGCAAAGAACACAAAGTAGGGGAACTTAATACCCGCGTGCAAGAACACACCTGCTGAAGCCACTGTAAGCAACATCCATATAATGGTAATGTGTTCGTATCCTGCTGCTGAGGCAATCATAGATTTTGTCGTAAAACCTCCCGTTAGCGGGAAGCCTGAAATGGATGCGGCTCCGACCAAACAAAAGAGCAGAGTCCAAGGCATGGTCTTATATAACCCACCCAACTCGCTAGTTTTGCTGCGCCCAGTCAAATACAGCACGGCACCGGCGGACATCATCAGCAAGGCTTTATATAAGATATGGGCAAAGGCGTGAGATGCAGCCCCGTTAATGGCCAGTTCAGTACCAATCCCTATACCAACTACCATAAAGCCCACCTGGTTAATAACACTGTAGGACAATACCCGTCGCATATCGTTTTCGAGGATAGCAAAGACAATACCGTAAATAATCATCGTAATTCCGAGCCACATCAATATCTCGGTACCAGCAAAGCCCCTAGCTAGAGTGTAAACAGCGGTTTTAGTAGTAAAGGCGCTTAAAAATACAGTCCCCACTACGGTACTCTCGGGATAAGCATCTGGAAGCCAAGCCGAGAGAGGAAATATTGCGGCGTTCACAGCAAAGCCCAGCAGGATAAACCCTGAGGCTAACCCGCTCAACCCAATCAGATTAAACTCTAGGGATCCAGTTTCGGCAACATGCATCAAAATACCAATCATGAGCATTAACCCGCCGAAAAGGTGCACCATGATGTACCTAAAAGCTGCTTTGATGGAGGCCTGGGTCCTTCTAGCAAAAACTAAGCAAGTTGAAGCTAAGGCCATAATCTCCCAGAAGATAAATAGGGATAGCAAATCACCAGCAAACACAACTCCCAGTGAACTACCGGCATACAAAAAGGCGGCTGTCAACTGCAAATTGTCTTCTTCATGAGCTGCATATATGGCTCCAGCAAAAGCCATGATTACAAAGATATAAGCAAAAACCATACTCAATTTATCAACACGAGCAAATATCAGTTGATAATCCCATAAATTCAGTACCCAACTACTACCTTCTGGCATATTAAGCAGATTCAAAAAGGCTAGCGCTGGAAGCAGAATCATATAAACCTGCTTGAGTCTTCCTCTAAGAAAAGGAATAAGGGCCGCCCCTGCAATAAAAATAAAGGCAGGCGGTAGAAAGCTAGTCATAATAGTCCTCTCCTTTTTGCAGCCAAAACTTACCTAAAAGCTTGGAGACGGCAATGATTATAGCACAAGATAAAAATCCGTAGACTGCGTTAAAGGCGGGAAAGCCAGCCCAAGGGAAATAAGGATGCTTTTCAACCAAGAATTCTAAAATCAGGAGCAATACCAAGCTTGCATAAAACAAATAACGAACTGCTTTACCTACATTAGGTCTTTCAAAGTACTCTATGATCTTATTCATATTCGTTCCAGTTACCCCCCTGTCTTCCCATTTTGGGTACGTATCGTTCTGTTATTTACATTACGAGAGACACTACCATTCTGGCAAGATCAAGCAGCAGCGAAGGCCAGAAAAAGAGAGTTAGTGTCCCAAGGGCCGTGATAACCAGGGGAACAACAACCATTGGAGGAGCTTCCCGTAAACCCTCCACTTCATCAGTCGGCAGCTCTTTAAAAAACGCCGAGTAAATAATCGGCAAAAAGTAAGCAGCATTTAATAGTGTACTTGCCACAAGTACCACCATAATTGGCAACATGTGAGCTTCCACAGTTCCCAAAATCAAGTACCACTTACTGACAAACCCTCCAAAGGGCGGTATAGCAATCATCGAAAAAGCTCCTACGGTAAAGGCAGCCATGGTGAAGGGCATCCTCCTACCGATCCCGTCCATCTGGCTGATATATTTCTTTCCTGTAGCCACAAAAATCGCACCAGCTACAAAGAAGAGTGTAATCTTACCAAAGGCATGAATAGTAATGTGAATAATACTGCTAGTAATGCCACTTGGTGTCAATAGAGCAACCGCCAGAACAATATAGGAAAGCTGACTCACTGTGGAATAGGCTAACCGAAGTTTTAAATTATCCTGTTTCAAGGCCAGAATAGAGGCCGTAATGATGGTGAAAGAGGCAAAATAAGCTAAATAGGTTCCGAGCCCAATTTCACTTAGCAAGTCGATACCAAACACAAAAAGCAAAATCCTAACAACCGTGAAAACACCGACCTTTACTACTGCAACAGCGTGCAGTAGGGCACTCACAGGAGTGGGTGCAACCATAGCAGATGGTAACCAGGCATGAAAGGGCATCATACCTGCCTTTGCTATGCCCGCAATATAGAGAACAAAAATTATACTGATTATTGTATAAGAGGCTTTGCCCGCCAAAATTCCCTGACTGGCAAAATCTAGAGTTCCTGCGTAATTGTAGGTTAAAAACATGGCTGGAAGGAAGAAGAAAATCGAGGTACCCATTAAGTAGGTAAGGTATCTCCTTGCTCCTTTAATGGCTTCAGATGTTTCTTCATGGGCAACCAGGCCAAAGGTCGTTACAGTAATAATCTCGTAGAAGACAAACAGGGTAAATACGTTTGCTGAAAAAGCGGCGCCCATAACTGCAGACAGAGCTAGAGCAAAACACATAAAAAACCTGGTCTGGGCATGTTCATCCAATGAGCGCATATAGCCTATTGCATAAACAGATGTTATAATCCACAAAAATGACGCTGTTAAAGCAAGGGTCATGCCAAGTGAATCCACTCTGAAAGCAATGTCAAGTCCTGGCAGAACTGTTGTCACATGATACTCAATAACCTTACCTGCAAGAATTATCGGCAGCATTGAAACCACCAGGCCGAATTTTAGTACAGCGGCTAACATTGTCCACATTTCTCTTAGGTTTGGGTATTTGCCAGAAATACCTATAAATACTACTGCCAGCAGTGAAACCAGAATTGCATATACCGGCCTTGCTGATTCAATTATTTCCAAGTTCATCACCTCTTATTTCAAAAGAATCACGGCCGCTTTTTCTGCCAAAGATACTGGTGCATAGGCAAAGACACCGAAAACTAGGCACAGCATAGCAACTGTAAGTGTAGGAATCAGCATAGATGCGGGCGCATCGTTAGACTTGGGCTTCTGGTGATCATCATGTTCGTGCCCATGACTTTCTTCTCCCAGGGCAGGCTTAAACCATACGGCATCTATAATTCTCCAAAAATAAATCGCAGTTAAAAGAGAGCTTAATAGAATTACTGGAACAAGCCACCACATCCCAATCTCGATTGAAGCAACAGCAAGGTACCATTTGCTAACAAAACCAACCGTCAGAGGAACGCCAGTCATGGAAAGTGCAGCAATAGTAAAGGCAGCCATGCTTAAGGGCATTTTCTTACCCAAACCCCGGAAGTTTTCTATGCTGGTGAGGCCTGTTCTATATACCACGGCTCCCACGACAAAGAATAAAGCCCCCTTCATCATGGCATGGTTTAACAAATGTATCAAGGATCCAATCATACCGTTGACACTCATTAATGAAATACCCAACACGATATAACCAATTTGCCCAACACTCGAATAGGCTAACATCTTCTTGATATCGGTTTGCGCTAAAGCCATAATAGACCCAGCTAGGATAGCCGCCACCGCAAGGATCAGTAGAATAGGTTGAATGTTAAAGGGCGCGAGAGTATAAAACTCTGGTTCAAATACCGTAAACATGACGCGAATTATGGCATAGGCTGCTACCTTGGCGCCAGTTGCCGCCATAACAGCGCTAACTGCAGAAGGAGCATGGGTATACACATTAGGCATCCAAAAGTGCATCGGAAACAAAGCCAACTTGATGCAAAGCCCTACCACGAGAAACGTGAAGGCGGTGAAAATCGCTTTGGTCTGGTAAAATTCAGGCAGCCTAGCTGCCAGATCGGCAATATTCAGTGTACCTGTCATTAAATACAGGTAGCCGATGCCCAACAGGAAAAATGTAGCACCAATAGTGCCCATTATCAGGTAATTATAGGCTCCTACCAGGGCTTGGCGTTTTTTGCCTATTGCTATCAGGGCATAACCGGAAAGTGAAGTTATCTCCAAAAAGACATAAATGTTAAAGATATCTCCAGTAACAACCATACCCATAAGACCCGTTACAAACAACAGATAAACACTATAGAAAAAGGGTTTTCTAGCTTCGTCTATTTCGACGTTAATATTGTTCTTAGAGTATATAGCCCCAGCAAGAGCCATAAAGGAAACTATAATCATTACATAAACATTTAAATTGTCAATTGCGTACTCAATACCCCAGGGTGGTTGCCAGCCACCCATCCAATAGCTGATATCCCCCTGCAGCAAAACAGTTTGTAACAGGGAAAGAGAGATAACAAAGCTTATGAACGTTGTTATTGTTACCGTATACCAACTTAATACCCAGTGTATGCGACCAATGATGGGTGTAATAATCGCGGCTAGCAGAGGTATCACTATCAACAGAGCGGGCAAATGTTTAATCATTATGCTTGTTCAACTCCAGTATTTGATCTTCCTCTATGGTTCCGTATTCACGGTATATAAGCGTGACGAAGGTCAGAGCCACAGCAGTAGTGCTAATTCCTACCACAATGGCGGTAAGCATTAATACCTGGGGAAGTGGGTTATCATAAATAATTTGTTTTGCCCCTTTTATGAGGACAGGCGCGGTTCCACCCTCAATTTTGGACATTGACACATAAAACAGGAGCACAGCCGTTTGAAAGACGTTTAACGCGATAATCTTTTTTATCAGGTTTTGTCTAGCCATTACCCCATATAACCCAGTGGTTAACAAAATTATTACAATCCAATAATTATATTTCGCAAGTAGTTCAACCATTGGCATCTATCCTTACTGTTTCATAAAATAGGGTTATCATTACCGCGGCAACAGTTATACCTACACCTATTTCTATACCTAAAATTCCAATGATACTGGCAAATTTGGGGTCAGGTAAAAGTACATTATACTGAAGGTAGTTACCACCAAAGAAAAGTGCTAAAACGCCGATACCACCATAAATCAAAACCCCCGAGGAAACCAACAAGTCTTTCGCCTTTACAGACATCCTCTGTTGAGCCTCTTTGAAGCCAAATACTAGGGAGTAAACTATAATACTCACTCCCAAAACCACACCACCCTGGAACCCCCCACCGGGGCCCAGTTCTCCGTGGACTATTACATACAGCCCAAAGAGTTGAATAAAAGGCATCAAAAACTTGGTTACCGTTTTCTTAATGATGTCTTTGTCCTGCTCACTGCCAGGAGGACTCGTTTTAGTTGGCTTTATTCCAACACCCTTGACAGTACATTTGTTTATGGACGTGTCCTCATATTTTTTTAAATCTTTATTGGTATGCCTTCGCCCCCTTAGGAGCAGAATTAGGCAAAAAGCTGCAGTCGCCACCACAGTGGTTTCACCTAATGTATCATACCCTCGGTAAGAGGCCAAAATGGCCGCTACAGCGTTTTCCTGACCTGTCTGTTTGTAGGCGTTCTCCAGATAATAAGGCGAAACATGGGTGCTGGGCGCAATGTTAGGATCTCGCAGATTGGGGAGGTCGACGCTACCATACAATAGTACACCTGCCACTCCAACTGCAACAAGCAGAGCAGGGATGCTTATGGATTTTTTACACTCCTCGACAGATTTAGTACGGCTTAAGATAATCATAAACAGAACCGTGGAAATACCTGCACCTACAGCCGCCTCTGTTATCGCTACGTCAATGGCATTCAACCGGACCCATTCGATAGCAATCAACAGGCTGTAGACTGAGAAAATCATAATAGAACTCATTAAATCCTTTACGAGTAATACTGCAATACCACATACCACCAGAAAAAGCGGAATGGCTACATCAATCATGTCCTCAACTCCATAAATGTGATTTTATATTCGTAGTTTTAGCTCACCTTTTGGCTTTCTTACCGGTAGCCTTGGTAGTAGAGGATAAGGCAAATGGGTCAGTTTCCCCATACTTGCTGCCCTTCATCCAAGGTTTTACACCCTTTGTATAAGCTGCCTTGGCCAAATAGTGACTAGCTGTGGAGTTAATGATCAAAATCATTATCATAATCATCAGCAATTTCAGGCTTACTTGGTTAAATCCCGAATAAATGATCAGTCCGATGATAATGCAGGCTTGCCCCATGGTATCTCCCTTGCCTGCGGCATGCATCCTAGAATAGAAATCAGGAAACCTAATTACCCCAATGGAGGCAATCATAAACAAAAAACATCCGATGACCAAGAATAATGCCGTTAGAATAACGCGAATATCTATATCCATATTTTACCATCCCGTTGCATAGATTTTGTTATCAGTTGTCAAAACGGCCAGACTCAACGTATTTTAGAAAAGCCAATACAGCCGTAAAGTTAATTAAGACATAGACAAAGGCAATATCTATAAACATGTCAGGCCTGCCATACATAAAACCCACCAGGAGCATGATTACTACCGTTTTGGTTCCAAAAAAATTTACAGCCAAAATCCTGTTAAAAACAAAGGGTCCCACCACTAATCGATAAAGGATGAGCACTGCAGATAATATAATGGTAAATGTAGCTACTTCAAACATATTAAACATACGCCTTGCTCATCTCCTTGCTCCGCCTTCAATTTCCCTTACCTTAGCCAGCATTGACCCGGAAAGTAAATCTTCAGCAGTTTTCCTTGATATTGCATGGACAATTAATTCACGACGGTCAGCATCAATAGAGGTGGTTCCAGGTGTTAAGGTAATTGAGTTGGCTAGCACCGTAATGCCCATGTTTGTTTTTAAGTCATGTTCGTATCTCATAATAGTAGGATCAATAGGCATCTTGGGATGTAGAACAAGGTATACAAGATGCCAGTTAGCCAACACAATCTGCCAGGCTAACCAAGGTAAATATGTTATCATTCGAATGAACTTCTTTAGGTCTGGTCCCTTCTCCATCTTGCCAATCAACAAATCGTGAGACCAGTAGGCTACCAGCAGACTGCAAATCGCCCCAAATATAAGGAAAAGTGGTTTTGTTTGCCCGGATAAACTAAACCAAAAAATAAACATTAAAACAGCTGTCAGTAAAAAACTAAGCATATCTTCCCACAACTCACAATCTTTAGTTATTCTTGGTCACTAGTAGAATGATACGTTTATTGTTATTGGCTATAGTATGTTCAGATACACCTTTCGCAAAAAGCACCCCCCATACAGTTTTTTTAAGTGGTAATTGCTAGCATCCCCAAGTCGGGTTTTGGACATTTCTGGATATTAAAAAATCTTCTGAATATCAGTACTTAAAAGAGCTTTTAGAGAACTATTTTTGAACTAATCAGCTCATAAGCCTTGAAAAACTAGTTGAATCCATAAAGATATCAGGTAGGATACTGGGAAATCGCACAAATTTGGCGTTTAATAGTGCAAAACTTAAATATAATATCCTAGCCCCTATTTACTGTAACCTATAGCCAATAACTTGTCCCTGAACATATCATATACATTCTACCATTACATTCTACTATGTCAAGAATATATAAAAATTCAGTAAGGATGTTTGGCTTACTATTGGTCTTTCGTTAAGCAATGAGCTTTGCATAAAATAATATTAAATTTATATTCTATTAAATAGGAAGGAACAGATTACTTTAATGACTCCGAAGGCGTTTTTTATTTTCTACAAAGCAGAAAGAATTGGAAAATTTTTTTCTACTTATCCATGTGTAATTTTTCTTTTTTCTTACAATCAGAGATTATCATTGTGGGATTAATGTGTCTAGAGTGAATCGATTTACTCTTAATCAATATTCCTAATGGAAAATATTTATAAATTAGGTTTAGAATTTGGAATGTATAACAAAACCTCCTACTGCAGCCTTATAAATTCTGCAATAGAAGGTTTATATTCAATGCCCGTTTTTAAGGGTCCTGTTCAGAAACTGGGACATTTCTGTAAGTTTCTATTTGTAAGTTTTTATTTTGCGTTCTTAATCACTTTGCTGGCAAAGAGCACCGTGATTCCGAGAGTAATTAAGAGTCCGACCGGATAGGAAATGCTAGTGGGCAGACCAAAGCCTTCCGGAGCTTGTAAGAGATAGGTGAAGGTGACCGCTGTCATGAAAATAGCAGGAATTGTTGCAATCCAGTGCAGTCGTTTTTCCTCGACGAGGTACATAGCAGCAGACCACAGAAGGATCATCGCTGTCGTTTGGTTTGCCCAAGAAAAATATCTCCAGAGGAAGTTAAAGTCGATCTTGCTCAAGCCGAAAGCAATAACAAAGATAGGAATAGAGATAGCTAAGCGTTTCGGAATAGGCTTTTGGCTCATTTTGAAGAAATCAGCAATAACCATTCGAGCACCACGGAATGCTGTATCTCCGGAAGTAATCGGGAGAATGATAACCCCAATAATGGCAAGGGTTCCACCGATGGCTCCCAGCATAGTAATCGAAACTGTACGAACAACTCCTGCGGGTCCGCCCGCCGCTAAGGCTTCTTGTAATCCACCCGTTCCACCGAAGACTGCCATTCCTGCTGCAGCCCAAACGAGAGCGATAGCTGATTCACCGATCATCATGCCATAGAATACTTTACGGCCATATTTTTCATTTTGAATGGTTCGGGCAATAAGCGGAGATTGGGTAGCATGGAATCCACTGATTGCACCACAAGCGATAGTGATGAAGAGTAATGGCCACATGGGTAGATTCTTAGGATGAAGATTACTCAAAGTGAGTTCAGGAATATGATATCCTTTGACAATCAATCCAGCTCCTACTCCTACTGCCATGACAATAAGCAAAAGACCAAAGAGAGGGTAGACCTTTCCGATAATCTTATCAATTGGTAAAAGTGTCGCTAAGATATAGTAAATAAAAATTACTGCAGTCACAACACTTAAACTAATCCAAGATGGAGTTAGAGTGACAATTAGGTTGGCAGGACCAGCAACGAAAACCGTTCCTACAAGAATCAATAGTACCACTGAAAAGACATTAACAAACTGACGCATTCCTTGGCCAAGATACTTGCCTACAATATCTGGGAGTTGTGCTCCACCATTTCTTACTGAAAGCATGCCGCTAAAATAGTCATGGACAGCACCAGCAAAAATTCCACCGAGAACAATCCAGAGAAAAGCGACTGGCCCCCATAAAGCGCCTGCAATAGGCCCAAAGATCGGCCCCAGTCCAGCAATATTTAGGAGTTGAACAAGACTCCCTCTGCCAGAGTCCATAGGAACATAATCGACTCCGTCGGTTTTGGTATAGGCAGGGGTTTCACTGTTTACATTGATACCAAAAACCTTTTCTACAAACTTCCCATAGACCATGTAACCAATAATAAGTGCGACAAACGAAAGTAAAAAAGTAATCACAAGAATCCTCCTCTCAGATTTAACATAGATTAAGGATAAGTTCAACTAACTGTCCTTATTTTAAATCATCTCAGGAGGTGGTTGACGGATTCCAGTCTATAATGTCGTTAACCGTGTCCGAATGTGATTATTCTAAGTTCGTTTTGCATATATGTTCTAACTAGATTTCTAGTACATCCTTTAATGCCTTGACGTAAGCTCGACTCACAGGAACTTGGGAACTCTTTTCGTCATTTAAAATTAGTGTGTATGCTCCATTAAACCAAGGAACTAATTCTCGCACAAAACTTAAATTGACTAAATAACTCCGATGAGGGCGAAAAAAAGAATAGCTCGCTAGTTTTTCTTCAAGTGTTTGTAATGAATGCTTGGTCAAATAAACTCTTTCCACCGTTTTAATGAAGACATCCCGATTTTCACGGTAGACATAGAGAATATCCTTAGGATCGATCAATACGACGCTTTCCTCACCTTGAACAGCAAGTTTTGAGATTTTCACTGCTTGAAATTGCCCTTTTGCCGTAGATTGACTTGCGCCAGCCATTTTGGTCAGAAGCTCCAGTAAGGAATCATTGAGTGTTTGATTCTGAGCATCCTTCTGGGGATTTCTTACTCTTTGGCGAATTCGTTCTACTGTTTTCCAGACGCGTTCCTCGTCAAATGGCTTTAAAAGATAGTCTACAGCATTGACTTCAAAGGCTTGAATGGCATGCTTATCATAGGCTGTAGCAAAGACAATCATTAAGTCTTGCTCCTCTTCAAGCAGTTTTCGCGCCAGGCTTAAACCATCGATATTAGGCATATGGATATCTAAGAAGGCCACATCAGGCTTAAGCATACGAATTATTTCTAAAGCTTCTGCACCCTGGGTCGCCTCTCCAACAATTTCGATATCTGCACATTGCTTTAAAAGATATGTCAGTTCATCCCGAGCGAGTGGTTCATCATCGGCGATAACAGCAGAAATCACGTCACTCCCCCTCCCTGCTGTAGCGGTACCTTAAACCAGACACACGTTCCTTGTTCTAATTCACTATCAATATGAAGTTGAGATTCCTCGCCAAAATGAAACTTTAGACGCTGGTTGACATTATATAGGGCCAAACCTGTTCCTTCTTGAGATACAGTTCGACTGTGGAGTAATTCCCCAATCCGTTCTGGAGATATTCCAATTCCATTGTCCTTTACAGAAATGAGGACATACTCTTTGCTTTCAGTAACACGCACGATGATTTCACCTGTTTTCTCAAGCCCTTTTAGGCCATGACGTACTCCATTTTCTACAAGCGGTTGGAGAGTAAGTGGAGGCAATAGAACATTTTCGAGCTTAGAATCAATTTCAAGTTTCACGCTTAAGCGTTCTGTAAAACGAGCTTGTTCAATATCTAAATATGCACAGGTATGGTCAATTTCCTGCCTTAAGGTGACAAATTCGTAAAGAGAGGCATTTAAATTCTTCCTGAAAAAGTTCCCAAGTTGAATGAGTAACTTACGTGCCATATTGGGTTGAGTACGGATTAGTGCAACTATTGTATTTAAGGAATTAAAAAGAAAGTGGGGGTTAATCTGTGCTTGAAGTGCTTTAATCTCAGCCTCACGGATGAGTCGAGCATGGTTCTGGGCTTCAACTACTTCAAGCTGATGCGAGAGAAGTTTACCTAGTCCCTGGGCGACTTCTTTGTCAACCGGTTTAATCTGCTTGATATTTATAAAATAGAATTTTAATACCCCAATCACTTCATCTGACTTTTTTAAGGGGACAATAATTGCCACCGCAAGCGGACATCCTTTTTGGGGGCAGTGGATTTCAGCTAAAGATTTGGGAATGTATAGTTTACCAGTTCTGAGCACTTTTTTAGTTGCTTCTGTCAAAATAGTGTGCCCAGGTAGATGATGATCATCTCCTACCCCGACATGGGATAGAATTTTTTCGTGATCAGTAATCGAGACTGCGGAAACTCCCGTAGTTTTTAAAAGTAGTTTAGAAAGTTGAGTCGCGGATTCTTCCGTGAGTCCCTGACGGAGATTGACTAACATTTGATCGGCAATATCCAGAACTTTATGGGCTTGATTAGCTTCGATACGGTCTTCCTCGTGAATGACAGACCGAATAATTGCAACAAAAAGCGCGATTCCAAAGCTATTTGCTAGGATCATCGGAAGAGCAATGACTTGAACCAAGACAACAGCACTTTCCCAAGGTTTAGCAATAAGAAGGATAATCACCATTTGAACCGTCTCTGCAACTACCCCTGTGAACAGTGCTTTTGAAGTAGGAACGATTCTACGATTCCCAATCTTTAGATAAACTAAGCCAGCAATTAAACCTTCTGTCACGGTGGAAATCCCACAGGCTAGCCCAGTAAAGCCGCCGAGCAGAGCTCGGTGAATACCAGCGATGAGTCCTGCACCAAGTCCAACCCAAGGTCCCCCTAAAAGTCCGCCTATTACAACCCCAACAACCCTAGAGTTTGCAAGGGCTTCTTCAAAGCCAATTGTATCCACGCGAGGAATCCAAAGAAAGGAATTTGTGCTAGGTCTAATTGAAATCCCGGTATACGTTCCAACGATTCCAAATAAGCCAAATACTATGGAAAGCCTAATAATCGTCCCAGAATCGAGTTTATGGTCAATGAGATCACGAAACGCAGTTAACCTCGTTAGCATAAAAGCGATTGCTACGATCAGGCCGATATGTTCAATCATTAAGAATAAGAGTTGCACGCTTAAGATGCTCCTTTACGTCTGCCTATGAATTGTAGTTTCAGAAAACTACAATTCATCAAATCATGCCAACTCCAAAAATGCCCTCTCCACATTTCGGGCAACACCCGAGCTTTAATCGATTAATCAACACAGGTTGACGTTGGATCACAGCCTCACCACACTTAGGACAAAACGTCGCATCTCCGCCTCTGACATTTCCCAAGTATACGTAGGGCAAATATTCCTTTGCTATATCCCTTACTTGTTCTAGGATTTTTCGCTCCGTAGGAGGAACATCGAGTCGATGCGCCGGATGGTAGGCACTCAAATGCCAGGCCAACGGAACATTTAACTTACGTAGCCATTGTGACAATTTAGTTAGCTCTTGAGGATTATCATTTGCGCCTTGAATAATAAGCGTTGTTATCTCTAGATGAACCCGCCCAGCCAAACGCTCAACATTATCCAATACCCAAGCTAATTTACTTCCACAATACTCTCGATAAAAATCTTCCGAGAATGCTTTGATATCTATATTGACTGCATCTAGCCATGGGATCAACTCTTCGAGAAAGTTCGGTGAAATTGTTCCATTACTTACCAAAACCACCTTTCCCCCTAGAGCTTTCACCAAGGGAGCAGTATCTCGAATCATCTCAAACCACACGCTCGGCTCCGAATAGGTAAAACACAATCCCAATGATTGCTCCTGTAACGATAGCTCAGCAAGCTCTGTAGGAGTAACCTTTCTTCCAATTTGATGTTGCTGGGATATCTGGTAGTTTTGACAAAAGGAACAGCTAAGATTGCAACCAAAGCCCCCAACGGAGAAAATCCAAGAACCGGGATAAAAATGATAAAGGGGCTTCTTCTCGATCGGATCCATATTCCAAGCAGCCACTTCACCATAGGTTCGAGATACAACCTCACCTTCACGGTTTTCTCGAGCGTGGCATCGTCCTGACTGCCCATGCCGCAATTGACATCGCTGGGGACACAATAGACAACTCGCCATATAAGAATCTTTTACACTGTTTTCATTACTCATAATGTCTCATAACCTCAAAACGCCAAAGCTCCACTGGATCTCCACCCGAAATCCCCGCTTTTTCTTTGGCAATATTGATCTGATCAGAAACTGTATCGACCCCTTCCAAATGGGGGAGTAACAGCCCGCTTCGCCCACGCTGCCTAACAACAACCCCATACCTCCAAGGATCTAACTCTTCCGGTCCCGCAATTTTCTCAAGCTCGCCCAAGACATCCACGGTAAAGCTCAGGGTATCTATTTCATCTATTCGAACAGGCCTAAAACGTGGATCTTGCGTCCCTGCAGCAATAGCATTGTGTTGAATTTCTAAAGCCAAGTTTTCCTGCCAAGGCTCGGTTGTTCCAATACATCCGCGCAAATGCCCATGTTGCTTAAGAGTCACAAAACAGCCTCTCCTCATCTTAAACTCAGTAGTAGAGTTTGGTATATGTAATGGAGTATTAGCGCCCTTTTCTAAATAAGTCAATAGACAATTTCGAGCCCACTTTGGCAAAGGTGAGGAATGATACAGATCTGCCACCAGATATCCTACACCAAATGGCCCTTCATAAGATAGCACTTCCGGTGCCCCTTCTTTAGAGGCCAATGCCAAGCGAAGACTCCGATACCCACATTCTCCTGCTCGTTCGACAAGGTCCACTGGTAAATCTGATAGTTTCTTGGAATCCCTCTGAAGAGTCCTTAACACAAATTGGTCAAATTCCGGTCCGGCAGGTTCAAAACCGTAGGGTCCATCCTCTTTAAGGCGATGGGAAAGATCCCCACTAGCTACAATGGCATAGCGACCAGGTAAGTCCTCAAGGATTTTTCCTATACGTTCACCATACTCCTCTGGTTGTTCAAGAGGCATTCCTAAGAGAACCACTTTTCCTTTCCAACCTGCTTTTTGCAAAAAATAGAGCGGTACAAAGGCGCCGTGATCGATAGAACTCTGTATCGGAACAACCCCAGCGATGTTTTGAAATTCTGCAATAACTACTGGATCACTGGCAAACGACATACTAACCTGTGCAGCCCCAAACTGAGCAAAATCTCCTTGAATAGTCTTATTAACAACCATAGTCATTCCATCTTTAATGAGCTGGGCATGAGGGGAAACCAAGATCACCGTCTCTACCTGAGCTTGAGCTATTCGCCGGGCCACTTCATGATAGGCATCTAAGCTCGCTTGACACTTACGTTCCTCTCCACGGCCAACTTCTTGGACAAATAGTGGCGGATGTGGAACAAATACTGAATATATTAGACCCATGCTTAACACTTTCCTTTTACCATAATTTCTTCGTTTAATCCTATAGCCAAAGATCAAACGTTCGCTTTGTCTTCTTGCCTAGGGAACAATAATCCTGCTTATCCATTAGCTGCACTCATGTTTTACTACTCCTGACCTATTTAGATTCATGCATAGGATTTCCTTTTTTATTCTGAAAATACTAGTAGCCCCTTAAATTCCTGATAAATATCGATTAACCCCCGTAGAATAATCTTTTCTTTAAATCCCAATTATTTGCTTGGTTTATTCTCAGGAAAACAGGTATACTAAAATTTAGTTGTGTCATTAAATTAAGCCATATAATGGCATAATAACTTCAAGGAGGTAAGTCACTTGATTAAACAAACTCTCAATACACAAAATGCACCCGCAGCTATCGGACCATATTCACAAGGGGTTAAAGTAGGAAATTTAATTTTCACTTCCGGACAGCTCCCCATCAATACAGAAACCGGAGAATTGGTCACTGATATTGAAGGAGCAACCAAACAATCTTTAGATAATGTCAAGGCAATCTTAGAATCTTCAGGCTCTTCTATGGACAAAGTCGTAAAAACCGTGGTTTTCCTAAAAGATATGAATGACTTCGTAGCGATGAACACAGTTTATGCTACCTATTTCCAGAACAATCCTCCAGCCCGTTCGGCTGTGCAAGTCGCGCGCTTGCCTAAAGACGCGATTGTTGAGATTGAAGCAATTGCTCTCGCTGAATAAGTACTTATGTAAAGGGTCCTTTAACTTTTAAAGGTTAAAGGACCCTTTCGCGTTCAATTCTATCTTTTAAAGAATTCTACTTAGATACATAACGGCATTAAATAGATTTCAGTTTAGAAATTAAATATCTAATCTCATATCTCCATACTTAATCCAACCTTTACTCCGCATAAACTCTGATATAACTAGTGTTAGAACAGCAGGTAAAATAAAATGTAATAAACCAATTTTGATCAAGACACCAGTACCCATTCCCATAGCTTCAATTGTCCCAAACTGTCCAACTAACCCTGAGGTACCCATGCCAGCACCAGCAGGGATATTAGACATCGGCAAAATAGTTGTGGCCAAGGGGCCTAAGATTGCACTAGTTAAAGTAACCGGTACCCATATCAACGGATTTTTTACAATATTAGGTACTTGCAGCATGGATGTTCCTAATCCTTGCGAAACTAAACCACCCCATCCATTCTCACGATAACTTGCTACTGCAAATCCAACCATCTGGGTTGCACAACCTACCGTCGCGGCACCCGCAGCGGGCCCCCCTAATACCAGCATCATAGCCAAAGCAGCACTGCTAATGGGCAACGTTAATATCATGCCCATAAGCACTGAAACTAAAATACCCATTGGAATTGGTGCTAGTTCCGTCGCCAACATTATGACTGATCCCAGCCACTTCATGAATTCTGCTAAAGGCGGACCAATGAAAGTCCCAGCCGCAACGCCCACTAGGATAGTAACAGCAGGAGTTATAATAATATCCACTTTTGTTTCTTTTGAAACTAGTTTGCCGAACTCCGCCCCCATTACAGCTGCCACAAACGCACCGACAGGTCCGCCTACTGCAGCGCCAGCCATACCAGTAATAGTAGAGGCAAACAATACCAGCGGAGGAGCACCTAATCCAAAAGCTACCGCTACACCGATGGCTGGACCCATCATTGCCATAGCCTGCTTACCAAAATCAATGAGAATTTGTAACCCTGTTTGTTCTCCAATGACCTTAAGGATAAGTCCTACAATAAGGCTGGAGAATAAACCTAGAGCCATTGCACCTAAAGCATCAATCCCATATCTTTTTACAGAAAATATTATGTTTTTACGTTGTAAAAAGCTTATCTTTTTCTCGAGATCTTCTTTGTTTTCTTGTGTTCCTTGATTCTTAGTCATTTTAATGCCTCCTGATGGTAATTAATAGTAAAGGTTGCTCTGATGAATTGCTCTAAGGAAAAAGTTGATAGGCATATCTTTCGAGGTCTTTAAGATATACTCCTCTAATCTTGTGCAAATAATGTAAAATTTTTCTTAACCTTTCAATTTATATAACGATGTACACGGAACATTTATTAATTATATACATATATAGTAATATATACCAACTAACGCTTTTATATAAGGGGGCTTGCCCATGAAACCGTTGATGGGGCAGCGGGGTTATTCCCCAACTCAATACAATAGGTTCTCTCCACTACAGCAACAGGAAACTAAACCTGTTCAGCAACAGGGGCTAGGACCATCACTTGATGGACAACAAAATTCCACACCGGTGGCTCAACCAATGACTAAGCCGGTCGTTCAACCTATATCCCAACCAGTAAACCAATCCAAATCTCCTCCTCAAAAACAAACTGCTTTACCGGAATTTCAACCTTCTTCAGTAAAGAAAGAGCCGCCTAACCCATGGCAACAACAAGCGGAACTTCTTATGAAACAATACGGTCCTTCTCTAATGAAGCAATTTGGACCTCTACTAGCCCGCAAAGTGGGGCTTCCCATTGTACAACAAGTTGGACCGCCTTTAGCACGCAAGGTAGGAATTCCCCTCGCTCGACGTGTTGGTTTACCACTTGCACGTAAAGTATTTCTTCCTCTCGCTAAACGAGCAGGATTTGCCCTAATTCGACGGCTAGGCCTTCCGTTTTAAATACGCTGGTCAAGACTCAATAGGGATGTCCAAAAGATAGAGCATCGAAAAACTTACACTATACAGATTTTGCAAAAAAATGCTGTTGACCTTCAATCAACAGCATTTTCTAGGTTATGTTTAATTTTATTAACTCACTTCACGATAAGAACAGGACACGCTGCCTTGCGGAGAACACGCTGACTCACGCTACCTAACACTGCTCCCGCTATTGGCCCATAGCCATGACTTCCCATTACTACTAAGTCAATCTTCTCATTAACGATTTCTTCTAAAATTATGTTGGATGGGTGTCCTTGTATCATTTTCTTCTCTATGGGGACATCTTTAACATCGATTCCTTCTAGGGTTTCTTCTAACGTAAGCCTCCCTCTTTCTTCAATTTGCTCCTGTGTAATTTCTATTGTATAAGCTGAATTATAGCCCCAATACGCTTCTGGAGTATATGCCACAAACAAAAGCTCAATTTTGGCCTGAAACTTCTGGGCTAGATCTAAAGCAGTTTTTAACGCTCGACGTGAGTACTCCGAAGCATCTGTCGCCACCAATATCTTCTTAAACATGTTTCACTCTCCTCAAAATTTTTTTGATCTACCTCCTATAAAAATATATGAAGTCAATATCATTCCTTGAATTCTTTGGGTATTAAATAATTTATATATCATATATTCACCACTTAATATTTAAAATCCTTCTTTATTTATAACTACTTTTTAAAAGATTCCATTAAATTTTTTGATAAATCTAATAATATTTACTGCTTATGAAAATAACTTCCTCTTGGAATATTTAGGAAATACTACTTATATTCTTTACATAGAACATATGTTCTGATAAAGTAATCCTGTGCAAAAGATGAGGTGGTGTACATGAAAATTTTAATGAAGCCAATCGAAATGATTGCTTGGTTTACCTTAGAGGGAATCCCTAATCCTATTCGCTATAAAATGACTTCAACGGACGCTTCCAATGTAGTCGTTAAGGTAGACCGAGTCGTGACCCGCTCCGAGGAAAAACTCGCTGGAAATCGCATGATTATTTTTCGTTGCCAGAGTGAAATTAACGGACTTTTAAGACTCTATGAACTCAAATATGAGCTAAGTACATGTAAATGGTACTTATATAAAGCTTAGAAGTTAATTTTTGGCGGAAACTTATTGACTGTCTGTCTAGCACAAAAAAGTTCCCTCCATACTTTCATACAGTAGGAGAGGAACTTCTGTTAGGTGTTAATCGGAAAAGCTGAGTTAAGACCAAAGCGCAATGGCAGAAATCGGAACTATAATACAACACAAATCTCCAAGTTGAAAAGGCCGATGGCCACGCTTGCCGGAATTAATCGGAACATAAGCCTGAAAGTCGTAGTCTCGTCGCTGATGTGACATCGAAGCATTTGAGATAGGGGCTTGATTGACTAATTGAATAAATACAAATTGCCCGTCAGGCGTAGGAATCGTTTGAACAATTTGTCCAGAGAAACAGTTTTCTGGGGTTTGAGCTCGTGCACAATGGCCCTGCTTTACAATTAACTGAGCAGGACGAATTCCCCAAGAAAGATTGTCTTGCTTTAAAGTATTGGGAATGGTGAGCTTAATTTGAAGTTCTTCTACCCAAATTCGAGCTACCTCATCACGACGTTCAATGATCCTCCCGTCAAAGATGTTTTCCGTCCCAGTAAGGCGAGCTACAGTGCGGTCAGCCGGCTGGTGTATAATCTCCTCCTGAGTGCCTATTTGAATTATTTTCCCATTATCCATCACTGCAATATTAGGACAAAGCCGAAATGCCTCTTCCAGGCTATGGGTCACTAGAATCATTGTCCCCGAGAATGCATTTCTCACATCGATTACTTCTTTTTCCATTTTCTTTTTTACTTGGCTGTCTAAGGCGGAAAATGGTTCATCTAAGAGAAGCAACTCTGGATCTGTAACAAGTGTCCTGGCTAAGGCCACACGTTGTTGCTGTCCTCCAGAAATGTATGGAGGATAACGCTTCTCCAGTCCTTTAATTCTTAGCCTTTCCATGATGGAATGAACCTTAGCATGCTTTTCCGATCTGGGACAATGGTTCAACCCAAAAGCAATGTTTTTTTCAATCGTAAGATGCGGGAAAAGGGCGTAATTTTGGAATAGGTACCCAACACGGCGTTTATAAGCCGAGACATCGATCCCCTCGCTAGAATCAAAAAACGTAGTATCTCCGACTTTAATGTACCCCTCGTCCGGTTGTTCCAAACCAGCAATCATACGCAGGGTCATACTCTTGCCGCATCCAGAAGGACCTACTAAAGCTAAGGAAGATCCTTCAGATAGTTTAAGATGAATTTGAAGGGAGAAGAGTTCTAAAGTTTTAGAAATCCGTACTTCTATCATCTATCACTTCTCCTTCCAACCTGACGATTAAGAACATTGATCAAGATTAATACCAGTAGAGCAGTGCCTGCCATAATTAAGGCCAAACGATTAGCCGTTCCCTGGTCCCCAGCTAACATGGCATTATAGATGGCAATAGGCATGGTTAGTGTTTCGCCTGGTATGCCACCCGAAACCATAAGCGTTGTTCCAAAGTCCCCCAAAGCTCGCGCAAACATAAGCACCAACCCAGAAGCAATCCCCTTCCAAGCGTTAGGAATAACCACACTGAAAAAAATATTGAATTCTGTCCTACCAAGGACCCGGGCAGCATCTAAAAGATCCGACGGGATCCCTTCGATGGCTGAACGAGCCGTCTTAATAAAAAAAGGGATTGAAACAACTGTGGCAGCAATTATTGCCCCACGAGTGGTAAACACAAGAGGGGCTCCCAACTCTTCCGCCAGACTCCCAATCCAGCTATTTCGGCCCAGGATAACCAGCAAGTAGTATCCCAGCACGGTCGGCGGCAGGACCATAGGGATGCTGATCAACGAATCCAGAACCTCCCGGCCTTTCCAACGAGTGTTCCCTAAAAACCAGGCGATGGGTAAACCGATCAGCAGTCCGATGAACGTAGCAGTTAAAGCCAGGCGCAAGGAAAGATAAAGAGGCATTAGATCAGTTATACTCATAATTACATACCTCTTTCAAGACTTCTTTCGATTAACTCATTAAACACAGTGACCTCAAAACCACTAAAAACTATGTTAAAGCTTATATTTCATTTCATACAATTTACTACTTCACAAACTCGCCAGGGAGCAGAAAACCGTATTTTTTCATGATCTCACGCCCCTCTTCTTCATGGACATACGCCATAAATTGACGGGCATTATCCTCTTGCTTGGTCGTTTTCAGGATAGCCATCGCTTGATTAAGAGGATCGTGCCACGACCCGTCAATTAGGGTGAATTCCACTTCATCCGCTTTATAGATGGAAAGAGCAATAATCGCGACGTCCACATTTCCAGATTTAAGGATGGCTAAAGTGTCTTGAATATTCTGACCGTAAACCATTTTTTGTTCTACCTTAGTCCATAGATTGCGATATTCTAAAGCTTGTTTAGCGGCTTTGCCGTAAGGGGCGTGTGACGGTTCAGCAATGGCAATTTTCTTGACCATAGGATTGTTCGCTAAATCATCTAACCCTTTTATAGACAACGGGTTTCCTTTCAGAGAAGCAATACCGATTCTGCCCTGAGCATAGAGTTGCTGAGTATCGGTTATGATAAGGCCTTTTTGATTAAGCTTATCTACATATAAAACATCTGCTGCTGCAAAAATGTCATAGGGTGCTCCGTTTTCGATCTGCATGGCAGTCGTTCCCGTGGAGCCAAAGGTTATTTCCGTCGGTATATTTGTCTCCTGTTCGAATTGAGTCGCGATTTCTTTAAATGCCAGCGTAAGATCAGCAGCAGCTGCAATCCGAAGTTTTGGAGTCGCTGAGGGTGCTGGGGTACTGGATTGGGCGCACCCCGTTAGGAATAAAAGACACATTAATGATAGCGTAACAAAGTACCTCCAAATTCGTTTCACAGGTTTAAACATACTATGGCTCCTTTCCTCGCTAATATCCGTATTTACTGACACTTCTATACAAAAGACGGCTCCACAAAGAACGTGGAGCCGCCATGTAATACAAGTCAACCATGCAGCTACCTCCTTTTCAAAATGTGAAGGTAGGTCCATTTCCAGACATACCCTGAGGGCCTTATAGCCCTGGCCGATGAACCATGGATTTCTCTTTAGGTTGATCAGCTCGGAGAGTAGATTATTTAGTTCGTTCTGACACTATTGAAGAACAAAGTTGCGTGTAATTTTATTCAAAAGGCTTAGGCATACGTTTAATCCAAAATCCACCTTTAAAATTTTTTGGTTCATACGAAACTACAAAAGCTTTGGGGCAAAACTTATCGAGGATGTCAAGTAATTTAGGTTCATTGCTCCTCTTCGCTAAAACCTGCATCATAAGCCGGGGACCATCCTTGCCATCAGCTAACCAAGAAGTAACACCGTATCCAGATTCCCGTAACTTTGAGGGTAATTCCGCTTCAACGCAATCTACTGTCACTTGAACTGTAACATAACCTAAAGCAATATACTCCTCGATTCGGCTTCCGGTATACACCCCTAAGCCGTAACCAATACAATACGCTGCTAGATTCCAATAATTTTCAAGATTTTGCAGGACTATGCCTAATCCTGTCATATAAACAAAAACTTCAACGACGGAAATAATCGATGCTAAACCTCTTTGCCCCTTTATTACGAAAATCATTCGCAAAGTATACAAGGACACATAGACTACATTGATTCCGATAATGATAAAAATAAGTTGCATAACTTTTTTGTTTCCTCCACTTTCAGCTACTTGATTCTCCTCTCTATATTCTACCTTTTTAATCCCTTCTTGTCATTGCATAGATCAAATTTCTTATAATCCCGTCTACAGGTTCACAGGGTAAGCAACACAATTTTATCCCTCTAGCTGGAGCATAAAACTGTCTTGGCCTTTGCTTGTGAACTATTCCTAAAATATATCCAGCTTGCATATAAAACCAAGATCAACAATGTGATGTCCAAGTATACTTTGAAAACAAAGACTCCTATTACGCCATATACAATACCCATTATAATTGTAATTACAAATTGGAACCTACTCACACTAGGCATAATAAGCATTAATAGGCCTATGGTTGTGAGTAGCGTCGGACAGGGAATAACCCCTACAGGTGAAACCACCATGAGCATAAGAGCATTCTTATCCACAAATTCAGGGTACCACAGTCCAATGAATATAAACGAAAGGGCAATAGCAGTTATCCATCTACTTTCAGCTCTTCGAATGTTTTCTTTTCCCACAAATAATTGTACTAATGCCGTTATGGCTAATAAGCTGAACGTAACCATATGAAAAGGGTTTCCAAAAATAAACGCATTGATTGCTACGGATAAAAACAGAATACTTACGGTTCCTTGAAAAACCCATCGTTTTAAATACTCTTTGGTTACCACGAAAACTGATATCAGTGCCATTAAAGCGAGAACATGCATTGAAAAATTAACCCACAAACTGTTATTTGCCAACAATTCAAGATAATTTAAAATTTCTTGTGCGTTCATTATAATATCCTCCTCTATTTTATTATTTAGATCTAACCCATAACTCACTCATATTGAACTTACTTAAAGCGGATGACTTCACGCAAACTTCTCAAGATACTTAATAGATGCTTCTAAAAGGATCTTTCTAAATTCAATCATTAGTTGTGCAGCTTCGTCGCCAGCCCATGCAGGGTATACTGTTTTAGGCAATGCCGCATCATCTGTTGCTATAGATAAAAACTCCCAACCAAGAGCATGTAATAATGGCAACGAGTACCCTCCTTCTACAAACCACTCTTCCCGATATAGCTTCTTAGTCTCTTCAACTTTTTTACTAAATACCTTTATAAAGTTTTTGTAGGGTTTCTCTAGGTCCTTCATATGAAAAACATTATCTACAAAAGCAACCATATCTCTATAGATTTTCATCTCGCCATGCATTTCAACTACTCCGGTGTTCATATTAAATTCAGTTAATATCTTTTGAATTTCATTAGGTCGATAGTATGGACTAATCCAAGTATTTGTACTTAAGATACCAAATCCAATTTGCTGTAATCTCTCTAAAATTATTGACCTGTTCTCCTTATGCTCTTCCCCGAACTCTAAATTAACTAAATACCATTTCTTATCCCATGGTTCATTTCTTGAGGCGTACCTATCCCAAAATTGTTGCATGCCTTCATTCCAGATATTTATAGCCTCCTTGCCAGTTGAATCCAATGAATAATACACTTCACTACCGAAAGTTTCATTGATAAGGATACACTTATTTTACCGTTCTCGATAGTGACATTCTTGTGGCACTTTCGCTTTTCCCAAAGGCCTTCATAATCTCAAGCAGACTAGATAGCTTGATAGTATCTTTCTGGTAGAAATTAAAATAACTATTATAAACAAAAAGCAATAGACTGGTTGCACTATCGTTCTTTCGTAAGATGACCTTCATATAATTCCTCCTTCTCATATAACGTATATTTATTATGGTTTTATTATATGTTATAACACAATGTTGTCAATTATTTCTTACGTATTAGTTAAAAATCTAAATTAATTTTTATGATGATCCAGTTTATGGGCTTCAGAAATAGATAGGGAGGGACAGCTTTTTGAACTGTCCCTCCCTATCTATGGTACATTTTTTATAGAGAATGTCTTACAAGTTGACTATAAACGATAAAGGATGGAACTACACTTCCATGCTGCGGTATAATTGCTCATATTATACACTTGACTTCAGAGGAGGAAATAAAATGATTCAAGTCTCTATTCCAGGTCGTGGAACTATGAACCTTGAAGTGTTAGTCCTTGATTACAACGGAACCTTGGCCCTAGACGGGAAAATGTTTGAATCTGTTAAGGAAAGTCTCCGCCGTTTATCTCCTTTTCTAGAAATTCATATTCTTACTTCAGATACCTACGGTACCGTGGTGCAGCAATGTGAGGGATTACCCGTTAAAGTAAACGTATTAAAGAGCACGGAACACGTCAAAGAAAAAGCAGATTATGTATTACAGTTTGATCGCGAAGTTGTAGCTATAGGAAACGGAGCTAACGATCAAATAATGCTTCAGCATGCTCACTTGGGTATTGCAGTCATCGGCTTAGAGGGGGCATCCACACAAGCTCTCCTATCAGCAGATTTGATTGTCCACAATATAGAAAACGCTCTCGGTTTACTTATAGAGACACAACGTCTTAAGGCAACCTTACGACTCTAAATTACAAAAGGAGCAAGTATACAAAGGGTCGCGTTAGAACCCCAATTAGTCCTCCTCTAGAAAACTACTCATTTAGTATGCATATCCTCCAAATAAATGCAAACTATAAATCACAGTAATCTAAACTCTCAAGGAGGACAAAATGGATTCAAATCTCAAAATTGATGAATTGCCTGCTTCGGCGACTACGAACACTATACAAAGAATAGCTGTTGGTGTACATGGGGTACCTGAACTGAAACACGACGAAAAAATGAACTACCTCGGAGAATTTCGCGAACGCATTATTCGGCGCTTGACTAAAAAGCAAGTTGCTGAGAAGTCTATCTTCCCAGAGATTAAGGAAGCTTTAAATCATAAGAAAAGCTCAAGAATGCTCATAAATGGCACCTTGAGCCCTCAGTTTACCGATAAGTACATTAAACTAGCTCAAAAAATGGAAAAATCTTACACGAAGATTCATGACCCGGAACTTGCAGGGGAGACCGGATTAGTCGTGGTGAGTAATGATGCCGTTGATATTGAAGATATTGATGTTTAGAGAATTCTAGAGAGATCATGGACAAACGGTTATTCCTCGTCCCCAAAGACAATCACCACAAGATGGCGCATGACCTAAGCAATCCATATCTGCCCGAAGAACCATGTCACAACCATCAACCCAGTTACAATCAGTACATGATGCGTATTCTCCGTGCAAAACATGATATCGATACCTCATAAATTCAGGCGTAGTCCAAATTCCGAGCAAGGATTGCTTCTCTATAGAACCAAAACTATGCGAATCAATCTGCTTATATCTCCCAAACACATACTCTGGATAAGAATGCAAGAATCGATAACAAGAAGTAACCTGACCATCCCAACGGACGACGGCGCTTTGAGTTTCGACGAACTTACAATATCGATCTGTTTTTAATTCACTTTTAGGCAGCACTACTTCCACGCCTTTTGCTAATCCAGCGATGAAAGCGGCTTGGAATACTTTATCCATCTCTGCAGACTTGGTGGGATAGTAAAGAGTTTCTGCCATCATTTCTTCTCTCATCGGCAGAAGATGAGAAACGAAGACTCTAGTTACGCCTAGCTTGGCTGCTTGGCGTACGGTCTCTACCAGATAAGGGAGAGTGCTTTTCATCACTACAAATTCCCATATCACCTCCGGTCCTCCGTTACCACTTTGCTCTGTTATAAGACGTGTACTTTCTAAGATTCCTTGTATGTTTTCATGACGAATGGCGGCAAATGTCTGTACATCGGTGGAATCTACAGATAAAATGATCTTTGCTATTTTACTTTTAATTAGAAAATTAATTAATTCACTATCTAACGTAGTTCCATTCGTTGTTACAGAAACTTTATACCGTGAAGCGAATAGCTCCACGGCACGTCTAAAATTATTGGCAATCGTCGGTTCACCAATACCTCCAAGGATTACCTCTTGAAGATCAGGAAAAACTTCCACCTCACTTGCAATTGCCTTTAAGATTCCAGTTGACATATCTCCCAAAGGTTCTTGCCACTTCTGGCGATAACACATTTCACAAGACAAGTTACAACGGTTGGTTAACTCCAGATAAAGACGCTCTATAGAAGGCGTAGGACGAAACACAAGTTCAACTACATCTTTCATTCTAGACCACCCCTCTTAATCCTAGGTTTTTTAATCGATATAACTCTAATCCTTGCCATTATTACTAAATTGCAATTCCTTTTTTACTCAGTTTTCTCCATGTAGTAGACTCCAGAGTTAAGAGTTGCTCCGTAAAAACCTCCCTAGCCTCAGACGCTTCAGGATCCTTCGGTCCTATTAAGTAAAAAGAACGCGTAAGTGGATTCCCTTTTAATTTGATCGTCTTAAACTCTTTCGCATTTAACTCCTTTCTCACAATCCAACGTGAGACGAGTGCAATTCCTAAACCAGCGGTTACAGCCTGTTTAATGGCTTGGCCACTTCCAAAGATATACGACCTTCTAGCATGAATGCCCCATTCCTTGAAGAGCTTATCGCTAAACGCACGAGTACCAGAACCACTTTCCCTGAGAATCCATACTTGATCTTGGAGATGCTCAGAAGTAACAATGGGAAGTCTTGCCAAGGGATGTTGGTTAGGTACTAACAAGATAATTTCATCCTCCATTAATGGGCGGACAAGGATGTCTGAATGATCGACTTCTCCCTCCACAAGAGCAATGTCTAAGTGATTAGCTTGTACCCCTCGAATTATATCTCCCGTATTAGCAATTGAGGTTTCAATCTCCACTTTCGGATATTGAGCAGCAAATTCAGCCACGACAAAGGGCAAAATGTATTCCCCAATTGTATAGCTTGCACCTACCCTCAAACTTCCAGTAACTACATTTGAAATTCTTTTAATCTCCTGTTTTGCCTTATCTTGCAATTGCAAAATTTGCTTAGCGTATTCATAGTATATCTCACCTGATTGCGTCAGTTCCAGATGATTGGATGAGCTATCAACAAGCTTTGTGCCGAGTTGTTCTTCCAAACTCTGGATCTGCAAACTGACATCGGGATGAGAAAGATAAAGTTCCTCTGCAGCATGCGAGAAATTCCTATGTTCGACAACTGTTACGAATATTTTTAAGGGATCAATAATCACAAGTTACACCTCTAGTTTCTAGACTCTGATTGTATATTAATAATGATACTTCTTTTCCTAGTATTCCACAACGCCCTATCCCTAACAATCTTCTCCTTTTCGTGACAGGGGGACGGTCCTTTTGACACGCTTGGGTTCTTCTACAGTTGTTAATATTTTTCCAAGGTATTATGATAAAGATACATGTATAATTTATTTTAGGATAAGAGGTTAATGCTATGCAAACAATACTTGTTATTACGGTTGGGGGAGCACTTGGAGCTCTTTCACGCTATGGCCTCGGGGTATGGATATCGAATAAATGGAGCCAGGACTTCCCTCTGCATACGTTTTTAATAAATATCACTGGCGCTTTTCTCTTAGGATTTCTACATATTTTATTTATCGAACGCTTAAATGTCAGCCCTCTATGGCGTCTTGGAATCGGGGTGGGTTTTCTAGGGGCTTTCACAACGTTCTCGACCTTTGGCTTTGAGGTAATTTCCTTAATAGAAGGCGGTAGCTATTTGACTGCAGCATTATATATCCTACTCAGCATCATTGTAGGTTTCTGCGGCGTGGCCTTAGGAGTTAGTTTGGCACGTTTACTCTAGAGGTGTGTCAAGGGGGACTGTCCTTTTTGACACGTGTGTCAAACCCAAAAATTGGCATCATCCTTTGCGTTGACACAGACTCAAATTTGTTTTATAGTAGCTATATTCCCAATCAGAACAATTGAATATTGAATTTCTCTTATCAAGAGTGGCGGAGGGACTGGCCCTACGATGCCCGGCAACCGATAGTGCAAACTATAAGGTGCTAATTCCAGCAGAACCATAGGTTCTGAAAGATGAGAGTAGCGCGTTAAATAACATAACGACCGCTTCTCTTGAAGCGGTCGTTTTTATTTAAACCTTTTTCATCCTTAATCAACTCATAGGTCTAAAAACAGTATCTACCAAAAATGAGGAGGAATTATCATGACTGAACAACGACAACTAGGTATCGAAACGATTTCCCTGCATGGAGGACAAAGCCCAGATCTCGCGACAAATTCACGTGCCGTTCCAATCTACCAGACGTCCTCCTTTGTCTTCAACGACACAGATCATGCTGCCAATTTATTTGCTTTAAAAGAGTCTGGCAATATCTACACTCGGATTACCAATCCTACACAAGACGTTTTTGAGCAACGTATTGCCCTACTTGAAGGGGGGATCGGAGCACTTGCGACTGCCTCCGGGCAAGCTGCCATAACCTATGCTCTTCTAAATATCGCACAAGCTGGGGATGAAATTGTCGCTTCAAGTTCTCTTTACGGTGGCACTTTCACATTGTTCGCCTACACCTTCGCAAAACTTGGCATCAAAGTCCATTTCGTTGATGTCAATAAACCAGAGGAATTCCGCTTAAAAATTACAGAAAATACGAAAGCTCTCTACACAGAGACTATCGGTAATCCACTCATCAATGTTGCCGACCTAGAGGCAATTGCCAATATTGCTCACGAAAATGGTCTTCCTCTTATCGTTGACAATACCTTTGCCTCCCCCTATTTGTGTCGCCCTATCGAACACGGAGCAGACATCGTCGTTCATTCTGCAACTAAATTCATTGGCGGACACGGCACTTCTATTGGAGGAGTAATAGTTGACTCAGGAAAATTTGACTGGAATAACGGCAAGTTCTTAGGACTCAGTCAGCCAGATCCTAGTTACCACGGCATTGTCTTTACCGAAGCCTGTGGTAATGCTGCCTATATCACCAAGGCCAGAGTATCTCTTCTCCGAGACACTGGAGCTTGCCTTTCCCCGTTTAACTCGTTCTTGTTCCTGCAAGGATTGGAAACACTCCCACTACGTATGGAACGCCATGTTGAAAACGCCAAAAAGGTTGCAGTATTTCTTGATCAACATGACTTAGTCACTTGGGTTAACTACCCAGATCTTGAAACAAGCCCCTATTATGCGCTTGCTCAGAAATACTTGCCTAAAGGATCCGGCGCGATCTTCACCTTCGGTCTCAAAGGCGGTCTGAATGAAGGGAAGAAATTTATTAACAGCCTCAAACTATTTTCTCATTTAGCAAACATTGGGGATGCCAAATCTTTGGTCATTCATCCTGCCAGCACCACACATCAACAGCTCGACGAAGAATCCCAACGCAGCGCAGGAGTTTCACCAGATATGATTCGCTTATCCATCGGAATAGAGACTATTGACGATCTATTATATGATTTAGATCAAGCCCTAGTAGCAAGTCAAAAGGTTTAAGTGGGGGGTTCTATATGCCAATCAAAATACCTGAAAATTTACCGGCTCTCGATATATTGCACCAAGAAAACATCTTTGTGATGGGGGAAGACAGGGCCTTTCATCAAGATATTCGTCCTTTGAAAATCATCATACTCAACCTTATGCCAATTAAGGAAACAACCGAAATACAGCTTTTAAGACTCCTAGGCAATTCCCCCTTACAAGTTGATATTGTGCTTTTGCGTATTGACACACATGTCTCAAAAAATACCGCTCAGGAGCACTTAGATTCCTTTTATAAAAGTTTTAATGACATTAAAAACCAAAAGTTTGACGGTATGATTATTACTGGGGCACCGGTAGAGCACTTAGAATTTGAAGAGGTCACCTATTGGGATGAATTTAAAACCATTCTTGATTGGACAAAGACTCATGTGACCTCCACCCTTCACATCTGCTGGGGAGCTCAAGCTGGCCTGTATCATCATTATGATATTCCTAAATACCCTCTCGCCCAGAAAATGTTTGGTATCTTTAAACACAACGTTAATAAGAGCAGCTTAAATGGTATGCAACTCTTGCGAGGTTTCGACGATGAATTCTATGTTCCCCATTCTCGTCACACCGAAATAAAGCACGCCGACTTTGCAATACACCCCGAATTAGAGATTTTATCAGAGTCTGATGAAGCTGGTATTTACATTGTTGTATCCAAAGATGGCCGGCAAGTCTTTGTAACTGGGCATTCAGAATATGATACGTTAACCTTAAAAGAGGAATATGACCGAGACATTGCCAAAGGTCTCTCTATCAGCCTTCCTAAAGGCTATTTTCCAAAGGATGATCCCAGCCAAATACCAATCCACAACTGGCGCTCCCATACCAATTTACTATTTCAGAACTGGCTAAATTACTACGTCTATCAAGAGACTCCCTATGATTTAGGCGCACGCTAAATTAAACCACCTTAAAAGCATCTCGTTTTTCCTTGATGATTTCAAAAAGGGCATAGATGTTTAGTATAAAGAGAACGGTCTCCATATGATGGAAACCGTTCTCTTTTTATTCATTAGTTTACTTCGCCGCCGCTTAATTAGGTGCTTAATCCAAGACCCTTTCTCTTCTCTATTATATGAGCTTCGATGTTGTTGGCTACTTCGACAGGATCATCCCCAAGAGCGACCTTCCCTCCGGTTAACCCTTCAACATCTTCGGTTAATAATTTGACAAGCTGAGGTGCGCCGGTAACAAAGGGAGTTGGGGATAAATGAGTATAAGCTCCATATGCCACAGCGAAAATCCCGTCAATCGTCGCTTTTTGCTCCATCCATTCAGGGGCAGTTACAGCTATAGGTAATTGAGGTACGTCAACATCTAAGTGGTCAGCCAGTGCTGTCACAAGCATTGAGATTCTGCCGGTATCAGTACAGGTTCCAAAGCTTAAGACAGGGGGGATTTTTAAGGCTGTGCAAATTTCCCCGAGGCCCTCTCCAGCCAGTTTCACGGCATCCATATTACATAACCCAGCAACTTCTAGTGCATGGTTTCCACACCCGCCGGAAACCACCAATATATCTCTCTTAATAAGTTCTTTCGTTAGATTAATCGTGTTCCAATCTTGCGGACCATTTCTGAAGGTAGAACAACTAACTAAGGCTACAACACCTTTAATTTTCCCTGCCGAAATAACGTCAACCAGTGGATCGAGCTTATTACCAAGAGCCTCCAAAACAGCTTCTGTAGAGAATCCGGAAATTGCTTTTTGCGTTATTTGAGGGACTTTTGGAACAATCTTTCCTTTACGTTTCTTAAAGTTTTCAATACCTATATCGATGAGTTGATCCGCCATCGCATCCACTTGTTCCGGATGGTAGGGTATTTTATGTTGAAGTCCAGGGACGCCGATAATTGTACTTACGCTAACGAGGGAAATTTGGTATTGCTCCGCATACATATCAATCGCTGGTGGCGAACAGTTTTCATCCATCGCTAGGACATCCACTGTCCCTGTTGCCAGCAATGGTTCAATCGTTAACCAATTTCCCATCATACCAACAAAAACATCGTCCATCTCAAATCTCTGAATTAATTCTTGTCCTGTTTCAATAGAACCGATCACTCTAAGTCCTTTAGCTCCGGCTGCTCTTGCCCTTTCTTGTATCTCAGGCAGTTTAGCCTTTTGAATTGTTGCTACACCAGGCCAAGGTTGATGACCGTTAAATACAATATTGACATATTCAGGGTCCATAATTCCTAAGTCGACGTTAACCTCATGAGGTTTAGGGGTGCCAAACAAAATATCTTGAGTCATTTCTAAGCCGATTTGAGCATTATAAATGGTTGCCAATCCTAAGCGCATAGCTTTAAGCGCCAGAGAAACATAATCCCCGTCAACATTCGTTAAACAACTAGCCACGGCATTTTGTTCTTCATGATTGACTCCTACTGGGTAAATATGTAGATCCTTCCAGACCTTTTTTCTCTTCTTTGGAGCAAAGGCTTCAACCATTAAATTAGGCTCCTCAGTATCGATATTCATTTGAGCATTAAGAAGATCCGCTAATTGTATGGCCATCTGATTGGTATCCTGGTTCGTATCGATTCCAAGTTTTTCGCACATCCATTTAAGCTTATTGACATCCGTAATTTTGAATGGGGTTTTGCCTTCTCCAGTTGCCTTTAGAGTTCTAAAAGCCTCGTAAGCATGATGACTATAGGTACCTGCTCCCATGATATTTTGGAGAAGAAACTTTCTCACTGCCATGGCATCCGGTCCAATTCCGCAGACCCCTTTATCCTGTCCACCTTTTTCACTGATCCGACAAGGTCCTTGGGAACACTGTTGACAAGTTAACCCTTGCAGACAAAACTTACAACGTATCTTTTCTTGTTGAATCCAGCGATCAAATACATTTGACATTCCATCTTCCCGGATTCTGGGCATCATTTCTTCTACTGAATCATGGTAACTCAACCGACCTTCTGTTTTCTCAAGAATAGTTTCAGACATTTCCTAGTTCCCCCTTAAGTAATTACTATAAGAGAGTTTTCGCATTTACAAGAGTAAATATGCATGTGTTTATACTAAATACGATTCAACCTAGGTTATTTTCATAGGATAATTTGCCAAGGGGAAAGGCCTATGGCTTAAAAAACTGTCTTTTAAACAGTAACTTAATCAAACTTACGTGTAATTCATTATTAAATTTGGAAAGATAAAAAGTAAAATTTGAAATTATGGAGGGATCCTTAATGAACGAAGCTACGGACATAAAAACTCACCACCAGACTTTGAAAGCAAAGAATATTGTTTATTATGTCCTGGGGGTTTTAGAAGTTTTATTAGCTTTTCGCTTAATTTTTAAACTGCTAGGAGCTAATCCTCAGAGCCCCTTTGTATCCTTCATATATTCTGTATCTCAAGCATTCTTAGCACCTTTTAATGGGATTTTTAGATCCGCAGTCACTAAAGGGATTGAAGCTCAATCCATCTTAGAGCCAACAACGATTATTGCTATGATTGTTTATGCAGTCATTGCCTGGGGAATTGTCAAGCTGATTGAGATTAGCAGACCTCATCAGACAACAGGAATTCGTTAGTAGACTCCTTCGAAGCTGGTTAACTGAATAAGGATATAATAATTCTAAAATAGCCCGTAATCAGCTGTAACTGTTACGGGCTTCCGATTACCTCAACACGATAGTGCAGGACTTTCTAGTCGTTAATAACTGTGTAATCTAAAGGAATTGTAGGTTTTACGTCGAAATATTATATATAGTTAAACTTTTATTGACATTCAATTACCTTTCAAGTGCCGATTAAACAATTAATATGAGGAGACTATTCATGTTAAAGCGAACTATTGAAAATTTTCTCGACCCCAAATACTTAGAGGAAATCCTCGCTAGTTTCTCCAAGGCAACAGGTTTATATATTGAAGCTGTCAATAGAAAAGGAGAAACCCTTGCAATACTAGGGAATAAATGCAGAAGTGATTTTTGTCAGTTTATCCGTAGTCATAGTAAAGGGGAAAAGAAGTGTATAGAATCCTATAAAGAGGCCACTTTAGAAGCCGCAAAATGGAATGAACCCTACTTCTTCCGTTGTCATGCCGGACTCGTAATATGGGCCGTGCCAATCATAGTAGATAATGTATTTTTAGGGAGTATTATTTGCGGACAAGTATTATTGTGGAAACCTGATGAATTTTTTCTTCGTCAGATTAAAAAAAGCAATTCGGCTTTAGATTTTGATACATTGCAACAAAAGGTTAAAAATCTTTGTATAGCCTCTCCGGAGCAGTCTCAAGCTGCCGCAGATATGCTTTTTGTTGTGGTAAATCATTTGGTGAAGAGAACCATTCACACCCTGGAAGAAGAACATGCCTATCATTTACAACGCCTTCAGATAAAAGCTGATCTAGAGAGCAGAAAGAAAAAAAACAGTGCTCAATTTACTGACTATGCCACCTATTTAAAGAATGAACGGCGCTTTCTAAGTTATATACGGCTTGGTGATAAAACTAGAGCTGAAAGTACTTTGAAAAACCTATTAACTGACCTCTTAACAAAAACTGCTGGTGATAAGGCTACTTTAAAGAGCAGGATACTTGAATTAGCCTCCCTATCCTCGAGAGCAGCCGTAGAAGGAGGGGCTGATGCTGAACAAGTCATGGTTAAACTGCAGGATTTTAATAATGAGATCGACAACATTGAACGCATAGAAGAATTCTTTTTCAAAGTTCATAAAGTCATAGCAGAGTTCCTTGATGGGATTTTTAAACTCGCCGACAAGAAACATCTCAGTTTAGTTAATAACGCCCGAAATTTTATTATGGAAAATTATCAAAAACCCCTTACCCTAAAAGCAACCGCCGATAATCTCTTTATTAGTCCCTCCCACCTTTCTCGTTTATTTCGGTTAGAATTGGATTGCACGTTTAACGATTACCTAACAAGAGTACGTGTTGAAAAAGCTGTAGAACTGATGAAAAAACCGGAATTCAGTGTTGAACAAGTATCTAAAGCAATAGGCTTTAAAAGCCAAAGCTATTTCGCTGAAGTATTCCGTAAATATATTGGTGTGACTCCTTTAGTTTATAAAAATAGCTTATTTTAGGGGCGATTTACTTGATATTTGATGATATTATCCATTCAATTGCTGAAGGTGAATCCGAAGATACAATCGATTTGTGCAAGCAAGCTTTAGCTCAGGGATACTCTGCCACTTCCATTCTGGAAAAAGGATTGATAATCGGTATAAATATGATCGCTGAAAAATACCGTTCAGAAAAAGTGAATGTTCCGGAGGTCCTAATGGCTACCAATTCAATGCATGCAGGCCTATCTGTTATTGAACCGATCTTAACTTCACCTACCAAAAAGGGACTAGGCAAGATAGTTTTGGGTACCGTCGCAGGGGATTTGCACGATATTGGCCTCGGCATTGTCAAAACCATGGCTATGACGACTGGAGCAAAAGTTATAGACCTTGGGGTTAATGTTTCTCCTAAAAAGTTTGCCAGTGCTGTTCGTAAAGAAAAACCGAATATCTTAATGATCTCAGCCTTATTAACCACAACCATGTCTGTTATGAAAGATGTAATTGATGAACTGGAAGCTCAAGGACTACGACATGGAATTAAAATAATCGTCGGTGGCGCACCGATAACAGATGCTTTCGCAAAGGAAATAGGAGCAGATTATACCTTTGAAGATGCCTTCGAATTCCGCAATTTTTTAAAGGAAAATCTAAGCAAGCTGTTGCCCTCTAAGCGTGACGGCTCATAAATATTGCCCTTTAGAAAGTTACAAAATGCAAAAAGAACTACTCTTGCATGTATGAGAGTAGTTCTGTCCTTGTTTAGTATTTATCTATGAATTTGAACAGAATTTAAATAGCTTTGAGCTACCTTCCTAACATTTGTTCCTTTTATTTATTTCCCATAATGCATTATTTACCGCGGTTATATCTAATTTGAACTCTTTAATTAACTAATATAATTCCACATTTTCTTGCTTTAAACCTTTAATCTTCTTACTATCATACTCTCACTCCTCAACGATTCGCTTCCTTTTGCTGCCACCTAATATTTCTAAAGTAATCACCTGCCCCGCCTCGACATAAATAGATTCTGGAGCTGTAATTCCTTTGACAATCGAGGTAAGGAGGCTGGTATCTCCCTCTATTTCTCCAACATCCCAACCAAAGAAATCAGCAATTTCTCGAACCTTCTTCCGATATTGTTCAAGATCTTTTATCCCAGGCGTTTTTATAAAAACTGCCTTTTGATATCTGCCATATAACATCTTGATTAATTTACGCGCCTTCTTCTCCCCAAACTGCGCCTCATATTCGTAGTACTCAGCCAAGGGAGTACGCCCATAGTCCAACCATCCCTGACTGAAATAATAAGTCAGAGGGTTCTCCTTGAATAATTCCATATGCCTAGCCGTCGAACCTAACATAAGGCCAATACAATCGTGTGTCGCGGGAAATAAGAGTGGCACTTGCGGAGATAGCAAACCGAGCATTGAATTAGAACATCGTCCGTAGGTCATAATGATCAGATCGTAATCTTGGCTCTTATTGACTATCTCCTGGAGTTTAGCATGTAATTTCTCCGGCTGAGCGTGAAAATTAAAATCTAAGAATTCACAATCCACCTCTTGTTCAAACCCTTGGGCATGAACTTCATTCATGGTTGAATGACAACCAATTAACTTAATCCTCACTACAGCATCCTCCTTTCTACTTTGGTATGTATCCTTAGATTCATCATTTTGAGAGTTTGAGAGTACAATCACCATTTTCCACTGCTAGTAAGAATAGCCTCTACGAACTTAAGATCCCCTTTTTACTCAGAATATATTTTATCATATTTCTCGCAAGCCTCATGCACCTGTAGACGGTACTTGTCAAGTTCATAACAACCATTATCAATCACAAAAAAGAGTATAGTTCTTGTGAAAGAACACCCAGGCCTCCACAATGAACTGCACCCCGTCAAGTA
>DOPM01000026.1:0-125 GCA_003513495.1 Desulfosporosinus sp.
AGGAGTCTAATGATCAAGCTCCGTTCCATTGGAAAGCCGGATCTGGAAGGATACAGAACTCTGGTATTTGAAGTCAACAGGAATAGAAGAGAAATCAAAATTAAGGACAAGAACTGGAGCGACAT
>DOPM01000026.1:196-9261 GCA_003513495.1 Desulfosporosinus sp.
ACAAGGATAACGAGTCCTATCTCGGGGATTGTCGGATCGGTGAATATTAAGGAAGGGCAGCAGGTCAAGGCTGGAGAACTCCTTATTGTTGTCGAATAATGGCAAGGTATATCCTAGTGTTCGTTTGAATGCTCGAGGGAAGGTTTCCCAGCAATTATTTGCGCCCTCGCTTTGGAACTTGGCTTGATAGCCCAAACATAGCGCAAAAACTAATATTGAGCATAGAAAAATGAAGCAACGCGAGACAACTTTTGTCTCGCGTTTGCTTTTAATTATAAATGACTAGATTAGGCTCAGGATATTTAAAAAACAGTGGAACTTTTTAACCCTATTATGAATCCTAAGTACTGAAATGCATTTCGTATTGAAATAGTTGAGGTGAGGATCAAAGCGTGAAAAAAGATCTGATTGGGAGAGCTCGGCAGGTTGACCTTGACGCTTGGGAAGTATTAATCCGGGAAACCTATCCCCAGGCATCAAAACAGGCTTTCTGTCTGCTGAGAGATAAAGATCTGGCCCAGGACGTCGTACAAAACACTATGCTTAAGGTTTTTTATAACCTGTCAAGCTTAAAAGATGACGGTGCTTTTACAGGTTGGTGGCGGCGGATATTAACCAACGAAGTATACCTGTTGCTACGTTTCAGCAGCAGGGTAATGCCGGGGATAACAGCGGAACTGCTGAACACCGGGGAACTGCCTGTCGAGGATGCTGTCACACTGAAGTTGGAAATGGGGCAGGCGATAAAAAGGCTTCCTCTGGAACAACAGCAAATCCTGCTTGATATTGATCTAAGAGGACTAAATTTACAGGAAGCTGCGAAAGAACACAATCTTCCCCTGAGAACGGTCAAGTCGCGGTTATTCCGGGCCCGGGCCCGTCTCCAGGAGACTCTGAAACAGTATAGAAAAAAGCCAAAGGAGCGAGTAGACATGACGAAAGAGGCATCAGATATTAAGGACCGAATTTGCGACTATTTGGAAGGAACTATGGAGGCAGCGGACAGAAATACCTTTGAACAAGAACTGTCGCAAAACCCTGCATGGCAACAGGAGATGAAAAAGCAGAAGGACTTTTTGACATTCTTGCATTCACTGACCGGAAAGATAACCCTTTCCGTAGCCGAGATTAAGGATAAAGTGCAGGCGGTGATAGAGAAAACAGAAGATTACGAGGAAATTGTGGATGATACGTTCTTTGAACAGGGAAAACCGACCACCATGACCTCCCATATCTGGTTCAAGAAGCCTGATTGCTATCGGACAGACGGGGACAGTGCGGCAACGGGTCCCTTAACAGTAATAATGAAAGACGGAATAATGCTAAGGTTGGCTTGCCGATAAGCGCCAAGCCAGAAAACTCATCTTAAGCCAGGAATACAGAGAACGTGGCAACTTTAATTTCCCGGACAGCCTCAAGGCGATGGCCGAGAATAAATCCAGCCGGATCTTAGGTACGGAATACCTGCAAGGTCGTCCGGTTCTTCATGTACAATTCAGTGAACAAGTTCCCGGGCTGGGGGAAATGAATACTCATCACTGGATGGACAAAGAAACCTGGATGCCAATGCGAACAGAATATTATAATGTCAAAGGAGAGCTGAAGCTGGTGGATCAAATCACTTCTTATATTAAAGATCTGACGATTGAACCGGAGAAAGACTTCCGGCCGGAGCAGGATGACTATCCCTTGATTCCAATGATGCTGCAGGTACACGGATGAAGGACTATATTGAAGAATGTATTGCCAAGGTCTGGGAGGAAACCCGACAGGAAAAAAGTGAGGATGAGGCCAGAAAGTCCATTGCTAAACTGATGTACAGCCGGGAATTATTGAACGTTTACTTGAATACTTCCCATATTCCGGTGAAAGTCTTTAAGATTGACCTCAACATGCAAAACAGCGGCTTGAAAACCTGGGAGGATGCCATGCGGGAGAACTCGGGCGGGGAAAAGTTCGTCGTCTACTTCTCGGTACTTTCAGCATTAATGGCTTATACCCGGTCGCGGACTCTGGAGGCTGCGGGTGCCGAGGAAGGTAAGGACTCCAGTGTTTTGGTCATGGATAACCCCTTTGGTCCCATTTTCCTCAAACACCTGCTCAACCCGCTCTTTGAAATTGCCCGGAAACATCGAACTCAGCTTATTTGTTTGTCCGACCTGAAACAAAACTCCATCCTCAATTGTTTTAACCTAATCTTTATGCTTAAGATCAGACCCAGTTCCATCGGTACGAATGAGTACTTGAAATTTGAAGAAATCATCCGCGATGAAAGTGCCGTTTATCATGACGAGAAGCTGGAAAAGGCTATCTTTAGGGTGGCGGAGAATAAGCAGCTGAATTTATTTGAGTGAAAATGAAGCATAAATTGACAAGCCAATGAATGAAGGGCATGTTCTGATTATTCCCAATTAGAGATCGGCCAGAACCTTCTCTAGAATAGCTTCAATATGTCCTTGAGTACAGGGCTTGCATCCAACTTGTAAAGGCCTGACCTGCATGAATTGATGGTGATCATCTGTAGATGTATTGAAGGATGGATGGGATGCGCTGTTCAAGGTGCACAAAAAACACACTCAAATTAGGGATGGCATAGTGCTTACTTCGTAATAGTATTTTTTGGCAGGCTAGCAGACGTTAGATAGGCTTTCTAGGGTATTTGTAAGGGGTAAAATTGTAGATAATTATGAATTATCGCGTTTTATTGTCGTAAAGTATATTGATAGATCTAATAGAATCATTTAAAATAAGACTAAAGTTTATTTGATTTAGGACTCTTATCCTATTGTACAATTAAATAGCTGCGACAAAGGCAAACCCGGTGTGAACCGGGGACGCAAAGCCACGGGTCTTCCTCAACGAAGATAGCCGGGTTACCGAACTAGCTTATTGTCGCCATCAATTTGGCGTTTTTTTTATTTCTTTTAAAACTAGTTTTGGATATACCTAGCTTTCTAAGAGCCACCTAAACTCCCACTCGGAGACCTCAAGGATTGGCTTGTTCTCATGAAACTTCCAGCGAAAGACGCCACGGCTTAATTTCCGGTAAAACAACCACCAGCCATTATTAGACCCATGAAGGATTTTAAATTTGTGACAGATATGGTTACAAAAAACATAAAGTTATTTTTCAACCGGATCCATGATCAGCTGTGTTTGTACTAAGGTTGTAAGTCCTTCAATTCTTTGCGCATATTGCAGGATAGATATAGATGGAGGGGAAACAAAGCTGTCGTAATAATAGGCAATAAGGACTATAAAAAATGTCTAGGTAGTCCTATCTTGATAAAGAATATATTGGAAAGAGGTGAGTGTGATGCAAGATACCGAAAAAATGTACCGGAGAATTGTGGAAACCGCCCAAGAGGGCATCTGGATCACAGATAGCAATCATCTCACTACATACGTGAATAATAAAATAGTTGAAATGCTTAGTTACGAAAAAGAGGAAATACTTGGTCAACCCTTTACTGTTTTTTTGGCTAACGAATTCTCTGAACTTGCTATGAAAAGTAGGACTCAAAGGAATTCTTCCTCTAGACAAGCAGATGCTAAATTTATATGTAAAAATGGTACTGAGATTTGGGCGATTGTTTCATATACTCATTTTTACAATGAACATGATGAATACACCGGTTCGCTTGCGATGGTAACGGATATAACAGAACGTGAGCAAATTGAGGTAAGATTAAGAGAAAGCGAAGAAAAGTATCGCCAACTTTTTGATTTGGTTGCTGACTCTATTTTCCTGATTGATAATGAGAGCGGAAAAATTGTGGAAGTAAATGAAGCTGCAGCTAGTCTTTATGGCTATACCCGTGAGGAACTGCTTTCACTAAAAAATACAGATTTATCCGCCGAACCGGACAAAACCCGTATGGCAACAAACAAGGGGCTAACTACTGTACCGTTACGCTGGCATCGCAAGAAGAACGGTACTGTTTTCCCGGTCGATATTACAGCAAAGCACTTTAGCTGGCATGGTAATGGTGTACACATTGCCGCGATTAGAGACATAACCCAGCGTCAAGAGGCGGAAAAAGCCCTAATAGAAAGTGAGCAGCGCTATCGTGATATTTTTGAATACTCCTCCGATTGTATTTTCTTAATTGATGTAATTGAAGGTAACAAGTTTAAATATACGAAGTTTAACCCAGCTGAGGAAAAATCAGTAGGGTTAAAAACAGAACAAGTAGCTGGCAAGCTTGTGGAGGAAGTGTTTAATCAAGAGCTTGCCCATGTATTGAACAATAATTACCGGAATTGCTGCGAAAAAGGCGTGCCAATCAAGTACGAGGAAAGGTTGGAAATGCCCTCAGGATTTGTATACTTTCATACTTCCTTAATCCCAATTAGGGATACTATGGGCCAGGTTGCAAGAATTGTTGGGATTGCCAGTGATATTACAGAGCTTAAATTTCAGTCCCAGGCTCTGCAGGAACGTAATGAATTCTTGCAAAAAATGGCTGATACTGTTCCCTTACCCATCTATTTTAAGGATGTAAAGGGAAGATACATAGGCTGTAATGCATCGTTTGAAGCCTTTACAGGAACAACCAGGGAGGAGATTATACCAAAATCTGCCTATGATCTTCACCTTAAAAATGCGGACTTTTATACAGAGAAAGATTTTGAGTTGTTTAACAATCCGGGCGTTCAGGTTTTTGAAAGTACTGTTGAGCTTAACGGTAGGATTAATGATGCTATTTTCCATAAAGCTACATATCTCAACAGTAATGGAAGCGTGTCTGGTTTGGTGGGAGTAATTGTTGATGTCACTGAACAAAAAAAGATGGAAAAGTCTATGCAGCATCGAATCGCTCTAGAGGGTGCAATAGCGCAAGCTTCAAGTCTATTTGTTTCTCCTACTGGTGCCGATGCCGATGTTAATGAAGTACTGAAGCTCCTGGGAGAAATTGTTGCTGTCAACCGGGCCTATATATTCAAACTACGGGAAAAAGGCAGTAAGATGGACAATGTATATGAATGGTGCAGTGCTGGTACTGAACCTCAGATTGATAACCTTCAAGATCTGGATTCCAGTATATTTCCCTGGTGGATGAGTACGCTTAAAAGCGGAAAAAATGTTGAGATCGCAAACATTGAAACACTTCCGGAAAGTGCCTCTGCAGAGAAAGAAATTCTTCAGGCTCAAGGGATAATATCCCTTTTAGTTGTCCCGATTCAATCAATGGATGATAACCTTATAGGATTCATGGGATTTGATGATACAGAAAAACCTCGCGAGTGGTTAAGTGAAGACAATAAGGTGCTTCGGGTGGTCGCTGAGATGGTGGGGGTTTATTGGGAGCGTGAACGGACGGAGGCAGAGTTACAATTACATGCTACCCATGATTTTCTGACCAAAATACCTAACAGGTACTATTTTGAGGAAATTCTGAACAGGGCAGAGGCCAAAGCAAAACGGGGTGGAAAGAGCGCCCTTCTCTTAATTGACGTTGATAATCTAAAATTGGTTAACGATTCACATGGGCATAAAGCGGGAGATGAAATTTTAATTGATTTAGTTAAGGTTTTAAAACGAAATTTACGAGAAAGTGATTTCCTTGCCCGTCTTGGAGGGGATGAGTTTGCGGTGCTATTGGAAGTAAATTCTGAAAAAGAAGCTGGTACGATAGCGGAAAGACTTCGCCAAGGAGTGTACGATAGTGAGTTGAATCTTATTACTCATGGATTCCGGTTGAATCTGAGTATAAGCATTGGCATAATTATGGTTGATGGGACATTAGACTATCAAAGATGTCTCGCACTTGCTGATACAGCTCTTTATGCAGCCAAGGAGGCAGGACGGAACAGAATTGCTTTTGCCGAAACTACGGATGATTTTATAAGCAATTTGACTGAGGCCAACAATTTGCTAAGTTTAATTAAAAGTGCCCTTCGAGAGGACAAATTTGTTCTTCATTTTCAGCCGGTGTTAAGAATATCTGATGGAGAAACAATACATTACGAAGCCCTTATTCGTTTACGTGATCAAGATGGAGACATGATTTCTCCCGGGAAATTTATACCTATTGCGGAGCGTTTTGGTCTTATGCCGCAAATTGATCATTGGGTAGTTAGAACTACTCTAGCAAAGTTGCGTGAATTTCCTGAGCTTAAGATTTTTGTTAACCTTTCTGGAATGACTCTTGGTGATGAATCAACACTAGGCGAAATAGAAGAAAGTATTCGGGAGAGTGGGATAGAACCTTCCCAGATAGGATTTGAGATTACCGAAACAGCCGCCGTTAAAGATTTATTACGGGCAGTACGCTGGATCGAAAAGCTTAAAAAGTTAGGGTGTCTCTTTGCTCTGGATGACTTTGGGACTGGATTTTCGTCTTTTTCATATCTTCGTACCTTGCCGGTAGATTACATCAAAATCGATGGCTCTTTTGTTAGCAATGCCGATACAGAACCTGTAAATCGCGCCATGATTCAGGCAATATATACCATTGCTAAAACCCTTAAAATAAAGACTGTGGCTGAATTCGTAGAAAATGAAAATATTCTAAAAGTTTTACAGAACATTGGAATAGATTGCGGGCAAGGATTCTACCTGGGAAGGCCTAATGCTAATGTGAAAATGATTTCGATGAAATCAATAGAGTTGGAAGGCTGAGGGGGCAAAGGGGGACGGTTCGTGCGTCCAAGCATAGGTCGCATTGTATAGTGGGTGCGATTCCCACCCGGTAAGGACTAGCCACCCACCGGTAGTCAGCCTTGGAGTCAGCTAGGTAACTAGATGACTTAAGCGTAGGCAGGCAAGATAACGGGCCGAAAGCACATGATGAAGATATTGAGCCTCGAAATCCCTAAATGGGCTGGCCGATGCTGTGAACCGAAGCAGAAGGCAACATTATGGTAATTGCTTTGGCGGGATTACCATGGCACCCCGGGGTCATAGGTCTTGGCACGTTATACAACGATACAATGACGGTAACTTGGGAGATCCTACCGCTCTCCGAAGGGAGTATGCCTAACAAGTAATAACAGCAAGAAAGGCAAATGTTTGTAGGAGGTCGGATTACTCCATAGTACTGATGACACAGGGTAACGCCTGAAGGAGGGAAGGGGGTAACACGAAATCGACCTTTTCAAGGACACATTGTCCACACACAGAGGTGAGAAAACAATGTTAACAAAATTGGCGAGGATAGCAGAGATAGCAAAAGCGAAACCAAAGGAGAAGCTGACATCGCTAGCCCACTTAATCAATACAGAACTGTTGGAGATCTGCCACAACGAAGCAGATAGGAAAAAGGCAGCGGGAGTAGATCGAGTGACAAAGGAAGAGTATGGAAAGAATATCGAGGAAAATCTGGAGAACTTAGTAGCGCGTATGAAGCAACACTCGTATCGACCCCAGCCAGTAAGGCGGGTTTACATCCCAAAGCCGGGGACAACAAAGCAGAGGCCCTTGGGTATTCCGTCGTACGAGGATAAGCTGGTACAAGCGGGACTGAGTAAAGTACTCAATGCCATATATGAGGCGGAATTCTTACATTGTTCGTACGGATTTCGACCAGGTCGCGGACAACATGACGCACTAAAGAGCCTGAACAAACTACTAGATAGCGGGAACGTCAACTATATCGTGGATGCAGATATCGCTGGTTTCTTCGGTGCGCCGGGCTAAGCCGGCTGTTTCTAGTAGGTGAAATTCCTACTCGGGAAAAGGGAAAAGCCACCCTACCCGAAATCGAGCCTTGGACTTGTGAAGGTAACGACACGGGTTAAGCGTAGGCAGAGCGACGTTCAGGCCGTAACGCAAGTGAAGTGATTGAGCCTCGTGAGTACAACCGAGGGCCGACGGAGTCGAAAGTTCGGAAGGCAACAGTAGATTTCCGCTAATGGCGAGGAAATTGGAGACCTCGGCGGGGTCTAAGAGCACAGCATGACGGAAACAGAAACAGCGCGGAACCCGGGAGACCCATCGTGGTCTTCGGACTAGGAGTACGCCAACTGAAAGGACCATCCACAGGAAGGCGGATGCTGCGGTGGGAGTCGGACTCGCTGATAGTACTCGGAGTGTGGGAAAGCCACATACAGGGGGAAGCGGCGAGGCAGAATGAGTTCCTGACAAAGACACATATCCTACACACATAGAGGTAGATAAGTATGTCAACACAATTGGACAGGATAGCAATTAAGGCTCGTTTTGATGTGAAGGCCCGCTTCACCTCATTAGCGTACATCATTACGCCGGAATTTCTTGCGGAGACATGGCGTATGATGAACCGAAAAGGGGTAATAGGTAACTCAAAGCTATCCGGTAATGTTTCATTACATACGTTGGAAGGTCCTTTCCATACAAAAGTGCTGGTTTGGTATACTTCCCGCAGCATCAAGACTTCGCTGTAGATGGTTGTTTCTTTGCTGGCATAGAAATCAACAATTGGTTTGAAGGCGCGTGATTTACTCACTTTCAGTGAGCTTTCTGCTAATCCCGCCTCTTCCTTCAGAATCTGCTGTGCTTTATTAATTAGATCTGTAATTGGATATTCAATCATAATGCATGCCTCCATTGAATTCTTAGTTTGTGAATTCAATTTACAGCATACGGATAGGAAATACATTATCCCGACAAATTCATACTGAAGCGAAGATAATACGGCATCTTTGACCGAAAGTCGGGATAACTAAAAAATCGGGATAAGTTCTGTGAGGGGGTGCCGATCGTGAGGTCGCACTCTACTCGACTCTTGTGTCAATTAGAATGCATGGTAAAATCCGAGAAAAGGGGAGAAGGGGCGTGAAGGAATGTCCAGGAAGCCAAGAAAGAAGAGTGAAACAGGAATCTACCATGTTATAGTACGAGGAATCGGCCAGCAGGATATTTTTCACGAAGAAGATGATTTTCAGAGATACCATGGATACCACAAAAAAGATATCGCTAGAAAGCGGGGTAAGCCTGCTAGGGTATTGCTTGATAACCAATCACGTTCATTTATTGCTAAGAGAAGACTATGGCGATATATCAGTCTTTATGAAACGCTTGGTATAAGTTACGCATACTGGTACAACTGGAAATACGAAATATCAAGCTTGCCAAAGAGATA
>DOPM01000055.1 GCA_003513495.1 Desulfosporosinus sp.
TACCACTGCTCCACCCCGCGACGTAAATATCATATGATTTTTCAGGAACTTAATGGGCAGATTTATATACTACCATGTTAAGATCTGGTTGTCAATACTTTTTGAGCTCTCAATGATACGTTAACAAGACGTCCGTTTAAGCAGCAACTTCTAAGGAAAGGCGGACGAGATATAGGGTGTCTCTCTTAAAAAAATATTATACCTTATCGAGTTGTTTTTTTAATCTCCTAAACTCAATATACATACTAATCCTCCATGGTAGGATCATACTAAAAGCTAGGATGAAGAAAATACCGCTCATTTGAGCAGGATCGATATGTATGGTCTCAGCAAGAACAATTTTCCCAATCATTCTTAAAGCCACTAGGCTTATCAATGCTGCCAAAAACAACTTTGAGCGCAGAAGATAGATTTTGTTTTCTCGAATTTCAAATTTAGAGGTCTTAATTAAAATTACGGAGAAAAGCATTCCCATGACAACGGAACTTATTAGCTCGAGTAACGTTGGTCTAAACATTGGAAGGATAAACATACTCCCGCCAGTAGCCATGAAAATTGGCGGTAAAATAATTTTCTTTGCAACGGCTGGTTTTTTTGTGTTTCTCAGCCGTACTAAATTTACGACAATAACCATTAAAATCGATACAACTATGGAGACAATTACTAAAAACTCTTTTGTTAACATAATTAACCTTTCTAACTTTAAGGTTGGACACCTATTAAATATACCTCTTAGCCTTTAGAATCACAAGCATACAGTTGTTAAAAGTTAGCCATTTTTATCCCATTTTTACTACCTAATAAAAATTCGCATAAAAGCTTAATCTTAGGAAAAACTTTTAGATAAGGTCATACTATTAAGGAGGATTAGAATAATGCAGTTAGCAGCACATGAGGCTCAAGATCTACATGAATTGACACTTAGTTGCGTAAATTCAGTTACAACCATGGCTTTCTTTCTAAATCAAGTCAAAAATCCAGAACTAAAAGCTATTCTTCAGCAACATTTTGATTACCATGTGAAGGATTATAACATCAAGGTTGAATATCTTAGTAAGCCCGACGGTCCAACCTCGACTCTTCAAGTTCCGCCTTTAAATAATACCTTACCTGAATACACCCAATCTCAAGCTGAGGAGCAACCAGTCACTCCAAGAACACAACTTAATTCCTTAAATGATAGGGAAATTGCTACATCCTATATGTTGACTCTCAAGCGGGCAGGTCGCGAATATGCCTGGGCTGCGATGGAGGCAAGCAATCCTGGTTTGCGCTCCTTCTTAGAGGATGCATTCAAAATGTCTTCACATCATGCCTTCGATGTTTGGCAATGGATGGTAAAACAAGGATACTATCCCCTTAAAGCTGCTGATCCAGTAATAACTCAGACACTCGGGCAGATGTATGATCTAGTTCAAGGACCCTCCTCAGTACTCCAGTAAAATAAGTTCCTAAAGTATTAATTTGGAGGGCTCACAATGAATATAACAAGGGGTAATGAAAGAGCTATCTTTGAATTACTTTATAAGTATTGGGTAGATCAAGAGTCCTACGAAAATCTTGAGCAAGAGATTTCATTTCTAGATCCTCAAAATTTAGGTTTCAAAAAAAACACTATTGAGGCAAGAGACATTGCAAGGGAGATAATCGAGACTGATCCAGTACTATTTCAAAACGATTTAGCTGCAGACTGGCAAAAATTTGTAGATGATCGTCTAGCTGGAGTTGAATAGGATAATTTTATCAGTAAAGCAAACAAAAAGCGTAGGGTCCTTTGATTAATTCAAAGCGCCCTACGCAAAGGAAGGTTTTTAAATGAGACATTTAAGTGCACTATTGGTAAAGCTTGTTATGGTTACATTGGTTCTTTATGTGATCCTCGGTTTGTTTTCAGGATTAAGCTTTACTTCAGTTCTTTTTCTCAGTTCTATACTTGTAATTGGGTCTTATTTAATCGGAGATTTACTGATCTTACCTAGCACAGGCAATTTGGTTGCGACACTTGCCGACTTCGTTTTGGTTTTTGCCTTGGTATGGGGATTAGGGAGATATTACTATGGTCCAGTGATCTCATGGTATATGCCCGCTCTATATAGTTCATTTCTAGTTGCAGGAGGGGAATGGTTTTTCCATAAATACCTTCTAGGAAGAGTTATCCATTCTGAAAGAGTGAGCATTCCACCTATTTTGCCAAAAGAATGATAGTTTGAACAGCGTTTCAAAACAGAAAGCAACCTGGAAAAATTCCACTGCTTTCTGTTTTACTTTTTCTTCGCTATTCAAGTGAAAAAACTAAGTACATAAAAACTTTCAAGAGTGTTTCACCGAGTCAGTAACTTTTAAGCATCCCCTTTACCAGTTTCAACCCCACTACCACTATACTTTGCTGTTTTATTATCTTCTATAACACCTTCAACCTTGGGCTCCTCCCATGCGTTACGATTTAATAGTTCCTTTTGTTTATTACCCATTAAAATACCTCCTCGTATATTTCTTCTTAAAGATACATTTCTAGATTTCCCTATTCAGATTTAATTACTCATAGTAGTTTTCGATATAAACATAATTCATATACCATAAAGGGTGGAAAGTCGCTGAAGGCCTAAGAAAAACGCTACGCGTCTTTTTACTACACATGTCTTTCTGAGGCATAGCCGAAGAATCTTGACTTCTGCACTATTTCACACAAGTTAAGATCCTTCGCTGCGCTCAGGATGACATGAGCGAAAGAGGACTCTAAAGTTATACTTTCTGATACGTCAAAAAAGCGAGGCCTTATTAAAAAGCCTCCCCTTTCAACTCTATGCACTAATCATAATTACATTGGCCCATTCAGGAACCCTTACGTCTCCGTACATAACTACAATGACTTTCATCCCTCGTGGTGGACGATCGGGCCAGGATGTATGTCCGTCAGTAATAACAATTCCCAATTGAGGCGAAGGCTTCAATTTTGCCGCAGCCTCCAAACCGACCCCCATGTCCGTTCCACCGCCTCCCGCAAGTTGGATTTGGTCCGGACGAAACACCCGACGGCAAAACTCAACAGTCTGATCCACAGCCAAAACATGGATTCCTTCGTTTTGCCCTAAGGACTTTAGGATACCGGATATTTCGGCTAGGGTCTGGGCAAGCATTTTTTCAGATATACTTCCACTGGTATCCGCCACAACGGCCACTGATGGTACAGGACAGCGCATGGACGGAAAAATAACATCTCCAATCCTAACCAGCCCCTGGCGACGCGAGGGACGATGGTAGGAATAATCTCCTGACCCCGTTACATCAACAACAGCAAATCGAATAGCAACGGCAAGCTGTTTTCTCCAGTCTACTTTAGGATGAAGCTTATCTTCTGCCCATCGGGCCCAATGACCAGGTACACAGCCTTGACCTCTGGCATGCTCTCTGATTTGAATAGCAACATCCCGACGGATTAACTCTCCTTCCGTTCGACTGAGACCGGATGAAGACCGTTTGCTAGGCGGTTTATCCTCCCAAGACGCCATTTGACCAGTTGCACAAGAGCCACTCCGACCGGAACCGGGCAACGGAGGTTCTGGTGAATCTAACTCTGCATGGTTTTTTATTTGATCCTCAGATGACTGCCCTTCCTGCTTCTCCAAGGCCGCATAGTATTCCTCTGCTAGAAGGTTTTCCGGTTGTCCTATGTATTCGGGAGTCACTGGTTGAGCCGGAAATTTAACCCCTTCACGGATAAGGTCATCATTAATTTCCGCGTCTGCAGCGATATTGCTTAGGCGTGGATTAAGGTACCTCATCCTTTCCGAGTGATTGCGGAGAAGATGACATATTTCATGATATAAAGCACCTGCAAGAACTTCCACTGACCACCAGGAAAACACGGCAGGGTCGTAATAAAGTCTCCAATACATATCGACTGCCATTGATCTCAAGCCGGGCTTAGGCACCGGTTGGAGGGCCCAGGCAGCAGAAGCTAAATAAGGACGCTCTTTCGCTAGGCGGAAGCGAGCTGCCTGCAGCTCAAGAGGTAGAATCACGCCTGTAACACCTCCAAACATTTTAATGCTTCAATTGTTTCTATGATTCCAGACCTTTCGCCAGCTTGATTGGTACCGGATGAAAAGATATCTTCACCGACCGTAATTTTCCTTGTTCTTTCTCTCTGCTCATTTATAGGTTCCGGAGGGATCAAGAATTTCATTTTTAGAGACTCTAAATATGTAAGGCTTGGAAGTGGATGAGCCTGGTAATTTCGGTAACGTGGCAGAAAGACCGGAGGATAATGCTCAATTATTTTTTTTAAGAGAGGGGCTGCATCTTCGGACAGAATGGAAAAGGTATGCAATTGATTGTTGGAAATGGCGATTACCGACGAACAGGCCGGCTCACTCTGTTTAGTTGTATAAAGTCGGTACTCTTTCACCCCCTCAGGATTCACGAACATTTCCGCCTTCCACTCACTTTTCCGGTTTTGATGCAGCTTTTCCAGTGCTTCGACCCATCCTTCTGTCAGAGCCACTTTGAGAATAGTATAAATATGATAGGCCGGTAGTTTAGAACCTTCATAATTATATAGGTCGAGTCGGGATGCCCTCGCCCTCAACTCTTCCATTCTTACTAAAACTCGGCCGGATTCCTCGAAAGTATCTTCCTTCCAGTAAATGTTGCGGTACTCATAAGGAGGATTCACACAAGTCCCCCTTTTTGTAGAAGCGGCGCAAATTCCTCTAATTCTTTCAAGGGGATAGATAATTCCGGTTTCCTTGCTTGCGCTAATTTTTTTGCGGCTACTGCTGCGATATCTTTATTTCCGTGTTCAGATGCCCGGGCAAGTACGCACCAGGCAGCAGACCAGCGTTCCTCTGTCAGACTTCCTACAGCGGCAGTAACTATAGCCATCAGTATGGCAAAGGCCTGGTCTCCACGATCCGGCAACTGCAGATAAGTCGGATTGGCTAGGACCTCTTCCGGATCCGGCAGGTCCAAATCTCTGCGCCATGCTAAGAATTCCAGACAGGCTCCTTCGCCAACGCATCCAGCGGTAAGAGAAGCAATGACATCCTCCTCTGCCTGCACACTTTCGGCAGCTGCCAATAACCTGGCTGTCATGGACCAAGACCTGGGAGATGGCCAGGCCTTCCCGGCTTGCCCCTCATCTTTGGGCACCTGAAGCAATAAATGCGGCCTGTGTCGGACAAAAGACGCCACAAGCACCTCTTTTTCCGGTATTGAATTTTTCCAAGATGAAGGGAGATGCGGTAAGGCAGAGTTAGACCATCCCCCAATCATACCGTCTACCCAGCCCTGAGAGTCCAGGGACCAAAAAAGGTGGCAGAATCTGTTCGCCAGAGGAGCGGAAAGATCCCATCCACCAACTGCCTGTTCCGGCGGATTTGCCGATGCAACAACAGCTACACTGGCGGGTAAAGCTAAATCCCCTACGACCCTATCTAAAACGACTCTTAATAAGGCAGCCTGGACCGCAGGCGGAGCTGTGGAGATTTCATCTAAAAAGAGCAGACCCTTTCCAGCCAGAACCAGGCGATGAGCCCAGGCAGGAGGCTCCATGCGGACACCTTCCTCCCCAATGACCGGAAGACCGGAAAAATCCGAAGGTTCACGAATAGATGCCAGGACAACTTCGAGGGGGAGTGTTAGTCCATCCGCAAGCATGGTTATAGTTGCAGTTTTTCCCACGCCTGGGGGGCCCCAAGTAAGGATCGGAACTCCAGCCTGTATAGCTATGGCAAGAGTATAACTCATAGACATAATATTGTTCTGCACCTCCGTTGGTCAAGGCTGTGCTATTACATGCAGCACTGCATGGGCGACCATATTTCATCAATCAAATCCTTTCCATTTTATGCTTAAAGTATAAGTCGAAACCAATAGTTTCCGTATTCCTACCAAGAACTAAACCAAAGTATAGAAACTACCACCCATCATTCGAAATATTTAGCTATAGGAAATTTCGGGGAGAACTCAATATATTTCTCAAAAAACTTGCTGCATTGACCAATAATAAGACCATTGACTAAAGCGCAAATGACTGTTCCAATACCAACTCCACGCAGGGTATTAAAGAAAAGGTATGACATTATAACGGCAACAATACAGCTGGTGCAATCATACCAAATCTTAAATTTATAAATGTTTATCTGATATTTTTTAGAAACTTCTTTAACGAACAGCTCATATACTTCGGGAGAAAGGTATGTGTGAAAAAGCAACGAGATACCCATAGCGCATAAGAGCATACCGAATAGGTATAAAGGAATTCGTACACTCAGCGTAGCAGCTGCCACATCACGCAGGACCCAGATCCACCCATCCAGAAACACGCCATAAATTACAGCCGTGACGAAAGAGAAACAGTAAGACAGCTTAAACTGGCGCAATAGGAGACACACAAACACCAGAAGTACGGCCTGCAAAGTGTATTCAGCCATGCCAAATGTGAGAAAATTAACTTTCAAAGAGATCAAATACGCTGGAGCAACTACCATAGACATGCCCAGGTCTGCTTTTTCCATGAGTGCTACACCAACGGCTAGAATAACCAGGCCCAACACATAGGCCATCTCGGCAAAATTTTTTATCTTTTTCATAACTCCTCCTATAACTTAAAAAAGGCTATAACCCATGGCTGTTTGATATCAGAAACAGCAAAAGTTATAGCAAATTAGCAAATACATTCCTTCACTTATGACTATTAATTTCAAGTAGATCTAAAGACACAATAACCGCTCGCGATGTTCCTCGCTGTCGATAATTGGAATTTGCACTTCCGTAATATAGTTGGTGCTGTCCCGCTCTACAAATTGGTCAATGATATTAAATTTAATACTAATTTCAGCTAAATCTAATTCACCACCCGCCTTACGAATTCGTTGGGCACTTTCGTAGATTTGCTCGTAAGCGCCCTGATGATAACCACAGAGGAAACGTCCAGCGGGTATAACGGAAAATCGCAAAGAATCTGTCATCTCTTTTTGGAGGATTGTGTTCTCTCCATCGTCAAACAGATAGGCACCGAAATATTTTGAATCACCTTTATAAAACACTACTGTGGGATTTAGGTAAAACCAATCATCCCCATAGAGCAGCTCCTCTCCACCTATAGGAAAATAGTATCGATCGGGGAATTCCTTGATCGACACCCGATCTATATCCACATTCGGCAATTCCTGCTCGATAAAATGGATTTTCTGCTGAATTGCTCTGTCGGTATTGAGCAAGTTCTCTGCTTTTTTTCTTATTATGGAGGACTGGTTTCTAAGTTGCTCCAAGGTAGAATCAATATCACGAGATTCTAAATAGGAGGCGTGAATCTCCTTAAGGGAATAACCAAGACGATGCAAATAACGTATAGTCGCTAGCTTATATATCTGGTCAAACCGATATCTGCGATAACCGTTCTTAGGATTCCGTTCGGCCGGGACGAGGAGGCCGATTGAATCATAATAAATGAGGGTCTGCACATTCAGGTTAAATAATGCACTTATCTCGCCAATGCTAAGGGTTTTATTCATAGCTAGTCATTTCCTTTCCTAGGATAAGGTCATTATAACTATCAATTGCCGAAGAGACAATCCCGAAGTTTTCCGACCTTGTCAGGAGCAGAAACAATGCTATATTTTGTAATTCGTAATTAATGTCACCCCTAGCGTTTATTACGCTCGAAAGGGATACCCAGGGCAGAAGGATCTATGCTTTTACCAATTGATAAAAAGAGTACGATCACAGCGACTACATAGGGAAACATGCTAAATACCTGTGTGGGAATCGGAAAGCCCAAGGTTTGAAGGTTGTACTGCAGTGCCTGGGAAAATCCGATCACCATGGCTGCTGCAAAAATTCCTACCGGATTACGCCGCCCCAGGATTACCACGACTAAAGCAATATAGCCTCTCCCGGAGGTAACGTTCTCCATGAAGAAACCCAGCTGTCCCAGGGTTATACTTGCTCCCCCCAAACCACCTAACACACCGTTTACAAAACAAGCGAAATAGCGAATTGCAAAGACATTTAGACCGGCAGAGTTTGCCGCCTGGGGATGTTCCCCTACAGCATGGAGATTAATACCCCACTCCGTCTTGTAGAAGAAAATTGCCGTCAGCACAATGGAGATCAGGGCAATATAGACAAAAATGTTCTGATTGAACAAAGCTGAGCCGATGATCGGAATGCTCGAGAGCAGAGGAATTTTTACCTCACTGAACACACTGCATGATGGGAGAGTCGTTGTCTGTCCAAAAACGATCAAAAACAAGAAGCTTGTAAGCCCCATCATCATAAAATTGAGTGCCAGACCCGCAATAGTCTGGTTAGCTTTACAATGTATGCTTAATACCCCATGGATCATGCTGACAAAGATGCCGCCCATAATACCTGCTAAAAGCCCTAGGAATAGATTTCCTGTAAAAAATGCGACGATAAAGCTGAAAAACGCTCCGGAAAGCATAATTGCCTCAACGCCAATATTCAGGATCCCGGCTTTCTCGGAAATAGCCTCTCCTAGTCCCGCTAAGATAAGAGGGGTTGCCATCCTAACCGAGGCTATCAAATACATGGTAACCAGCGCAATAAATCCAGAATCCATTTTCAATCCTCCTATTCGTCCGGTAAAAGTCGGCGGAAGAGACTTTTACGGGCCAGAATTAATAAGACGACAACCCCCATGATGATTGATGAAATGGACGTCGGCACACCAGCCATACGCTGCATTCCTAATGAACCAACCTGAAGTGCTGCGATGCCCAGGGCTGAGATGACCACGCCTAGGGGGTGATTTTTCCCCAACAGGGCAACGATAATGGCAATATACCCATAGCCTGGGGAGATACCTTCAAGCAGCTTGTGATGCAGTCCGGATACCTCGCACACACCTGCAATTCCGGCAAGACCGCCGCTTATCAAAGAGGAAAGAACAATGTTTTTATACACAGAAATACCCGAGCATTTACTGGCCCTAGGATTCAGACCAACCGCCCGCATTTCATACCCAATAGGCGTCTTCCAAACCAGAATCCAGACGAGGACTACACTAATTAGTGCAACCAAGAGACCTGCGTGAAGCCGCGTAGTGCTCATAAAGACTGGCAGTGTCGCGCTGTCCGGCAGAAATGCCGACATTGGTAAAGAACTGGAGGGGTCCTTAAGAATAGTACGCACCAAAATACCTACAATACTTATCGCGATATAATTAAACATAAGGGTAGTAATCACTTCTGAAATCCCGAATCGGGCCTTTAAAAATCCTGGGATAACCGACCAAACTCCGCCGAAAACAAACCCGCCTAGGATCACCAATGGAATCATAAGGATTGCCGGCAGATCGTTAAGCCAGAAGGCCATGCAGGTAACGGCAATGGCCCCCATGTAAAGCTGCCCTTCGGCACCGATGTTGATAAATCCGCTCCGGGCACCTACAGCCACGCCTAAACCTGTCAGAATCAAAGGTATTGCTTTCACTAAAACCTCTGAAACTGAATAGAAGGAGCCGAAAATACCGGATAGAAAGCTGAAGAATGCCTGGTTTACGTTGCTGCCAACCATAAGGATCAGCAAAATTGAGATTCCTAACGTCAGGATAGCAATACCGAGAAACGAGAGAACGTTTCCAGACTGTTTCATAGTGATTCCTCCCTTACCTCAGACGTTCTCCCAGCCATCATAAGGCCAATATGAGAGAGATTCAGATCTTTGGTGTTAGGAAAAATCCCCATGAAGCGACCTTTATAAATCACGGCGATCCTATCGCTCAGTAAAAGGATCTCCTCTAAGTCGGCCGAAATGAGGAGAATACAGCACCCTTTCGACCGACGCTGAAGAAGCTGCTGTTGGACAAACTCTGTTGCACCAATATCAAGACCCCGTGTCGGCTGATGCGCCACAATCGCTTTGGGGTCACCTGCCATTTCCCGTGCCAGGATCAACTTTTGCTGGTTTCCGCCGGAGAGGTTGCGCAAGGGAGTATTTAAATCCGGGGTTTTGATGGCGTATTCTTCCACTACCTTTTTTGTGTCTTCCCACACTAATCGGGCATTGATCAGTCCACCCTTAATAAACTGTTGTTCAGTGTGGGTTTTTAAAAGCATATTATCTGTTAGATTCATATCCATGACTAGGCCATCCTGCTGACGATCGTCTGAAATATAGCCAATCCCAAGCTTCTTGCGTTCAAGTACACTCATTGAGCTCATATCTAGGCCGTCCAGTCCAATCTTCCCACTGCTCTGTTTACGGATGCCCAGAATTACCTCGACTAACTCCTTTTGCCCGTTCCCATCGACACCGGCGACGCCGACGATCTCCCCAGGTGCAATCTGCAAGGAAATCGAATCAAGCCCTTTTATATTTTTTTCCTTCAGTGAGACATCCTCTAGGAGGAGTCCCTCCCTGCCAGCATCGGGCACGATAGGCTCTCGCTGGATACTGTTAAGCTGTCGTCCGATCATATACTGAGACAACTCTTGCTCTGTAATGTCACTGGTTTTTTCTGTAACTACATTACACCCGTCGCGCAGAACTGTTACACGGTCGGTAATACTCATAATCTCGGGGATGCGGTGAGTAATTATGATAACCGATCGACCGTCGGCGCGCAGTTTGCGCAGTACCTCAAAAAAGTATTCTGTCTCCTGTGGAGTAAGCATTGCTGTAGGCTCGTCCAAGATTAGCAGTTCTGCATCCCGGTAGAGAAGCTTAATAATCTCAACTCTCTGTTGTTCGCCCACGGACAGGGAGGAAATATAAGCATTAACATCGATCTCAAGACCGTATTTTTCCGAAACTTCTGTAATGGTTGCATTAAGTGCCTTACGGTCAGGAAATGGATATCCTTTTTCTCTGAGTCCAAGGGTTATGTTCTGAGAAACGGTTAAGGTAGGCACTAGCATAAAATGCTGATGAACCATGCCGATATGACAAGCAATGGCCTCTCTGGGTGATGTAAAGGAAACCTCTTGCCCTTTCCAGAGAATAACACCGGAATCCCTTGAATAGATGCCATATAAAATGTTCATCAAGGTAGTCTTCCCAGCACCATTTTCTCCTAGAAGCGCATGGATTTCTCCTGGCATCAGATCAAAACACACCCGATTATTGGCCCTTTTCCCAAAAAAAGATTTACAGATGTTCTTCATGGAAAGCAAAGCCATGATTCATCATCCTCTCCTAAAAAGAAGAAGATGTCTCTGGACAGTTCTCAACATTATCCATCGAGACATCTTCTAAAAATGGTTATGCCTATTTTGTGGATTTCTCGATAACAGGAACGGTAAAGGTTCCGTCAATAATCTGTTGCTTGGTCTCTTCTATCAGTTTTTTGGTAGCTTCGGGAATTTTGCTCTCGAACGAATGGTAGGAGGAAATATCGACGACCTTTTCTTTCATGCCCAAGTGCGTAATACCGCCTTTAAAGGTGCCATTTTTCACTGCATCGACAGCGGTTAGAATGACTGTTGGCATATTATACACAGTCGAACACATGACAGTGTTAGGGGCGATTGAATTCTGGTCATATGAATTCCCGCAAGCCAGTATGCCTTTTTCCTCTGCAGCCTTAATAGCGCCTGTTCCCGCCTGGTTCGCAACATGGTAGAGAACATCTGCACCCTTGTCAATCATGGACAGCGCCGCATCTTTACCGGCAGAAACATCCGTAAAGGAATTTACGTAGATTTCATAAACCACAATATCAGGATTTACTTTTTTTGCTCCCAGCTTAAAAGCCTCAAGTTCCTTGACAATAGAGGGTTGCTCGATACCACCGATTACCCCAATTTTACCGGTTTTGGACATTGAACCAGACAGGATACCCATTAAATATCCGCCCTGCTCGCAGCTCATTACATAGGAAGCCATATTTTCAGCTTGTGAATTGGACTCAGTTGCCATGAAGTGGAGCTTAGGGAATTTTTCCGCCACACGAACTGCTGGATCACCAAACTGGAAGCCATGCCCGATGATTAAATCGTATCCCCGTGCTGCATAATCGTTGTAGGCTGATTCAGTATCGGCTACACCAACATTTTCCGAATAGGTTGTCTCCAACCCGTATTTCGATTCAGCTGCTTTAAGTCCCTCTAATGCAGTTGCATTCCAGCCCTGATCATTTGCAGGACCCGAGAGAAGCAGCGCAACTTTCATTTTTTGCTCTTTTGACGAGGTCTCTTCTGCACCACCACTGCCACAACCCGTTAACAAGACTAACAAACACATTAGAAGCGCTAAACCTTTTAAAATTTTCATCTCTATTCCTCCTCTGAATTCTTTTGATTTTATATTAGCGGAATGCCTCACACTCATTGCGGAGCACCCGCGTACAAACCTTTTCCCCCTGTTCCATCAAAGCCTGTTCATCAACACCCAACAGTTGACCGTCCCGAAACACAACGTTCCCGTTAACCATGGTCAGCCAAACAGGACCAGTCACGCCGACCCGAGCTAGGATATTGCTAGGGTCATGCAGGGTGCCCGTCAGTTCCAGCACTCCAGTATTAATCATGAACAAGTCAGCCGCTTTTCCAACCTCCAAGGACCCAAGTTTGTCCCGTCCCAAGGTTTTGGCACCGTTAACAGTTGCAATTTTCAGCAACTCATAAGGGGAAAGACAACCCCCTCGCGCTTTACTGTGGTAAGCTTGCATCAGATAAGCCATTCTGAGGGAATCGAGCAAACTTGAACTATCATTGGTAGCAGAACCGTCACATCCAAGACTAATGACCACATTATCCTTCTGGAGAGCTTTCATATCAAGGATCGGGAAACCGCCCAAGACAGCAGGCGAAGGACAATGGGAAACCCCAGTGCCGGTTTGTCCCATTACTTTGAATTCTTCAGGTAACAGCTCCCATCCATGGGCAATCCAAACATCCGGGCCAATAAAGCCAATTTCCTCACACCATTCAAGGGTTCGCTTATTCCAGCGTTCCTGCATTATGATGTTTTCTCCTTCGCCAAGATGGGTATGCAAGCGCACGCCCTTTGCCCTGGCTAGAGCCACCGATTCTTTGAAGGTGTCTATGTAACTGTTAATCGGCTGGCAGGGCGCCACCACAATCTGCTTCATTGAAAAGGGTGCAGGATCGTGATACAAATCAATCAAACGCTCACAATCGTAAATAAACTCCTCGGTGGTTTCCAGCATATCCTCGGGGATCGTGCTCCCTTTGCTGCGCGGGAGTGTATTGGTCCCTCTTCCGGCGTGATACCGGATGCCCAGTTGAGCTGCCGCTTCCATCTGTCTATCGACCAGCAACTTACCCGACGCACTTGTATAGCAATATTGATGATCGAAAGCGCAGGTGCATCCATGCTTGAGCAAGTCTCCCATGGCAGTCAATGACGAGTAATAGATGACCTCAGAATTAATTTTTTGAAAGATACGGTAGATTTTGTCAAGCCATTCGACGACCAGCATATTAGGATAATCTATGGTCATCAGATTCCGGACAAACGTTTGGAAAAAGTGGTGATGTGTGTTAATCAGACCGGGATAAACGAATTTGTCACGGCCGTCGATCACTTCAGCTTCCTGTGACGACAAGTTCTTGCCTATCTGCAAAATCTGTGGTCCCTCGATAAGGATATCGGTATCATAAAGGACTTGATCTGCAGCGTTACAAGTTACAATTGCCCTTGCATTTTTTATTAAGATTTTTTTTCCCATCTTGCCTTCATTGCCTTTCTAATGTCGATATTAATTTGTTTTGATCGGCAACAGTTTCTTTTCCATTGCGATATATTCGTATTCTATACCCTATAGTTACTATAGGGTCAAGTACCTTTTTAGATTGCAAATCGGTTTGCCTTAATACAAATTGCATCCATAATACCCCCCTTAAGAAAACGCTATCTTTTTACTATACATGTCTTTGTATGAAAGCAACTCAAGGGCAGTGTCATCCGGAAGAAGGAACGACTGAAGGATCTTGATCCTTCGCTGCGCTCAGGATGACATGAGTGAAAGAGGACTCTAAAGTTATGCTTTCTGAAACGCAAAAAAAACAGGCGCTTAAGAGCGCCTGCCAAAAAGTATAGAATTATGAGTAAATCACTTCAATACACTCGAAAAGGATTGATTTCCTGACCAATTAGCCTAACAGCTTTTCTTATATCATCGTCATTCGCTTTACAAACACATAACCGCAAAGCTTCCGAATGAGGGATGCCGTCGATATAACAACTATTTGTACTGTTTAAAAGCACATTATGATTCGCAAGCCTTTTTACAAGAGTATCAGCTGAAAGACCTTCTATGTCTATACAGGCATAGATCCCGGTGGGAGGGATATAGCATTTTACTATATTATTTAGTTCACAGGCCTCCCGCAAAACATCCATTTTTTCTTTGTAAAACCGTTTAATTCTTTGCACATGGAACTTGTACATACTACTTTTCAAGTAGATTTCCAGTGCTCCCTGTGTAAGGATCGGGGAATTGAGATCGATGCTCCGTTTATAGGTTATAAATACATCCTGTAACTCCTTAGGTACTATAGCCATTCCCAAGCGCAATCCTGGCAGCAATGTTTTTGAAAAGCTTCGTATGTAGATAATCCTTTCTTGCTCCCCCAAAGCATACATAGGATCCGCCTTTGTATCCAGTTCCAAATCTGCTAAATAATCATCCTCAATAATATAGACACCGTAATGATTAGCAAGCCTTATTATTTCCCTCTTTTGTCTGTTGTCATAGCAAAATCCTGTAGGGTTTTGATATCTTGGCATTGTATAAAAAAATTTAATATCTGATCTTTTAAATATTGATTCCAGTTCATTTAGATCCAGACCCTTATGTGTTCTTCGAATACCAACAATTGGAGTTTTGTTACATTTCATTACTTGAAGCATTACAGGATATGTTGGTTGTTCTACTAGTACTTTAGTCCGACCATTGGGAAAAGGGATAGTCCCCAGAATATATAACGCCTGCTGAGATCCGTTAGTTATAAAAATATTTTTTGGTTTTGTAAATACCTGAAAATTCACCAAGTGTTTAGCTAAACTCATTATTAGTTCTGACATACCCTGGGCTGTTGAGTATTCAAACAGCTTTTTTTCATATAACGAAATCGCTTTTTCCATACAATGATGGAAATCCTTATAAGGATTAATCGAATCGTGAGGACATGCTGTCGCTAGATCGACTACGGCAGTACTTCTATCTTCGATAGCAACTGATTTTACAACAAAAAAGCCACTTTTAGGAAAAGCAAAGATTAAATGCTCTGACTCAAGCAATTTATAAGCTTTTACAATTGTATCTGAATTACAACATAATTCTTTGGAGAGTGTTTTTATCGATGGTAGCTTCTCGCTAGGCCTATATATACCAGAAAAGATTTTTTGTCTTATAAAATCGGCAGCTATCTCATATTTGTAGGACATAGTCGATAACCCCTCTTCTGTACCGGTATAGGTTAAGAATTATTTTCTAGCTTTGGTCTACCTGCTTCAATTAAACTAAATCTAAACGTGAATAAGAGCTAAGTTAACAAGGCCTTAAGACGAAAACCAGATACTCAAGGGGGGATTTTATATGATCCAATTGAATGTCAATTCTTATGACAAAGTTATTAAGCCATTGAAAAGCGTAACAATAAATACGTTATTTGCTAAATCAGTTATTAATCAGCAAGTACCTGGTTCGGTTTATGTTGATTGCCCCATTAACCCAAGAGTATTTTATATTGTACATCCCTATGGCATGTCTTTACTTTTCGGCGAAACAGAAAATGCCAATTTTAATGATCACTTATTTGTGTATTTAACAAATAAGGAAAAGCTTAGAAATAAGGAAGAATGGTTACAGGTATTTCCAAAATCTTGGAACAAAAAACTTGAAAGTTTACTAGCTTCTTATTTAATAAAAAAAGATTTCACAAATAAGATAGAGTTTTTAGGCACTAATTACGACAATAGAAAAGTGGTGGAGAACACAAGGGTTAATTTTGTTTTTAATCCTAACGAGTATAGAAACGTTAAAACAAAATTTAGTAGACAAAGAGAGGAAATAGTCCGGGTAACTAAAGAAACCTTCAGGAATTTCGAGGGAAATGTTGTCCCCAAATATTTTTGGAAAGATGAAAATCAGTTTGAAAATAAGGGAATAGGCTTTAATCTGATTTACGATAATACTGTAGTATCAATCGCATTTTCGTCTTTCAGGGTCAAGAACCAATTAGAAATTGGGATTGAGACCTTAGAAAGGTATAGAAGTAAAGGGTTTGCATTATATGTTTGTTCCGCTCTAATTAATTATTGTATTGAAAACTCTTTGGAACCAGTTTGGTCATGCCGCCAGGAAAATACTGCCTCATACCAGTTAGCTCACAAGCTTGGCTTTATACCTACGCTTAGTATTCCATATTATAGACTTTTGGTATAGAACTACTTATCGCGCCTTAATCTGCAAGAGAAGCGATTTATCCCCTGTATTTTTTAGCTAATCCCTTCAAGAAATTTCTTGCGTATTTATCCCCACACTCTTTATAATTCTTATGTCCTTCCTTTCTTAATAGAGCACTTAATTCTCCTTTTGATATGATGACTCCTGCTTCCTTTAATATATCTATGATATCCTCACTTGATAGTGATAGCGCTATCTTAAGCTTCTTAAGCAGGATATTATTAGGATTTTCATTATTCTTTAGTCCTGGTTTTTCAGGTTCCCCTGGTTTTGAATCTTGCTTCCCTCTTTTAAGTATTATCAAGCCATTTAAAAACGTTTCTAGCATACTGTTCTTACATTTTATATTCTCTTCCTTATCTTCTACCCCGTCCGGATCGTCAACTTCGTCGTTGTAGCGGTAAGTGTCTTTTGATTTCATAAGCAGCTTTCTTACTATTTCTTCTGTCAGTTCAGCTCCACCAAGTTTGAATATCTGTACCATTTGTGTATCCCTTAAATTGAGAGCATATCTTAATCGAATTAAAATATCATTATTATCCATGGGTAATCCTCCCTACCTTTCTTAAACTATACTTCCATTATAGCATGAATATTATTTATGGCAGAGCCACCGTACTGCCATGAGCTTTCCGGTAAAAATAGACCTCCTTATGTAGATTTTTACATCTTCAGGAGGAGGTTTTGCTATTGCCCATGGGATTGTAGCTAAGGATGGATAAACAATTAAAGGTGAAGTCTATGAAATAGACAAGAATACCTTGAAAAGGCTGGACCATCTTAAAGAGGGTATTTGTTTCTTAGGTCTTAAGGTACACTTTACCTTCATCCCCATCAACCTCTATTTCCCATCCATCTTTAATAACTCGCATAACACCAGGAATATTCACCACGGCGGGAATACCGTATTCCCTGGCTACAATGGCCCCATGAGATAAATAGCCTCCGGTTTCCATAATCAGCCCACTTGCTTTTAAAAACAACGGGGTCCAACCCGGATCGGTGGAGGGCGCTACCATCACATCTCCTGGCTGCAGCCTATTTCCTTCATTAGGATGACTAATCAACCGAGCATTACCGGAAGATCTTCCCGCAGCAACCGGCACACCTGCCAGGAAATTGCCCGAAGTCAAAGTGGCGGGCTCTGTATAATTAGGAGTCTCTCCCATAATAACATCCGGCGGTGAGATGGACTCCATTTCTTTCATGAAGGTTTTTCTGGTATTAATCAGCGCCCGGAGCCCGTTGCCATCCCATTCGCCTGTTAAAACCGCAACTAGTTCAGGCCAGGTACAAAGATAAACATCGGCTTGTTTTTCAATGATCCTTCGTTCATATAAACGAGTGCCAAGTTCTTCCGCTATCATCCTGTATACTCCAATGACCACCGCCAGCACTGATTTTGTCCTTTCCCTCACAGCTGCCCCTTCCTGGGCCTTACTAATTAGTTTTCTGATGGAGGAATGTTTTTCCGCCGGTACTTTATTTTCGACTTCCTGCCAGGCCTGTTCAAATTTCCTCTTTTGCTCAGCTTTTAATTTACTAAGATCAGCAGTGTTTATCGTACTGCGAATAATATTCATCAGGTATGAAGGGTCCTCCTTCCACCTGGGGTTAACAATGTCGAGCTCGTAGACTGCCCGGTGCCCATAGTCTTTTATAAACTCACGAAAAGCCTGTTTGAAGGTAGACCTTTCCGGTAAAAATTCTTCCCAAGAACAAGGATCAAAATTTTCATCGCCAAAAAACTTTAACGCATCATTGTCCCTACGGGCGATTTCAGCTAGTTCCATTAGTCTATATCCGTGATCTGCACTGGTGATATCCGCAGATCCCCCCACCATTAAGGCGTTTATAACCGTTGTGGACCTCTCAGCTAAGAATTTTGATAATATCCTAAATAACGACCCTATTTGTAAGGAAGCCGACCCGCTTAAAAATGAGAACTCCCCAGCAAATTCTATGTTAATCCTGCCAAGTTCATTATACAGTCGAATGAACTCCTGATCCTCTAAATGGCTAAACCCTTTTGATGTTAAGTTCTCAATGGTACTTAGGACCCGGGTATGGGTTTTTGAAGCATTTTTCTTAGCCTGATTTATTAAATTGGCTCCCTTTACTCCATTCCATAACCTCTTTAAACCAGTAAGTCCTTTATAGGGTTTTGGGTCTTTTATTTCAATTTCAGGCTGATGACCTCCAAAGCCAAAATTGAAAGCCCGCGGCAAGGCACCCATTGCATCGAACATACCCCATTGCAATGCCGATAGATTACAATACAGCCGACCGTTGAAAAACCTAGAGAACTGTAATCCTTTGGGCAGTTTATAACCAATTTTACTATAATTAGATTTAAGAATTAAATCTATGGTAGAAATCGATAAACGACGACTGAGTGGTGACAGAACCATAGGCACGGCATCTCTATAGTTTCCATTGGACCAAATATCCGGTTGGTTCTTTAGAGCTGCAAAGGTTTTCCTGGCTAGGGCTGTCACTGGTCTAGCCTGAACCAAAACAAAATCCTGACCGTCAAAAACCCATTCTACGTCCTGATGCTGATCACATTCCCCCAAAGCTTCAAAGACCCTTAAAAGAAGTAACCCGAACTTTTCGATTTGCTCATCGGATAACACTTGTTGGGTAGAATAATCTTTAGTTTGCACAAATTGAATTCCCCCATTCTCTTTTGGGCAGGTCAAACCTTCTTTCTGTCCCGTTATTCGCTCAATCAATTGGGGGATAGCTTTCCATGGGCTGGAATCCAGATAGTAGGTATCAGGCTCAATAATCCCTTTTACAACGGCTTCTCCCAAGCCAAAATTGGCATTAACAACCAAAACATCCTGATGTCCGCTTTGAGGATCACAGGTAAAACCTACTCCAGCTGCCTGAGCCTTCACCATCTCCATTATTACAATTCCAGCAGCTACCTGATCATCACTAATATTTAACTTTCGGCGATAGGCAAGAGCCTGATTCGACCAAAGAGATGCATAACAACCTTTCACAGATTCAAGTATACTCTCCAATCCGTGGACATTCAGAAATGATTCGTGGATACCGGCAAAGGATGCCCTAGCTGAATCTTCAGCTGAGGCGGAAGACCTAACGGCTATTGGCCTGTCAATGATACCAAGCTGCTCAAGCATAGATCTTAATTCATTAACGATAGGTTTAGGTATTAATCCCGCCTGGATTTTCGCTCTTAATTTACTTAATCTGTCTTGGTTCTCGGCTTGATCAATGTTTCCGACAGTTACTGATTGGGAAATGTTATAAACCATATCCTCTAAGCTGTTGTGCTTGATAAACTCGATGTAACAATGGGTATTAAGAACTCCTCCCAGGGGAATTTTAAAACCATACTGGTCCAGACGTCCCAAATTCCAGCCCTTGCCACCAACCTGCTGCACTCCAAACTCAAACGCTTCATTCCATGTTAAAAAGTACTTTCTTGGGGATTTTATCATATAAACCACCCCTTACTTAAATTGTCCTAAGCCGTTATTATCTCTTTAGTTCCCTTCATTCCTGGACTTTGCTCCATTGAGAAAGAGGTCTACAAGTTTAGCCATTTCCTTACGCAGTTCTAGCTTTGACGGATCATTTAGCCAATCCATGACAACAGAACCTCGAAGAATATCTAATTGTTTCACCAAGAGTTCGGCCTGAATATCCTGTCGGATTTCACCTGCCTCTTGACCAAGCCTGATAATCTCAGAAATAAGGCTTTGACTTCCGCCACTTTTGTATCCTTCTCCTTGATAGGCATTTTTCAGGCGATAGCCTAAACAAATTCCAGTTAGCTCAGGGCTAATTTCCACCCACTCATAGAGTCTATCGAGTATAACTAATAATCGCGACTTTGTATCCGGCAGCTCTTGCAACGTTTTCAAGCTTTCTTCAGCGAATCCCCTTGATAGACCTCGGACATGTTCATCTACAATAGCCTCCTTGACCGGAAAATGATTGTACAAGGTCTTTCTGGCAACATCAGCTTCTTCCGCTATCTGCTCCATCGTTGTATCGTTAAATCCCTGACTCTGAAATAAATCCATCGCAGCTTTACAGATTTTCTGGCGTGTCTCCTTTTTTTTCCTTTCCATCCTGCCTTCTACCGGTGCATTCCTCTGTTCCATTTCGGTGCCTCCTATGAATCTGTCTATAATTACCAGTATGCAAAACCATTGTACATTGGGTATAGTTACACTTTGTGTAATTATTTATATTATCCCTATTCTCTTGCAGTGTGTCAATACCTTCAAAATACAAAAACCATGCGTGTGCACGAAAAATACGAGGACGATTACTCGTCCTCGGTATTTACTAAACATACGGGATTTTTTAATACTCTAGTAACTTCATCTCAACCATAGGGATAATATCCTCGATTGGCCTCTTTCCGTAATAAGCAACATGCATCACTTTATTATCCAAATAAGTAAAAATATGCTTTCTAATTCCCTCTTCTGCCAGATACATTTTAAGTTCCGAATGATTAATTGCTTTAATTTCAGTGTCATCACGGTAAACATAGCGACTAATAAGGTCAAAGGTAAGCTTTTCTGCCATGTTGCCAAAGGTGAGCTTGAAAAAACGAGTAGTTATACTCGGCGAATATTCCTCACTATTATCTCCCCACACTTCACCCTCTATAATTCCATGTTCATCTATTTCATATTGGACAGGTGCAAGCAAACTCCAATCGTAACTTACTCTATTCGCCCAGTCAACATTATTACTAGTATAACCCCTCTCGCGCCTAAGCTTTGGATTTTGTTCTATTTCAGTAAGCCTTACGATCGGAAGATTAGTATTATTTTCAGTCAGTGTGTAGTCTTGGCGCTTGCTAATTTCGACTAATGGTATGCAGATACAAACTATCGCTAAAGGCAAAAATATTGCTGCTAATATGCCACCTGTCAATCTCGCTTTTCTAAAGTCCTCTCTATGATTGATTGAGTTACCTTGTAATAGAGATTTCTTTAGATTACGTATGGCTACATAATTTCGTATTACTGAATAAAAAACATATAGTTCAACTACAACAAGGAGCATTTGCTGAACAAACGAACCTTTGATCATAAATAAAAAAGGCTCTTTATTGAGAAAATAAACACTAAACATCATACCAAGGAACAGCATCATTGCCATTGACATCATGATCAAATTGTTTCTTAACCGTTTGTTTAAGTCTGACAAAGAAAGCCCTTGCTCAATTGGATCTGTATGTAACTCGGTTGTGGACGTTTTCGCATCCGCAGAAAAAATATAAAAATCCCTATTGTTTGTGACAATATCCCATCCGCAATCATGATATACATCTAATTGTTCCTGTGAGGGATTTTCCTTTATAATATCAATTCTATAGTTGGTTTCCCTGGGTTCCCCATTTTCAAAGTAACCAAAGATACGTCCAATTTTTTTCAAATGCAGCCCCTTTCTCGCCATATCAGAAAACCAGGCTTCATTCCGGCCCAGAGCATACATATCATCAAGCATTAGTCTTTTTACGAACTTACCCATTTATAATCCCTCCTCTAGTATAATTCCATCTTTAATCATATACTTTAACCTTTTGTATTCAGCCTTAAGTGCTACTCTACCCTCTTCTGTAATAGCGTAAGTTTTTCTACGACCATCATCATTCAATATTATAATTAGTTGATCTTTTTGCAGTCGTGTAAGAACGCCATACAGCGTTCCCGGGCCCATTTTGATACGTCCTTTTGATACTTGTTCAATTGAACTCATTAGTTGATAGCCATGATTAGGATTCATCAAGGCAAGGAGTATATAATACATTGCTTCCGTCATCGGACTGCTTGTATTTGGCATTATTTCAACCTGCTTTCAATATTATGCTAGGCGATATATCGCATGACATAATACTATGATAACCTCATTTCTTTGTCAATTAAATAAAAAGAGCTACCCGTAGGGCAGCCCAAAAATACCAATAATATAGCACCAGTACCAAAGGAATTACCCGTTACTACTGATAGTCATGCTTCTCCATAAAATTCGCCTAATCGCCCAGTGCACTCATTTAAGTAACTCTTCAAGACTTATACTAAATCCCTCCAAAACCTCGGAATGGGCTATCCCTGTTTCCTTCAATACCTCTACCTGGTGATACTGCCCTTCCTCATTTAAACCATAGATTTGTACAGTATTCAAAAGAGGATTAACAATCCAATATTCTTTAACCCCATATTGCATATATAAACTAAGCTTTTTAACGAGATCATGAGCTTGATTTGAAGGAGATATAATTTCAACAATTAGCTCAGGTGAACCAACGTATTTATTCTCGCCTAGTTTCGTCTTATCACAGATAACCGATAAATCCGGAATGACCACCTTGGTTTTTTCAGTCTGATCCCCTTGATTATCATCCGCTGTCCTAAGCTCAATGTCAAAGGGTGCAGGAAATACTTCGCATTCTTTCCCTTCAAGGAAATTGAATAACTTTGCATGTAATCTACTGGAAATCCTCTGATGTTTCGTCGAAGGAGATGGGGTCATATACACAATTCCATCAATGTACTCGAATCTACTCTCAGAATTTTCCCTAAGTTTATTGTATTCTGCCATGGTAATGACTTGAGGTTCAGTTAAGCTCACCATAAACACCCCTCATGTGTATAGATTGATGTTATTACCATATTATAACACAATCCAACCTATACCTTCCATTGATATCCTATCTAACTTCGTGCTGGAACGAGCTGACACTGGTATTTCCAAACAAATCATAGTATAGAATTGTCATACCTAACCGAGAATAATACAAACAAAACAAAACAACACAAGGAGGCATTTATGAAAAGGCAGACTAAAAATTGGATTGTATTTACTCTTGCTTTATATACAACAATGTTTATACTAATCCCTCCAAAACGAGGACCAAAAGTTGCTCCGTTTGGATTCTATTTAGGTTTTATTCATGCGAGCATTCTGAACTATTTTACCGCAAAAATCTATAAACTATGGAAATACCCCGGAGACATTTTATTAAAAGGGATACCTATCTTTACCTGTTTAAGCTGGGTACCAATCGCTAATATATTTGCCTATTTTTTTCCATACCGAAAAAACTCTATTTTTAAAGCTGGATACATACTTATGTTTGCTTCAGCGACAACAGCGGTTCAACATATTCATGGTTTTATTGGCATGTGGGAAAGTAAAAAATGGAGAACAATGTATACCTTCCCTCTTGCTGTATTTACCCACACTATAATGACGTTATTTCTACCGCTGTTTAACTTAAAGAACATTAGAGAGAACCATTGATTTCTCTGAAGATATCAAAACCTCCTCCTGCAGATGTTTAAAGGTTCTACAGAAGGAGGCGCCTATTTTTCAACGTTGATTTTCACCTAAGCAGCGAAGAAATTTTCTCTTTTATCTTTTCAGCTTCTTGAACAAAAACATTGCTTAAATCAAAAAGGTTTTTACCGTAAAAATCCGCCTCAACAACAACCGGATCATATGGGAAATGCCCTAAAATCGGCAAAAAGTTAATCCTCTGTTCAATTTCGTCGATTTGCCCTCCATGCACTTTATTTACGACTGCATAAACATTTTTGACCCCTAGGTCATTAGCAAGTTTTACTACTGCATGAGCTGTTTCAATACTGCGCCGCCCAGGTTCCACGACAACAATAAATGCATCGACACCTCTTGCCGTCCCCCGCCCAAAATGCTCCAGACCTGCTTCCATATCCAGAATAGCAATTTCATTTCTTTCCAGGACAATATGATCCAAGAGACTTTTTAAGAGGGTATTTTCTGGGCAGGCACAGCCGGTTCCTCCTTGGGTAATCGACCCCATCCGTAATAGTTTAATTCCCCGATGTTCAGCAACATAGGTATCCGGAATGTCCTCCACCTGGGGATTAAGGCTATAAATTGCCCCAATCGTTCCCGGTTCAGCTCCAGTACGTTCTTTAATAAGTTTTCGTTCTTCCGAAATAGGGGTTAGTTTGGCTAACAATTCTGGAGGAAATCCTAGAGCCGTTCCCAAATTGGCATCAGGGTCAGCATCTACTGCAAGAACCCTCTGTCCATCACGGGCGTAAAGATAGCATAACAGGGATGACAAGGTCGTTTTCCCCACGCCCCCTTTACCAGAGATGGCAATCTTAATGCTTTTTTCGCTCATATATTCATCCGTCCTTATCAAAAATAGACTCCCACTTTTACAAGCGGGAGTGGGATCCCTACTTTGCGGTAATTTTTAATTTCCTGGGCAAACAAGTCCCAAAGCCTTACGTTTCTGAATAATACGAGTAATCATTGTTTGAGCAGCCTGAATTGGATCTTCTTCATAAATTAGTTTTCCCCCAAAAAGTTCATCTGTAGTCACGGAAAACTCACCTTTGTTAGCTGTTAGAGCTTGTTCTACAAGCGGTGAACCTGTAATAGGGGCATTAACCCCGATGTGAACATCCACTCCCTGAGCAATAAAGAAGGTCCCAATGGATAAAGCTTTGGGGCTATGATTTTCAGGACTAGAGCCTGCCACGGGTAATTGTCTCACAGCAACGCCCATTCTATCTGCTAGGGCAACCAGCAAATTATCAATTCTAGAATTATCAACACAACTTCCCATATGAAGTGCCGGTGGTAAGGCCGGTAAACCGTTTGCTTGCCCCATGGCAGTCAGAACATTGGCTAGTTTTTCGCCGCAATAGTTTAATCCCTCGGGTGAGAGTAGCCCATTTTTCCCTAAGGAGTGAGCTGAACATCCAGAGGTAACGATTAAAACATTATTCCTCATAAGTTCTTTGGCCACTTCCGTATTGGCCCAGTCTTGTTTCACTTTAGGATTTGTGCATCCAACAATCGCAACAACACCTAAGATGTCACCTTTAGCGATAGCTTCTATCAGGGGAAGTAAAGGATCCTCTCCATTTAAAGCAGCAAGAAGTTCCACAATCTGCTCTACGGAAAATCCTGCATAGGCTTCTACTGTACCTGACGGAATCTGGACTTTGGATTGGTCTCTGTCCGGGTAATGGGCTAGAGCACGACGGACAATATCCTCTCCCATCCTATCTGCCTCTGCCGGTGTCCAATCCACATGGCTTGCTCCTTCCAACTTAATATTCGGCAATGTGGAAATAAGTTCTGTATGATAGCATTCCGCCACTTGAGCTAGACCTGGCATAATACATTGAGCATCTACGACCATTGCTTCTAAGGCTCCTGTAATAATCGCCAATTCCTGACTCGAATAGTTTGTCGCTACAGAAACCCCTTGACGCATCAAAAGTTCATTGGCACTGCAACAAATGCCTACAATGTTAATTCCTTGAGCTCCTAGTGCTTTGGCCTCATTATTTAATTTACGGCTCCACTCCAGCACTTTTTCTGAGACCATTGGAATATGTCCGTGAACGGCAATATTGACATAATCCTCTTTAATAACACCCATTCGGTATTGGGTTTTAACAAGCCGTGGTGTACCAAACAGAATATCCTGGAGATCGGTGGATAGATGCAATCCATCATATCCTTCAACTAATCCCATTTTCATGATTCCCAGCAAAAGGCTAACCGGATCACTCTCACAGCCCATAGCTGTTTTATTGATAGCATTGGCTATTTCTAAATGCGCATTGGAGGGCAATATATTCAACTTTTCCCAGGTTTTAATGGATTTATCTTGGGCCCGAAGCCTTAGCCAATGGGATACACCGGATTGCTGCTGAAAATCTTGTAAGGCAATTAAAGCAACTTCTTTGGCTAATTCATTTATTTCTACCCCATCAACTGTCAATCCCAGTTTCTTGCCAATACTGATAAGTTTTTCTTTACCCTTAATTTCATAAGCAGCTTTACCTTCAGCAGCCTCCAAAAGGGTGTGTAGTACTTCCCGAGCATGTTCTACGTGCGGAGTTGTGCCTTCCACAATCAGCGACAGTAAATTACGAGCCACAATCTGGTCTGCCGTAGCCCCGCAAACACCACGCTTTATCCCTTTATTCCCATTAAAAGTTACTCGGCAGGGTCCCTGAAGACAACGGCGACAGCATACACCCGTTAATCCAAATTTACAATGAGGTTCTTGTTCCTTCGCCCTTTGAAAAGCAGTCTCAATTTTCTCCTGTTCCGCTTTCACTAATAATTCCTGCACCCCAGTATCTATTGTAAGATCAGTTATTAATACTTGTCTTGGCATCTTAAGACCCTCCTTATCTAAAAAGTTTCTCTTCTCTGACAATATCTTAAGACATCATAAATAAAAAAACCATCAAATATCTGACAGTTTTCTTACTCTTTCGACATGTAAATTATTCTGTTCTTCCTCCCAATTCATGCAATTTAAGCATGTCTAGTAAGAACATTGTTTTGCGATTTCGTCTTATAATCCCATCTTTTTCCCATCGATTCAAGAGCATCGAAGTGGTTTGTCGAGAACTCCCAACGGCTAGGGCAATATCTTCCACGGATAAACCTAGATCTATAAACATTCCTTCTTGTTCAACAACCCCTTTATCTTTGGATGCATCCAGTAAAAACCGAGCAAGACGTTTATCGATATCAAGGAACGCCAGATTCTCAATGATACGAAGTGTATTCCCCAAACTATCTCCTAAGGCCTTAACCATACTAATGAGTATGGTAGGGTTATTAAGCATAAAAAGATGAAAAGCCTCAGCATTTATAGCCAAAATCTTAGTGGCCTCTCTCGCTTCAGCAAAAGTCTTTGAATGACTACTATAAATATCACCTTGTTCCAAAAAGGCGATTGTAAATTCTTTTCCATCTGGATAGGCGAGGTAAATGCGCACCTTACCTTCTAGTACAATCATGATGAAATTATCCTTGCCATTGGGTTCAAAGATACGCTTATTTTTCTTATAATTTCTTTCATGAGCACTATTCTGAAGAATTTCCACTTGTTCATTGCTTAAAGTTCTTAAAAGCGGGATTTTTCTCAGTTCATTTATATTCATAATAGACAGAACTCCTAGCACATTTGATTTTCCTCACTGAATCACAGGAGTAAGTGAGAGCATGTTGGCCGTTGCTCTACATCTCATAGGTTTCTAGAGGTTAAGAGGGTATAACATTAATAATCTTATGGTAATCTCTAGCATAAGTCATTCTCTGAATATCCAGTGCAAGATCTTCTCCAACCCCTAAAAAACGGAGTGTTCTTGTGTGAATAATACTTCCATCCATTAACTTATCATAATGATCATTAGTCGTTTCTTCAAGGGGTACTTTCACACCATCTATCATTAGATATAACTTCGTTAGGACTAAGCTTTCTTCACTACTTATAGTAATAAATGTTTCATCTTGGGTCTGTGAAATTTCATGGACCTCTACTCTTTGATCAAGGATTTTCAAAATCTGATTTTTTTGAGTAATATCTAGGCTAAATCTATCATTTACATCATGATCGGCGGCAAAACTTACAACCTCAATTTGTAACTGCTTTAAATCTAAGGGTAAGGCATCGAAATCACTATGAAACTTAATCCCCTTAAGATCTGTACTTATTCCCCATCCTTGCTGAGTAACTTCATTTCCATCAGCAATCAGTTAAACTTAGATTCCTTTCGAAAGGTAATGGTGGTTTAAAGCTTGATATATTCTTAATCTTAGTATTATCCTTGCTAATCTCACCTTGAGAATTCTGATGACTATAATCTCCCCAAAAAGCCTTAACAGACATAAATGGGGTAATATTGTGATCGTTAACATGACTGGTTGGATCATCGATAGTGTAAAACAGCAAAAGCTGATTTTCATCCAGCATAACATAGTCTAGAGTAAGTGATACTCCGTTGCTAAAGGTATGGGTTTTCCCGATAGTCTGTCCTTTATCAAGTTCATTTAACTGTTGCAAAGGGTTCCCAAAGGAATTTTTAAAACTGTAGCAATGGATTCATAATCCATATCTAGATAATAGCGCAGTTTTAGAACCTCTTGATATTTTTGATTGAGCCCCAACAAATGACTTTCCAGAATAATTTGATCTTCCCTGGCTCCAAAGGATTCTTCATAGGAACCCTCACGAAGATTATTGAGTGACAGAACCTTGCTATTTTTTCGCAAATGATTCTTACAGCAATTTACTAAGATGGTTTTACTCCAACTGTAAAAGGCATGTTCATCTTTCAACTTCTTAATGTTTTCATAAACCTTCAGAATCATGTCTTCGGTAATATCCAAGGCATCATCATGATTTTTCATATAAACGTAGGCCAATCGATAATAATCCTGTTTCTCTCTCACGATTAGCTTAATTAACATTTCTTTATCACCGGCCTTGGCACGTTTTACCATTTCAATAATTTCCTGGTCCACCCCATCACCTCACTTCTATACCTAAGAGTTTTAATACGAATAAAAAGTTCATTTTTATTCTACTAGTATTTCTTTTAAGTATTTAAGTTAAAGACGTTAATACTCCTTAGTTACATTAATAAAAGGAGCTGTCCGCCATACGGTTCCGAGTTTCACATCAAGGTAATCCTTCTAAAAATAAGTAAAAATATATAATTACGCCGTCAGAAATAAGTTGTCTAGAACCGTCTATTAGTTTAAGAGCATATTCTAGGCAGGAACAAGCCAATTAAAGAAAGGGTGAAAAGTATGAAATTCTGTTTAAAACTTGTTTGGGTGCTAGTGATTCTACTTGTAACTACCGGTTGTAATAACGGTTCATCCACTTCAGACAATAACAACCAGACTCCTACAGTTATAAATGACCAACAACCAATTTCAAATTCTAACCAAACAAATATCAAAACTGAAACGGGGCGTTACAACGGACAAATTGATGCTAATTCCATCGAGGTTAATAGTTCTAACGTACCAGAGGAAATAGCACCAGAAGTATATAGGCTGAGTGAATCCTTAAAAGCGACCTTTGATACTTTCAAACTTAACTCTGGAGATACAGTTAAGCTAAATTACAAGCTGAACGAGGCTGGTCAAAAAGTAATCGAAGAATTAACAATTCTTAATCGATCTTCACAAAATCCTCAACCACCATCTACCCCGAAAAATCCAACCCAAACTAAAATTGATACAGGTCGATATGTTGGGCAAATAGACAATAATTCAATCGAGATACTCATTAGCGGTGTTCCCGAAGAACTATCTGCTAAGGCCTTTAAACTAAGTGACTCGGTTAAAGCTAATTTCCACACCTATGCTCTTCAAAAGAATGATCAAGTAAAGATCACTTTTATTCCTCAGAATGAAGGGCAACCAATTATTACAAAAATCGAAAAACTTACGTATAGTACCTTTCCTAGTAGGACACTAACCTATATAGGTTACACCATTAGCTCAGAACACCATGGAACCCCATGGTTAAAACAACGAAAAACTACCTCGTCAAGGTAGTTTTCGTTGTTACAGGTTTTAACTTATGTTTCAATCGGAAAACTAATGCCTTCCATCAATCCTGCATGCCACGGCTTGATCACGAGCATCCTCGGAAAGGATATCCGAATACTGTTTCTCATGTCGCTTAAGCCAAATATTAGCATATGAACAGGTAGCTGTAGCTTTAAACCCTGCTTTTCTAAAGTACTCAGCTACTACTGCCATCATCTCCCCAGCTACCCCCTGACCTCTCAAAATGGGATTAACATAGGTATGATCTATATTCACCTCTCCATTTTCTTTACGAACAAAAGTAGTCTCACACATCAATTCTCCTTTTTCATCGGTACTGTAAATTCGTCCATTTTCATAGTTCCAATTCATGCTTTTCCACCTCGAATTTTATGACTTATACCTTAGTTCAAACATATAGCATTAAGAGCACCGCCATAGAAGAATTGTGCATCAGGCTTTGGGAATTATCCAAGTTTGCTGTTAGGCAGTAAATGACTGAAATTTTCAGCAAACTGCATTACAACGGTTTGTACTTCCTCCAACTTTTCTGGCTTTAGCAAAGCTATCATTTTAGGAAGAAACTGCACGATATCATCCTGTGTAAAATTCCCTTCTGTCAGCTTCTTAAAGTTTTCAACGAGTAATACTTTTGCTTCCTCAACCTTGTCTTCTTTTACTCTTTCTAGAATAAAACTTAAAAATTGTTCCTGTCCTTGATTCATAATAACCTCCATTAAGCTTTATAACATCCCATAGTATATCACAAATTATTAGTATGTTCACCGCTTGGTGGTAATCGACTTCCCCTAAAAAAATATGCCCAATTGCACTCCGCGTCAGTTTTACTTCCACAACTGCGTCTATTAAATGGAGTGGCTTAAATAGTCTTTTCATTGGAGTTGCAATTGGTATGTTGAGGAGGTAATAGAATGAAGAAAGCTTGGTTTTTAGTTGTTTTGCTCACGGTGTTTGTCCTTGTCACTTTGCCTAAGCTAGGTAAAGCAACTAACGAAGAGGTAACGGTAACCCAGGAACAAAGTCTACCCACAGTCGAAACTGCCGAAAATCTGCGCAGTCTCTTAAAGGAGTCGCAGAGTTCCAGAGCATTAATGGGACAAGGGAGACTCTATGCTACTGACGTGATGTTGGGGGCTGTCAATAAATCCGTTCAAACAGCAGAAGCATCAGCACCCCCTTCATCCAATTATGACATGGCGGGAAGTTCTGATCATTCAACCACAAATCTTCAAGTGGAGGGTGTGGATGAAGCCGATATTATTAAAAACGATGGTCAATACATCTATCAAGTAAACAATCAGGAGCTGATTGTTACTCAGGCTTATCCTGCAGATCAGATGAAAGTAATCAGCTGTATAGTCTTTAAAGAGGGAGAATTTACACCCCAGGAGCTCTATGTGGATGATCATTATTTAGTCGTAATAGGCAATACTTCTTATTCGGAAACCTCCAATCCTGATACTCCAAAGGTTCAACCTCAAGCTCAGGATGTTTCTCAAGTACAAATATATCCCCCTGTCTGGGCTAGATTTGCCTCCAAAGCAATCATCTATGACCTAGCTGATAAAACCAATCTGAAGCAGTTGCGTGAAGTCGAACTGGACGGGGACTATGTTTCTTCCCGTAAAATCGGTTCGAACCTTTATATAATCGCCAACAAATATTTGGACACTTATCGGATTATGGAACAAGGTGCAGAACCACTACTCCCTAGTTATTGTGATACTGCCGGCAAAGGGGATTATAAAACCATAGACTATAAAGACATCCGTTACTTCCCACAATCAATCGAAGCCAATTATTTGCTGATAGCTGCTCTTGATCTGGATCAAAGGGATAAGGAAATGCAGGTTGCAGCTTATCTGGGTTCAGGTCAGGCTATCTATGCTTCTGCCTCCAATCTCTATGTGGCAGTAACCCAATACCAGCAGGTTCATCAACCTAACCCCGATCTGCCTTCACCTGAATCCTCAGCAAAAGCCCAGTCGGCGTCTAGTAACTCTTCTAATTCCTCCCCGACTATAGCGCCTAAAAAAATAATACCGAGTTCCTTTAAAATAACAACGGCTCTCTATAAATTCGGACTGGCTCAAGGCGAAACCACCTATAAAGCTAAAGGCGAAGTACCTGGTACCATTCTTAACCAATTTGCGATGGATGAAGATAAGGACTACTTAAGGATTGCTACTACTACCGGTCAGATTTGGCGAACGGATGAGCTTACCTCTAAAAATAATGTCTATGTCCTTGATGAAAACCTCCAACTGACAGGTAAGATCGAGGATATTGCGCCCGGCGAGAAGATCTATTCCGTCCGATTTATTGGAGATCGCGGCTACTTAGTAACCTTTAAAAATGTCGACCCCTTCTTTGTCCTGGACCTTAAAGACCCGGCGGCTCCGACAATTTTGGGTGCTTTGAAAATCCCGGGATACAGTGATTATCTCCACCCTTATGATGAGAATCATATTATTGGCTTCGGCAAAGAAACCATTGAACTAAGCCAAAACACTGGTCAAGGCATCCTTCCTGGTGAACCAGGGGGATCGACGGCCTTTTACCAAGGGCTTAAGCTTGCAGTCTTTGATGTAACGGATGTTGCTCATCCTGTCGAGAAGTTTAAGACGACTATCGGCGACCGCGGAACGGATTCCGAAGTGCTTCGCAACCACAAGGCCTTGCTATTTGATAAGGAAAGAGGGATTCTATCCTTCCCCGTTACCCTTATGGAAGTTGCCAATCCAGGTGGCAACACTTCAAGAAACGGCTTCCCCGACTATGGGCAATTTACCTATCAGGGTGCCTACGTTTATCATTTTGATCTAGTCAACGGCTTCACCTTAAGAGGCAAAATAACCCATCTTAAGAAAGAGGACATCTTAAAATCCGGTCAGTATTATCTGAACAGCTCTAAGGCCATAGGACGGATTATTTTCATCAAAGACACTTTCTATACCCTTTCCAAAGCCATGATTAAAGCCAATGATCTTACGTCACTACGAGAAAAGAACAGCCTACTTCTAAAATAGTCTTGATTCACTTCGACAAGGTAAATTTAGGAATAGTATAAGTAGAGAAAGGGACTAGGTTCTTGACCTAGTCCCTTCGCTATTGAAGAGTTTTTAAGTAGGTTATTTGTACATGCTTTCATACATTTTTGGATCATAAACTGCCTTTCTATTGGGACATTCCCTTGAACATAATATACAATTCTCGTACGTATCGTTGGGAAACCAAATACCGGAAATTGATTTCATCGGTATTATTAAAGAACTATCTGTCAGCTCAGCACCAATTAGTTCTTTGACATCCCCAATAATTTCAAACAACTTCCGCTGTTCCTGAATATTCCAGTCTATAACGGAACCTGGGTTCATTTGGGCAATGGCCTCTATTTGATATTTTTCTTTTAAGTGAACCTCCAATGCCTCTTTTGCCAAACGCATGGCTTTTTCAGCCAAGGCGTTTGCCCAAAAGTTTATTAGCATATCATCAAACGAATTAGCCCATTCCGATAGTTCCTTACCACATGTAACAATAGCTGGAAAGAATTCACTAATCCCTTTCAAATTAACCTTAACAACTCGACTATTTAATTTAGCCCCTTCAACCACCACATAATTGTCCCCACTTGATTCCAGAACTGTCTTTTTATATACTGCCTTGGGTCTAGCGATAGCGGAAGCCTGTTCAACTAGTCGTTTAAACTCGTTGAAATAAAAACTATTAACGTGCAGCTCATTCACAAGGCTTTGTAAATCTGCTTCAAAGTAAATATTATCCAGAACAACTGGTTCCATCTTAAGTACCTCGCTGATGTTTTTTTCATTTAATACGTTTTTGACCGAAGCTAAATCAACCACCTGCAATTAATGGAAAGAGTTTTACTTCATCACCATCTCTTAAAATTGCCTTTTTCTTTTGCTGAGTTCCATTTATGATAATTAAAGTAACCTTCTCTGCAGGCAGATTAAGTTTCGCGATCAAATCTAATACTGTGCTGTCTAGTTGCAGTTCTATTTCAAAAATTTTTTCTCCAGCCGGAGTAAACTTTTCCAACCACGCATATAATTGTATTTTTACTTTAATCATCGCAAATTACATCCTTACTTTGCCTCGTGTTAAATATTAAGCCAAACTACCAGGGCCTCTCCTAGTACTATAACAAGCCACTGTTTTTCAGTGGCTTGTTATAATAATTTCATTAATCAATATAACTCTTAATTGTTACACATGTATAGGAAGATTTAGATTTGATAAAATATCTTTCAGGATCTTATCTTCTTCAGGTGTTAACCCTAAGCGGGGGTGACGGGCCGGTCCTCCGGCTTGGCCAAGAAGATCCATTGAACGTTTAATTGCCTGGACATATTTTCCGGATCCTTCAAGGAATTTGCAAAGGGGTAAAATTTGATCGTTAATTGCCCAAGCTTTTTCGATCTCACCATTTTGGAAATAATTGAACATATCTGTCACAAGTTTTGGCACGACATTCCCAGCAACACAAATCCATCCTGTTGCCCCGACAAAATACGATTCCATGACTAATTCTTCTGATCCGCAAAAAACTTCAAAAGCACCCTTGGCGTTTCTGGCCAAGTCTCTGGCTTTACCTATTTCCCCACTTGATTCTTTAATAAATTTAACATTTTTACAATCTCTTCCGATTTCCAGCATTAATTCAGTGCTCATGTTAACTCCAGATGTAAACGGATTATTGTATAACATAATCGGAATATCGACGGCATCTGAAATTTGCTTGAAGTGGAAATAGATTTCATTATCCTTTGGTTTACTGTAGTATGGATTAATGACTAATGCACAGTCTGCACCATTAGCTTTTGCCTGTTTGGTGTATTCAATGGCTTCTTTTGTTGTTTCCGCAGCCGTTCCTACGATAACAGGGATCCTGCCGTTTACTTCTTTCATTACGACCTCAACCATTTGGAATCTTTCTTCCTTTGATAAACTTACGAATTCCCCCGTGCTTCCATTGATTACAATCCCGGCAACACCTTGGTTAATAAAGTAGTTTACATTGTTTTTTAAGCCTGACCAGTCAATTTCTTGTGCCTCAGTCATTGGTGTAATGAGTACGATAAAAGCCCCTCGAATTTTTGACATGTTAGATTGCCTCCTTTTCTAATTTGAAGTTTGCCAACCCCAATTCATCTAAAACAGCTTTTGAGACATAGCCATTTTCATCCCAACCACGCATTTCATAGTATTCTTTAAGATAAACTTCCAGGTTTGGCACCTTACCTGCTCTGAATCCTTCTTTAGCAGGCTCGAACATAACTTTTGGCAGAGTATCTGATTTGGCATCAAAACCATCTCTTAAATTAATTAAGCGCTGGGCCGTGAAGATCCTCGTGCCGGCCTTCATATAGTCTTCTATAGTGTAATCCCAGCCTGTTACAGCATTAAAAATATCTAAGGATGCCTGAAAAGGCATTTCAGCTCCGTCAATCATAAAGTCACATAGTACAAGAGAATTAAGCAACGTTGCAAAATCCTGTAATTTCACCGCCAGCATGGTTTTATTTTCATCCTTAAAGAACTCTGTTGTATCTTCAGTTATTCCAAGTTCCGGAATGAAAAAACCACCCATTTCTACATCTTCTGGCATTCCGCGCATATGACATGCCCCGCGTGTACTTGTTGCATAATTTATGGCAAGACTAAAGTTGGCACGGGCATCATGGGCTGCCAAATCCAAGCCTTTGACATGGGCTACTCTTTCAACTGAGTCCGGGTGAATCTTCGAAGCAGCTCTTAAAGCACCCTCAGCAAAAATAGCTCCAAAACCCTCCTTGTTGCCAATTTGCTTTAATAATTCCAGCATGACTTCGGCATCGCCCCATTTTAATTCCAGGCCATCAGTTTGTTGTATATTGAGCCATCCCTTTTCAAAACATTCCATGGAAAACGAAATACAGGCCCCCGCAGATATCGTGTCAATCCCCAGTCTATTGCAGATGTCATTACCCATAGCAATAGCTTTAGGATCATCAATTAAACAATTACTTCCCAACATGCCCAGAGTTTCATATTCAGGTCCTATCCCCTCCTGAGCATATTCCGTGGGTTCAGTAATTTTTATATGCCTGTGGCAACCCAATGGGCAATATTTACAGGGGAGCGGTTTGGCATTTAATACGTTAGTATAATTAGGAGCACCAATTTTGGCAGCCCCCTCAGTCCAGACATCTCCTGACCAATTTTTAATCGGCATATCTCCGACTGCTTCCACAGGAGTACACATACCCGGAGTGCCGTGCTCCCTGAATCCATTCTCTTTTCCCGCGCTATGAATTAGCTTACTATACTTTACTGAAAGCTTTTTCAATTCTTCCGGGTTGTGCAAAGGCACACTTTTTGTTCCTTGAACTGCTACAGCTTTGAGGTTTTTAGATCCAAATACCGCACCAATTCCTGTCCTTCCGGCAAAACTATGTTTATCAACTACAACACACGCCAGGGTTACCATCTTTTCCCCTGCAGGACCGATTGTTGCGATACTAAGTTTATTGTTGTTTTCTCTCTTCTGAATTTCATCGAAGGTTTGATAGGAATCAAGTCCCCAGATTCCCGCAGCGTCACAAATTTCTACACTATCATCAACGATTTTTAAATAAACAGGTTTTTGGGCCTTTCCTTCTATCACCAAAAAATCATAACCGGCATCTTTAAGGCCGGGTCCGAAATCTGCACCCGCTCCCGACTCTCCCCAAGTGCCTGTTAACGGTGATTTTGCTGCCAACGTCCATTTTGCCCCACCTGGTATAGTCGGGCCTTGAAAAGGTCCACAGGCAAAAACTAGTTTGTTTTCCTCACCCAACGGATTGATTTTTCCTGCAGTTTCTTCCAGCAATACCTTGGCTGCAATACCAGCTCCACCGATGAAATTCTTAAAAGCTTCATCATCAACATAATCAACCGTAATCTTTTCAGTTGTAAGGTTGACTCTAAGGGCTTTATTCCAATACCCGTTATTCATAACAAGCCTCCTTTGCTCATACTCCTCGCGGTATGACAATTATTAAGCAGACACGTTTTCATCAGCAAAACGACTTAACCTGAGTGGGTCTATCGTAATTTCGGTCTGTTCACCGCAAATTATTTGTGTCATAAGCTTTCCAGTGATGAGCGATAACCCAATTCCATCCCCTTCATGACCCGCTGCTACATAAAAACCAGGAACCTCGCTATCTGAGACAATCGGCATATGATCAGGAGTATACGGTCTTAAACCGGCATAGGACCGGATAACATTAATATCCTTCATCACAGGAAAAAATCGGACAGCACGCTGAGCTAATGCTTTCAACACCCCATTATGACAAGTGATATCCATGCCCACAAAGCGGCGGCTGCTGCCTATCAAAAAGTTATTAGCATGAGTCGGTTCAAATACAAAGGCAATACCGTATTCAACCATCTCAGGCGGAACACTTCTTTGATAATTATCTCCTTCAAATTTAGCCATGAGATAGCCAAACTCAACAACCTTACGTCTGGCTACAGGAAATGTTCTTTCTGCTACAAGGATCTGACCTTGTCTAGGTTTGATTGGAATTTTTAGATTAACCATTGCGCCAATTTCCGGAGCCCATATCCCGGCAGCATTAACTACATTCTTAGTCAATATTTCTCCCTTATCGGTGATTACCTTGCCAACACTGCCGTCAGAATTCAGTCCAATACCCGTCACTGAGGTATAGGTTAATATTTCAGCACCCAGTTTTTGGGCTCCATGGGTTAATCCATAGGCTAAAGCCATGGGATCAAGTGATCCGTCGCATTGAGTCTCCAATCCTCCGATAATATCCTTGGCAAGCTTCGGCTCATCCTCATGAACTTCGTATTGATCCATAATTCTTACAGGCAGACCCTGTTCTTGCTGCTTTCTACAGAACTCTTTGGCAACTTCCATCTCTTGTTGGCTCTCAATAAGCAACAAACTTCCTTTTCTGGTCCAGTGCATATCATAATCAATTTCCTTTGTAAGACCCGGAAACATATCCTGGCTTAGCTTGGCAAGACTGGCATCATAACCGGGAAGTTTATCATGGATCAGAACATTGCCATCACACTTGCTTGAAGTTCCTTGGGCAATATCCCCTTTTTCAACCATGATAACTTTCAGGTTTCTCTTGGCTAAATAATAAGTAACAGCTGTTCCAATAGCTCCTCCGCCGATGATTACGACATCTGCACTCCTAGTCATTGGCAACACCACCCAGCACACCAAACGAAACTGGTTTTACCGGCGGTCTGTCTGTTCCCGGGTCAATATCTTCCGGCTTCATTCCTGTTTCTTCAGCAAGAATACGAGCAACAAGCCTCTGACAGGTTCTCCCTTGGCATAACCCCATACCCGCACGAGTTCTCCGTTTGATGCCGGTGATGGTGCGTGCTCCTTGCCTTATTGCTTCCCGTATCTCTTCATCGGATATTTCTTCACATCTGCAAACTAGAAGATCCTTGTCGTTCATTGTTCTTCCCCCGTTAACGTTAATTATCTAGGAGATCACTTTGCCTTCTTTCCCATACTTGCTCACCCATAATTCCTTCATCGTTTGTCGGCCCTCGTCTACTCCGGGGTTGAATTGTATAGGTGCATGCTGTCTTACATCGCGAACGTAATCGACGGATTTTTGAAGCAGACGATCGATAGAACCCGCTTCTTTTCCGGATCTTTTTACAATGGCCAAGCCGGCAACCGTTCCCTGGGCCATGGCAATTTTTCCGCCCTCAATCCCTGTAATATTTCCAGCTACGAAAAGGCCCTGCAGAGGGGTCTCCATCCATTCCGAATGAACTGGAATATGTCCGCCTAGTTCCGGAACAAATTGGAATGGGCATCCGGCAACTGCAGTGATTTCTGTCAGTGGATATAAGCCTCCAGCAATACAAACGAAATCTGCTTCATAAATCTTATCGGAACCGGGAACAGTCGCACCATTAGGGGTAATATCAACCACGCGCACCCCTTCCACCTGTTTCTTCCCAACTATTTCCATAGCAGCTTTTCGCAGTTGTAAAGGAGTACCGCTTATTTTCATACCGCCTTTAGGATAGAAGTTCAGCGCAATTTTTCTGAGCAAGCCGTTTTTCATAAAAACGCTTCCAAAACGAAGCAGTAACGAAGGAGCAAGGTGTGCTGCACTTAAAAGTGATTTAAGTACTTCCTCCGGTTCGCCCGCCTCTTGGCTGATTGGACTTTTTTCCGGGAGAACGATCCTGTCCACTTGGATTCCGGCCAACTGTAATTCGGTTAAAATGGCAAAAGCCAAAATATTTGCTCCAATAATGATTCCTTTTTTACCAACTTGAACACGATGGACATTCGTCATTACTTGTGCTGCCCCGATTGACATAACCCCAGGCAGAGTCCATCCGGGTACTGGGATGGGATATTCTGCAGACCCGGTTGCGACAAGGACATAAGATGCTTTCATCGATCCCGCATTTGTATGGACATTCCAGAGAAGCTCATCTTTTTCTAAATTGAAAACCGAGACTCCACACCGTACATCAATCGCTAAATCTTTCGTCTTCTGTTGCAGACGCTCCGCTTCTTTAATTCCATTCCACCAGTTGCCGGATGGCTCTTCATAAAGCTGGCCGAGCAGCCTGCCTCCAGGCCTAAAAAATTCATCAAGGACAGTTACTTTCAAGCCAAATTCCGCACAAGCAATGGCCCCTGCCAATCCAGCAGGCCCTGCTCCAATTACAATTACATCACTCATTATCCTTCTTCCATCCTCTTAATAGCGTTAGGAAGCTGCTTACCGCTTTCAACCACCATGCCCTGTTGAACTATTGTTAGACATGCCCTTACATTTGGCTGCCCATTTACCGTTACACGGCATTCCATGCAATGGCCAATGTTGCAGTAAATTCCACGGGGTTTTCCACTTTCCTCATGTAGCCGCAGCGTTCTAACACCATTTGCCAGAAGTGCGGCGGCAATTGTTTCATTTTCATATGCTTCATAGTTTTTTCCGTCAAATTGAAATGAAATGGCTTTACGTTCTGGTAGTTTTCCCAGGATGGGATGGTCTAGTAATCTTGTCACGTTTCCCCCCCCTTTAAGAATCCTGCTGAGAATTATACAGCAAATAATAAGCGCCGCTGCTGCTGACAGCCATTGTACGGTACCTAAGATTCTCGGCAGCTTTCTGGGATGCTTGCAATTATTGACTTCCGACCTTTGCGTGAAAACCATACTTTGCACGATTATATTGGTAACAGCAACTGTTATAAAAAGAAGTATTGACCAATGAAAAGCCTAAATAGAGTTTTTTCTTAACAGTCATTTAATCACTCCTCGTAATTAGGCTTATCCAATGGACTGCTCGTTTCAGACTTTTTTCTCTACTCGTACAATCCGTTCCGATGTGCCTTAAGATACCCCATGCAGAAAGGATCCTGTCCTATTAAAGCCTGCGAGGCATGGACAAATCCCATCATTGCTTTGTCTAAGGGATCCATTATATAGGCGTCCATGCCGTAAGCCATTGTCTGAATCATAAAAGCATGATTGAGAACCTTCCGGTTAGGCAATCCATAAGAAATATTACTTAACCCACAGGCAGCATGAACCCGGGGATATTCTTGACGTATGAATCGGACAGTTTCCAGAACATCGAGACCAAACTTATCTCCTGTACTAATCGGCGTGATCAAGGGATCCAAATATATGTCATCTTCAGGAACCCCGGCATCAGTAAGATCCTTGACTAAATGACGTACTATTGTTATACGCTCCTCGGCTGATCCGGGAATACCATTATCATCCATACATAAAGCCACGACTTTAGCTTTATATTTTAAGACCATAGGTAATACTTGAACAAACCGATCCTTTTCCGCACTAATTGAATTAACCATTGGTTGACCGTTCTTTGCCGCCGCCAGTCCAGCCTCAATGGCTTCAGCCCTCGGCGTGTCAATGCAAAGGGGTGCGGAGACCGCTTCCTGGATAGTGTTAACAAGCCATTCCATTGTCTCTACCTCGTTATACACCATTGTCCCGCAATTGACATCCACATAATCTGCCCCTGCTTCAACTTGCTTTTTAGCTAAAGTTTGTATAAAGGCAGCATCTCTTTGCTCAACAGCCGGTTTAACAGCTTTCCGACTTGTGTTAATTAGTTCGCCAATGATTAACATGCCTTGTCCTCCTTTTTTTGGTATTCATGAAATAAACATTAACCAAGTTCAAACCCTTCTGCCAGAGGATCATCCGGGTCCATCATAAACGTACTCATGCCGGTAAGAAAGGCGCGGCCGCTAATCTCCGGCACGATCGCCGGTATGCCGGCAATTTCCGTCTCCTCGATAATCCGGCAGGTGAATATGCTTCCGATCAGGCTCTCATGAACAAACGTTTCATTTAGCTTCAATTCACCTTTGGCATGCAACAGCGCCATCTTTGCCGAGGTACCGGTACCGCAGGGAGATCTATCGATGGCAGCGGAAGTTATGATGACTGCGTTCCGGGCAGAAACACCAAGCGTATCGGAAGGAGCGGAAAACTCGATATGCGTTACCTTATCCACAAAGGAGAGCAAGGGATGACGGACCTGAATCTGCTCATTGATGTACTTCCTCAGCAAAACGCCCTTTGCCACAATCTCTCTGGACCGTTCCGGCACCAACTCCAACCCTACAGAGGCAGCAGATAGAATTGCATACATATTTCCACCATAGGCCACGTCAAATGCAACACGGCCGAATTCAGGCGTATCGACGCTGTAGTCACGACCAATTACAAGCGCAGGCGCATTCACAAACGTAACGTTCTTGGCTCTTTGATCCTGTACTTCTACACTTACCTTAACAACCCCGCTGGGTGTATCCAAAACAATCTCTGTAAAGGGTTCTTTTACTTCCACCATACCAGTTTCCACCAAAGCCGTAGCAACACCGATGGTGTCATGTCCGCACATGGGGAGCCAGCCGCCAGTTTCATAATAAATCACACCGATATCCGTACCGGGAGTACAGGGTGGCGTTAAAAAAGCGCCGGACATTACTTGATTACCGCGAGGTTCGAGACACAATACTTTACGCATCCAGTCATTATTCGTCTGCATATAAATGAATTTTTCTTGCATCGTTGAACCAGGAATCACCGGCACACCACCAACGACGGTTCTGGTAGGTTCCCCACCGGTATGCGTATCGATTGTTTGAAACGTTCTACAAATTCTCATTTTACCTGCCCATTAAGCAATAGGCCCTCCTTCCTGTTGAATATACAAAATTTTCTGTTATTTATATTTAATATACAATAGTTTACTTCTACTTACTTTAATAATTGACAGTGATGTATCCGGCCTAGGATATTTACTATACTGTGGTATTAAATAGCTAAACCAAAACCAAATGCAGCGGTTCCTGCTACTGCAACATGACCTGTTTCCCTTGAAGAGAAGATCTGTTTAAAAAAATAGTAGATTGCTCAGTTCCGAACCGGTATGTGTACAATGACGCATACTGTTGCCGATGTACTGGTCACTGTACCCATACCATTCGGCGAGCAATCTTTTAGTCACTAGCCAATTAGCTTTAGGCAAAGATCTACTGAAGAAGCAGCGTCGGGAGCATATCCGTCTGCCCCTATTTCATCAGCAAACTCCTGGGAGATTGGAGCTCCACCAATGATATATTTTACGTTTAAGCCTTCTTCTTTTATTAATTCAATGGTGTCTTTCATCTGAAGCATGGTCGTGGTGAGAAGAGCAGACATAGCAACGATATCCGGTTTATGTTCTTTAATGGCTGCCACAAATTTTTCGGGGGGAATGTCAACTCCTAAATTGATAACATTAAATCCTCCGCTTTCCATCATCATACCAACCAAATTTTTACCGATGTCATGAAGGTCACCTTTTACAGTTCCGATAAGGACTTTTCCTTTGCTGGGCATATCGGTGTCGGCAATCAACGGTTTTACGATTTCAATTCCAGCCGCCATGGATCTAGCACACATTAGTACTTCCGGAACGAACATGTCTCCATTTTTGAAACGAACACCGACTACATTCATCCCTGCAATTAATCCCTGATTGATGATTTCGATGGGGCTTACCCCTGCGTCTACCATTGCTTTAGTTTGTTCTTTGACCTGATCTACTCTTCCGGAAATAACACTTTGGTTTAATGGTTCAAAATTTGTCATAATTATTACTACCTCCTATACTTACTAAAAATCTATCTATTGGGGAGTTTGTGCTTGATCTAATAAAACCAATTAACTATTTGCCGATACCGAGAACTTCCCGAGCATATTTTATACTTTTAAGGCATGCCTCAAGTTGTTTCTGCTGAGCGACTTCGAGAGAGTCACCTTCCATATCCCATTCGATTTCAAACGTAATTCGGTCAGTTGGCGATACTTCTTTAATTGTGTTATATACCTTAATACAATCAATGTCGCCATCTCCCAAAGCTACCCCATGGAATCGAATTCCAAACTCATCCCTGTCAAGTTTATGGTCACAAAAATGGTTGACAAAAGCATACGGTGCGAGTTTTTCAACCGCGCTCATCGGGTCTTCAAGAACACACATGGAATTAACCGTATCCACACAGGCACCAACCAACGGATGATTGATTTGTTTAATTAGCCAAATAACCTCATCTGCAAAAGTATCGGTGTGGTTCTCTATAGCAAGTTTAATTCCCGTTTTTTCAAGCAAAGGCAATGCAGCCTTAATCTCTTCATAAATATCTACCAGTTGTTTCATTACTTGTGGATGAAAGCAGCTGCCATATAGAGGCCGAGGACGGCGAACATCTAAACTAACCTTTGCAATATCAGCCCCCAGGGCTTCAGCAATTTTTATACCTACCTCTATGCTGTCATTAATCCTGGAATCAAATGGGGAATCCAAGGAAAAATTGTATTCTACATATAAGTTATGTTGCTTAAAAGCATCCCTGACTTCTTTAAGACGCTGCTCATCCTTTGTTTCCAGATCACAACCAGTAATATGCAGTCCATCTAAACCCCACTTAACCGCATTATCTATAAGCTGCATTAATGTCATCGCTTTTGGGCGGTACTCATTAAAATTTGCATAATTTTCCCCTAATCCCCAAAGATGAAGCGTATAGGTATGCAAACCAAGCTTCATTGTTTTTGACATGGTCTTCCCCGCCTTCAAAGAATATTCTATCCCTTACCCCAACCATTTCTTTTCTAATTCCAAGAGATCTTTCAGCTTATCCGAGGGTAGGGGTGGAACTTCATGATTTTCAATTACATAGCGTGCTTTAGTATTTAACCTTTCCGTTAATGAAGGCATTGTTTGTCCTTTTTGTAAAACTGAACGGTCAAACAAGGATGGTACCCAGAAATCCCGGAAATGCTTATAAGTATGCTCATGAGAAATATAACTTCCGCCGTTTCCGATCTCATCAACCACATCAAGAGCTAATGTTTCATCAGTTACGGGAATTCCGCCTAAAATTCTTCTTACCATTCCTTGGATTTCATCAGCCAAGAGGAGAACTTCCGGACAGGTCACCGTTGCCTGATCCATTAAACCAGTGTCATGAACTAGGTTAGCACCGCTTAGCCCTGACATAAGACTGGAGATAGCAATTTCCGCAGCACACTGTTGATCCACAGTTTTGGCGTCAACGGTAGCGGCAGTACCCCAAATAGGAATTTTTAAGTAATGAAGAATATCTGTAAGTCCGGCAACACTTAGGCTCATTTCGGGAGCACCATAAGAAAATCTGGTAGTCTTCATATCCATAATTGAAGCAACTCCACCGGTAATAAAGGGAGCACCAGGTTTAGTCAGCTGATGAACAACCATTCCAGTAAAGGCTTCCGCTAAATTCTGTGCCAGCATTCCAGCTAAAGTAGCAGGGGCAGTAGCTCCGGCCATTGGCATGGGATAATAGACCAATGGAATTCCTTTTTCCGCACAGATCTTAATCTCTTTCATGGTGTTGCCGTCATGGCTGAGGGGGCTGATCGGCTCCTGGATATGAAAAATATATGGATTCATCCTCAATTCATCATATCCACCAGCCACAATTGCCGCCATATCGATAATATCCAGGAGAGAATCGGCATTGGTACAACTGAAACCGATAGGTTTTCTCATATACAGCATCATCTGACGGATAATAACCCGGTCAGCCACATCTCTGGGTACATCAGCACTAAAGCAAGCGTTTAAGACAAACTCAATATTCTTGCTATAATCAATTACTGTAGCCATATCCTTACCATCTTTACTGGTAAAAGGACGTCTTTCTCCAGTATAAGGATCAAGATAATCAGGGTTGTCTGGGTTGCAGCCAAAGTAAACATTGTTATCTTCTAAGAATAATTTTCTTTCCCCATCTCGATTACAAAGAACCACCCGAGGCGGTACGGTTTTCAGAGCACGTTCGACAAGATAGGCAGGAATCCGCACTTTGTTTCCCGGTCCCACAAGGGCGCCCTGATCGGCAAGGAACTGGAGTGTTTCTTGGCAGTCAATTTTCATGCCTGTTCTTTCTAAAATTTCGAGTGCCGCAAAATAAATTGATTTGATCTGATCGTCAGACAATACCCGCATTTGGGGTGTAATAAAGTGAGCATTATTTGATCTCATTTTGACCTCTCCTTCAAGCATTTTTTCTGATTATAAATTTATTTTTCTATATAGAAAATATTCGTCATGAATTAAGTTTTTTCCTGCTAAATAATAAGTAAATTTCAAATTTTTTTAACATTAGTAATTCAATCTTCTAATAGCGTTTTTTCGATTATTAATAGACATTCGAGTAACAATAATTAATACCCTTGGCTAGGCTATTCCCATATAAGTTTTCTTGATATGGTCATTTTCTCTTAACTCTTGACTGCTGCCTTCTTCTACAATACTACCCTGTTCAAGAACATAGCCGCTATCGACAATTTTCAATGTTGTATTAACATTTTGTTCTACAAGTAATACAGTAACTCCTATAGTAGTTAATTCCTTTAAGGTTTTAAAAACATCCAGCACCAATTTTGGGGCAAGACCCAGTGAAGGTTCATCAACCAGCATCAATTTTGGCTCAAGCATTAACCCCCTGGCAATGGCAAGCATTTTTCTTTCTCCTCCACTCATACTGCCGGCAAACTGCTTTTTGCGCTCTGCCAACCTGGGAAACAGCTCAAAAACTTTCTCAAGTGAATTCTTTACCTTTTGCTTGTCCTTAATGGTATACGCCCCCATCAGGAGATTCTCCATAACAGTCATTCCGGAAAAGAGACACCCATCATCCGTTACATAGCTGATTCCTAACCTTGTAATCTGCTGCACCGGGAGTCCGCTAATCTTTTTACCCATAAACCATATTTCCCCTTGGGAAGGTGTGACAATCCCTGAAATAGTACGTAAAGCTGTTGTTTTCCCGACTCCGTTTGGCCCTAATAAAGCTACAAACTTTCCTTCATTAACTTCGAGGGAAACATTCCACAATACCCCCAGCTTTCCATAACCAGCATTAATATTGCAAAGTTTCAGCACATTATCCCCTCCGAACTACCGTATTGATAATTGTATTAATGAACATTTTCTTCTCCTAAATAGGCTTTCATTACCTCAGGATTATTTAAAATTTCTTCTACAGCGCCTTCTGCGATTTTGGCTCCAAAATTCAACACCGCTATTCGGTCACATACGCCCATAATGAACTTCATTACATGTTCTATGCAAATAATAGTAACTCCACTATCTCTAATTCTTCTTATCAAATCAATAAAATCCGGTAGTTCAGACGGAGTTAATCCTGCTGCCACCTCGTCAAGGAGGAGTAGTTCTGAGTTAGTAGCCAAAGCACGAGCGAGTTCTAAACGTTTCAGTTGCATGGTATTTAAATTATCTGCAAGGACATCTTTTGCTGCATTAAAACCAACAAAATCCATTAATTCTTTTGCATGTTTTTCTGGATTTTTATGTTGCTTACCCCCATAGACTACAGCCACTTTAACATTATCCAAGGCACTTAACTTGGGAAAGGATCTTACAATTTGAAAAGTCCTGGCGATCCCTTTATGACAGAGCTGAGTAGGCGACAATCCGGTAATTTCTTGTTCCTTAAAAGTAATTTTGCCTTTTTCAGGCTTGTAAAAGCCGGAAATACAGTTCAAGAAAGTAGTCTTACCCGCTCCGTTAGGGCCGATTAAACCAAATATTTCTCCCTTATTGACTGTAATTGATACATCCTTTACTGCCACTAAGCCGCCAAACCTTTTTTCGACTCCCTCGGTTTTTAACAGCACAGATTTCACCTGCTTTCCGAATAGATCAACTAATGTTTGCCGGTGCCCGCAATAGCAGCGGGCACCAGAATATTCAATGTTATTTCGCGTAATCCGGGATCTTCAAATCTCCCACTTTTTGAGCATCTGGCCAAACCACGGTTGCTTTGCCCTCAAAATATTGAACTACAGGAAAAATGTAGTTCTTTTCACCTACAACAGGATCAGGAGCAGACGTTTTATCAAATTTGTACTCGGGAATCACAACACCATCTGTAAAGGTAATTTGTCCGGTCATAAGTTTCTCCTGGGAAAATTTAAAGAGTGTTTCTTTGTCCAATTTGCCGTGTTCTTTCAACGTTTCATTGGCGCACTTAATGAAGAACCGGGTGTAATCATATACCTGTCCACCGGCAGCAGGAGATGGATCATAACCATATTTTGCTTTAAAATCAGCAGCAAATTTTAATGCTTTGTCCGTTGTAAAAACAGGTCGATTGTCTAGAATATAATCAGAAGCATTACCTGTTAAAGAATAAAAACCAGCGGTTTCACCTAAAGCGTCACTAATCATCAGGGCCTTTAAGTTTTGTTCTCTGGACTGCTTAATGAATGCCGCAATGGAAGGAGGCGAGGAGATTGTTCCAGCTACCAGGGAGACATCAAGACTCTTCATTTTTGCTATTAAAGGATACATATCAGTTTCGCCTAATTTTGTATACTCTTCATTGACTACTTGCCAACCGGCATCAGTAAACCTTTTTTTCATACTTGCCCCGTAGCTTCTACCCCAGTCAGTATCATCACCGTATATAGCCAACTTTTTGTTACGAGGACTCCATTGACCTTTCTCAATGGCTTGGCTGACAACATCAACATAGGCCTGGGTCATTTTGTCCGGCATAGCCCAACCTTTATTAATCCAGTAATGATATTTAGGATCTGAGGCCCATTTTTCATTGATCGTTCCAGCGGCACCCATGCCGAAATAGTGAGGAATTTGATATTTGGCTACGGTCTCCATTAAGGCTACCGCCACAGAGCTGTTCCAATTCAGGATACCTACGTCAATTTTGTCCCTGACCACAGCCTGTTCATAAGCCGAAGTCCCTTTTTGAGGATCTGCTCCGTCATCAATCCAAACCAACTTCACATTGTAGTCACCGATTTTGTTTCCGACTTCATCAAAAGCCATGGTGACCGTATCCTTAAATTCTTGTCCTGCTTTGGCACTGGGACCAGTCAGCGGTAAATCCACACCAACAGTTAATACCTTGGAGTCACCATCCGATGATGATTTTTGTCCGCAGCCTGAAGCAAATAAAGTTACAACAAGCAGCATAACCAAAAATATCGACCCTAGTTTAGTAAACTTTTTCATATATGTTCCTCCCTTTTTTTCACTTACTTGATATATACCTTGCCAACCACTCTCCTACCTTTTCCTTACTCCCCTTAGTCACCTCACTTTGCCCATTTTTTTATTATCCCTAATGTTTAATTAGGCAAATGGATTACTCTCAGGTCCGGTTAGTTTTCTTTTTTTCTCATTGAAAATACCAACTATATAGTTATAAAAGTGAGCTATCCCACCAGGATAAAAAATCATTACCAATATTAATAACAGCCCGTAAATAACATACTTAAACTCCATTAAAAAGTTCAGGTACTCAAAGACGGGAACAACCAAAAATGCCGCTAATAATGGTCCCCATATACTTCTTCTTCCGCCAATATACGCAATAACCAGCACTTCCACCGTGTGCTTAGTGGACATAATATCCGGAGTCAGAATACCCATAAAGTGTGCGTAGAATCCTCCGCATAATCCTGCCACAAAGCAGGATATGGTAAAGTTAATTACTTTGTATTTCATGGGATCCACACCGCAAGTTCGAGCAGCCTCTGCATCCTGCCCCAATGCACTAAAGGCCAGTCCTAAATTTGAGTTTGTTACCCGTCTTAATACAATATAAGTTACAATACATATTACAAAGATTACATAAAAGTAAGGTTTTGACCAACCAGTATTAAAGTACAAATCAACGTTCAAACCCAGAGCTCCCCTAGTTAAACCCGTCAGAGAAGTGGTAAGTGCCATAAGGATTAAGCCGATAAACCACGCTAGAATTGCGGCAAACATTCCATCCATCTTGAGAGTAAGAACTCCAATTAATAACCCGAATATAGCCGCCATAAAAGCACCTGCAAGGGTTCCTATCCATGGGGAAATTCCCAAATTCGTCAAGAGCAGAGCAGAAGTATATGCACCTAACCCCATCAATCCGGCATATCCCCAGTTAGCTACATCAATATAACCGGCTGACAAATCAAAACCCATTGCCAACGTCCCAAACAATAAACTAATCACCAGCAAACGAAGGATGTATTCATCTCCAATTAGATATGGAGCAAATCCCAACAAAACAAACAGTCCTATTGCCACAGGTGAAAGTCCAAAGTTTCCTAAATTATGCTTTAAATTTTTAACAAACCCTGTTTCCAACGATTTTTCGCTTATCATATCCATCACCTCCTATACCTTCATTTTTTTCCCGAATAAGCCGGTAGGTTTAACCAGTAGCACCAAAATAATAATTGATAGACTAACCACGTCCTGCCACATGGCTCCTAAACTAAATGATGATACTGCTTCAATTACCCCTACAAGAAACCCACCGATAATGGTGGCTTGAATATTACCTAAGCCAACCAGAATCACCACAAACCAGGATTTATACAGAGGCTGCAAACCCATTGTTGGATAGGCAGGAATTATCGATAGCAGAGCAGCTCCGGCTATGGCGGCCAGCATACTGCTTAAAGCAAATGTTAATGTATGGATTTTATTCAGTTCTATCCCCATGAGCATAGCGCCTGTCTCATGCTCGGAAACTGCTCTAATTGCATTACCTGTCCTTGTTTTCTTCAAAAATAACCAGAAGATTGCTACAGATGCCATTGCAATTAAGAAGCCTACAATTCGGTCGGTTGAAACACTTAGTCCTGCGAAATTAATTGACCCGCCCCAGTATTGAGGGACACCTTTAAAATCTGTTCCTACCAAAGCTTGAGCTAAATTTTGTAAAATAAATGAAAGACCTGCTGTAACCAAAAAACTATTCATGATCCAATCTCCCCGAGACCTTTTCCTTAATGGATAAAAGGTAACTTTCTCCATTAAGGCACCACACACGAATCCCCCGATTCCTGCTAACACTATAGCGATAGCAGGCGGAAAGCCCCCTAAGGTACAGGCAAAATAAGAAAAATAAGCACCTAGCATATAAAATTCGCCGTGGGCAAAATTAGGAATTCTCATTACCCCAAATACCAGGGAAAGACCCATGGCCATGAGAACGTACATTCCCCCTCTTAAAATACCACCTACTAATAAGTCCGAGATTACAGTACTATCCATGTCATCACTCCTTATTGCTTTATTTAAAACATTGCGACTTATTGAAAAAAGCAGACTTTGTTGATATAACCCAATAACTCTTGTTTACTTCAAAAAATCGCTGTTCCAATCTCTTTAGACGCCAAGTACTCCTTGAGCTGAGTAAAGACTTTTTGAGATAGCTCGGGCTGACAATATTGAGCTAACATCTCTTCCTTTTTTTTATCAATATTATTAAGTAACTCTTGGTAAGGATTGGCACCTATAGGGTGGAACCCTTTCCTACTAATAAAAGGTGTATATATTTCATCCGTATTCACCCCTTGCAGAAACCGATTTACCATTCCTAAGATTTCTATATCAACTATAAATTTTTCATAGGACATTGCACCATGACTATCTAAAGTCCCTGCACTGTGAATAATCAAATTAGTCTTCTCTTGGCATGCCACCAAAATATCCATCATACTTTCGTATCCGCTTTGTACTGATAGGCTTTTGGCATCGTTTTCTGTCCCTCCGCCACGACATGGTATTCCATACTCTTTTGCTAATCGTGCTCCGTAGGCAACGCACAAAGCTCTTTCAGGTGAACCGTCTGCAATTCCACCAGTTCTCATATCAGCTGCAGTGGATTGCATGCCATACATAACAGGAGTCCCTTCCCTAACCATTTGAGCTAAAGTTATACCAGCCAGGATTTCTGCATTTGATAAGGCAATTGTTCCTGCAAGAGTTATCGGTCCAGTAGTTCCTGCCATAACTGCCGGCGAAATAATCACTGGCTGACCGTATTCAGCAAACAGCAAGAGCGTGTCTAAAGTATTTTTATCAAACTGTAATGGGCTTGTACTATTTAAGATTGCCATGATCCTGGGCGTACTAATTAGACTTTCTTTTCCAAAAACAATATCCAACATATCCAATACTGTATTGACCTCTTCCGCCCCGCCTGCCCCTCCCATAAGGCATTTATCAGAATAAGCTAACGCAGCAAACAGCATATTAGGATAACTCTGCCGTGGGCTGATATCGCTTGGTTGGACAAGGATTCCTCCATTAATACTAAAGAAAGGACATTGTTGAATCAGCTTTAAAAAAATTAAATAATCTTCAAACTTTGCCTTTCTTCTAATACCCTTTTGATCAATAATAGTAGGAGCTCCATAGCCAGCTGCAAATTCTGTTTTTTCACCCCCAAGCAAAATATTGTATTTAGGATTTCTGGCATAAACAGAAAAAGCTGAAGGTGCTTTCTTTATCCATTCCTGTACTTGACTGGGAGAAAAAAAAGCAGTTTGTCCATTCACTTTGACCCCCTTTTTTTGAGCAATGCTCAAAATTTTAGGGTGAAAAATCTTTACTCCGGTCGTTTCCAGTATCTGAAGTGATGTCTCATGAATTTTTTCAAGTTTTTGATTCAAAGATAACCACCTCCTTCTAAAAATCTTCAGTACTTTAAATCACTATGATTTAACCTCCTGAGATTTTCGCCAACCCACAATAGCAAGTTTTGAAATTCATAAACCTTTAGAAAGTTCTTAAAATCGGTCTTTTTCGCCAAACTTCTATTTAACAATTTTCTATATATATAATATTCTTTACAATTGTAAAAATTCCTGCAATTAAAAAAAATTTTGTCTAAAAAGGCTAGAAGCTGAAAATATGACTCTAACACAGTTACAGACAAAATCTACACAAATCAATCTCTTTAGGAGGTTCATGTTTTTGTAATTTTAAATAACCCAATGTTTTTACCTAATTAAATACAAAAAAGCACAAGCACTCACAATTACCAATATTTTTTAAACTATGTTGGACGTGAGCATCTATATAAAGAGTATCTCCCTCTTCCAAAATATAGGATTCCTTTCCGATAGTAACCTTTAACCTACCTTTAATTACAGTCCCAAGTTCCTCTTCCGGATGACCTCTGGAAATTTCCGCTGCACCATGCTGTAATGTCATCCAAAGACCTTTCATTTTTCTAAATCCTTGTGTTCCGAACTCATGCCTAACCCCATCATCTTTTTTCATAGGAAACATTGGAATACGTTCATTTTTCTTTATCACCGGTTGTCTGTCCGTTGTAGCTTGAACCAACTCAACCAAATCAACTTCTATCGCTTTACAAATTTCTAATAGAGCGCTAAATGCCGGACTTGTTAATCCACGCTCGACCTTACTGATAAACGCCACAGATAATCCGGATCTGTCAGCCAAATCTTGCAGAGTCATAGCACGTTGTTTTCTTATAATTTTTATTCTTTCTCCTAAAAGTTTGTCGGTCATAACAATGTCTTCTTGTACATTCTTAATAATGTCCATTTTTATTTCTATCCTTTTCTTCGAATATATTTAATGATCAATTATGTTCGGGTCTACTCCAATATCTATCAAGTACTGTCGAAGTTTTGACTTAATCTCAGCTGGAAGTTGCGGTAGGTCGTAATTTGCTAACATCTTAGACATCTTGTTATTAATATTTTCTTTTAAACATTCATCAGGGTCCTTATCGACAATAGGCCCTCTTAAACTAATATCAGGAATCCAAAGTTCCGTGCGACAATTTTCCATGGTATTTGGGTGTGTAAGGAATTCGCCTCCAGGGCCTACTTGCTTAATTACATCTAAGGCCAAATCTTTAGGTTCTGTTTTTACTCCTTGAACAAAGCGATTTATCATCCCAAGTATTTCTAGATCTACAATATACTTTTCAAATGACATCGCTCCATAACTGTCTAAACCCCCTGCACTGTGTAGAATAAAATTAATTTTTTCCTGTACTGCAGTCAGCATGACCATCATACTCTCGTACCCGGCTTGAACCGAGACTGATTTAGCATCGTTTAGCGTCCCTCCTCCACGGCAGGGAAGACCATAAGACTTTGCTAAACGAGCACCATAGGCAGCAAAAATTGCTGACTCAGGAGAACCAATAGAAAAACTTGCCGTTCTCATATCCGAAGCTGCACTTGCTGAACCATAAATTACTGGAGTTCCTTCACGAACCATTTGAGAAACTACAATACCAGCTAAACTTTCGGCATTTGATAATGCTATACTGCCTGCCAATGTAATCGGGCCTGTGGTACCCGCCATTACAGCTGGAGCAATAATCATGGGTTGACCATACTTAGCATATATAAGTAACGTATCTAGCATCGTCTCGTCAAATTGAAGCGGAGACAAGGGGCTAATTATTGTAACAATTCTCGGTTTATTGATTAAATCTTCATTTCTTCCAAAAACAATTTGGAGTATATCCATAATCATTTCAGATTCCTTAGCGCTTCCTAACCCACCGAACATACATTTATCAGAATGGGTCAAAGCAATCATCAACATGATTGGGTATATTGGACTATATTGTAAGTCTGAGGGTGTAACCATCACTCCACCATTAATATTAAAAAATGGAGTCTGGTGCACAAGCTTTACAAATGTGAAATAATCTTGTAAAACAGCTTTACGCCTTGTTCCCTCAAAATCGGCTATCCAGGGAAATCCGGAATTGCATGAAACATACTCAACCTGATCCCCCCCAATCTCCATATCATACTTAGGATTCCGGGCGTAGATTTTAAAATGTGAAGGCGCCTTACTTATCCAGTTCATAACCTGGTCTGGTTTAAAATAAGCTGTCTCTCCTACGACCCTTATCCCATTACTTTGAAGCAGATCTAATACCTCTGGGTGATGAAACTTTACCCCTACTTCCTCCAGTATTTCCATTGATGCTTGATGAATTGTCCTTAAGTCGTCTTGCAATTAAATACACCTCACCTAATTATTAGTGTTTCCTACTACCTTTTTCGCACAATCACTTTTGTCCCTTATCTTAGCTATCTGAAGTTGTATATGAGCAAAATAGGGGTTTTCTAAAACCATTTGCTAACCAATTAATCAACTAATTTTCAAATTCTTTTTCTATTCATATAATATTGTTTATAATCAGAAAAATCAACCTAAAATTTCATCTTTCCTTTAAGTTTTTTATGGGGGACGTTTTGGAAGAGAACACTTCTGCAATGACAGGCAATTCTACTAATGCTGACTTCAAAATGGCAGGGGTTTCTGGAATTCTCAATCTGACTGTTTATTGTTAATACGATACAACAAAAAAAAGCGCCTAAACTTTTTGTTTAAACACTTTTTAGAGCTAGTTTTATAACAGTACTCATATTTATCCAATTTAAACTAATTGATTGCAAAAAAGCATATGCACTCACAATCACCAATATTTTTTAAACTGTGTTGGACATTCGCATCTATATAAAGAGTATCTCCCTCTTCCAAACTATAGGATTCCTTTCCGATAGTAACCTTCAACCTACCTTTAATTACAATCCCAAGTTCCTCTTCCGAATGACCTCTAGAAATATCCACTGCACCATGCTGTAATGTTATCCAAAGACCCTTCATTTTTCTGAATCCATGTGTTCCAAACTCATGCCTTATCCCACTATCTGTCATAGGATACATTGATATACGTTCATTTTTCCTTATCACAGACCGTCTATCCGTTGAGGCTTGTACCAACTCAACCAATTCAATTTCTATTGCTTTAGAAATCTTTAATAGTGCACTGAATGTTGGACTTGTTAATCCACGCTCAACCTTACTAATGAATCCAATAGATAATCCCGATTTGTCAGCCAAGTCTTGCAGAGTCATATCACGTTGTTTTCTTATTATTTTTATTCTTTCTCCTAAAAACTTGTCACTCATGAAAAACTCCATTTTAAAAAAATTCTTTTTTGTTTTAATTTTATTCTATCTTTCGAATTTATTCAACAGTTTTATAATGAGGATCAGGTTCTTTTCACCTCTTTAATCACTCATTAAATCACATCAAAAAGACTCATCTGATCACTTTCCGGAATTCCCTTAAAACAGCCAAATTTTCGAAGTGAATCGATGGTAGAATTTCCGATCTTGGCCCGTTTCTTGACATCCTCTATGGAGTTAAAGGGCTTTTCTAGGGCCGCGTTAAATATCCCTTCGGCTGCGACGGTACCCATGCCGGATATACTGTTTATGGGCGGCCTTAAGCCCTCCTCCTCAACCAGGAATTTTGTGGCATGAGATTTGTATAAATCAATGGGCAGGAAGTTAATGCCCCTTTCAAACATCTCCAAAACCAATTCTAGGTCATCGTACATATCCTTATCCTTTGGGGTGGATTGGTTGCCCAGCGCCTCGATTTCCTTCAGCTTGGCCTTAACCTTTTCTTTGCCGAAGATCATAAATTCAGCGTCAAAGGCCTTTGCTCGAATGGTTAAATAGGCTGCATAATAAGCCTTCGGTATGTGCACCTTAAACCAGGCTATCCGAAAGGCCATCATGACATAAGCTGCAGCATGAGCTTTAGGGAACATGTATTTTATTTTTCGGCAGGAATCAATATACCATTCCGGTACCTTATGCTCCCTCATCAAAGCTTCATATTCCGCCCATTTTTCCGGGTTCGATAAAGCCTTCCCTTTACGAACCAACTCCATGATCTTAAAAGCCGTATTAGGCGGCAGGCCCTTTTTAATTAGATAGGTCATAATATCATCCCTGGTACAAACCGCCTCACTTAAGGTCACGGTTCCCGCATCAATTAAGTCCTTGGCATTTCCCAGCCACACATCCGTGCCATGAGAAAGTCCGGATATACAGATTAAATCTGCGAAGGCTTTAGGCCTTGTATCTAAAAGCATTCCTCTGACGAACTTCGTTCCAAACTCAGGAATTCCAAAGGTTCCTACCTTCGAGTTGATCTGCTCCGGGCTTACCCCTAAGGCCTCCGTAGAGGAGAATATGGACATGGTCTCCTGATCATCCATCGGTATCGTTAGAGGGTCCACACCGGTGATATCCTGAAGCATACGTATGACCGTTGGGTCGTCATGACCCAGAATATCCAGCTTTAAAAGGTTCGAGTCAATGGAGTGATAATCAAAATGGGTAGTTATAATATCCGAATTAGGGTCATCGGCAGGATGCTGAACGGGGCAAAATTCAAAGATTTCCCGTCCTTTCGGCACGACGATAATTCCTCCCGGGTGCTGTCCTGAGGTTCTTTTGATCCCGGTGCAGCCTTTAGAGACTCTCAAAGTTTCTGCCTTGCTTACGGTACGGTTTTTTTCCTCATAATACTTTTTCACATAGCCAAAGGCTGTTTTTTCTGCGATGGTACCGATGGTTCCGGCCTTAAAGGTTGTACCCTTGCCAAAAATAACCTCAGTATATTTATGGGCCTTGGCCTGATATTCTCCTGAGAAGTTTAGGTCAATATCCGGCTCTTTATCCCCATTGAAGCCTAAGAAGGTCTCGAAGGGGATATCGATACCATCCTTCGCCAGCTTTTCTCCGCAAACCGGGCACGCCTTATCTGGCAGGTCAAAGCCGATTTTAATGCCATAATCGGAGAAATCCGAATACCGGCAGCCGGGACACCGATAATGGGCCGGCAGGGCATTGACTTCGGTAATACCCGTCATATAGGCAACCACCGAGGAACCAACGGATCCTCGAGACCCGACCAGATAGCCATCTTCATTGGATTTCCAGACAAGCTTTTGAGCGATGATATACATGACCGAGAAGCCATTTTTGATGATGGAATCCAGCTCTCTATCCAGCCTTTTCAGAACAATTTCCGGCAAGGGGTCTCCATAAAGCGCATGGGCCTTCTCATAAGTAATATCCTTAATAGTCTGCTCGCAGCCTTCAATATGAGGCGGGCATTTCTCCGCTGAAATAGGACTAATGGGCTCACACATATCGGATATCAGGTTGGTGTTTGTGACCACCACCTCATAGGCCTTGGCCGCTCCTAAATAGGAAAATTCTTCAAGCATCTCCTCAGTGGTTTTCAAATATAAGGGGGCCTGATGATCGGCATCCTTAAAGCCTTGACCAGCTTCCAGTATTCTCCTGTAGATCTCATCTTCTGGATCCAGAAAGTGGACATCACCTGTCGCTACCACAGGCTTGTTTAATTTTTCACCCAGAGCCACAATTTTTCGGTTGATTTCCTTTAAATAGTCTTTGTCGGGCACCTGCTCTGTTCTTACTAAATAATCATTGTTTCCGAGAGGCTGGATTTCAAAATAATCGTAAGCCTTGGCAATGGCTTCAATTTCCTCATTGGACTTTCCAAGTAAGATGGCCTGGTAAAGTTCGCCCTCACTGCAGGCACTGCCAAGGATTAACCCTTCTGAGTATTTCTTAAAAAGGCTCTTTAAAATCCGAGGTTTTTTATAGAAATAGTCTAAGTGAGAAAAGGATACTAACTTATATAAATTCTTCAAACCTACATAGTTCTTGGCTAAAATCATGGCATGATAAGTTTTTAGCTTCTTATATTCTACCTTCTTCGCTTCTTCATCGGAGCCATAGAGATCGATGTCCTCAAGGGTTTCTGCTCCCCTTTGCTTAAGCTTTTCAAGCATTACATTAAAAACTTTGACCGTAGTATGAACATCATCTAAGGCCCTGTGAGCCACCTCCACCTTGAAGCCTAAGTTCTTAGCGATTCTCCCTAATTTATAGGTTTTGTAATCCGGAAAGAGCTCCTTAGCCAAGGACAAGGTATCCAAATAAGTATAATCCAAGACATAACCTAAGACCTTAGCATTATGCTTTAAAAAACCCATATCAAACTCAGCGTTATGAGCAACTAAAACGCTTCCTTCTATAAACTCCAGCAGTTTAGGAAAGACCTGGTCTATGGTTTCTGCATCTTTTACCATGTCATCGGTTATATTGGTAACCTCTACTACCCTTGCTGGAATCGGCTTTTCCGGATTAACAAAGCAGCTGAACTCATCGATGACCTTTCCATCTTTGAGTTTTACGATTCCTATTTCAGTGATTTTTTCGGTTACAGGTGAGAAGCCGGTGGTTTCCAAGTCCAACACACAATAGGTAATATCAATACTCTGGCCCTTGGCGTTGGTTACCGATGACTTTTTATCCGGTGCCAAATAGGCTTCCACACCATAGATTACTTTCATGTTCGGATTATCTCTTCCTATGAGCTTATGGGCCTCAGGAAAAGACTGAACAACACCATGATCCGTAATGGCAATGGATTTCATACCCCAGCTCATAGCTCTTTTAATCAGATCAGTGGCACTGGTCATGGCATCCATTTGACTCATTTGGGTATGCATGTGCAGCTCGACACGCTTCTCCTCTGCCCTATCCTGCCGTTGAGCCTTCTTCATGCCTGCTGTTTCTACGATGGTATTGGCAATAAGCTCAATTTCCCCAGAAAACTGGCTAAAGCCTGCATTTCCAGCAAGCTTGGCACCCTTTGCCTTTTTCAGCCTGGATAATACCTCACCATCTTCACCGGGCTTGATAAAGGCCTTACAGGTCATAGAACTAGATCCGTCATATAAATCAAAGGAAATTAAGGTTTTTCCGCTTCTCAATTCCTTAGCTTCGATATTAGATAGTTCACCCTGTATAGCTATCCTACCCTCATCCGGTGTAATGTCCGTAATTTTTATAACCGTGTCCTTGATAGTCGCATTTCTGCCTAAGATCAAGGAAGGATCACCTTTTTTTCCTTCGATTTCTCCTTTGATTTCCGACTTTATTGGCGCAGCTTCCTTAGCTGATTCAAAGGTATTATGGCAAGGTGTTACAGCCCCTTCCCTTTGAAGAAGCAGAATTTCCTTTTCTTGTGTATCTTCCTGCAGCCTTTTTAATTCTTCACTGCTTACATTATCCTCAAAATTAATTTGATAGGCAGCGTCGTAGAGGTTTTTTATAGCCTCTTGGATTTTTTTATCATAACCTCGGGCTTTTAATAAGTAGGATACTGCTGATTTAAACGTAAATTTTATCTGATTTTGAGCTATTTCATAGTCACAATTTTTAAGAGCTCCATTTAAAACGGGATGCTTATCCGCCAACGATGACAGAATATTGTTCAGTGCCTCTTCTAAGGGCTTTCTATGGGTTCCCTCAGAGTATTCTACCGTGATAATTGAATCGTTTAAGGCTAACCGTTCTCTGATAAACCGGTTAAGGGACTCAATCTCTCGTGTTTCAATATATTTATCAGAGCTGATTTTCATCTCCAGGGTTTTCGTACTTTTAGTCAAAACCACTGCTTGTACAACAGCACTATTGATGTTACCCTCTGCTTCATAATCACTAAATATTTCACTTATTCGTTTCATCTACTCCTAAGTCTCTCCTAAAAATTATTACTGGTTTTTTCAGGTTAGTGAAAATTGACACGACTTAGCGTTAAATCGTGTCTTCTCTAATCTTACCATCAATGACCGTCCTGTGAAAAGGTAAATTTATTCAGCAGAAGTTCTTTTGAAGCGATTAAGGTTCTTACAAATATAATGCCCGGCTTGATCACATCCTCACAGAGGTATGCCAGAAAGCTTTGACCGGCCCAAAGTTGCCTGTATGCATATTGAGATTCTTATAGGATAAACTTATTAAATATCTCTTAAGAGAGGAGTACACTAGATGAATAGGAAAGATAGGTTTTATTATGGACTTATTGCCGGTTTAATTGCCGGTATAGTTCAAAATATGGTGAATTTGTTGTTTTTCTACCTCAATATTACAAAACTCCGTTATGTAGATTGGGTAGCCATTATGACATATGGACACGAACCAGTAACTATTCTTGATGGGTTCTTTGCTTTGGTCGTTCAATTAGGCCTAAACGGAGTATTGGGAGTCGTTTTTGCTTACTTGCTGCCTATATTAGGCTTTGAACATTATTTACTAAAGGGTATGGTATTTGGAGTGGGTTTTTATCAGTTTAATTCCTTTATTACAAATCTATATCATATGCCCGGATTAACCCAAACCGAGACGTATACTGCTATTTCAAATACCGTAACTTCCGCGATTTTCGGGATATTACTAGCAATTTTAACTAAGAAGTTGGTTTACGAGTGACTTTCTTATCCTTGACGAATTTTTTGACGAAACAAAAGGATTTTCCTGTACCCAAAAACGCCAAGGATAATGTACGGCCTCTCTACTGTTAGTGATACCTATCCTTGGACCGACCCCAACAGATTCGATTTCTTTTCCTTCCGCGATAAAAAGCGGATACTTAAAGAGGGCTCTTCCGTAATCTTCCTTTACTATACCCAGGGATTTTGTTAACTTTCCTGGTCCATTGGTTAGCTCCCGTTCCTTTTTCTCTTTTCCGCGCCGTTGATACATTAGGTCAATACCACAACATGGTTCAAGAGCTCTAATTAAAACCGCCTGAGGACACCCAATCTCTCCACTTACCACATTAACAAGGCAATGGGTATGCATAACATAAGTATAGGCATACCCGGGTGGTCCGAACATTATTTCGGTTCGTTTAGTTCGTCGGTTTTCGAAACTATGTGCTGCACGATCTTCAGGTCCAAGGTAGGCCTCGGTTTCCACTATCCATCCCGAGGCCATACCCAACTCTGTTTCTTTCACCAGCAATTTCCCCAACAAAGCACGAGCTAAACTTAGAGTTGGTTGTTGGAAAAATGAATAGTTTATCGGTTCTAATACCATAGCTCTACCTCATTATAAAGCTTAGTCTCACTAATACCCATTAAATAGGAACCCCATTTTGCTAGTTAAGCTAGGCACGCCAAAGTCTTAAGGTCAGACAGCGAAGACTTCCTCCTCCGGCTAATAGGGCATCGGGATGAAATTCAATAATCTGTACGCCCCGTTGCTTTAACTTCTCTTTAGTCTGACGGTTAAGTGCCATATCATAGTGAATAAGGACCTTAGGTTCTAATACAACAAAACTGCAACCCCAATTTTGTTGCTCTTCATCATCTATTTCCACTAGTTCCATATTTCGTTTTCCTAAAAAGGTCTTTAGATCAATTTCAATCCGCTTCTGTCTGGTAATTAAGTAAGTTCTAAGAAATGAAGGGGGGAAATACAGGGCTAAGTCTTCACTAATTCTGTTGAAAATCATATCTGCATGCATAAACCTTCGTGCCTGTGGTGCCTCAATATAAATTACTTCTTCGAAAATATCTAGGGCTTTAGTAAAGAATTTTTCAATGGTACTGGGTTTATGCCGTTCAGTATCCACGATAATTAACGTATTTGGGGACAAAACTAAACAACCTTCAAACTGCTCATGGGTTTCAAATTCATGAAAGATAGGTATGCCGATATTTGTGAGAACCTCCTTAACAACCTGTTCCTCCCCCGCCCTAGTACCCGGACACATTTCGGATAAAATAGCCCCTTTACTCGTAATGACAGCTGTGTCGTGTAGATAAGGTAAATTCGGGAGTTTGGCAAGCAAGTCCTTTGTGTGGTGTACAAAGTCTCTAACAAATAGCACCTCAACTTCATGTGCTTGTAACAACTGCGCATATTTTTCATGCTCAATTAAGTACTGATCTACCTTTGGAACATAATTAAATAAGTGATACTTGTAGTTTGATTCATTGATAGTTGCAAGAGATTCTATAGGGTTATGAAGTAAAACTTTTCTTAATCTTACTAGCTTTTCAACTCCGTACCTTGGTTGTGTTCTGTTCATTTTTTACATCCTATCTAACCTTTTTTTGATAGTAGTATTTGTTACTGGCAGCAATTACATACCTACATAAAAGCGGCGGCAAAATTGCAGGGCGGGAGATTTATTTAAACATTATCTTTTTTGGAATACTACTTTCGCATGGAACCTTGACCTGGCATTTTCCACAACCATATCTTGGTTTAAACATTTCCTTAGTTTTATTAACATATTCCGAACATAGTATATGATTTTTACCCGTCTCAAGGGATATAGCCTTAACTGGACAATTCTTCACACAAGCACCACACATAGAACAATTATGATAAATGTTATCTGATACACGAGTGTCAGGAGATAACTCTAACTCTGAAACAATACTTCCCAACCTCCCGGCAATTCCTTTTTCAGTAATAAAGCCTTTAGAAAGTCCGAACGTTCCAAGTCCACATACAAATGCAATATGTCGTTCTGACCAATTGCTTGTATATACTCCGTCTCCACTGTGATTATCTGATTTTTGATCATTATTATAACCCGCTTTTGCCCAAAACCTCTTGTCCAAAGATGGTGAAAGACATTTATAACCGGCATTTGTCAATACAGCACACAAATATTGACAGAGCTTTACAATAAATGCCTGACCTTCTATTCTGCCATGCAACCATTCTTCCGAGGGCCATACCCCTTCCCTGCTGTTACCCTTCTTCACGACATCAGTAAAGGGTAAAAAAATGGAAATCACTGTTTTGGCCGTCGGCAACCATTCTTGAGGAGCAAGGAAATGTTTTCCGATGACCGATGGTTCAGTTAACTTCTTAAAGTATGGGTCAAAAGCCGAGCCAAAGCCAAAAATCGGATTTTCAAAAATTCTCATGCCAACAACTGCTTCGCTTAGCGCAATCGACTCAGGTATTTTATTATGCTCTGATTCTTCCACAAACCTTTTCGCAATTTTAATTATTTCTATCTTATCCATAATCCTCCACCCCTTACAAACCATTAATACAATAACATCCGTTGCAACCATTTTAATCCATTTTGATGCTGCTTACAATAACTAAGAAACCTACCGGTTAAACGATTAGAATTAAATCCAAGATCGAGTCAAACAGGTTGCAAATTAACCCTGCTGAAGATCATCTAGTATTTGTTCTGTGCAAAGAACTCTATCCCCCAATTGACTTTAACGTAAACTGGTATTATAATATTCTTAATATTAAAAATACAATATATCAGGGTGGGACAAAAAATGGCAGAAACATCCGGACCAATTCTTACTATTTCAGAACTGGCTGACGAACTAGGAGTTACAGCTAGAACTATACGCTATTATGAGGAGGTGGGATTGATTGAACCGATACGCCATGAGGATATTGCTCAGAGACTTTATGGCGCGAGAGAACGTGGTCGGCTCAAGCTGATTTTAAGAGGAAAACGGCTTGGATTTTCTTTAACTCAAATTAAAGAAATGATTGATTTATATAATGCAGATCCCACGGAACGAGAACAGCTCCAGCGGACTATTGCCTACGGTGAGCAGCGATTGGCCGAAATTGATGAGCTGTTACAAGATTTGCAGGTCATGCGAGAAGAAATAATGGACTATCATAACAAGTTTGTGGAACGCTTAAAAAAGCTTTGAAAGAGGTGAATCATCCGTTCAATGCGGATGGAACTATGTTTGATTTCTTACTTAATGAGACACAAAAAGCACTAGTTCAAGAAACGTCACACTTTGTCCGCACAAATGTTCCAAAACAACTAGTGTTGGATATGGATGCGGAAAAGGTTACCTACCCTAAGGAATATATTGATTCTCTAGCCAAAGCGAATCTACTAGGATTACGGTTTCCCAAATCCTTGGGTGGACGGGAAATGGGTTGGGCTGAAGAAGTACTGGCCATCGTGGAAATCGGTACCTTAGGGACCAGCTTAGGTTGTCTTTATTCCCTTCCCTCTATCGTTGGAGAGGCAATTAATAAATTTGGCAGCGAAGACTTAAAAACTCGATTCTTGAAACCAACCTTGGAAGGAAAACTCTGTACGGCAGAGGCATTGACAGAGCCAAGGGGGGGATCTGACTTTTTCGGCACAACCACTGTTGCAAAGCGGGTTGGGGATCATTATATTCTAAATGGTCAGAAACGCTTTGTCGTCGGTGCGGAAGGCGCGGACTACTTTATGGTTTACGCCAAAACGAGAGATGACGCTCCTCCCCATCAAAGTATTAGTGCCTTTTTGGTCGAACGTGACTCCACGGTGGAGGTCGGACACGTCTATGGTTTAATGGGTACCCGGGGCGGAGGAGCCGGGCGGGTTATTTTCAGGGATACAAAAGTACCTATAGAGAACTTAATCGGGCTAGAGCATGGGGCTGCTGCCATCTTCTATCAAATGATGATTCCCGAGAGGATGACAAGTGCGTCAGGTGCAATTGGAATTGCTAAAGCAGCCTTGGATGTGGCAGCACGTTATAGTACTAAACGTAAGGCCTTTGGCCAGAAGATTAAAGAGTTTGAAGGGGTAAGTTTTAAGGTGGCGGAAAGCATTACTCAGCTTGATGCAGCCATGGCCCTCGTTTATACAACGGCTCAGGCTATTGATGCCGGTATTGAACCCCCTCGAGCCCGTCGGCTCGTTTCGGAAGCCAAGAAATTTGCCACCGAAACCTGTTGGACCATCGTGAATGCTGCTATGCAGATTATGGGCGGTATTGGCTATACCAATGTTTATCCCATCGAAAGAATGCTTAGAGACACTCGCTTGATCATGATTTGGACGGGTACGAATGAAATAATGAATTTAATTATTCAGCACGAATATTATAAAGAACTTGCCGGTCGCAAACCGGATTCTCAACGTGACTGGGAAGAGGATGCACCAAACGCCCACCTTCTAGACGAAAAGATCTATGAGTAAGTAGTATCATTTTCTGGGATTAATCAAATACAGAGGATGAGGAGATGTATTATGGATAATCTTTGGAATCTATTAGAACGGAATGCCCGGAATTTTTTGGATGCAGTAGCAGTGCGCTTTCCTGCTGAAGGTCGGAATCTAAGTTGGCTAGATCTGCGAGATCATGCCCTAAGCTTAGCAAATCAACTCACTTCTTTAGGTGTAAGCAAAAGCGAGCGCATCGGGGTTCTCTTTCCCAATTGTCCAGAATTCATCATTGCTTTTTATGCAACAGCCTATATTGGGGCAGTCGTAGTGCCCATTAACGGTCGCCTAACCGTCCCTGAAATCAATTATATCTTAGAGGATAGTGGAGCAAGAGCCTTACTCTTTGCAGAAGATAGACGGGAGACTGCAGAAATAGCTGCCCAAGGGACTCAGGTTACGGTGTTCTTATCTAATACTGAATTTGCGAAGGATATCACAGGTCAGTCAATGAGCCTGGAATACTGTGCTTCAGGATACGGCGAAGCTTCAGAAATGGCTGAAATCCTCTATACATCCGGCACTACTGGCCGACCAAAGGGTGTCATGCTATCCCACTACTCTGTAATTTCTGTTGCTCAGATGATGGCCTATGAGGCCCAAATTTATAGCGGTGATAATGCTTTGGTTTTGATGCCTCTTACTCATTCCGCGCCCCTCAATCTTTTTATGGTCGGTGCTTTTTGGGCTGGGGCGTCCGTCACATTAGGAGAGTTCACTCCCCAAACGCTGTTGGAATTAGCTGCCGGTGAGCGCACTACCCACTTTTTTGGAGCTCCGGTAGCCTATCAATTCATGTTAAGAGTCCCTAATCTCAGCGACTACGATCTTACCTCGATGAAATGCTGGATTTATGGTGGGGCTCCGGTGGGCAGAGAACAAATATTGGCATGGCAAAAAGCAATCCCAGGAAAATTTATGTCGGTTTATGGACTCACAGAGGCAGGTCCTAATGGCATGGCTTTGCGTCCTTGGGAACATGATAAAAAGGCTGGCAGCATCGGAAATAGAGGGGCTATTAATTCAGAAGTTAAGCTGCTAAGCGATACCGGCCAAGAAGTTGGTAATGGAGAGATCGGAGAGATTGCCCTTAAAGTCCCAAGTCTTATGCTCGGGTATCATAACAACCCGATCGCAACGGAACAGACACTTCTGGACGGTTGGCTTCTCACCGGTGATATAGGCAAGAAGGATGAGGATGGGTATATTTGGTTCTTGGATCGAAAGAAAGACATGATAATCTCTGGTGGTGTGAACATCTATCCTAAAGAGATTGAGGATCTTCTCCTTACCCATCCCAATATTATGGATGCAGCGGTCATCGGGTTACCCCACTTAGATTGGGGTGAAACGGTTACCGCAGTCATTGTGGTCGCTCCGGGATGTGATCCAATCGATGCATCCGCTCTACAAGCCTTTTGCAGTGCTTCCTTGGCAGACTATAAAATACCTAAGCTTGATAAAGTTGTTCCAGCACTGCCAAGAAATTCATCCGGCAAGATCCAGAAATTTGCCTTGCGTACATTAGAATAGTAAACTACTTTAGCTAAAATTGAACATCGAGATTTTGGTGGGAAATGAGGCACCTAGGCCCACTATAAAATTTCTTTTAGGACAATCATCACTGTGTTCACACACCTCACACTTGTAATTATAAGCTGATATATCACTCACTAGATAAACCTCAAATTGTGGTCCCTCCTCTTGATGATAATCCGTGGCAGGAAACCACTCGGCATAACCCGTCCCATACTTTCTGTATTGCACTCTAACATTTTATTAATTGCTTATCCCTTAAACCAACATAAAGAGCCAGAGAACAATTCTCTAGCTCTTTGTTTATCAGTATTAAGAATTCCTTCTAAATTAGATTAACGGAGTAACTGAAGAACGCCCTGAGGCTGCTGGTTGGCTTGAGCCAACATCGCTTGAGCAGCTTGAGAAAGGATATTATTCTTTTGGAACTGCATCATTTCTTTGGCCATATCAACGTCACGAATACGAGACTCAGCAGCAGTGAGGTTCTCGCTGGAAGTTCCAAGGTTAGTTACTGTATGCTCTAGGCGGTTTGTGAAGGCACCTAACTTAGAACGTTCTGCTGATACAATATTAATAGCATCGTCAAGTACTTTAATAGCTGCGGTTGCCTTTACAGCAGTAGATACATCTAATGCATATTCAGTTCCCGTACTATCCGTTCCATTAGTCACTTCTTTACCATCTGTATCAGAACGGTATGAAGCAGTAATATCATTATTTTGACTATCTTTAACCGTTTTAGTAGCAGCTGCAGCTGTATTAGAAATGCCTAATGCATTTGCACGCATATCATTCACGTCAATGGAGAACGTCTGCCCAGCATTAGCCCCTACCTGCATTGTTAAGGAATTATCTACTGTATCGTCAGCGACTTTGAAGGTTACTTTGTCGCCACCCGCAACACTACTCGAGGTTTCAACAGTAACGCCGTTGCCAAAATCAATTTTATCCCCTTTATTAAAGGCGACTGCATCCCCTAGGTCATTACTAGTACTTGTATTTGTTAGTTGTGCTTTAAAATTATCCACTCCAGCTTTTACAGAAAAGAATACATCTCCAGCAGCTAAATCTGCCTTATCATATTCGAATACTACTCCATTGCCTAAATCAATCTCAGAATCGTCCCCAGCTCCATTTAGGACCATGGATCCTAATCCGTTAGTTCCATCCGCATCTTGTACTTCTGCAGTGTATGTTGTTTGCGGTGCAACAGTAAAGTCAATAAATTTACTTCCTGCCACCATAGTGTTAAGACTTGCAGATGCTAAATCGATGAATATTCCGTTTCCTGAATCTCCTATTGCGATATTTTTTAATTTGTCTGGATCAGCTAAATCAGCTTCTGTCAATGTTTTAGTAGTTCCAAGCGCTTCACCAGCATCTAAAACATCATCTGAATTTACATCGCTATAAAGGGTTACGCCATAAGATGTATTCACATCGACAGTTGTAACTTGAGTTTGCCCTCCAGCTAATAGGGTCGCATCGATGCCCATGGTCAAGTCTTTCGTTCCAGCACCCGGGTCCATATCAAACGTTATTGCGGCGCCATCATCACTGCCGTCTTGTTTAAAACTTTGAGAAACTTTATTGGCAGTATCTCCGTCTTTGACAACAGTTACTTGAGTACGAATTGCATCGCTACCTAAATCTAGAACATCACCGCTAAAAGCACCTACTGTGCCATCGGTTTTAGTTGCATCACTTGCAAACATTTTTGCTTTATCAACATCAAAGGAAATGTCTCCTAGGACAATTGTTTGAGCACCTGCAGTGTTGGTAAAAGTAGCTTCAGCTGATTGTACTACCGTATCACCAGAACCAGTATTATTGGTTAACACAAAGCGCATCTTAACGTCATTTGTAGTATTTGTAACTGCTGAGGAAGTAGCCCCTAGTTCAAATTCATTTGTACCACCCACAGTAAATGTACTACCTAATTCATCATTACTGCTTTTGATAGTGATTCCTGTCCCTGATCGTTCAACTGTAAACGTTAAACCATCATGAGCAGTACCATCAAAGGTATTATTGATGTCAGATTGTAACGCTGTAACAAGATTATCGATATTAGCCGTACTAGTTAGATCATACGAGTTTGCTGAAGCTAAAGCGCCTACATTTGTTAAGGTAATACCTTGACCATTAACAGTCAGAGTATCGTCCGATAAATTAGCAGTGGTATTCACATAAGTCGCTGAAGCTAATGTTGATTGAGTATCTCCTAGTTGAGTCAAGTTAACTTTATAATTGTCTGCCTCAGCGTAGGTTGAGTTTCCGGCTATAGCTAAATTATAAATTGCACCAGAAGTGTTATCAACATTGAATACATCACCTGCACCTGCACCAACACCAGTACCAGTCACACTAGCTTCATCAATAACAGTGTCCACAGCTATGTCGAATCTGGTATTATCATCAAATGCCGATACATCTACGTTACTGATACCGGCAGCATTACTACCGGTTGCTGTTTTGTCAACAGTCTTAGTTACATCAATATTGTATGTCCCAGCGCCTAAATTTGAGTTGCCGGCAATTTTTATTGCCTCATTTCCATTTGCATCATTTAATAAGCTGTCCGCGTCATTTGATCCGGTTATCGCTTTTACACTTTCTTGTTTGACCTCAATCTTATAACTGCCCTCAGCTAATGTAGTCGATCCCGCTGTTAATACTTCGGCATCAGTGACTCCACTGTTTTGCGCGGATGAAATTTGGCTTTGTGCATCATTTGTAACGGTTACCTTGTAGTCCCCAATTGCTAAATTAGAAGTTTGAGCAATTTTTGCATTATTTAGTGCACCTGCTGTACCCACAGTATACGTATCATCCGTTACCTGGCGTCCATCACCGGTTACGGCTATGCTTCCGTTCAATAACTTTTTCGAGTTAAATTCAGTACTATTACCAATACGGTTTACTTCTGAAGTCAGCTGATTAATTTCCTTCTGGATTTCACCACGGTCAGTTTCAGTGTTTGTGTCATTGGAGGCTTGAGCTGATAATTCCCGCATCCGTTGTAAAATGCTGTGAGTTTCGCTCAAGGAACCTTCTGCCGTTTGAATCAAGGAAATTGCGTCCTGGGAGTTGCGAGCAGCTTGATCTAAACCACGGATCTGACCACGCATTTTCTCAGAAATCGCCAAACCTGCGGCATCATCTCCAGCTTTGTTAATACGAAGACCTGATGACAGTTTTTCTAAGGATTTACTGGTTTGCACGTTGTTAGTGCTCAACTGGCGATAGGTGTTAAGAGACGCCATATTGTGATTGATAATCATAATTAAAACCTCCGTGTACTTTTTAATTTATGTGAACTTCCGTGTTCACACATTTATAACAAGCCTCATGGCCACTCGGCTTATTACCAAAAAATAATTAGTTATGACACATCTAAATGTTCACTGGCCGCTTTGGTATTGCGTTCGTAGACCTCTCCTCTTAAGATATTGACGTTTTTTGGAGCATCGATGGCAAGACGCAGATCGCCTTCTTCACTTTTCACAACTTTAACCATAATGTCTGAGCCAATTAACACGTATTCACCTGGTTTTCTACCTAAAACCAACATAAAATCATCCTCCTTGAATTAATTTGGCTGAAGACATAAAAAAGCCGTTCATACCCCTATTTCCTATATCCTTATAGGTAGAGGTATAAAACGACTCATCCTTGTACTCTATTTGCTTATAAATTTTTGTGAGTAAACACAAAAAACGATACATTTACTAAAATGCTCCTGCGTCCTGCAAGAAATTTTAGAAAAATGTATCGTCCTTGATATAGAGAGTTAATAAATTGATTTTTTATGTCCTCATATTCTATATCGTAAAAAAACAAAAAAACCTTAATAGTTTTTTTGTTTTTTTATGAAAAATGTTACGCTCTGGAAGTTTGCTGTTCTGTTAATTCGCCACGAACAATCATTAAGTCCTTTGGCGCTTGAATGGCAAGTCGTAAATGCCCGTCTTCGGATTTTATAACTTTCACTTTAATATCTTCACCAATCATAACATACTCACCGGGCTTCCTTCCCAACACTAACATTGAAATATCCCCCTATCTCTTTAGCTGCTTTAGATTTTTGACCCAACTACTTAAATCATATGCAATTATTCATTCAAGCTAATTTATGGATAACTGGATAATGAAATTATTACCCTCAATTCGAAATGGGACCTTCAACAAAAACTCTATCGATAAGATTTCTTTAGGAATAACGCAAATTTTGCAATATTATGTGTGATATAATAGATTTAAAGCCTAAAATATTAATTTATATGCAAATTTTATCATAAAATGTCAGGCTTGCAGCTTAACACAACATAAAGGAAACCTAAAGTTTTCTTTATGTTGTAAATGTTGGACAGATTCTACATGGTTTCCAAAGCATGTCCAGCGAGTGATCACAGTAGTAGTTTAGGTCTTGCTATTGTTAAAGAAATTGTGACAAACCCGGATACTGTATCCGATTTAAACCTAAGGAGGTGCAAGCATTGGCAGGAGAAACTATATTAGTAGTTGATGACGATGATGATATCAGAGAGATCATTACCATGTACTTAGAAAACGAAGGATTTCAAGTAATTTCAGCTTTTGATGGCACCCAAGCACTTGCCTATGCAAATTCAGTAAATCCAGATTTAATTATACTTGACATGATGCTACCTGATTTGGACGGAATAGAAGTATGTCAAGAGTTACGTAAAAACCAATCGACACCGATCATTTTTCTTAGCTGTAAATCTACACCAACCGATAAATCCATCGGTTTGATAGCCGGCGGTGACGATTATATGAGTAAACCCTTCGATGCTATCGAACTACTAGCAAGGGTAAAGGCCCATTTACGTAGAAATCGTATTTTAGAAAGTTCAAATAGCTTAAATACCAAAAGTCAGTTAATATGTTATCCTGGCTTGACTATTGATTTAAACCGTTATTCAGTTGTCGTAAATGGACAGAATGTTATTCTATCCCCTAAAGAGTTTCAATTACTGGAATTATTAGCCCAAAACCCCAACACAGTATTTAGTAATGAACAACTATTTAAATCTCTTTGGGGTACGGATAGTTTTGGCGATCACAGAACCGTGATGGTTCACATCAGCAATATCCGCAAAAAGTTAAAACAAGATTCTAAAAACCCTGTTTTTATTCAGACTATTAAAGGAATTGGGTACAAATTTTGTTTAGTTTAAAATTTCCTGCCCCTTAGTTAACGTATAACAATTATAGTAATCGAGTCCAAGGAACCACTCCACAGAAGAACTACCTCGTTAGAGATAGTTCTTCGCTTGTTACCTGGCGATACGAAAGTCTCCAGTGGAGACTTTCGCCAAACGGCGTCCCGAGACGAATTCTCCTGCCGTTTGGATCCTACTTTCCCATGAGCTATTGCTCCCAGTATCCTTGGCCCTGGAACGAAAAATATGATGAAGTTTCAATAATCCAATCTTATGTAAAAACCCGTGGGGGATACTTGCTTGTATCTCCCACGGGTCATCTTATTTTACTTAAACTATATCAATTCATTTGCGTAAAGAAAGAAAACTACAGAACTTGTGAACTGTTAGGGGTCGGAATGTATTTATTAATATCTAGACATAATAAATTCGGAGAAACTTGTGCTTAAGTATTGGAGAATATGATATGAAGAAAAGAAAAGGATTATCTGCCTGGCAACTTACAATGATGGCCTTAGGAACTGTAATTGGAGGTTCTTTTTTCATTGGTTCATCGGTAGCTATTCATGCTGCAGGACCCTCCGTAATAATATCCTTTATATTGGGAGGAGCGTTAGTCTATTTCATTCTATTTGCCTTATCAGAGATGACAGTTGCAAACCCTGATGTAGGCTCTTTTAGAACATTTGCAGCCCAGTCGTTTGGACAGGGAGTCGGGTTCGTTGTGGGTTGGGTGTACTGGTCTGGAATGGTTCTAGCAATGTCTAGTGAAGCTACTGCGGTATCAATCTTAGTTTCTAAATGGATTCCCAATATCTCTTTTTCATTGCTGGGAAGCCTAACTATAATAAGTGTCACCTTGTTGAATTTATTAGGAGCAGATAAGCTGAGCAAACTGGAAAGCAGTCTCGCTGCAGTTAAACTCCTGGCCATAGCTTCTTTCATCATTTTAGCCTTACTTTTAATCATAGGAATGATCCCTGGAATCTCATCCATAGGCGCCGGGGAATTAGTTCGAGAACCTTTGATGCCGGGAGGGGGCAAAGGTATTGCCGGGAGTATGCTAATCGTGATGTTTTCCTATGCGGGCTTTGAAATAATTGGACTAGCTGCTTCCGAAACGGAGAATCCTAGAAAAACCGTTCCCAAAGCAATTACCTATACAGTTTTATGCTTAGTCGGATTTTATGTAATTTCAATTGCTCTACTCCTTCCCCTAATTCCTACCGCTAATCTTAGTGAAGATTTGAGTCCCATGGTTGCTGCTCTGAATAGATGGGGAATCGGGTGGGCCGGTACAGCTATTAATCTGGTACTAATTACAGCGATACTTTCGACAATGTTAGCGGCTATGTTTGGGATTGGAAGAATGATGCGATCTCTGGCAAATGAAGGTCTTGCTCCAAAATGGTTAAAGGATGAAAGGGATGTTCCGTATCGTGGAATACTCTTTTCCGGTTTAGCTATGCTTTTAGGATTAGGTCTTGGCCTTCTGCTCCCAAGAGTTTATCTATTTTTAATAAGTTCAGGTGGTTTTGCCTTACTATTTACCTATACCGTTATCATGGCAACCCATATACGATTTCGCAAAAGACATGGTTGTCCCCCTGAAGGCAAGTGTCAGATGCCCGGTTATCCATACACCTCTTGGGTTGTTTTATTCAGTATGATTGTTGTTATTTTAAGTATGCCATTTATTCAAGGTCAGGGATCAGGGCTTGTAGCCGGGCTAATAATGACCGGCGTTTATGCCTTAGCTTATTTAGCTATAAAAATTATAAAAGTTTCTCCACAAAGAACTACACTTAATAAACGACTAAATAAGATAGGATACCAATCACGCTTGGTAGAAGAATTCTCAAAGGAACTAATTGAAGAGATTACTGAAAAGGATAAACATAGGAAATAGAAATGAGCCTGTTTTTATTTATTGGAAATCATTTGAAAGGTATTTTCTAAAATGGTTTCTTCCAGTTGATATACGTCTGAGAAATTAAACCTTTATCATAAATTCCATTATCTTTTTGCGTTATAGAGGTTAAGAAATGAGAAATATCAAAAGGGAAAAATCTGTAAAAAATCTATCTATAAGAGAAAAATTATTTATAATTATCTTTCGGGCAGACAATAAGGCAGGAAGGGCTTTCGACATTGTACTTTTATGGCTGATACTAATGAGTATTCTAATAATCTTTTTAGAAACTTTGCCAAGTTTGTCAACAGCATTTCTTAAGTACCTTTTCAAAATTGAATGGATAATAACGGTACTATTTACGTTAGAATATATCATCAGAATATCCATCGTGAGAAATAAGTTTAAATATATGAAGAGCTTCTTTGGTATTATAGATTTACTCGCTATACTACCTGCTTACTTAAGCATTTTTATCGAAGGCAGTCAATTCGCGTTAATCTTAAGGACATTTCGTTTGTTGAGAATTTTCAGAATCTTAAATCTCGGCAAGTATATTGGTGAATCTTATTCTTTATTGAACGCACTTAAAGCTAGCCGATATAAAATTACTGTCTTCCTGGAAGCTGTTTTGATTATCGTCGTGATCGTCGGAACGCTAATGTATCTAATTGAGGGAGAGGTCAGTGGTTTTAATAGTATCCCTGTCTCTGTTTACTGGGCTATTGTAACCCTTACTACCGTCGGCTTTGGAGATATAACACCAGTCACTCCACTTGGAAGGATAGTCGCTTCTTTGCTGATGCTCCTCGGTTATGGGGTAATCGCAGTTCCGACAGGAATTGTATCGGCAGAATTGACGAGAAATAGATCAGCAAATTCCACCGGGCAAACTTGCCCCAGCTGCCGTTTAATAATTGAAAACGAAAGGGCTAACTATTGTATAAATTGTGGCATGAAATTAGAAAAATCGTAAAAATCCAGTCATAACATTCATTTTCTCTTTGTTCGTTCTAATCTCTTTTAAGCCAAAGGTTAAACAAATGATAATTAGTGACACCCACATTTCTTATTGTTCCGTAATAGCCCTTAAAAGAGGATAAAAAATTCTTAGAAGGATATTCTAGTCCTAACTAGGACTCAATTAGGAAGATTTTCTATAAACTTTGAACGATGGCGTTTTCTGTTTTAAGAACCTCGATTCCACAAAAACAATACTAGGTAATGTAAAATCTTTACCAAAAAACTTGGAGGTGTGTCTTGTGTCTAACCTATCCGTCAAAGAACTCAATTACGTTAAAGATTTTCTATCTTGGGAACTGCTTATGGTGAAAAAGTGTAATCAATATGCGAACCAGGAAGTAGATCCCGTATTTAAGGGAGTGTTTAATAACGCCGGGCAAATCCATCAGCAAAACTATTTAAACCTACTAACTTACCTCCAGCAACAACCCAACCAAGGAGGGATGGTACAATGATTGATAATAACTCAATGGTAACAAGCCCATTTGGGGTACAGAAAATCGGAAAAGATAAGTCCCCAGTTCTCCCGAAAGAGAAAGATCCCTCATTTAACTTGCGGGATAGGTTAAACGATGCTCTTTTAAGTGAAAAGTACAATATTGAAGGATATACTACCGGGTCCAAAGAGATACTTGACGAGCAGTTGTACAATGTCTTGATACAAAACCTAAATAATTTAAAGCAGGTTCAGCGTCACCTTTTTGAAGAAGTATTCAACCTCGGAGAATACCAGGCCGATATGGCCACTCCCCAACAAATTGCAGATACAGTTGACGTATTTACAAAATATAAAGTCCAGTTGCCCTATCCACAAGGTTAGTAATCTAACCGATTTCAGTGCATAAGCATTGTCACGATCAAAAACAACCCAGGCAATCTCTGGGTTGTTCTTGTTATACTACCGCTATTTATTAAGAAGAATAATCTAAAATTCTCTTTTAGCATAAAACCGTAAGGAAAGGAAAAACGAAGTGGCTAAAGTAATTAACATCAGAACGATCAAATAACTAATGATTTGCCAATCCGTTTGAGTTTGCACCCAATTTCCCACTCTATTGAGGGCATTTTGAGTATACGGGCTGTAAATTCCTCGCAGTCCGTTCCTAATTAGGGCAATAGTTAAGAAAAAGCCTCCTAAGAAAAGGATTGTGGCTACGATATTAGAACGAAGGTAGCCAAGTTTGAAGTAAATAGGGAAATAGATTGAAATCATCCCAATTATTGCAATGTGAACTCCAAATACTACTTCAAAAGACAGATTACTTAACGTGATCGGGAATCCAGTGACATATATAATACCTTGGGTTAATAAATACGCTAAAATCCCGATAATTGCATAGGGGATAATTGATAAATACTTAGCTAAGACGATATCTCGTCTGCGTATGGGAAGACTATTTAACATTAATTCGGATTTGTTTTTCTCGTCTCGGGCACAAGCTTGAATCATGAGCATATAAGATACCCCAATCGTCGATGCGCTTAAGGCTCCTGCATACGTGTCGCTGAAGGCAACTGACATTCCAAAGGCATAAATAAAAGGAAACCAAAGAACTTTTTTTAATAGGAGGAAATCTTTTAATAATAGTTTATATATGCTGCTCATAATTGCTCCCCCTTTACAGTATAAAGCATAATATCTTCTAAGGATGGTTTCTCTATAATAGCTTGCTCCTTAAATAAGCGGCGGGCTTTCTCATGATCTCGAACTAATCCTTGGAACCCAAATTGATTGGGTTTAATCCCAACGAAAAGAGTTTTAGTTTCTTCGTTGAGCAAAGTATTAGCACCTTTGACTATACCGTATTGATCCAAAAGGTCATCTTTAGGGGCACTTACGACTATTTTACCATTATGGATAAAAGTCACATAATCCGCTATTTTATCAAGATCCGAGGTGATGTGGGTGGAAAAAAAGACAGATTTCCGTTCATCTTGGATTAAGCTTGATAAAATGTCCACCAGTTCGGCACGTACCAGAGGGTCAAGTCCAGCTGTAGGCTCATCCATGATCAGAAGCTCCGCCTGATGGGAGAGCGCGATTGCCAGAGAAAGCTTCATTTTCATCCCTTTAGAAAGTTCCTTAATCCTCTGCTTCGAGTCGAGATCGAAATCTCTTAAATATTTTTTAAAGACAGGGGTTTCCCAATGTTTATAAAAGGAAGAAACGAATTTGGCCATATCTCGTATCGTTAGCTCATCGTAATAGTGATTTTCGTCATAGACGAAGGCTATACGATCCTTAATCAGAAGTTCATCTCTTAAGTTATCCAGGCCAAACACCTTAATCTCTCCGCTGTCCCTATTCAGCAAGTTCATAATTAGTTTAATTGTCGTGCTTTTTCCCGATCCGTTTGGGCCGATAAACCCCATAATATACCCACGCGGCAACTGAAAACTAACCTTATTAAGGGAGAAATTCTTATAACGTTTGGATAGGTCGTCAACCGATAGGATGTAGTCTACATCTTTTAAGGATTCAGTTTTTCTTAGTTTTAGAGACTCCTTGTTCATTCTTATACCCTCTCTCCATCCATAATCAATTTTATGTTGAAATAGATGACAAACTCTAGATTTCCTCGTAGAGTAACTTGAACATTTCTAAGAGATCTTGCTGATTTAAGCCTGCTGTTTTGGAGGCGGCAATAGCATCCGCCACCTTTTCTTCCACAACACGCAGTCTCTTTTCTCTTAATAATTCTTTGTTTTGTGCTGCAACAAATGACCCTTTACCCGCAACGGTTTCAATGTAACCATCTCGCTCTAGCTCCTCATAGGCTCTCTTTGTGGTGATCACGCTAATCTGCAACTCCTTTGCGAGAGTGCGAATGGATGGTAACCCCTCTGCTTCCTTTAGATCACCTTCCAAGATGAGTTGTTTCAACTGCGTGACAATCTGTTGATAGATAGGTTCAGGCGAAGAATTGGAAATAATAATATTCATAGCCAAACTACTTCCTCCTTTAGGAATGTAGATCATGAGGGATGGGTAACAATCGTGTGCTTTAACTGTTTGTTATGCTCATTCTGTATATATACAGTATATACAGAATGAGCAGTTATGTCAACACAATATAAAAAGAACAAGTTGCACCTAATTTAAGGTTACAAACTTGCTCTTTCCGAATTTTTGAACTGAATATACCAATTAATAGGTCAGTTGCTTCAATTCTCGGAGTTTTTAAATAGTTCTAATCTACCTTTCTTCCTAGTCTAAAAGCATTTTACCTGAGAAGGCTTATGCGAAGCTTAGTCATAAGTCTTCTTAGTATTCAAAAAGTTTGTACCAGAAAGAACTCCAGTAGACGCCCAGTCCTTTAGTATTGTTGTTTAAAGCTATAAAAATTAGGAACAACCTCTTTAATGTTTATCTGTCCGTAACAATAATCTCCCTCAGGTAAATTCCAAACGGCTTCCCCATAACTTGCCAGCTTCACACCATTGAAGTCCTTATAATCTCTTACCGGAGTAGACCATCTTGCTTGACGAAATTCTTCTCCTGTGGTCGTAAGGCAACGATCATCCGAAACAAAATTGACTATTTCACCCTTTTCATTGAAATATAAATGCGCGGAAATGGTGTTTTCATTATTGGTGAACGTAGCTTTGACTGTCAATGGATCAATTGTTTCCCACTTGATCCTCTTATCAATAAGGCTGGCTGGGGCTAGTAAACACATATCGTTAAATATCGTCACTGTTTCTGCCTTATTCATAATCTCACCCTTCGCATCCGCAACTTTAAAAAGTGATGCGATCTTAATACGCATTGACGCCGTGGCATCTTTATATGAATGCACTCCGACCACTGGTATGCCAAACATTTTTAATTTGATGTAGTAAAAGCGGGAGGGTTTATCAAAATAATTGTATTGTTCAGAGACCATGGGAACCAATCCTTTTTTGGGATCTGGTCTAAACTTGCCTTCACAGACAATGCGCACGTTCTGAACCTTTTCCTTCCCGATAACACCAGTATAGGCAAGATACTTTTGAACTGGCAAGGGCAAGTCCCTTGTATCGTCTACCGTGAGGATTGAATTATCCAAAGGGCGTATCTGTTGAAGTCCTTGCTGAACATCCCCTTGATAGGCCTTTTTGAGTTCTTTTGATTTATAGAAAAGCCCTGCAACTAAAAAGATTCCTAAGATCAATATAACCGATATTAGATACCTTTTTTCCATACATATTTCCCCTCTTTTTTAATTTAAATCTTCAAACTCTTATACTCATGACCAAAAGAGCTTATTCTAGCTCTTGCAACTTTTGGTTCATTTTCATTAATCCTTTGTACAGCGAAGCTACCTCGTCTGGAGTAAAATCAGAAAATAATTCAGCAATCAACCGTATACCTTCTTCTTGATGTTTATCCCAAAAGTCCGCCGACTTCTCCGTTGATCTTAACCGAGTAACCCTGCGATCCTCTGGGTCCTTTTCCAAGACCATAAAATTCTTCTCTTGTAGTTTCAAGGCAATCGACTTTACATTCTGATAAGAACTCCCCATAGCTTCTGCCACCTCCATTAAGGTAGGTGATGATTGACTCAATTTCTCGATCATGGCTGTAAGAAACCACTGTTTTGCAGTCAGTTCATGTTTAGCCAGAGTACGATCTACGATTACCTGCAGTTTATTGGGGATCAGAAACAAGCTGCCGAAAATAAACCTTTGCTGTTCTAAAATATCCACGTTACCACCCCTTTTCTGAAAGGTATCAGGGACCTCGGAAGGTTTCTAATAAACCCTTACGTTTGAATAGGTAATATGTTACCTATATACATAATATATTACCTATTGCATCGAATGTCAACCATAGATTCTGATTTTCTGGACAACAAGAACAGAAGTGCAAATCATATTACAGATTAGCACGTCTGTTATGCAAATTCGTCCAGCATTGGCAATCGTATTATCCATACCCGAACACTCGCAATTTAAATTATGGGGTATGTTCTTTATTTCTATCATTTTCCTCAAGCAATCTCGTATAGTAAAATCCGCTGGTATATAATGCTCCTGCAGGATTATGAGCAAGTACACGATCCTTAGTAATAAGCGTTGTCACAGGTGCCTCAGAGAACTTAATAAATATTGAGTCATGACCAACACAAAGCCCCACTATCACATTTAAGTCTGTCTTCTCTTTATTAAGTAACTTTGCTTGCAAAACAGGATTACATAAGGATTCATGACTATCTTTTTTTATTTTAAACGTTTCGTCTATCCCAATTTCTGTTTTGTCAGTTGAGCTTACTTTGCAGATCACACAATAACTTTCCAGCCCTTTTGAATTAAGTATTTTTGCAAAGGTTTTAGCTTCACTCATTAAACCAACACAGGTTGCGATCCCGATTTTTTTTGCACCAATTCTTTTAGCAAATAGAACAATTTCCTCTACACGAGTTATCTTACCAAAGTATGTCCCCTCAATCTCTGCTGCCGCATGGGAGAACTTGGAAACGAACTCATCCTTTAGATAAAGCCCATTCGCTTCTTCGATCATTTCATTATCAGTATTCGTTGTAAGGCAGAATTGCGGAAAGCTTTTTTCTCTCCTATAGCAGTTTACAGATCCACAGTCTTCGCAACTTAGATTCTTTGTCTCTTCACTCATTTTGCATCCCCCTTTAAACCTCTTTTCTTCAATTTTCTTTAGTTTCCTTCTTTTTGTCAATTAAGACGCGAAGAAGCTTGAAAAACTGGCCGACATATGTAATATTTAATAGCTTCAAAAATAGTCCGGGAGTGAATCTATAGAACAATTTAAAAGTTCATTCCAGCTATCGTCATTACAATATACCATGCAGATGCTTTTTTCATATTTTTGAAATTTAGAAGGTAATATTCTAAAGCTAAATTTTTCATAAAACTTAGGGTTTATATCTGAGAACAAAAAAATAAAAGTATCTTCTTTTTCTTTTATGCAGTTTTTCAACAATTCCTTTGCATAACCTTTGCCGGCATGACTTTTTGGAGTTAAAACAGACCCTATGCCATATACTCTTTTTCCGATAATATCCTTCAGTTTTAATAATATTAGAGAGCATACTATTTCGTTATTGACATCTATGACATACCTTGTACCATACGCATGCTCCTTGGCATTATCGCTACGATATTGTTCAAACGTCCTGTTTTTGCTCCACTCCTTATAACCTTCAATAAATATTAAATCTATCTCTTGAGGCAGTGCCTGTCTAAAAATCATATTAACAGTCTCCTTTTTAGTTATCTAGATCGAGAGGCCTTCAATGCTTACTAAAAGGAATGAGCCAGCAGCCGTTCACCGGCAATGGACTGTGGTCGACGGCGGCCCTAGATATTCTCCTGCTTGAGGGCATCAATAATATTTTCCTTCTTAACTTTGGCGCTGGAGTACAGCATTGCTGAACTAACGATGATAAACACGGCCGCAATAACATATAAAATGCTTATCCAAGGAAGGGCGAAGCTATAGCTAAAGCTGTTCATCAATGACCTATGGATTAAATACATCACGATTATGCTAATCGGAAGTCCGTAGAACAAGGACTTAATTCCATAAAAAATACTTTCATAGTTTATCATTTTACTAAAGCCCTTTGGGGTCATCCCCACAGATTTTAGCATTGCGAATTCTCGCTTTCGAAGAGAAATACTCGTTGAGATCGTATTAAAAATGTTGGCAATCGAAATCGCCGTAATTAATACTATAAAGCCATAGGTAAACACCGACATAAACAGGATCATCTGTTCTTCTTGCTGTCTGCTTCGGTAAACATTGTAAATAGAAAGATTGTTCTCCTTCAGATCCTCAATTTGGTGTTGAGTCGCCATTGGATCAGTACTTTTCAGTAAGAGTCGCGTATGAACGTTGGGAATCTCTTTATCACCCATTAATTGATCCAGGACTTGTTCAGAGACAATGATCGTTAAACCGCCTACTCCTGCTGGAAAGACCCCCATCGGCGATTGATCAGTCAAGGCGGCGATTTCTATTTGATTTAAATGCCTCTCTTCTTCTGCCTCTCCAACAGTATAAAATAAATCAATGGTTTCACCTATTTTGGTATTTATAGCCTTCGTTTCTACATATTTCTCTGCTTCCCTATCCTTATAAGGGATGGTCTCTATCACAATTCCAGTTAAATTATCCGGATTTACCAACTGTTCGTAATCTGCACCAATCTTATCCGCGTAGGCTTGCAGACTCTCCTCATTTAAAGCATGCAAATCGATATAGTAACGATATCTTCCATTCTCAAGCATACTCTTATCTTTATTCAATGAATCTTGTAATTCCTTGGCCATTGACTCTTGCTTCACCCAAGCGTTCAACGTTAATTCTCTCATAAGACTATATTCCGTTACATTATCTAGGGAAGCAATTGATTTCATCAACTGATCAACAGTTTCTGTATATTCGTTATCCATTGATACTTGAATATCAAAATTCACGCCATCCTGTGAGAGCTCTAGAGATTTTGTTAAATTGGCGGTAAAAAATGATACTGCTAAAAACAGAACAATGCTTATGACGAGTGAAAATACCGTTGCTTGGTACCTGCGTTTGTTTCTTTTTAAGTTTTTTAAGCCTATTTCTGCTTCAATTCCGAATAGCTTGCGCATGAACTTTGACGTTTTTACTGCTTTACCTGTCAGCTTAACATCGGCTGTTTGTCGAATCGCATCAATAGCAGAGATTTTAGATGCCTTTCTGGCTGGCAGATACGCTGAAATGAAGATCGTCAGCATTGAAATTACACAGGCAGCCAAAATCGACAAAGGGGTTACGGACACCGTTAACGTTACTCCCCCTCTTAACGCTCCTTGGATCATCGGGTTTACGAACCAAAAGGTAATGCCCATTCCGCCAAGACCACAAAGGATTCCAAGAGGGATACTGATCAAACCAATGATTGCTGCCTCAAATAACACCGAGTTTCTTTTCTGCCTTTTCGTAGCCCCCACGCTGGAAAGCATGCCTAAATGACGGGAACGTTCTGACACGGAAATAGCGAAGGCATTATAGATTAACGAAACAGCACCTATAATAATGATCCCCATAATGACCGCGGATAGTGAATATATAGTGTTGTTCAAGTTATCGTTATTCGTGACCCCATAATAGCGCAGTAAACTGTTATTAAATTGGATCTTATCGACTTGAATTTGGTTTTTCTTAGCTAGCTCTTCTGCATGAGTGTATAGTGAGCTTTTAACTTTATTTAGTACAACCGAGGCATTAACAGTCTCATTTGCTCCTATCATGCTCTCATCGATATAGGTTATAATCGTATACCCGGCTGCCCATGTTGGTTCCCAGGTAGGTCGTTTGATAATTCCTACAACCGTATAGCTCTTAGTTATACTACCTTTTAATGTTTCGGTTTTTTTACCATTCTCTAATTGTAATGGGGCACGCTGAAAAAGTTCTTGAACACTGTCTTTGTTGAACCGTTTACCAATATCAAGTATTAAGCGATCCCCAATCTCGTAGTTTACTTTGGCATTTTCCGCAATTTCTTCTGAAATGACAACTTCATTGTCCTTCTGAGGAAGCCGCCCTTGACTTAATTCAATGGGAAACTGCTCAAACCCTTCGGCATTATACTCCTTGATAAATAAATAGGGCTTATTTCTATTTTGCCCTTCCTCTAAAAGAGCATAGCCACGATCTCTTGAGATGACAAGAGTTTTCGTTGCTTCATCGTTCTTTACCGCTTCGAGCTGCTCCTTGTTCACATCATTGTAAAGAACATGCCATTCTCCATCACTGGCAATGGTCTGCCTTTGCAATAATTCCATAAAAGACACAGTAATAGTTGCAACCGCCGTCACCATGGCGACTGAAATAATCACTCCAAGGATTGTTACTAGGGTTCGTCGTTTGTTTTGTTTCAAATGTCTTATGGTTAGTTTATTAATAATGTTCATCGACGAAGCACCTCATCCTTCGTGATTCGCCCATCTTCTATGGTCATGATTCGATCTGCCTGTAGGGCTATACGCTCATCATGGGTAATTACAATCAGGGTTTGTCGAAATGTTTTATTGAACATTTTAAGAAGCTCAATAATTTCATAACTGCTTTTGCTGTCAAGATTTCCTGTAGGTTCATCCGCCAACATGAGTGCAGGATTATTTATTAAGGCTCGTCCTATTGACACTCTTTGCTGTTGACCTCCTGAAAGCTGATTGGGCAGATGGTTTAAGCGCTCGGTTAAACCTAGTGTTCGGATTATTTCATTAAGCTGCTCTTTATCTGCCTTGCGCCCGTCCAACAATAATGGCAGGGTAATGTTTTCCTCTACACTCAGAACGGGTATAAGGTTATAAAATTGATAAATAAGACCGATTTGTCTGCGTCTAAAGATGGCCAGCTTTGTTTCGTCAAGTGCATAAACATCCGTATTTTCAATTAATACCTTGCCGCTTGTGGGTGTATCCACACCACCCAAGGTATGCAGCAGTGTCGATTTCCCAGAACCTGATGGTCCAATAATTGCAACAAATTCACCTTTGCTTACAGAAAACGAAATATTATCAAGTGCCATGACGGCGGTTTCACCATTACCATAGATTTTAGACAGATTTTCTACTCTTAATATTTCCATACTAACCACTCCTTTTCCGATTTCCTATAATGTTTAATGTTAGTATAGCTGCCTAATATAGCTCTACAGTGACTAGTTGGGTGACAATTTTGTCACACAATACTTTTATAAAACTTGATCACAAATTGGGTCCCTTGATCCTTTTCACTGGTAACTTCTATACTACCACCTTGGTTTATGACAATGCTTTTTGACATGGCCAACCCAATCCCAATACTGTCACTGTGCGCATTTCTCCCTTTATAAAACCGATCAAATATGTAGGGCAAGTCATGCTTATTGATACCCTTACCCTGATCGTATATCTTAATCAGGGTATAAATTGGGGTTTCACTATAGCTAATACCGATCAATCCACCGCAAGGTGTATGCTCGAGACAATTTTTAATAATATTTGTCAAGGCTTCTGCCGACCAATTAAAATCCCCCCTAAATTCAGTATGCTCATCTCCACTGATTTCAAGGGTTTGCTCTTTTATTTCCATGGGAATTAGTAAATGTTCAATGGACCGTGTGATAAGGTCTTGTACATTTACAGGCTCTTTCTTAAACGTAATTGTACCTGCATCAATCTTTGACAGCTTGAGCAGGGATGCCACAAGCCATTGAAGTCTTTCAAGCTGTGAACGAATATTTTGTGTAAATTCCACACGCTTATCCAGGGGTAAGTGTTCATCACTAATCAGGTCTGTCATAACAGACATTGAGGTGATAGGAGTTTTCAGCTGATGTGAAATATCTGAGATTGAATCTGCAAGATAACGCTTGTCTTTTTTCAAGAGTCTTGCTTGAGAGGGTTACTGTTACTTTATATAGTTCACTTTTAAGAATGCTAAGTTCGCCTTCATCATTATCTCTAATATCAAGTGAGTATTCGCCGCCTGCAATTCGCTTTAGATATTCCGTCAGCCTTTCTATTTGCCGATATCTCCATCTTGTAAACATGAACGATACGGCACCCATTAAAAGCAACGCTAACAAGGCGATGATCCCTGAGACGGGATTAAAAAAATAGCAGGCAACAAAACCTACTATTGTAACTGAAGCCAGAAGTGTGATGTATAGTTTAATTTCTTTATTTCGCAGCAACTTAGCTGCCCCCTTTATATCCGATTCTGCGAATCGTTTTTATAATTGATGGGTTCTGACTATCATCCTCGATCTTTTCGCGCAGACGTTTAATATAGACTGTTAAGGTATTATCATTGACAAATTCCCCTGCAAAATCCCAGAGACCTTCTAGAAGCTGATTACGACTAAGGACTTGTCCCTCGTTATTAGCAAATAATAAGAGCAAGCGATACTCAAGAGAGGTTAATACAATTTCCTGCTCTCCTTTATAGACCTTTGCCTGAGCAGTATCTATCTTAAGATTGCTAAACTTATAAACTGTTTTTACAAGTTCTGTCTTGTCATACCTGCGAGTAACAGATTTAAGACGAGAGAGCAGCTCTCTTATTCGAAATGGCTTTGTTATATAGTCATCAGCGCCCATATCAAGCCCCATAACGACATTAACCTCGTCATCGATTGCCGTTAAAAATATAACCGGGATATCTTCCTTGGCCTTGATTAATTGGCAAAGATCATAGCCGCTTCCATCCGGAAGGGATAGGTCAAGGATCGCTAAGTCAAAGCTATTTTTATTAATTGTAGTTTTTGCAGACTTTACATCCAAACAGTGAGTTACAAGATATCCCTCTTGGGTAAGTGAGTAGCAAAGACCTGACGCAATAATACGATCGTCTTCCACGAATAGTATTTTCATTTTGCCCTGATCTCCTTGTTTAAATTTCATTGGAAAGATACGTAAATATTCCCTCACTTCTACTCTGAGCAGCCTTATACATTCCTTTGGCCACTCTTTTAGCGTCTATAGGCTTATATTTTTTCAGTGGTCCTATGAAGATAAATGAAATTCCTTTGGTTAAATAAGCCGATATCGACTCACCAATACGAAACTCTTTTCTATCGCCAAGCAATAATGAAGGTCGAAAGATATGTAAAGACTTAATCGATATCATTTTAAGTTCTTCTTCGAGGAGACCTTTCATACGAGAATAGAACACTGGGGACTTAGGGTTTGCCCCCATTGAACTGATGACTAGGAATTTTTCAACCTTCATTTCCTTTGCAAGCTTTGCTAATTCCAGAGGATATTCAACATCGACCTTTTTGAACGCCGCCTGACTCTTAGCTTTTTTTATCGTTGTTCCCAAACAGCAGAACACATCATTGACTTCAAAGAATTCTTTGTAGTAAGGCAAGTTATTGAATTCAATTAAGTGCTCCTCTAGTTTTAGATGTTTTAGACCGGTCGGTTTACGGACAAAGATTAAGACCCTTGAGTATTCCGTACCATTCAATAAGCAATTGAGTAATTCGCCACCAACCAACCCACTTGCACCAACTAACAGCGCCGATTTACCTACCATTTTATTATTCCTCCTGTTTCATTATGAGTTTTAATGGTCCCTTTTTACCATGTAATTCAGTAACTGCTTTAGGAAAGAAGTATTGTGTGGTATAAAGTCCAATTCCTCCATTGCCTGACAGTAATGCTCCCACATCTCTTTTCTGGCGCCTTCTAAGCCAAGGACCGTCACAAAGGTTGAATTGTTATTTGTGGAATCTTTGCCGGTCAATTTCCCCAGTAAAGCTGGATCACCTTCAGCATCCAGCAGATCATCCTTGATTTGAAAAGCAATACCTGCATGATGGGCAAATTTCTTCAAGGCCTCGATTTGCGGTTCCTTCTCCCGTGCCAAAATGGCTGGCATTACGATTGAGGCTTCGAAAGCAATCCCTGTTTTATAAAAGCACATGGTATTCAATTGCTCCAGCGTCAAGAGTTTTCCTTTGGAATCCAAGTCCATAGCCTGACCTTTGCATATATCTTCTGTCCGACGGGTTACATACTGGATCAATTGTAAGACGATGTTAGGTTCGAACCGGTCAAGAGATGCCAGTTCCTGAATAGCTCTTTGGGTAAGAAAGAGACCTGTTAATTCTGCTATAGCGATATTGTACTCTACATGTAGGGTAGGCTTGCCACGCCGAGTATCTGCATTATCTTGGGAGGGGAGATCGTCGTAAATCAGAGACGCAGTGTGCATATATGCCAAGGATCTCAGAAGCGGCGCAATTGCCTTAGGTTCTAATCCGTACCCTTTCACGCTCATGGCCCAAGCCATGAGCGGACGCACCTGCTTTCCGCCTGCTTCCAGACAATAATTTGAGGAGTCAATAAGGGTTTGGTTCAGAAGTGGATCTTCGATGGTTTTTGGGATAGTTAAGATACTGCTGATCTGTTTACTCACAGCTTTCATCGTATCCACGAAGGATTCCCGCTCGGCCCTTTCATTTTTAAGTATTGTTATTATCCTATCACGAAGCAGCTTGTCAAAGAAATCAACATCATCCGCTTTTCGGACCACTTTTTGGAGGAGATTATTAAAGTCCGGATTTGCGGACGCAAATAGATTCATGACTTCGTCGTATTTTATATTTCCCATCCGTTCTTTGTATCGTTTCAGTCCGTTGATTGCACGGTCCAAGATCAATTCGCAGGTCTTATTGTCAGAGTGGTATACATTATGGATTAAATTTGAGATAACCGTCCAGTATAATTCAAATGGATTGATCAGATCCTGTCGCTGATTATGATATTTTAAATAATAGGTATAAGGTGTAACCGAGCCTTCCTTTAAGTCATCAAACATATCAGCGAAATCATCCGCTAACTGATTGTAAATACCATAATAAAATGTTCGGTTATCAAATCCGATATCCGCTGGTGCACTGATTACTGAGCGGGCAATTAGTCTAGACGATGACGATTTTAGGATGATGGGAATATACAAATCTTCATTGGTGTAATTAGGATTGGAAAGGTCTTTTTGGCCATCGACTTCCTGGGAATTAAAAAATACATACGCTTGCTCAAAAAAGGATTTCTGGTTCTCGGGCTGCAGGTGCGCTTTGATGTACTCGAAGTTTTCCTGCAGTTCCAACTGAACGTATTTGAGCAGTTCGCTGTTCTTTCCCTCCCACTCAACTAATTCTGGTACACATCCGGTGATGAGTGTGGAACGAATCAGATTGGAATATCGGTTTTTCTCCTCAAAGGACAAGACGTTAGAGTCCAGCAGGTCATCAATGAGTGGATAGGTTAAACCATAGGAATAGCCGAGTCGAATAGCTTCCTCCAATTTTCGAGAACGCACGTCTTGTGAGGTCTTGTCACTCATTTCTTCGATTTCATGCATCAGAACACCAGCAATGATTTTGATCAGTTTTCGTTGAGCATGCTCGGCCTCCAGCTCTTTCGGAAGGTGATGGGTCATAGTCTCAATTTTGTCCACCACCCAAAGCAACGTCGATTCAATGCCTTCCTTCTGAGCTTTTCGGTACAACCCCACCATACTTATTGTCTCGGTTCTGTCTGTCTTGTCTAAAGTGACCGATGGAATCAGTTGATCTTTCAAATTATCCACTACTTTTCGGATACGTTCTTGAGTGATGGGTGAATCCAGTGCTTTGCCCAGATCACGCATGAAGATGTAAGAGATGCTTCTATCTAGATAATTGTCCAATGTACCTGTGTAATCCAGCCATCGTATATAGTTGTAATAATCCTGCGGGCTAGGTTTTTTATTTCTACCAAAACGACAGGATAGAAATGAAGGGCGATGGATATGGTTTTGTTTCCACGACTGGATGTCGTTGATAAGGGTCGGGACATAGGTCTTGAAGGCAACCTGCTGATAGAGTGATTTAAAGTAATCGGCAGACTTCTGCTCTGCAGTTTGGTAACATTCAGCGGCATCAATGATGGTCGTATTAAATTGCTTTGGCGCTTGGATGTCCAAATTCTCGTCCCCATCTAATGGCATTTTGTACATTCAGCTTCTCAGCCTCAACCCTCTTTTTATTTCTTACAACTGTTTTAACTGCTCTCGATATTGCCTTAATTCGTCTTCATCAAAATCGTCAATAGTGTCTTGCAGTACTTTAAGTATCTTAGATCGATCTTCAGGAATTCTACCGACCACGGGAGTAGCTATTGATACATGATTAGCAAAGACTTTGGTGTTTGTTTCCAAATGTTCGATGAAGTGCTTTAATTCTTGAACTCGTTCGAATTCGGTGGCTTCAACAAATTCACCCTTGAGTTTTTGTTCAAATAATTCTGTACCGGGTATTAGGGTTAAGGAGGTTATCCCAATACTTCTTGGTTTTAGTTGATTAAAAAATTTGGCCGTTTCAAGGGCGCTAATTTCTCCTTTTGTATGACCAGCTAACCCATTTAAATAGATTCCATGATACTCAATTCCGGCTTCCTCTAACCGCTTACATTGTACAACAGCTTCTTCGGCGGTATTTCCTTTATGTATTCTAGTTAATGTCTCATCATGACCGGTTTCAATTCCGATATACAACTGATTTATTCCCAAAAAACGCAAAGCCTTAAGTTCCTCGATTGTTTTTGTTTTAATATTGGTTATCCGAGCATACATAGAAATAGTTTTACAGTGGGGCAGGTATTCTTTAATTTTTTTGGCAATTAGTTTTAGTCGTTCAAAGCTTAAAACAAAGGGATCACCACCGACAAGGTAGACCCTTTCTGCGTTAGGCCGCAGGTCAAGAACCTCTATTAAATCTTCCTCTATTTGCTCAATAGGTTCGATACGAAATGGGACATCCTTGTACATGCTGCAAAATGTGCAACGGTCATGTGAACATCCGACTGTGACTTGTAATAGTAGGGTTTTAGCCTCAGCTGGTGGTCTATAAATTGTACCTGTGTAATGCATTTTAACAAACTCCCTTTCAGGTTGATAATTTCTTAGCATTGGAGTCAATGGCAATCGTCTTGTATATTTTACCACACTAATATTTTGCAGTGTTTATAATTCCTATCCCGAATACATTTCTAGCCGCATAGTTTACAATCTATGGGTATAGCATTAGAAAAGGACTGACGTGTTGCATGCACGCCAGCCCAGCAGATTGTCTAACCGAACGGTTAGCCTGAATTGAATTACAAGAAATAACCGCAAACCTTTATCATCAGGAGCGGTTATTTCTTCCTTATGATCAAAACAAGTTTATAGTTTGCAGGATTCCAAAAGGATGACCTTCTTTTTCGGAATACTCCCAATCACAATGCCTAACGTAGTGAGGATAAGTGCCAGGATATGGATCCAGGTAATTTTCTCATTTAAAAAGACGAACCCACCGAACATGCTTGCAAAGGGCATACCGTTTAAAAACATAGCCGTTCTGTTAGCCCCCAACTGTTTAATACCGTGATTCCATCCCAATGTACCTAATGCGGTAGCTCCCCAGGCTGATAATAATAAGATAAGTGCAGCGGTTGACGATAAATGAATCTGTCCATAAACCGAAGGCCCAAAGGAAACCAGCGTCCCCAAATTTAACAATATTCCTCCTATTAAGGTGGAATAGGCGGTCACTACTAAGGTAGGAATCGAAGTTTCCAACAGTTTTTTGATAAGCAACCCACCAATGACATAGGTCAACATAGCTAATACCATACTGATATCCCCGAGTAACGAAAATTGGATCGTGCCCTCTGGGGATTTTGAGAATACGACTAAAACAACCCCTGCAAATCCTAGTAGTATACCGAGTCCTAAATTTCTAGTGAATTTTTCCTGGACAAATATAGAAGCCAGCAACGCCGTCGTCAGAGGATTTAGGGCCAGGATAAGGGAAGCATTGGTGGATGATGTCACGGAAACTCCATACCCCAAAAACAACTGATGCACACAAACAGAGATTAATCCTATACCAAAAAGCCATCCCCACTGTTTCTTACTTGGATTGTACAACCCATATTTTCTAAATACGAACAATAACAAAACGATTCCCGCCAGGGGCATTCGGATTGCAGCTAACAAGGTCGGGGACATATACTGGGTTAAAAACTTAATCATTACAACATTGAGGCCCCACAATAGGACGATAAACACTAATATTAGGTAAATTAGCTTCTTTCTTGTTGGCATTCTGATTATCTCCATTCCTGCAATACTACTAATATAATAGCACTTTTTAGTCTGGTTTTTGCAAGTTTGCATCTCAGAAGGATAGTCGTATTGCAATAATATCTTAACGAATCTCATGCCATTACGCGATATTTGCCGATTTATTCACTTTGGGCGCTTATCGTTACTATTTTCTTTCCGATAGTTTTCGCTTTCAAGTAAACTATAAGTAACAGCAAAAGAGGGCACTGGTCATAGACCACGCCCCTTTTTGCTGTTCCAACAAAGCAAAACCTCTAACCTTGATATCGGCAAAGAAATCCTTCTCGTCATCACCTCAGCTCCCTGAGAAACGGGACTAGGGATTCTTTTCCAGGAAATTGGAGAAACTTTATCCAAAAACAGCCGGATAATAAGTAACCCAACCTCCGCACAAATTCCTAACTTTAGTAAATCCGTGTTGAGTCAAGATTCGATAGGCAACGTAACCTCTTAGCCCAATCTCGCAGTAAACTACGATTTCCTTATCTTTTGGAAGTTCGGATAATTTGCTGCGCAGGTCATTGACAGGTATATGCAGTGAACCGCGGATAAATTTAGCTTTACGTTCTTCTTCATCCCGTACATCAATAATACAAATCTCTTTTGCATTAAGTTTACTAAGCTCCTGCCAATGAATCATTTGAACATCACCATTAATGATGTTTTCCGCCACATAGCCGGCCATGTTCACAGGATCTTTAGCCGATGAAAAGGGTGGGGCGTAGGCCAGTTCAAGTTCCTGCAGATCATAGATAGTCCCTTCGTTACGGATTACCCCGGCGATGTCATCGATCCGTTTATCGACACCTTGAGCTCCGACAGCTTGAGCACCCAGGACTCGGCCATTGCTTTTATCAAAGACAAGTTTCATGGATAATCTTGTTGCTCCAGGATAATACCCGGCGTGGGAATTGGAGTGAGTAAACAACACTTCATGAGGAATTCCTAATTTCTTAAGCATTTTTTCATTTGCTCCGGTGGAAGCTGCCACTAAATCAAAAACCTTGGCAATGGCAGTCCCTTGGGTACCCTTATACTTGCTATTCCGACCTGCGATAACGTCGGCAACAATGCGGCCTTGTTTATTAGCAGGACCTGCAAGGGGTAAGAGGGCAGCTTGTCCTGTGACTAAGTGTTTTACCTCAATGACATCCCCAACTGCGTAAATATTAGGGTCTGAGGTCTGGAGTCGTTCATTAACTTTAATACCGCCTAACTCTCCGATAGTTAGTCCGGCTTCCTTCGCTAATTTAATTTCCGGTTTTACCCCAATAGCCAAGATCGTTAAATCAGCTTGTACTTCCCCTCCGCTTTGGAGTGTAATAAGAGCCCCATTATCCTTTTTAGCAAAGGATTTTACCCCATCTTCCAAAATGAGGTTGATTCCTTTATTAAAAATGTGCTCATGAAGGATTGCGGCCATTTCAAAATCCAGAGGAGCCATGACCTGATCGCTCATTTCTATAATCGTTGTATCTACTCCTCTGGCATGGAGATTTTCAGCCATTTCCAAACCGATAAAGCCCCCTCCTACGACTGCTGCCGTTTTAGGTTGCTGCTCATCGATAAATCGTTTAATCTGGTCAATATCTGTAACATTACGTACAACAAGAGCCTCGATGTCATTAATCCCGGGAATCGGCGGACGAAGCGGAGCTGCCCCGGGAGAAAGGATCAATTGATCATAAGATTCTCTGTAGACCTTACCATTACTTTCTCGAACTTCGACGGCTTTTTCCTCAGGAAAAATACGGGTAACCTCGCTAAAGATTCTCACATCAATACGAAAGCGGTTCCTCATAGCTTCAGGCTTTGAGACCAAAAGAGCTTCCCGCTCATTAATAACTCCACTGACATAATACGGTAAGCCGCAGTTTGCATATGAAATATGTTCTCCCCGCTCAAAGATAATGATTTCCGCCTCTTCATCTAAACGGCGCAAGCGTGCTGCAGCACTGGCTCCCCCTGCAACTCCACCAACAATGAGTACCTTTTTACTCATTACAACATCTCCTTTAGCATATAGATTATCTCAGTTTAACCAAGTTTATGAAAATAATAACATGATTAATTGGCATTCACAATCATGTTATCTTCTCTTTACGATTTAATTACTGCCTTAGGAGACCTTGACCAACAGTTTTTTCAATTTTTGCGAGCTCTAACGATTCAGCGACTGAGAGATCTTTTTTTATTTATCAAATCAAGACCAATTTTTTTATAATATTTTTCAAATCCTCCAAGTCAAAGGGTTTTTCTAAAATTCCTTGGTAAAATTTCCTTTCGGGATAATCTTTGTCATCAGGGAAACTACCTGTCATTATTATGGCAGGAACATCAATAAGGCGTTGTACCGAGCGCATTTTTTCAAGTACTTCTTTGCCACTTTTTCCGGGCAAGCCCAAATCCGTCATAACTAAGTCAGGTTGTTTGCTATCTAATACGTCAAAAGCCTCTGTACCTGATTTACACCATTCTACTTTATGTCCAATGTCTTCTAAAACCATCTGGATTACCCGACCAATGAAGGTATTGTCTTCAACCATTAGAATATTAGCCAAGATGTTCACCTCTCCAACAAAAAGAATTAGTATATAAAATATATTCCTAATTCCATAAAAAGTGTGTTGAAGTATGTCCGAAAACTTTATAATCTTTTGTCATAATAGAAAGGACTATATTTAATCTAGGCAATACGATGATAACTACAATTTGAATTTTACAAAGAACAGAGTACCTTTCGAACTCGTACTGACCTCAATAGCTGCATTATGACGTGCAGCGATGGAATAACAGATACTAAGGCCTAATCCATTTCCATTCTCCTTATCGGTTAGAAAAGGGGTTCCTAGTTTTTTTAGAATTTCTGGATTAATGCCCTTACCTTGGTCCTGAATAGAAAGAACAACCTGATCATTTTCCAAATATGTTTTAATGACAAGTCGGCCGCCTGGAGCCATTGCTTCCAAGGCATTTCGACATAGGTTTAGGATGATTTGTCGTATCTCTTTACTGTTCAAACTAAAATCAGGGACATCACTGATCTCAATGATTGCTGTCATATTATGATGTTTTGTGTCCGCAAGAATGAGTGGTTTCAGAGCATTAACTATAGTATTCAAATTATCCATTTCAAACTGGGATGTCCTACTACGCCCCAGCGAAAGAAATTCGCTAATTAGTAATCTCGCTCGGTCAAGTTCACTGATCATCAAACTTATATCTTCCTGATAGTGTAGAAACTCACTTTTCCCTTGCATTAATTGAAGATAGGCTCTCACTCCAGTTATGGGATTTCTAACCTCATGGCTGACTCCGGCTGCCATTTCCCCTAAAAGTCTAAGTTGATGGGATCTAAGCATCTCTTCTTCTATCATTTCATCTTGATAATTATATAATTCAACAAAACGAGCGACCTTATATCTAAGGTTCGCTGGGTTTACTGGTTTTAAAATATAATCTATGGCTCCAAGCTCATAACCTTTATTAATTTGTTCTTGCTCCTGATAATTTGCAGTTATGAAAATGATTGGGGTATGCTGGGATTTTTCTCTCATTCTTATCAAACTGGCTGTTTCATAGCCATCAATTTCCGGCATTTGTACATCTAAGAGAATTAAGGCAAAATCATGCTCCAGCACTTGTTTTAGGGCTTCGTGCCCTGAATTGGCCCTTATCAAATCATAGGCGTTTGACTCTAAAATAGCTTCTAATGCTAAAAGATTTTCCACTCTGTCATCAACCATTAAGATTTTTACTTTATCCTTCATCATTAGCTCCCTTATTCATCGTTTAATAAATAGTTTCTCAGTATCAATTTCGCTATATTTATCATTATAAATAGTATAATTAATTGTTTCTTTATTTCCTAAAGCTAAGATCCCCCTTGGCCCTAGACTGTTATAAAAGAGACCGTGCACTTTATTCTCCAACTCTTTGTTAAAATAGATTAAAACATTCCTACAGATTATTACATTAAATTCATTAAATGAGCTATCGCTAACTAAGTTATGTTGAGCAAAAACGATATTTTTGCGAAGTTCATTATCAAACACTGCATTTTCTCCGCATAACGTATAATAGTTTGAAAAAGATTGCCTTCCCCCTGCATGCAGATAATTACTTGTATACGTTTTCATTTTTCCCAGAGGATAAGCACCTCTTATTGCCATTTCAATTGCATTTTCATTCATGTCTGTAGCATAGAGACGGGTTTTATCATACAACCCTTCTTCTAACAAAAGAATAGCCATTGAATAGACTTCTTCCCCAGTAGAACAGCCCGCATGCCAAAGTTTAATTAACGGGACGTCTTTGATAAGGGGTATTACATTTTTTCTAAATGACTTGAAAAACTCGGGATCTCTGAACATTTCCGTGACTTGTATGGAGAAATCCCTTATTAATCGACACATACAAGCTCGATCATGAAAAACCCTTTCCTGTAGTCCTGTGATTGTGCTTAACCTCTCCGCCTGAACACGATGCCATATACGTCGGCGGATAGAAGATAAAACATAATTTCTAAAGTCATAACCACTAACTCTATAGATTCCTTCAAGCAACAACTCGATCTCCAGTTTCTCTAAACTACTAATAGTTTGACCATTGCTAGTTGCCAAGATTTACTCACCTACCTATACAACCAAACCCGAATTAAGGAAATTAATTTATCGATTTCTACGGGTTTACTTAAATAATCAGAAGCGCCAGCTTCCATACATTTCTGCCGATCATCTTTCATCGCCTTCGCAGTTAATGCTATTATGGGGATCTCTGCATACTCGGATTGCCTTATCTGTATCATGGTTTCGTAACCGTCCATTTCAGGCATCATAATATCCATGAGGATCAGTTCTACGTCATGGTTCCCTTTAAGTTTTTCCAAGGCCTCCCGTCCATTTTCTGCATACAACACTTTAACTTTAGCCTTCTCAAGAGCAGCTGATATTGCAAATATATTACGCATATCATCATCAACGACAAGGACAACCCTCCCCGTTAAATCCCCTGCGACTGCTGCTTTTGGGGAAACATCGTCTTCATTTACTGTTTTGACTGGATTATTAACGGGATTTGGATTAGACTCAATCGATAGTGCACCTGTTGAGAGGGAATTTTCTGTAGTTACACTAGGTAAATAAAGTGTAAAGGTACTTCCCTTTCCCTCAACACTTTTAAGTTCTATATCCCCCCCCAATAAAGCTGCTAACTCTCTACAAATAGACAAGCCCAGGCCAGTCCCACCATATTTACGACTAGTCGTACCATCAGCCTGTTGAAATGCTTCGAATATTAAAGCCTGATTATCTTTAGCAATACCAATTCCAGTATCAGTAACATCAAAGGCAACCATGTTATCCTTTTGGTTACTTTCTTGAATGTCCATTCTTACATAACCCTGCTTAGTAAATTTAATGGCATTACTTAAAAGGTTCGCTAAAATTTGCTTTAAGAGGCGCCTGTCTGTGAGCAATTTATTCGTAACATTATTCACTTGAATGGTAAAATCGAGTCCTTTTTCAAGAGTCATTGGTCTGAACTGTCCTTCGAGTTCTTTTACGAGATCCGCTAATATAATCTCGTCCCTATTGACTGATACTTTTCCAGCCTCAATCTTTGATAGATCTAAAATGTCATTAATAAGCTGCAACAAATCATTTCCAGAGGACCAGATCGTTTTTGCATATTCCAGCTGTTTTAAATTAAGGTTTCCATCGTTGTTTTCCCATAACATCTTTGACAAGATTAACAGACTGTTCAGAGGAGTTCTTAATTCATGGGACATATTTGAAAGGAATTCAGATTTATAACGGGAACTCGTTTCGAGTCGTTGGGCTTGATCTTCCAAGTTTGCTTTAGCCTGGGACAATTCAATATTCTTAAGTTCCAATTCTTTATACTGTTCCTCCAGTTTTTCGTGGAAAGTTTTTAATTCTTCTTGCTGAGTTTGCAGTAGTTCAGATTGAGTTTGCAATTCCTCAGTAAGTGTCTGAGATTCTTCTAAAAGTTTCTGGACATGGGCATGTTCTGCTATCCGATTCTGAATAATACCGATGTTCCAGCGAATTTGTTCTAAAAATTCTTTCTGTTCTGGTGAAAACTCGGAAAGGGATGCTAACTCAATCACTGCAACAACTTGCTTTTCAAATTCAATTGGAAGCAATTTGATTTGCTTTGCTTTAATTTGTCCCAATCCCGTAGTAATAGAAATGTACTGATCTGAAGCTTCTGTTAAGTTTATTATTCTATTCTCTAGAAAGCATTGACCTATTAAACCCTCACCAAGTTTAAACTCTCTTATACCGACCTCTTGACTATCTCCGGCATAGGTCGCCATTCGTTTAATCGTACCGGTTTCGTTAGAAAGGATGTATAAGTTACCATAGCTTGATCCAACAATTTGGCAAACCCAATTAATCAATAAACTACAGAAATCTTCAACATTTTGAACCCCCTGAAATAAGGCATGAGTCTCGCTTACTTTTGATTGGAGCCAGTTCCGAACCTTTAAGGCTTGGGTGGATTCACTCTCTAGACGGGTTTGGATTTCTAAGGCACTAGCCATTTCATTAAATACTGCGGATAGCTCCCCCAACTCATTCTTAGTTACATCCAGACGGGGTAATGAGGTTTTATCCGGATATGAAGTAATTCCTTTCATTGCTTTTGTCAGCCGACCGAGGTCGCCGAGAAACGTCTTTAACATCCATAGAGAAATAAGTATTCCAACCATTAAACCGATAAGCACCAACAAGGCAAAAATTAGTTTACTCTTGTAAAAAGCATTCTGTGAATTTGATAAAGAAGTATTCATTAACTGTTCTTCCAGTTCATTTACATCATTCACTGATTTGGTTAGATTCTCTAATTTATCCTTTGAAGAATTGAGGATCAGTTCTTTTGCTTCCTCAATTCTATTAGACTCTATTAGAAAAATAGCTTGTTTTTCATAATTAAGGTAGTCTTCAAAGTTTGCTCTCAGCTGAGCAACTTTATCTATTTCTGTCGATTTGGAAAGTCCCACTAGAGTTGAGATGTCAGCTATTACCCGACTGTTAGATTTATCGATGCTTTCGATATATTGAGTAGGGTCTGCCTTATTATTAAGTAAAAAAATTTCTCTAAGGTCTCGGCTAATGTTTCCTAACTCAATTGAGATATTCTTCGCTAGATTTACCTTTTGATAACGGTCATTGACTATTGAAACCATGTCATTATTGACAGCTCTCATTTGATAAAATCCAGTAATGACTACTGTGATTAATAGGATAAGAAAACTGCCAATCCCTAATACAAGTACGTTTCTAAGCTTCATAAATTGCTCCAATCCTTTTCTCTCTTTCTACAAGGTTCTAGTAAAACTTCCTAATTACTAATCTACAAAAAATATAAATCTAATGTTTAAATAAATTTTAACGACTATGTATAATTGTGTCAAACAAAGTAAGATGATTAACCTAAACCTTATTGATTATTATTCAGAATTACTTAACGATCTCAGTATGATAATATTGTCTAAAGTAATAAACAGAAAGGCAAGTGGCATACTTAACTATTACAAGCGACCGTTGCACATTGTAAATAATTATTTGAAAGATGAAAGAGCGCTAGTCAGTTAGTAGTCTGATTAGCGCCCTTTACTTTTTATGCATCACTCTTTTATTTAGAGGTTTGTGCCGCCATCTTAACAGCATCAACAATTTTCTGATAGCCCGTACAACGGCACAAATTACCGGACAAACCACGTCGGATTTCTTCCTCACAAGGATCGGGAATTTTATCGAGAAGGGCTTTGGCCGCCAAGACCATGCCCGGGGTGCAATACCCGCACTGAATAGCTCCAACCTCGATGAAGGCTTGTTGAACAGGGTGAAGATGATCCTCTGTCCCTACTCCTTCAATGGTTAATATCTCTTTGCCGTCTGCTTGAAGGGCTAGAACTAAGCAAGAGTTAACAAGTTCTCCATCAAGAAGTACGCTGCAGGCACCGCAATCTCCCTCCCCACATCCTTCCTTTGTTCCTATAAGTCCCAGGACTTCCCGAAGGAGATAAAGCAAGGTCTGATGTTCTTCAATCTGAACGACAGCAGGGCTTCCGTTGACGGTTAATCGAACTGTTTTCGTAGCCATTTTCCAGCCTCCTTTGAACTCTTAATTGTACGGAGTGCCTCTTGAAGTAACACTTGCGCAAGATAACGTCTGTATTCCTCAGATGCACGGAGGTCTGATATTGGCGCAATTTCGTTTTGTACGATATTACTTGCCTCTTCGATTACCCTCTCATCAAGCATTCGACCCTCTAGAAACTCTTCAACTTTTCTTATGCGTACAGGTGTAGGAGCAATCGACCCAAACGCTACACGAGCCTTTAAGCACTCAGCAGTATTCTCATCAAGTTCTATGCTAACAGCTAGATTCACCAGGGAAATAGCTAAAGCCTTACGAAGACCTGACTTTAAAAAGATCGATTTTCTTTTAGGATTGATATTAATGCTAACCTTTTGAATCAGTTCATTAGGGCGAAGGTCTGTTTTACCCACTCCTAAGAAAAAGTCCGTCAAATCTACTTGCCGTTCCTTTAGTGTTCCCGAAGAATCTGCAGCGCTAAGGAGGGTAAGGAAGGCATCGTGGGCTAACAACGGAGGAGCACAATCGGCGGCGGGAGAAGCACTCTGTAAATTCCCCCCCAGGGTTCCTCGGTTTCGTATTTGCGGGCTCCCTACAGCACTTGCCCCCATACTCAGTGCCGGACAATACGTTTTAATAAGAGGATGGGCTTCAAGTTGAGAATGAGTCACTAGGGATCCAATTTCCAAGACCTGGCCCTTCAGTTGGATCGTTTTCCATGCTTCGAACCTTGATAAATCGACAAAACCTATCGGGGTAATTTTTCCCTTACGCAGGTCCACAAGGACATTCGTTCCTCCAGCAACCGGCAGATACTTCTCCTGTAGGCTTAAGATTTCGAGTGCTTGAGCGGGGGTCTCGGGGGAAAGAGTTCTAATACTCATAATGCATTCCTCGATTAATGTTATTTCTTTTGCGGGGTTATTTTTGGCTATTTCCGACGTGTTTCCTAATCGTGTTTTTTTAAATTTATTTCTTGATCTTCTTAAACTTCTCGATAAAACTTCCGTCAGCAATCTCTCGAAAGGCTTCCATATAATACTGTTGATCAAGGTAATACAATTTAACCTTCATCTTTTCGCCGGGCAAACGTGAGGCAACGGTAAATATAGCTTCTCCCGACCGCTTCCCTTCATCTAACGTGACGTTATCCAAGTAAATATAAAGCGGGGTGAGATAAGGATAGGACCGTTCATGGGCAAAATTCTTGACAAACTCATCCCGACCTAACATCCCTTGGATTTCGGGCAGAAGATAAGAGTATAATTCCCTTGGATTATTGTCGTTGATGGCTTGGGCAAACCGATTTGCTTGCACTTGGGCTTGCACTTGACCCGGAGCATTCAAGCTGACAGTGCTAAGTAAAAGTAGGATACCGATGATAACAACTCTACCGATTCGAAGTCCGCCTTTTAAGCTCCTCATTTAAGATAACCTCTTTTGTGTTATTTTCTTATTTCTTTAACGTTCAGATCGAGAATAAGGTAAGGTGTAGGCTGCCGGAAATTCAGCTTTCTTGGAAACACTTAATAAGACCAGGATGGTTAAGACATAGGGCAACGCCAGCAGAAACTGATGAGGGATAGGGACACCAATTGCCTGAAGCCTCATTTGCAGGGCGCTGGCTCCCCCGAAGAGAAGCGCTGCACCTAAAGCTCTGTAGGGATTCCAACGTGCAAAGATGACTACCGCCACCGCAATGAATCCTCTGCCGGCAACCATCCCGTCGAGAAAGGTATTCATAAATCCAATCGAGAGAAAGGCTCCACCCAATCCTGCAAACGCACCACCGATCATAACACAGAGGTAGCGGACGAGGGTGACATTAATTCCTTTTGAATCGGCAGCTCTAGGATTTTCCCCAACCGCGCGAACTTGAAGCCCGAAGGGGGTTTTCTCCAGAACGAAGGCTGAGCAAACAACGAGAAGAAGGGTAAGATAGACCATAATATTGTGATTAAAAAGTACCGGTCCAAGGAAAGGGATATCGGAGAGGAAGGGAATTTGGAGGGGGGCAAAGGATTCAATTTGAGGAGGGAGCTTTTGAATTCCAAACATTTCCCGAAACAAAAACGTAGATAATCCCGTTCCTAATATAGTAAGGGCAGTCCCTGCAATAACTTGGTTGGCTTTTACCGTAATACTTAAAAAACCCATGATCAAGGAAAACGTGATTCCCGTAATCACCGCCGCTAAAAGTCCAAACCATAAGTTCTGGGTAAAAAAGGTTCCTCCAAAACCTGCTAGAGCACCCATAAGCATAATACCCTCAAGACCAAGATTAAGAATCCCTGAACGCTGTGTAAAGATTTCTCCTAAGGCTGGTAAGAGGATCGGAATACTCATTCTAATGGCTCCCGCGAGCAGACTAACGAGCCCCACGGTTAAAATGTCTGTTTGCAACGTTATCCCTCCATTGGGTGTAAACCACCCGGCTTATTACGAAGACAATAACCAAACCCTGTATGACAGTTATCAAGGAGAAAGGTATTCCCTCCATGAGTTGCATAGTGTTTCCCCCTACCAGCAAGGCTGCAAAGAAAAACGAGGAGACGGCAATTCCAAAAGGATTTAGATTTCCGAGTAAGGCAATAACGATGGCTAGGTTTCCATAGCCTGAGGAGATATTATCTAACAGTCGATATTGAACACCCACCACTTCTCCCCAACCGGCAACCCCGCAAAGACCTGCCGAGATGACCATCGTCAGGATGATTGTTTTGGAGACGTTGATCCCACAGTACTTAGCTGCCTCTTCGTTCTCTCCTACTAGATCAATCCGAAACCCTAGGCTGGAGCGCCAGAATAAATAACCTAGTAGAACGATCATTAAGGCGATAAGGATTCCCACATGGAGACGTGTTCCGCTCAGAATAATGGGTAACTGATACTGCTGGGCGAGCAAAGACGTTTGCGGAAAACCATGTCCATCGGGATCAATCATCGGATACCGAATTAGCCAGCTTAAAAGATAGCTCGCGACGTAGTTCAGCATTAGGGTCGTAATAACTTCATTGGCGTTAAATTTTGCCCTCAGATATCCGGCTAAGCCTCCCCAAAGCGCCCCCCCAAGAAACGCCGCTAAAAAGGATACGGGCAAGACAATAAACCCAGGCAAATTTAGGTTTAAAGCGACGAAGGCAGCGAATATAGCACCTAAGGTAAACTGTCCATCTCCCCCGATATTCCAGACTTGGCTCTTGAAGGCAACTGAGATTCCTAAGGCCATTACCATCAGTGGGGCTGTCTTAATGAGCACTTCCGCTATTCGGCTTGGTGAGCCAAAGGCACTAGTGAGCAGGGTAGAAAAAGCTTCAATCGGAGAATGGCTTGAAAACAGGAGCAATAAGGCACTGACTCCGAAAGCGAGAGCTATCGTGACAACTGCGGGTAGGACACTGTGGCAAAACCCTTTGACGATACCGTTTTCCTTTAACATACTTCCACCTCTTCAGTCCTTACCCCAGCCATAAGCAGACCGATTTCCTCTACACTGGCATTTCGTCCAAGGATGCCCATGATTTGCCCATCATACAGCACGGCAATCCGATCCGATAGCTGCAAAATTTCTTCTAAGTCGGCTGAAATCAGTAACACTCCTGCACCCTTGGCTGATTCCTCAAGGAGCTTTTGACGAACATACTCTGTTGCTCCAATATCTAATCCTCGAGTGGGTTGATTAGCAATAATAATCTCCGGCTTGGAACTTAATTCCCGGGCCAATATGACCTTTTGTTGATTCCCGCCGGAAAGATCCTTCACTTTCGTATGCACGCCATTGGCTTTGATAGCGTACTCTTCCATGAGCCGTTCAGCGTTTTTTTTGATCGCCCTAAAGTTGAGCAGACCACGGCTAGAAAAACCCGATTGGCTAAAATTTTTGAGGATTAAGTTCCTTGCGATACCCATATTCATCGCTAAGCCAGTCTTGTGGCGATCTTCAGGAATATGAGCGATTCCTTCATTAATAAAGGTTTTAGGACTCGATCTGTTAAGTTCTTTGCCGTTTAAACAGATTTCTCCCGAGGTCGTTGGCCTTAATCCTGTGAGAACTTCACAAAGCTCTTTCTGTCCATTGCCATCCACTCCGGCAAAGCCCAAGATTTCCCCAGCACTTATGGAAAAGGAAACCTCCTTCAAGGCAGGAAGACCTTTATCATTTCGCGCTCCTAGATGATTAACCATTAGCTTTGTTGCCCCGGTTTTCAAAGTTTCGTGTTTAAAGTTGAATAGAACATCTCGACCTACCATCATACTCGTGAGGTCACGCTTGGTGGTCTCAGCGGTTACCTGAGCTTGGCCGACGAGACGACCATCCCGTAAAACAGTTACCTCATCAACAATGGCTAAGATTTCTTCTAATTTATGGCTAATCAGAATAACGGACTTTCCGTCGTTCCGCATCATTCTCAATATTCCAAATAGCTCCTGGGCTTCATTCGGGGTTAATACTGCGGTAGGCTCATCCAGAATCAGAATTTCTGCCCCACGGTAAAGCGCTGAGAGGATCTCAACGCGTTGTTGTTCACCGACTGAAAGCTGCCAAATCTTAGCTTTCGGTTCTAAATTTAAATTAAAGCGTTTGGAAAGAGCAAGGAGTTCTCGTTCCACTCGATCCGTATCGAGAAACGGGCCCCGTTTCGAGGAGAGCCCCAGCATGATGTTTTCCACTACTGTCATCGGACGTACAAGCATAAAGTGTTGATGAACCATTCCAACCCCTAGGCTCATCGCCTTTTGAGGACTATCGATTCGAACGTTTTTGCCGTTAATAAAGATCTTGCCGCTTTCCGGCTGGTAAAGGCCATAGAGGCAATTCATGAGTGTAGTTTTTCCGGCTCCATTTTCTCCAAGTAGTCCATGGATTGAACCTTTTTTCAAGTTAAAGTTAACCTTATCATTGGCGGCTACTTTTTTGAAGACTTTGGTAATCTCTCGCATTTCAACGGCTAAATCCATTCTGTTCCTACCCCCTCATGTAGACGAGCGGGACCTGGACCCCAGGCCCCGCAGGAGAATTACTTTGCGAATTTGGGCATTTCAATTTTATTGTCGATAAAATCCTTCTTGACGGCTTCAAGTTTTGCTTTGACCTCTGCCGGAACTTGGCTATCCAGACCGTGAAAGGGCGCAACTGTAACTCCACCATTGGCAACGGTTAACATGTACTTTTTATCCGTTCTGTTCGTAAAGTTGTTATTTAAAATATCGTCGATCATCTGCTTAATAACCGGTGTCCAGTTGTAGATAATTCCTGATAAAACATAATCAGGCACTAAAACGTTTTGATCAGCTACATTTCCTAAGACAAACTTCTTCTTTTCTTTAGCAGCATCAACAGCACCAAGTCCAATTCCATCCCCAGAATGCCAGATGACATCTGCACCAGCATCGTACATCGACATGGCGCCTTCTTTAGCCTTCGCAGCATCACGCCAGTCACCTGTGTAGAGTTCTTGGATCTGAATGCTTGGATTAACCTTTTTTGCAGCAAATTTGAAGGCCTCATGTCCGCGATAGATTTCGACAGCATCGGCGCCACCTACAACCCCAAGCTTATTGGTTTTGGTCATAAGTCCCGCAAGGGTTCCCATGAGATATCCTCCGTCTTCCAGCTGAACATCGTAAAGACAGGTATTGGCAGCGGTTTTATAGCCAGTTCCTAAGGCAAACTTTGTGTTGGGGAATTCCGCAGCAACCTTGATAATCGGTTCTTGGAATTGGAATCCATGGCCCATGATGAGATCGAATCCTTGAGTTGCAAAATCACGTAAAGCAGGTTCAATATTTGCAACTTCATAAACGTTTTCTGAGTAGGTTACTTTGATTTTTCCGGCATAGTCTTTTTCTAAAGACTTCATGCCTTCATACATAGCTTGGTTCCAGGAAACATCATCCACTTTACCGGGGAGAATTAAGGCAACCTTTAAAGGATTAACCCCGGAATCCTTTGAAGCATCTGTTGATTTCGAAGCAGGAGCTGACGAACCCCCACACCCTGTGACCAGTAAACTAATTACCAACATGACGATACATAACAGACTGAATTTCTTTTTCATTCGATCTTCTCTCCTCTTAGATTAAAATTTTGGGTTTGGTTTTTCCCTTAGTGGTTGGTTTCAATCACTCCCTTTTAGTTTTTTTATTAAATGCTTCACAAGTTTCTCGCGAGAGATAGGAAGCTCGGAAACAGAATGTTGAACAACATCACTCACTGCAGCAGCAATCGCGGGCGAAATCACAACGGTGCCAACTTCAGCAGCTCCTTTAAGCCCCATGGGACCTGATTCCTCATATTCGGTAACACTGACAGCAGTGATCGACGGAGAATCTAAACTGGTTGGAATTAAATAGGTTGCTAGACTTGTGGTTTGGGGAATCCCTTGGTTAAATTGCAGATTTTCGGTTAAGGCGTAACCTGCTCCCATGACGATTCCCCCCTGGATTTGTCCCTCTAAGGCGGTGGGGTTAATCACTCTGCCGGCCTCAGTCACCGCGAATACATCGAGAAGTTCGATTTCACCGGTTTTTAGTACCCGAACCTTGGCGGCTTGAGCAATAAAGGTATACATGCTGTGCGGTAAGCCAATCCCAAGGTTCGATTTTTTAACTTCCGGAAAAACTGCTTCCCCAATGCCTTTGGGATTAAGGACGCCAGATTGTCTTTGTCGTTTCAAATCCTCGATGGCCTGAAGCAGGGCATTTCCACAGATATATGAGGTTCGAGAGGCAGCCGTTGAACCACATTCATGCGTCAGAGCCGTATCCCCCATCACGATTTTTATCCGATCAGGAGTCACCTGGAGGGCCTCGGCGGCTAACTGGACAAAGAGCGTGTTACTCCCTTGACCAATCTCGACAGTGCCAATCTTTAACTCATAGGTATCATCGGCTAAACTCTGAATTTCGACTTTGGCTTGATCCAAAATTCCCTTCCCCAATCCACAGCTTAAATAGCCAGCGGCCATTCCGTAGCCAATGAAAGGATCGGTGTTACTCAATCGTTCTTGCCAAAGCGATGAATTTTCTAATAACGTTAAGGCTTCTTTAAGTCCAACGGTATGCTCCATGGAATGACCGAGACTCCCTTCTGCACCTTTATATAAAGCATTAAGGTATCTCAGTTGGACCGGATCGATCTTCAGCATCTTTGCGGCCCTATTCAGAAGGGTTTCCATGGCAAAGGCGGTTTGCGGAGCGCCAAATCCACGCATCGCACTGGCAGGGGGTTTATTGGTATAACAGAGATACCCCTCCAGAGAAACATGATCGATGACATAAGGTCCAGCGGCATGTTCGATTCCTAATCCCAGGACAGCCGGCCCCAATGCTGCATAGGCTCCCGTATCATAGTGGATGATTCCCTGATAAGCGGTAATCCGTCCGGATGGTTCAAAACCCACCTTTATTTGAATCCTTGCGGCATGTCGTTTATAGGTCGTGGCTAGGGATTCTTCCCGAGTAAAAACTAATTTGGCAGGTCTGCCTGTCTTTTGGGTCACTAACGCTAAATAAAGTTGAACCGTGTTTCCGTCCTTGCCCCCGAATCCACCCCCGATAGTTGCGGCATGGACTCGAATCTTCTCGAGAGGAATCCCCAAACAGCGGGAAATTTCCTCACGATCATAAAACGGATTCTGAGTACCGACAATAAGGTTTAACATCCCGTCCTCATTAAGAAATGACACTCCTGCCTCTCGCTCGAGATAAAGGTGATCCACCACCGGAACATAAAACTCATCTTCAAGAACAAGAAAACTATCCCTTAAGGCTTGTTCAGGCATTCCCTTCGTAAAGGGAATATGTAACAAGAGGTTGCCCCCTTCATGTATAGCTGGGCTACTCTCGCCTAGGGCTTGGACCGGATCCTCAATAACCGGAAGGGCTTCGTAATACACTTTAATCAACCCAGCATACTGACTGGCCTTTTCTGGAGTATCGGCGGCGATTAGTGCTAGGGGTTCACCATAGTAGCGAACTTTTTCCTTAGCAAATATCGGTTGGTCTTTAAGTATGCTTCCGAAACTATTTTCCAGGACATCGTCTGCTGTAAAACAGTAGACACCTCCAACTCCCCGGCAAGGTGTTGTATCGAAGGCAAGGATGTTGGCATGGGGTTCTGTTGCGCGAACCAGTTTAAGATATAACATGTTGGGCAAGGAATAATCACTGGGGTAACGGACTTGCCCCGTAGCCTTTGCGACTCCATCGATTCGAGGTATCGAGCTTCCAACGATGTTCAAGATATTCACCTCTCAAGATCGGGTTTCCATAACCGTTTTTATGACACGATGTTCGAGCACATCGATGAGTCCATGATCAGTGAGACCCAGTTCAGGCACCGTGGGTAAGGATATAAAGGAAAGGGTCATAAACGGAGCGGGCAGATCACAACCTAATGTACGAGCGACCTCATTGATTTGGAGCAATTGATCCATGACTTCGTCAGCAGGAAGCGGACTCATGAGCCCTCCGATAGGCAGCGGCAGAACCCCTAAGACTTGACCGTCTTGAACGGCAACGAAGCCCCCTTGGTATTTGGCAATCTCTTGGGCCGCAAGATACATATCATTATCATTTGTCCCAACAAGGACAATATTATGATGGTCATGGGATACGGACGAGGCGAGTGCTCCAGACTTAAGCTTAAATCCTCGAACGAATCCCACCCCGACTTGCCCATTTTGTCCATACCGTTCGACTACAGCCAACTTCAGGATATCCTGTTCAAGATTGACTTGAACTTGATTGGCAGAGATCTTTAGCCATTCCTGGGTGCCATAGTTAATGATTTGATCAGGATAAAGATTGATCACGTTAACTTTTGCACTATCTCCACTAGCAGAAACCACAAAATCTGAAGGCTTAAAGTCAGACGATAATTTGACCGTTATATTAAGAAAGTCCGGAAACTTGGTGAGAGCTATTTCTTGAGTAAGTTTGCCCTCTTGAGCCACGACTTGGCCATCTTTAAAGACATAAACGGGGTTAATGGTTTTCAAGTCATCTAAGAGTACGAAATCAGCATAACGTCCTGGTGTTAACGCTCCGACAAGATGATCTAAGCGGAAGTGTTTAGCGGTATTAATCGTAGCCATCTTGATGGCCTTAATTGGATCGAGCCCTAGGTCGATACTTTTTTGAATGTTGTAACTGATATGTCCTTCTGTCGAGATATCTGTGACATGCTTATCATCTGTACAGAAAATCAAGTTTTCTGTCGGCAGATTATGTTTGATGACCCCTTTAACCAGTGCCTCGACATTCCGTTCTGTACTGCCTTCCCGAATGAAAGCCTTAATTCCGAGGCGAAGGCGTTCAAAGAGTTCCTCGTAAACCACGGATTCGTGGTCATCCGAAAGCCCTGCCGTTGCATAGACGTTCAGTTTATCCCAGGTTAGACCAATGGCATGACCATTGGCGACCTTGCCATTAGCCCGAGCACTTAAAACTTTGGCTAAATACTCCTCCCGAACCCCTAAAATTTTCGAGGGATCAAGTTCCCCAAGACTAGCAGAAATATCCAATCTTAAGAGTTCTTCGACTTCTTCAACCCCTAAGATACCACCTGTTGTCTCCAAGCCCGGAGCCGTAGGGACTCTCGAAGGAACCTCAAGGTAGATGCGATACGGCAATTCCGCGATATGACTTAATAAAGCTTCTAATCCTTTAATTCCTGCGACGTTAGCAATCTCCATAGCATCGACGAAGAGAACCGTCGTACCCCATGGGACTATGACACTGGCTAAGGCTTGGGGCGTAAGTAAGGTGGGTTCGATATGAATGTGCGCATCCATAAAACTGGGAACGGCATAGCGACCCCCTGCATCAAAGACGTTTTTAGCTTTGACCTCCCAAGAGGGATTAATTGCCACAATTCGACCGTTTTTGATCACCATTTCTCCAGGGTAGACGGTATCGGTAAAGACATCTAAAATTTGTAGATTGGTAATATGTAGATCCGCCGTTTCTTCCCCCAAGGCGACTCTGAGTTCTTGAGCCAATGTCGAAACCGTTTCTTTCATAAGTAAATTCAAACCTTTCTCCTTAAGACGGTAAACTCCAAAATTCCAGGTGCATAATATTCCTTGGACCAAAGAACTGGCCGCTGCCGTATGTCAAATCCTACTTCGTTAAGGTGTAACATGGGACTTCCTTCATTAACTTCAAAAATTGCCGCAAGATTTTTATCGACTAGGCAAGGCTCTATCTTCGTGATATCCATTTCTACTGAACAATGGCAGAAGTGCTGCAAGAATTGGAAGATAGGCGGCTCTAAATCGCTCGTTTGATAGGTCGGATCCATCACCAATTTCTGAGGGATATGGTCAATGCATAAAATCGCTGGCCTCTGATCGGCAAGAACGAGCCGTTCGACAACGATCAGTTCGTCTCCCTCATCCACCCGAAGATGCTGCGCGGCGATTGGATCGGCCTTCATCATGCTGGGCTTAACATAAGCAATCCTTGGAATATATCCCACATCGGCGATTTCCTCGAGAAACTCCTTCTCCAGATCGAGTCTAGAGGTAACTTGAAGAACATGATTATTGATGATCGTCCCAATTCCCCTGCGACGAGTTATGAACCCCTGACCCTCTAACGCGGCGAGCACGTCACGAACGACGGTTCGGCTAACCCCTAGTTTTTGGGCAAGAAGCTCTTCCGAAGGCAGCCTCCCCGTCTTTTCAAACGCACCATCACGTAACATGGTAATCATTACTTTACGGGCTTTATCGGATAGTTCTTCGTTATCTATCTTGGGAATATCTGGCATGGCGCACCCCTTAACTGTTAGATATTAAATAGCTTGCTAGGAAAGTAATAAGTAATAAGTAATACTTATTTTTTGCAAAAAAATTTAACCCAGGCGTCAACTTTTACTCAAAAATTAATGAGTGAAACTTGACCGCCTGGGTTTAACTCCCGTCGGTGTATACTTTCGCTCATAGTCAAACAATTTACGGTCGTTTGGTAGAAACTTGCGGACCCTATCTCCGCTATTATATGAACACTTATCAATATTAACTTGTTTTTAAGTTTAGCAAAGACATGGAAATTGGTCAACTATTAAATTGAACATTTGCATTTCCATATGTAAGCTGGTTGCATATTTTACAGCCCGTTAGCATGTTCCGCAGAGTAATAATTTAACTACTTCGTTATTTTATCTACATACTTATCACCGACAAACCCAACTAAACTTCCGAGTACCACACACATTATTAAAATAGCCACTGTTGATTCAGGGTCATTCTTCATTACTAAAACAATTATGGGAAGGCCCATTAACACTGCAATAATAAGGCCTTTTAACCAGCCTTTTATCCCAATCTGAATATGAGTAATTACATACCCTGCTACAATCCATTGAATTAAAGCAGAAGTTATTGAATACTTATCTAGCTTTTGAAAGATCATAGGTATGATATCGATGATTCCCGCCATAAGTCCTATCATTAAGGACATTATAAGTTTTCCCATAATCAGCCTCCTCACAAAACTATATTAAACTTCTAGAATTTTATAGTTATCCGAAGTCATTAGTTTTTTGATCCCCTGAAGTACATTTTCAGGCGTAAGGTAATAAGGGTTACTGGTAAAAACAGCAGAAACCCTATCGAATTCTTCCATTTCTTCTTTGCAGGCTCCGACAAGGTCAGTATCTGCCAATGGGCGATTCGTAAAAATTAGTTGTTCCGGATTAATTCTTTGATTTTCAATGGCCACTTCAACACGTCGATTGCAGCGGCACATTTTATCCGGATTCACTAATCCACAGTTATTTTCCATAAAACTTCGCATCTTTTGGCGTGTTCGAGATAATCGTTTGCGATAGGTTTCGGGAGTTATATCCATAATAGAAGCTCCCTCAAAGCTGTTAATTCCAAACATAGAACTTAATATATAGATCATCCTATGTTCTCGATCTAGGCATAAAAGCATGGCATGGGTACAGGATACTTTTAATTCTTCAGCCAAAATAGTTCGTTCTGCTTCGGAAATCAGAACCTGCTCTTTTATGTCAAAGCCATCTCTTATACTTTTTTCATAAATTTCAAAGGATAATTGTTGATTCTCGAGCCCCCTCTTATTGGTGTTAATTAAGTGATTGGATGCAATGCGGTAAACCCAAGTCGAGAATTTACTTTCCGATCTGAATTTTGCCAAATTAGTGATCAGCTTGATAAGAATTTCCTGTGTTACATCCTCTGCATCGGCAGGATTCCAAAGCATACGGAGAGACAGATTGTAGATTTTGTCCTTAATGCCTACAATTAACTCATTAAGAGCTTGTTTGTCTCCATTTATTGCTTTTTCCACCAATACATTTTTATAATCTGACATCGGTTTCCACCTCCGTGAATTTGTTTGTGTATATTTAGACAAAGAGTTGTTCTAAGTGTGACATGAAATCTAAACTATATTTTCAAATAGTTAAGAAGGATTACTAGGCATAATGCCCTACATTTCGTAAGCTTCGATAAATAACGTAACTGATGAGTGAAGTGAATAGCAGTATGATAATACTCTGAAGTGGATTCCCAAAGCCAAAACCTATGATCACACTGTTCACCTCCAAAAAGTCTTGTTTCCTTATATTCTACCATAGTGGTACCTAGGCCTTCTAAAGAATTTTCTTTGCTTAGTACCCAGAAACCGTTGCCGGCCTGCTTGCGTATTGCTTTTTCAAATGATATACCATGACATAGTAGACCTTCTGTAAACTGGTAATTTAAATTTATAATTTAGGGGTGTTTTCATGGATGAAACTATGATTCAGGCCATTGTTAAGGCCCAGGATTCGCAAGTAAAGGCGATACTCGCTACGATTATTCGGACTGAGGGCTCTACGCCCCGCGATTTAGGTACCCAAATGTTGGTCATGAACACCAGCCAAATCATAGGAACTATCGGAGGAGGAGCCGCGGAAAAGCTAATCACGAATAAGGCCCTCGCACTCTTGACCGCCGACCGTGAAGTGAGCGCTGAACTCCATCACCAGGCCATAAATCAGGAGACTCAGGCTGATAGCTTTTCAGTTTGTGGGGCCGCTATGGATGTATTACTGGAACCAGTCCAAGATAAGTCTTTCTGGCAATTCGTTCAAAATCTCCAGAAGAGCGGAAGCGATGCGGTGCTGGTAACTTCTCTAGTGCCTCCTTATGCGAGGAGTATTTTGGATTCTGACGGCAACTTTCTCTTGGGGCAGCCTCAAAAAGAGTTATACTCGGCTGAAAGACGACAAGAGATCTTTTCCGTCAAGGCAGCAAAGGTGATTGGAAACAGTGATGAAAATCGTTGGTTCGTGGAACCACTTCTAAAAACAGAGCGGTTGTTAATCCTAGGGGCAGGCCACGTGGCCAGAGAAGTTGCTTTTTATGCCAAGGCGCTTGATTTTCAAGTAACGGTGATTGATGATCGTGCGACATTTGCTCTGCCTGAGTTTTTCACAGGTGCTCATTCAGTGATATGTAGTGATTTTGCTCCAGGAATCAAGGGTTATGAGCCTAGCCATGATACTTATGTCGTCATTGCGACCAGAAGTCATCCAACAGATGCGGAGTGTCTCAAGGAGATTCTCAACTTTCGAACAAACTATGTCGGGATGCTGGGAAGTACAAAAAAGATCAGCGCCATTGTAAACTACTTAAAAGAGAAAGGATACACTTCTCAATCTCTTGCTCGTTTAAAGGCGCCGATCGGTTTAGATATTCAGGCTCAAACCCCGTCCGAAATTGCGATTAGTATTCTAGCTGAGATTATTTCAGTTAAACGATCTTATAGATCTCGGGATGCCTAGCCATTTCATTAGTCTAGATATACCTTTGTTCGACCGCATCATCCGATCAATCGCTCATCTCTTCGTATCCTAGCTTAATCTTTGGATGAGATCTCGGATACACATTCTATCCTTTTTTTACGTAACCCTGCCAAAGACGCGATAAGCAATCCGGCAAAAACTAAAATCATTCCGATCTGGGAAATGAGGGATAATTTTTCTTTCAGCAGAAACAACCCCAGAGCAGCTGCAGTAACCGGTTCGGCAAGGGACAACGTAACTGCTTTAGGGAATGAAATTTTTGCCAAACCATGAGAAAATAAAACATAAGCAAGGGCAGTAGCAACCAATCCTAAATGTAGGGCGACGCTGATACCTTGAATGGTCTGTAGCCAATCCAGATTGTAAAATAAGAGAACAGGAGAAAGAAATAATGCACCGATAGAAAACACAACCCCGGTCACTGCTTCCGGGGGGTGAGACTCCAATAGTTCCTTGCTGACGGCGGCATAAAGCGCATAAGAAACACCGGCCCCCAAGGCAAGAACAACGCCAATAGAGTTCACCTCCAATTTCTTGCCGCCTGTAATTAACAAAACACATCCAATTACAGAGAGCAGGGTGGCTGCAGCCCATTTTAGTCCAGGATTTTCCCGGCGGAAAATCATAGAAATCAAGCCAGCGAACACCGGCGCGCTGCCGATGGTCACCACCGTTCCCACAGCTACTCCTGTTTTCAAAACCCCGGCAAAAAAGAAAAGCTGATATGCGGACATACATCCGGCAGCGAAGAATGTACTCCCCTTATACCATAGTGTTTTTCCTTCCAAGGCTCCCCGCCGCCAGGCAAAAATTAAAAGAGCCGCTCCTCCTACCGCTAGGCGTACAGACCCTACGGATAATGGCGAAGCGCCGGGAGGGGCGAAAGACTGGGCTGTGCCTGTTGTTCCCCAAAGCATCGCTGCTGCCAGTACCAGTATTGAAAAAAAAGTCTCATTTTGTTTCATTTTGTTCTCCTTTAGCGTACTCAGCAATTCTCATTTATAACTATTTACCGCTGATCAGCATCTTTGTAACAATAATAAAACATAATGAGATAGTTGTTTTTACCGAGATTAGGATCTAATTTAGCTCTTCTTCATATTGTTCCGCCTAAATTCTGCCGGAGTAACGCCTTCGATATCTTGAAAAATCCTGTTTAGTGAAGATTGATGGGCATATCCCACTTCCCAGGCAATCTGTAAAATATTAAGATTTGTCCCGAGAAGTAATTGTTTAGACCTCTCAATTCTCGTTTTTTTCAGAAATTCCATCGGGGTACATTTCATAAGGCCTTTAAACCAGGAACAAAAATAGCTAACAGTATAATGTTCTAAGGCGGCGAGCTTCTCCAAGCTTATATCTTCGTTATAGTGCTGCTGAATATATTTAGCCGAATCCGGAATCTTATGCTCTGTCAAGATGGGATAAAAATAATGGAAGAGAGAACTGATCCTTGATGGTTCGAGTGTATTATCAGCTTCACTTAGCAAAAGGAATCTAATTGCTTTCCATTTTTCATTCATTTCATAGTTTCTGCCACCTGGAAATCTATCCAGTTCCCCCAATTGAAACATAAATTGGGGAATATCTAAGACAAGAAATTTATTATGATCTTTTGCCCAGAAGGTGTGCTGACAGGACGGGGGAAGCAAAAACAGATGAGCTTCATCCAACTTTAATTTCTTTGCGTCGGTCTTGATATTTAATACCCCCTGAAGCGGGATGATTAACTGAACAAATTTGTGGTCATGAGTTTGCATGGCATCAGCATAAGTCCTGTTTTCACAAATTATTTTATTATCCACAACTGCCTCACCCCTCTCAGAAGTATTAACGCAACTTACCTTATAACTCATATAATATCAGTCTATCATCATACTTATAAGTCTATAACATAAAATAATTGCGGCAATGACAAATAAAAAAGCGATGGATTGCAGAGTGCATTCCATCGCAGCATCACCGATACAGGCTATTGCAGTTCCCGCTGTTCAACTGCCTCTATATAGCTGTTAAAATGGGCTTCCAATTCCCGGTATACCCGCTGCAGGTCGTTCTGCTTTAACGCCTGTACAATCCGGGTATGCTCCTGCGCCTTTTCATGAAAGGTACCAAGGGTGATCACATCCTTATTCATGACAATCAGCAACTGGTAGAAAAGCCCCTCCAGAATCTTTCCACGGCGCAAGCTGCCAGACGCCTTCCAAAGGTAGCTGTGAAACGAAAAATCCAAGTGATTCAGGCGATACAACATCTCATGCGGTTCCATCTGCTGGCCTTCCAGCGCATACATCTCCGCAGTCAAGTTGTCCAACTGCCGGAAATCCGCATCCTGCAAGGTGCTCGCGCCGACGAGCAACTCCAGAATCCGCTTTTCCATGGCGATGCGGATATCAAACACCTCCATGGTTTCCTCATGTGACATCTCCAGCACGTAATTACCCTTGCGAGGCGAAAACATAACCATGCCCTGCATATTTAGTTCCCGCAAAGCCTCCCGCACAGGTGCACGACTGATGGACAGGTCGTTGGAAATATCAGATTCAACGAGCTTATCGCCACTTTTAAACTCCCCAGACAAAATTTTATTCTTAATATATAGTACAGCCAGTTCGCTTAGGTTGTGCTTTGTATAATTTTGCGCAAAATCCATTTCTATCACCAATCATCCTTATAATGCCTTTTATTATACTATATATTTCTGAAAGTGCACAGTGCCGGAGATAAAGACAGCATATAGGAAAATACGGTGCACAAAGCTATGCCGGTTCCTTTATTCCATAGTAATATTGGGCGATAAAATCTACCAATAGCTTCTGCACCGGGGATAACACCATATCCTTCTTTAGCAGCAGATAGAACCTGCGCAGGAAAAACTGGTGGTCAACTTCGATGGTTTTCACCAGGCCCATTTGCACATAAAGAGCGGTTGCTGCCTTCGAAAGGAAGGAAATCCCCATCCCGCTGGAGACTGCCTGCATAACACCTTGTGTGCTATCCATATAGCAGGCCGGCTTTAGATCATCAAGGGACAGGTCGTGCTTTTTGAGATACCGGTCGAGCTCCTGCAAGGTTCCTGAGCCCGTCTCGCGCATGATAAACGGCTGACTGCGGATAAAATCAACCAGGTTTTTACCGATAATTGCCTCATCTATATCTAAATCCGCTGGATACACAAATACCAGCGTATCATCACAAAAAGGCTCCTGTATAAATTTATTGCCTTGTATTTTCGTACCCACAATTCCAACGTCGTAGTAGCAGTTACCAAGCTTCGCACTGACGAGGTTACTGTTGCTCTGGTGGACACGGATGATAATATTCGGGTAACGCCGACGAAACGCTGTGACAATCTCCGGCAGCAGGTACTGTGCAGGCACACTGGAGGACAGTACGGATATCTCCCCCCTGCTGTTGTGGCCAAGGCCGCTGACAGACTGGATCGCCTGATCACGCAGCGCCAGCATGTTTTGTGCATAGGAAAAAAACTCCACCCCAACTTTAGTGGGATAGACTTCTTTTGTAGAGCGCACCAGCAGCTGAGTGCCGAGCTCTTTCTCTAAAGAGCTGATATGTGCGCTGATGGTCGGCTGGGATAAATAAATCGTATCCGCCGCCTTCGAAAAACTGTTGAGCTTTACAACATATACAAACGCTTCCAGTTGCTTCAAATCCATAGCTGCCCTCCTTTCCGGAAAATATCCCGCCCTAATCATGATAAGAAAAACAAGCCGCTCGGTTTCGGAGAAGCTTGTTCAGATGGTGCGCAGTCGCTTGCCCCACACTTGTGTGAGTCTATTTTACGTTTGGAAGCTGCTCCTCGATCAGTGCCTTATACAGGCATACGCAGCACAGCAGCATAATAATAGCAAAGGGGAATGCCGCCACGATGGAACAGGTTTGCAGCGCAGACAGGCCGCCGGTCATCAGCAGAACGAAGGCCAATACAGCCTGCAGCACACCCCACAAAATCTTCTTAGATTTGCCCGGGTTCAGATCGCCCTCCGATGAGAACATTGACAATACGAAGGTTGCCGAATTTGCACTTGTCGCAAAGAACGTGACTAGCAGCAGGACCGCAATAATCGAGAGGATAAAGCCCAGTGGATATTGACTAAATACAACAAATAGCGCCGTCTCTGTATTTTGGATCGCGGTCTGGATCACGGAGTTGTCCAAATTGAGGCCAAGACCGCCGAAAATAGCAAACCATACCATGGAAACCAGGGACGGCGCAAAGATAACACCTAGTACAAACTCCTTGATTGTCCTGCCTTTGGAGATACGGGCGATAAAGGTGCCCGTAAACGGACCCCAGGCAATCCACCATGCCCAATAGAAGATCGTCCAGCTGCTCAGCCAGCTGTTGTCGCCAAAGGGGTTGATACCAAAGCTGTCTGCAACAAAGTTTTTCATATAGTTCCCCAAACTATTTGTAAAAATATTAATGTCCAAGAGCGTGGGACCGATTAAAAAAGCGCCACCCATTAAGGCAACTGCCAACACCATATTGATGTCGGAAAGCAGCTTGATGCCCTTGTCGATGCCGCTGACGGCTGTCCAAGTATAAACAACCGTAATCGCGGCGATGATAATAAATTGTACGAAAATCGTCGACGGAATACCAAACATATGGCTGAGACCGCCGTTTATCTGAAGCGCACCCTGTCCGAGTGATGTTGCTACACCTGCAACCGTCGCGAATACTGCAAAAATATCAATGAGTTTTCCAATTGGCCCGCGCACGCCCTCTTCTCCAAGCAGCGGTACAAAAATACTGCTGATAAGGCCTGGCATCTTTTTGCGGAACTGGAAGTAGCCAAGCGCCATGCCGACTACCGCATAGCCCGCCCACGGGTGGAACCCCCAGTGCATGAATGACTTGCGCATCGCCAGATTGGCGGCCTCTTCGGTCATGCCGAAACTCACGTAATGATTAAGTGGTTCGGCCACGCCCCAGAATACAAGGCCGATGCCCATGCCGGCGCCAAAAAGCATGGCAAACCAGGAAAGCGTGCTATATTCCGGTTTGGAATCATCATCACCCAGCTTGATTTTACCGTATTTGCTGAATGCAAGCACCAGGCAAAAGGCAACGAAAATAAACATTGACATCAGGTACAGCCAACTGAACTTGTCAGTCAAAAAAGCAAATGCGGCGTTCATGCCGTCGGCAAACTGTTTCGGGATAATGAGCCCAAGCACAACAATAATTAACGTAATCGCTAGGGATATAATGAATACGGTGTTGTTCTTTTTCATATTGCTCTCATCTCCTAATCTAATCGTCTGTCTTCTGTAATGTGGGCAGCAGCGCCCTCCATGTCACTGCATGAAAGGCGCTCAGCCCCTTAAAGGAAGAATGAATTGGCAGCCGTTAGATTTTGACCTTAAAGACCTCAGGTTCCTTAATATCTGTTGTCAAAGCATCCAGTGCAACGCCTACACGGTGGTAGCGCAGCTTGAATTGCTCTTCAACAGATGTGCTTGGGTCACCCAAGGGATAAGGAATGGAGATGGTGGGCACCAGACGGTTTACACCAACGGTCTTTGAAACAGGAATCAGGTTGGCCATCTGTACGATGGTGATGCCAGCCTTTTCAATTTCTCTTGTCATCGTTGCACCGCAACGTGTACAGGTCCCTCATGTGGAGGTCAGGATGGCGGCACGAATACCATCCCTTAAAAGCTCCTCTGCAATTTCGCGACCCATTCTTGCGGCCTCGGCCTGAGTGGTTCCGGTGCCGACGGTAGAGTAGAAAAATTTGTAAACGCCACCGATCTTACCTTCCTTCTGGTATGCGCGCATGGCATCCAGCGGCACGATAACGTCGGGGTCGTTATTGGCAGCAGCCGGGTCAAAGCCCGCGTGGATCGTCATGTACTCGCCCTTCTGCAGGTTCTCTAGCATGCTGACATCGTATTTGCCCCATTTTGTGGCAGATGCTGACTGAATGCGGTCCGGGTTGCCTACCGGCACAATGCCGCCGGAAGTGACCAGCGCAACCTCCATTTTGCTGAGCTCTTCCGGGGTGATAGCGGTTGCAATGGGCGCCCGGTCGGATTTCGGAATCGGCAGCTCGGTCTGGTATGCCTCTCCACGAACTTTCTTGAGCAGCATGTCAATAGCGCGGTCCGCTGCGGTAACAGGCGGGTCAAGCCAGATCATATCGCGGATACCGCGGCCAAAATAACCTTCCACAACTGCAGGCAGCAGTTTCTCACCTTTGAGCAGCTTCAGACCGTATTTAGCCATTGCCTCAACGTCTTTTTTCATCGCTGCGGCGCTTGCGCCGCCCTTGAATATAATCATCTTGGAACGGTACATTTCCACACCGGGGTTTTCTTCATTCATGGATGTAAGAACCGGTACGCCGAACTTGTTTTGTACCGCATTGCAAATATGGCCGCAGGCTGCACCATAACGCCCGGCGCGGAATGCCGGGCCGGCAAAGAAAATATCGAATTCCTTGTCGTTGAGGAAGCCCAGAATCCTATCAATGCCTTCCTCTGTGCGCGAACCCATAAAGTTGTCACCGCAGATAACCGTGTGGGTTACGGTCACCTGATCGCCCAAGGCTGCCTGTAAAGCTAATGCCGGACCGACACAACCTTCGCGGATTTCAGGCTCATGATCTGCAAGTTCTTCGCCGCCAATCTGGCCAAAGAACTGGTTTAAATACAGAATTGCTTTCACGCCTTGACCCTCCTTTAAAATTCCACCATAGTTTTTGTGGACCAGCCAACTACCTGGTCACCACAAAACATGGCATTGTTTTCCATGATGATCGAGCCATCCGGCCGCACAGACGGCCCAAGTTTCTCATCATTGCCCCAACCGCCGGACAGGCCATCGCGGCTAAGAGCTTCCAACTCACCCAGCACTACAGGCATGGCCGGAAGTTCAATTAACGTGGATACATTACCGCAGGAGACAATTGCGTCTTCTTTTTCATTCATAGAAACAAGAGGTTGGCTCGCGCCGTCGCGGCCGGTACATTCGTTGGAAAGACCGACTGTTTTTACGCCAGCCTCTTCCAGGGCCACCAGGCATGCCGTGAAGTCGGTGTCCGGGTTGCCATAGCCCTCTTCGGCCACAATCGCAGAGTCTGCGCCAAGGGATTTTGCCATCTGTGCCACAAAGATTGCCGCGCGCTCTTTCTGTTCCAGTGCGACATTCAGGTTCGACATGATAACACCGAGGAAGTTCAGCGTCTTGCCATGCTCTTCATACAGACGGCGAATCATCGGGAAGTTCTGGAAGTCATAGGTCGACCACTTGGATGAGCAGGGCATGAAAGAACCTGAGATCATCGCGCCGTCCAGCACCTCGTTGGGATGCATGAAGGTAGGCAGCATATGGTTGCAGTCCCAGCCATAGTTCAGGTCGTTGTAGCCCATCTCTTCCATCTGCGACTGTGGCTGCAGTACCAGCACGACGCTCGGCAGATCGTTGACTGCCTTCGAGCGCTTGGTTACCGGCTCTAACTCGTAGACGTCGGTATCATCCGGCTGCATATCCTTTGTACAGGAGCCAATATACTCTGCCAGACGCATGCCTGCCCAGCGCAGCGCACGGTTCTTCTTCTGCTGCTCATGGCGTTCGAATTCCTCATCGGTATGGGCAACGAGCACGAGGTTTTTCAGCTGTGAGTAGTATGAATATTTTGCGCCTTCGCCCCCCATGTCGATCAGGCCATCCTGGAAGCCGCCATAATGCTTGCCAACTACCAGCACACTCATATCTTTGAGGGCATGGGTTTTGCCATTACCGGCCTGCATCAGTTCGCCGGTCACACCGGGAAATACCGGCCCGCCGCCAACGCGATAGCGGGGCTCGATTGCTTCCTTAACCGGCACCAGGCGAACCATATCGCCGGGCTTGACAATGTGCAGTTCTGCTTCCGTAATATGGGTATCCTCCCGCACAACAGCGAGAGCCTCTTCCTTATTCACCGTCAGGACTCCGTCTTTCAACTCGGTTTTCGCGCCGAAACAGATATCCTTTACATGAAAGTTTGCAAGGGTTAATTTCACAGAAACATCTCCTTTCCAATACTTGTTGATTCACATGGGACCGGGAACATTTCCCATCCGCCGGTTCCGCATAGAACGATGGTTATGTCTTTGAAATATGGTTCAGACGTGCCGCCAAAGTTGGTATTTCATTGCCGTCGACCGTGCGCATATCGAGGAGGACGCTGTCCTGTGAGACACGAGCGATCACTGGCGGATTGCCCATTCGCAAGCGCTCTTCCATCGCATTGGCGGATAGCCGATCCGACAATATACCAACGGCACAGGATGCAAGGGTCACATCTGGCAGCGAGCCGCCGCCAATCTGCGACAATGTATCCATCATCGAATAATGTACATCGGGCCGCGCCTCCAGCAGACTGATAAGCATCTTTGCCTTTGCCTCAATTTCCGAGACGGGCGAAGTAATCATCCGTAATGTCGGAATACTCTTCACTGCCCTATCCGGGTCAAGGTACTGACGCAACGTATATTCCAGCGCAGCCAGTGTCAGCTTGTCGATGCGCAGTGCACGCAGCAGGTGGTTTTTCTTCATGCGATCAACCAGTGCTTTACGCCCCACAATGATGCCGGCCTGCGGCCCGCCGAGCAGCTTGTCGCCGCTGAAGCACAGCACATCAGCATAGGGCACGCACTCCGCCACGGTTGGTTCCGTGCGGATGCCATAGTCTTTCAGCTGAGCAAGCAGCCCGCTGCCCAGATCGTAAATGACCGGAAGCCGGTTTTCCTGCCCGATGGCCCATAGCTCCCTGAGCGGTACCTCCTGAGTAAAGCCCACAATGCGGTAATTGCTGGTATGCACCTTGAGCAGTGCGCCGGTTTCATCCGTAATGGCCTTCGCATAGTCGGCTGGGTGCGTTTTGTTGGTTGTACCCACCTCGACCAGCTTGCAGCCGCTGTGCGCCATGATATTCGGCACGCGGAAGGAACCGCCGATCTCCACCAGCTCACCCCGCGAGACAATCACCTCAGCGCCTTTGGCAAGTGTATCCAGTATGAGGCAGACTGCCGCTGCATTGTTATTGACCACTAGGGCAGCTTCCGCTCCCGTAATTTCCGTAAGCAGCGCCTCCACATGTGCATAGCGTGAACCTCGCTCGCCGCTCTCTAGGTCATACTCCAGATTGGAATACCCCGTTGCTGCGGCGGTCAGGGTCTCCATTGCGTCATCCGAGAGCCGCGCCCTGCCAAGGTTCGTGTGCAAAATAACACCCGTGGCATTGATTACACCCCGTAGATGGCTTTGCAGCACCTGCCCCAGTGCAATCAGAATCCTGTCCGTAATGCCCGGCACACCCACTTCACTGGAATTTCCGTCTAGAATTGCGTGCCGGCATAAATCAATCTGTTCCTGCACCACGCGCTTAACGACCTGTCCGGGCATGCCGGCCGTTACGGTTGCAAGCCGGCGCAGCAAGTCATCCACCTTGGGGAGCCCACGCAACAGGGCTTGTTTCTCTTCCACGGCATAGCCTCCAGATTTCATGAGTTACGAACCGATATAGCCCTTGTCGGCCAAAATCCATCGCGCTTGTTCCAATTGTTCCTCCGCGACAAGCACCACCGGCCCAGTGCAGCCCATGCCGCTTTCGGCATAAATGCCCGCAGCCCAGAGCTGGCGAACGGCGTCCTCAAGATCGAGGATTTCAATCCCCATGATCTCCTCAGTGACGACAACCTTCGGCGGCGCCTTTATCTCCTGCGGTTCTTCCGCACCCTTTTTCTCCTTTTGCAGGCCGGCCAAAAGGTTGTCCAGGCCCGCTTTTTTCGCTGCGGCCAACTCCTGGGCGAAAATCTTTTGATAGCCGCCCTTTACAAGCTGTGCGGCAAACACCATTGCGCCCCGGGCCACTGGCATGCCGGATGCCCGTGAGATAATCAAAATCAACTTGTTAAAACCTTCTCCCAGGCCCGGCCCGTAGCCATAACCAAGGGATTCGTAGTTGCCGCCGGTTGTATAGGCGGCCAGCAGCTTCATTAGCAGGTTGCCAGTCAGCGGGTCCGTCACCATCACATCGCAGGAAGCCGCTAGCAGGTCATTACCGCGCATCACCGCGCCGCCGTCGCTGCGCCCCGACTGTGCAAATGTAATAGGGTAACCCGCCGCCTGCAATTTCTGCAGTGCGATCTCTGCCTGTCTGGCGCCGTCCACATTCAGAATGCCAACCGTTGGATTTTGAATGCCGCAGGCTTTGGCCGTGACAATTCCATAGATCGCGTTGCGCACCATACCCTCCACGCGATCAAGAGCAGTTGTGCCGGTCGTTGTGGCGATAAACATTTCCTTTCCGGTGGCCGGCGTAATCACACGGCCAACGGTAGAAACGCCGATTGGGAAGGGGTAATGCATGGTTACGCCGCCCAGCGCTTCACCGCTGTCAAGGAGGCTTTCGAGACGCTTATGGCCCTCCTCGCTGCTAGAGACGGATACGACCTCCACGCCGGGGTAGTCAAGGGGCTGGCTGCCGATCAGCTTCACGAGAAGCCCCTGGTCAGCAGCCTCTTTAGCTGCCTGGTAAATCAAATCCTCGCCGTGCTCACTGCCCATCGCCGTTACGGCAATCGGCACCCGCTGCATGGACGCACCGTTTTCCAAGATATCCGCCATTTGCAGGAATACATCCGAGATTGTCTTGTTGATCATATTACTCAACTTAGCGTCCCCCCTATTCCTGCAGCAAGTGGCCAGCAAAATCCTTGAGCGACTGCGCGATCAGCTTCTTCACGGTTTCTTCCGAAACAGCTTCCGCCTGGCCCTTTCCGCTGTTTTGCTGCAAGACGAAGGATACGCCATCAAACAGGTTTGTCATACGGCCGAGGAACAGGCTCCCCTTGCCGATAAACATGGCACGGCTGATTTTGCCGTCTAAGATATCCTGCCTGGCAAAGCCCATATACGGCACGCCGGAAGGAATATGCCCCTGTGTCGGAGCCCAGCCAACCATGCCGTGCTTTTTGACAAAATCGGCAAGCTCCGCCTTTTGAATATCACCTCGCATTGCAGCGAGGGCACCGATCATCTTGTAGTTTGCTTCCGGCACATTGCCGGCGCCCGCTGGCTTTGTAATATCCGGATTCTGCATTTCCACGGAATACTTGTCAACATCCGTCAGCTTAAGCCCGGCCTTTTCGAGGGCGGCGGCTGTCAGCGAGGAGATTACAGCCTGGGGTGATGAACCGGTACCCACCGTATGCCTGCCGAGGATATCTGTGTTGATTTCCGGGCTGATGCCGTCGTTTTCGCCGACAAGTATGGCAAACCCGGCCACACAGTCCTCCAGTACCGGCAGACCCTTTTTCACGTGGTCTTTGCCGTTCATACCCAGCTTCGCAGTCGAGCCGCCGGCTGCAACAACCACATATTTGAACAAGCCGGCTTTTACGAGGGATGCCGCTTGTAAAAGCGCATGAGTAGGCCCTGCGCAGAAGCCGCGTACATCACAGCCGGTTGCGTTGGTAAGGCCCGCGATTTCCGCAGCAGCCTTTGCAAAGTTGCCGCCGCCGCGCTGGTTCATATCGCCACAGGCCTCTTCCGAGCATTCGATGACATAAGCAATCTCGTCCTTGTCCACATCTGTTTTATCCATCAGATGCAGGATCGACAAGACGCAAGACGCCTTGGATACAATATTTTCAAAGATAACATGCGCCGACAGAGATTCGTCGATGTCATGGGCAGCCTTGATGCAGCCTACTATCTTACCCAGATAATAGATCGGTTCTGCGTGCTCTTTATCAATAAGTTTACGCAGTTCCGCCTCCTCGCTGGGCTTATCGAACACCTGGAGCTGAGATGCATCGATCAGGGTATGCTGCCCCAGCTTTTCCTTTACTGACGCTGAGAAGCCGGCCTCAAGCTTGACCAGGTCGAAAACATCGCAAATCTTCATCATACCAATAAATTCATCTTCAGGCATGATTTCCCCATATTTGCCCTTGCGCTGTGCGCCCAGGGCCTTCTGCTCATACCAGGGTAAAGCATAACCCTCGAGCTCTTCAGGGGTCATATTGCCGATGTACACCTGATTTGGCAGGTAAGCTACACAATCCTCGTAGCTGCGCAGGCTTTTTTCCAGCTGTGTCAGGTATTCAGCATACGGATCCGCTTTGCGCTGTGTAGTCTGTGTTGTACCATTGTTCACAACCATATCCGGCGCGTGGGCAATAAAGTAGCTCGCGCCTTTTACCACGCTGTACAATTCAAACACCCTTTCCGTTTTGGCAAGATATACAAAGGGGCGATGACACGAAACAAAACCGGTATGCTGGTTCCTTTCCTTTGTCATCATCCCTTGCCAATTAGTTGTATTTACAATATTGCTCGCGGATCGATGTCATTTCCTTGATGATATCATCAATGTCCAACACCATTTCCATCATGCTGATCTGCTCCTCATACACCTGAGGGTCGACTTCATCCTTAATTTCTGGTTCGCAGACATGGTATACACGCAGTCCTAACTGGACTCCCGCCAATGGACCTGCAAAAGTCGGGTCACCTGCGGTTACGGTTTCAGCTGCCAGTCCGGCTGCTTCACCTTCGGCTGCCCCGAGAACAATAACGATGTTCTCGGCACCGAATTCTTCCGTAAACTCTTTCACCCGCTTTTGATTCTCCAGATCCATGGCGCCTGCCGCAGTTCAAACGAAGCATTCTGTCGATGAGAATACAACGTCTGCGCCGGCTGTTGTGCAGCAGTCTGCAATCGCCGGACCTGGTATGCCATCCCTGTCGCCAATGATTATGACTTTCTTGTCTTTCAGCAACATGTTTTCTTCCTCCTTTTAGAATTTTGTAAGTCATTAGGATTTTATAGTCAGTGCACAGAGGCAAAGTGCCGCTGCTTCACTAAATATACTTTTGAATCATGGCCTCGATAGTTTCGGGCGTTGCATCGTCCTTGACAAGCTCCTCCACCTTTTCCCCACCTTTGTAAATCGCAATAACAGGAAGGCCCAGAATCTTCTGGCTGATGGCTAAACGGCGCGCGCCGGTGGTGTTCAGCTTTGTGAACTTGATCTTGTCGCCATATTTTTCGCTGAAGCCCTCAATATGCGGCAGCAGCGCCTTGCAGGGCTCACAACCGTCACCGAAATAATCTACCAGAACTGTGCCCTCCGCCTTCAGAACTTCGGCTTCAAAGATTTCCTTGTCCAATAACAGCATGTCCTTCTCCCCTTTTCTTTGACTATATTTGAGACCTTTATGTTAATGCTCCAGATATTTTTCCACCGTCATGGCTGCAATTGCTCCGTCCGCTGCCGCGGTGACCACCTGCCGCAGTGTTTTAATCCGGATATCCCCCACTGCAAATACACCCGGAATATTTGTGCGCATCTCTTCGTCGGTTTTGATATAACCGTTTTCCATTGCCAGTACGCCCTCAAAAATAGCCGACTGTGGCAGGAACCCAGTAAAGCCAAATACACCAAAGGTACCATCTTCTTCATTAGCGAGCACTTCGGTCAATTCGCCGGTCTTGACATTTTTGACCACCATTCTCTCCAACAGGCCGTCGCCCTTTAGCTCCTCTACGACGGTATCCCACATAAATTTAATCTTCGGGTTGGCAAAGGCCTTTTCCTGAATGGATTTCGCTGCACGCAGTTCATCCCGGCGATGGATGATCGTGACCTTCCGCCCAAATTTTGCAAGATATATACCTTCTTCTACAGCGGTATCGCCGCCGCCAACGACATAGATATCCATATCCTCGAAGAAATTGGCATCACAGGTTGCACAATAGGATACACCTTTGCCAATCAGCTCCTTCTCACCCGGGCAGCCAATGGGGCGCGGGAATGCGCCGGTCGCCACAATAATAGCCTTAGCGTGGTATTCACCGTGCAAGCCCTTGACAACCTTGACATCGCCGGAAAAATCCACAGACGTGATGGTATCCTGGGCGCGCTCCACACCGAACTTTTCTACCTGTTTGGTCATTCGCGCCACCAGCGACGCGCCGGACTCTTCGTCCAGACACCCAGGATAGTTTTCAATCTCCGATGTGATGACAATCTGTCCGCCATCCTTCTGTTTTTCGATCAGCAGTGTGTTTAGCCGAGACCTGCCTGCATAGAGGCCGGCGGAAAGTCCGGCCGGGCCTGCCCCGAGAATAATAACGTCATAAACCTGCATATCGTTCCTCCACCCATTCTCTTCATAATTTTGTTTATGCCTATAGCATCTACAACAAAATACGATCCTCGCCGGCGCGCTTTGTCAGCTTCTCCTTATCGAAACGTTCTAACAGCAACAGCGCATATTTCCGGCTTGTCTGCAGCCTGTCACGAAAATCCGGCAGCTTGATTACGCCATGTTTGGCCGCAAGCTCTTTGACGATCTCTCTGGCATCCTGGTATAGCTGCCTGTCAATCACCAGCTGCCCATCCAGCGCCATCAGCGTATCCTGCAGCAGATATTCCATCACCTGCTGTTTTTCCCTAAAACTTCCGACAAGCTCCGGCAAGCTTGGCAGCGTATAGCCGCATTTACGCACCTGGCTCTCCAACTCGGCACGGATTTCCTGCTGGTACGGCGAAAACTGCGGGCTGAAATCAGCGATTGCCACCAGATTGTCGGCAGCTTTCACCACGTTTCTGGATTCCAACAGGGAAAGCAACAGGGAAAACTCCTTATCCCCTCCGGCGAATGTCTGGCGGGATTTCAGCTCCGCCTTGGACATTCCCCTGCGCAATGTGTATGTGTGATGGTAGTTCCGCAAAAGACCTATCACTTCTTCTGTAAACGTACCAACACTGTCTGGATGTATGAAGACGTCCTGCAGCCGGATCAGCCGTTCGGCTGCCAGCAATTCCTGCAGGGTATCCTCAATCGATGCCAGATATACCAGCCCGGCCAGCATATCTTTTGTAAGCAGCGGATGCGCCCGCACAAACGTCTCCAGCATATCGGGCGCAGAGCCGGTATCCTTCAGTCGTACAGTGTCCAGAATCTCCTGTGTTACCTTGGGGTACCTCGGCGCAGTAGGGTCAACTACCCTGCCGCCGCCTATGGTTTCGACGGGCGAAATTGTACGAAGCACAAAGGCGTCCCCCTTGCGCACCACCGCCTCCTGCTCAAACAAGATCTGCCCATACGCCTCCTGACCTGCTGTCACTTGCTTAACCCCAAATGGGATAATTTTCACAATCAGCTCCCGCGCACCGATATACAGTTTCAGACGATCCATTTTCTTGATGGTAAAGTTCGTGTTTCTGCTCAAGCTAAACCGGACATCCATTACCTTTGTGGCAAAGACCGAATCTTTTTTTGCAATGACACAGCCACGGCTTACCTGTGTCGTAGCGATACCTGGCAGATTGATCGCCGTACGCTGTCCAGCCCGCGCCTCACGCACATCCTGCTCATGTATTTGCAGGTTGCGCACCTTGGCCGGGTGCCCTTGGGGATAAATCACCACCTCATCGCTGACATGTAATATCCCCTCCGATAGGGTTCCGGTGACCACCGTGCCAAATCCGTTAACAGAAAACACCCTGTCCACGCTCATTCTGGCGTCCTTTTCCACACTGCGATGATCCACCAGTAGCGCCATACTATCCAGGTGGCCAACCAAGGCGTCAATCCCCTTGCCGCTCAGTGAATCCACCTCGATCAGCGGTGCATCCCGCAGGAAGGTATCCTGTAAATACTCTTTGGTGTCTTCGAGAACCAATTCCTTAAACTCCTCGTCCACCCTATCAATTTTCGTCAGCACAACAATGCTCTGTTTGATATCCAGATAGCTCAGGATATCGATGTGTTCTTTTGTCTGCGGCATTACGCCTTCATTGGCTGCAATGACCACCATGGCAATATCAATTCCGCTGGCGCCTGCCAGCATGTTCTTTACAAAGCGTTCATGCCCGGGTACATCCACAAGGCCGGCGACTTTTCCGCATGGCAGCGTAAAGTAGGCAAATCCCAGATTAATCGTAATGCCGCGCCGTTTCTCTTCTTCCAGCGTGTCAGTATTCCGCCCGGTCAGCGCCTTTACCAAGGCCGTTTTTCCATGGTCAATATGACCTGCGGTTCCTATGACAATACTCTCCATGTCTTCAACCCCGCACAACGATTTTAATGTCACCCCGATGCTCCACGGCAATTATCCTGGTACTCGGCAGCTCCAATGCTGATAGCCTTCTTAACAGCGCAGCCGCTTCCTTAGGATAGTAATTCCTTTCACTTACTACGGCAAAATTGGTGACCCGAACGAATATGCCTCATTCGACAACGGCTTATTATCCGGGCCGTATTGGCGGAAGCATATGGGAATCGAACCCACCCACGGCAGTCAATGCCGCAACACGGTTTTGAAGACCGGTAGGCACACCAGTTACCTTTCTGCTTCCATAGTCGATTGTCTACAATCAACAATCGATGATTTTATTATAGCCGTTAAACAATTATTTGACAAACGTATTTTTAAATATTAAGCATATCCTTTATTTCGATTTTCTATTAATATAAGCGCGATCATTCATGCTATATATTGATTTTTCGACAAAAATGAACGGTATAAGCTCACGCCAATCTTCCTTAATTAGCATATCTTGGGTGCTCTGAGGGTAACAGGTTTAAACTTCCGTTCCACCTTCACTTCATTCCCATTGAAAAAGCCTGTCCCGAAACGAATACGTATTCGTTCCGGGACAGGCTTTTTATCGTGACTAGCTAGGTACCAGGAATATCCAGACCACCGCTTTCATATCTAGAAGGGTTATTTGGCTTACCTTCAGTAAGGTGGCTAGCTCTTGAGGTCACTAGGGAGTTAATTCTCTTTCAAATAAGGAACTCCCAATTTAGCAGGTACACTAAAGGATTTTCTGGAAACCGTTAAAACAATCGTCATAATATAGGGCAGAGCAATAAATAATTCATTGGGAAATAACGCACTGCTCCCTGTAGATTGCATATAAATAGCAATTGCTTCAGCAAATCCGAAAGCCAGGGTACCAATAACTGCACCTTTGGGATTCCAATTGCCTAAGAAGCAAATGGCAAAAGCAATCCAACCACGACCCCCAATAATATTCGTTGTAAACATGCCCAGAAAACCAATCGAATAAAAAGCACCGGCTACTCCGCCCATAACCCCTGCTAAAAGCACCGTAAGAAAGCGAACCCTAAGAACATTGATGCCTGCCACATCCACCGCCTCAGGATTTTCACCGGCAGACCGTATCGTTAAACCAATAGAAGTTTTATAGAGTATGAAATAGGAGAGAGGCGCTAACAAATAGATAGCGTAGGTCAATATAGTTTGATTAAACAGTATTTGCCCAAGCAGCGGAATATCTGAAAGCAACGGAATTGGAATCGTTGCTAAAGGATCAACGGTTAGCGGAGTTATAGGAACTCCAAAAATGACTCGGTACAAAAATGAACAAAGGCCTACTACCAAAAGATTGATGGCCACCCCTGTAACCACTTGATGCTGCTTTAAATAAATGCAAATCCAGCCATATAAACTTGCCACCAACAAACCGGCCAGCATGGCAGATATAAATCCCACGGTCAAACTGCCGCTTAAATACCCTCCCACAAAACCGGCCCAGGCTCCCATTAAAAAGATACCTTCAATAGCCGTTACCATCATCCCCGTTCGTTCGGCAATGACTTCTGCTATAGCTCCAAACAGCAATGGCGTCCCCATCATTATTGTTATACTTAACAAATAGATCATTTTGCCACCGCCTTTTGTAATTTGCGTTTTTCCCGGTTATTTTCTAACCAGGTCCGAACAAAATACGATAAAATAACAAATACCATCACAAAGCCTTGCATCAATTCAATGATACTTGAGGGGATCCCTGACATCTGCCCCATAATAGTACCACCAACCTTCAGCGCACCGAATAAAATAGCGGCAAAAATTATGCCTATGGGGTTGCCATTGGCTAAAATTGCAATTCCAATCCCAGCTGCTCCAAGGTCTGGATTAAAGCCCTGAACCAACATATGTTGCACCCCGTTAACTTCTGTAAATCCGGCCACTCCTGCTAATGCCCCACTAATAAAAAATGCCAGAATATACAGTTTCTTGGAATTGATGCCTGACATTTCCGCTGCTCCTGCATTATAACCTACGGCACGGATACGATAACCCAGGGTCGTCTTGTAAAGCAGAACCCAAACCCCAACACACGCCAGCACTGCCAAAACAAAACCAATGTGCAGCCTGGTACCCGGGATCATATAAGGCAGCCAAACAGACTCAGCAAGAGCATCCGTTTGAGGGTATTCCGCTTTCGTTTCCATGAGAAACGTTCGCAGCGAATAATTCATAACTGCCAAAGCCACATAGGTGGACATCATACTAACTAAAAATTCATTGGAATTGTACCTGGCCTTAACAAAACCGACAAATGCCCCCCAGAGGCCACCGCCAACAATCGTTAGGAGCAAGGTAATAATCAGGACCAGCCAACCAGGCAAGATGTTCTGAAGAAGCAAGGATCCGGCGGCTGCAATTACCGCACCAATGTAAAACTGCCCTTGGGCGCCAATATTGTATAAATTAGCTTTGTAGGTAAATGCAAACGCTAAGGCAGTGAACATCAAAGGGGTTGCCTTCACAAAGATGTCAGCAAAGGTATATCCGTCACGCACCACGGAAGTAATTAATACGCTATAGGCGTTAACTGGATTTTTACCCAGAAAAAGAAGCATTAACCCACTGGCAACGAGTCCTAAGACAATGGCCAGAATATTGGTGATCAGTAGATCTCGTAGCTTAGCCTGCATCGTTGCTCACCTCTCCTTCGCGAAATCCGGCCATTAACAGACCAATCTTTTCGGTGGTAAGCTCGGAACTGTTAAATACCCCTTGTATTTCGCCCTTATACAAGATCGCAATCCTGTCAGATAGCGCAAAAATCTCCGAAAGCTCAGTAGAAACCAGTAAAACACTTTTTCCTTTGGCACGTTCCTTAAGAATAACTTGGTGAATGTGGTTGACCGCGCCCAGGTCCAACCCTCTGGTCGGTTGATCGAAGATGATGACCTTCTCTCCATTATCCACTTCCCTGGCCAAAACCACTTTTTGTTGGTTGCCCCCTGATAAACCCCGGGCAATGGTCTCCGGTGAAGGAGCCTTAATTGAATAGTCCCGAATCTCCTGTAAGGCGTATTGATTAAGCTTTTTCTTATTAATAAACCCACGCTTTTGCCACTTTTTATCGTAACTACTCTTCAGCAGCATATTCTCGGCAATGGACATATCCATAATCATGCCATCACTGCTTCTGTCCGCAGGAACATAACCAATTCCCAAGTCAATCCTGGCTCTGATTCTTCGTTCAGTAATATCCTCCCCATCCAGCAAGACTCTCCCCTTTGTCGGCAAAATAGCACCACACACTATTTCGCAGAGTTCCTGCTGTCCATTGCCACTAACCCCTGCAATTCCAAGAATTTCTCCTTTGTGCAAGGTCAAAGAAATATCCTTCAAGGCCGGAACCCCGTTTTTCTCCTGCACGGTAACATGTTGGATTTCCAAGCGCACTTCCTGATCAAGAGATTCCTGCCGGTCATCTTTAGTTATCCAATTTAAATCTCGGCCTATCATCAACTTGGATAATTCCAGTTCGTTGGTCTCATTCCGTTTTATGTCTCCATAGACCTTTCCCGCCCTCATAACAATAATCCGATCCGCAACACTCATGACCTCTTTTAACTTGTGGGTGATAAAAATAACCGAATTACCTTGGGCGGTGAAATCTCTGACAAAGCCCATGAGGTTTTCAGCCTCTTGAGGAGTGAGAACTGCCGTTGGTTCATCCATAATTAAAAGATTGGTTTTTTGATACAAGGCCTTTAAAATTTCTACTTTTTGTTGAACACCTACTGCCAAGTCGCGGATATAGTCATTAGGATTAAGCTCAAAGCCATAAAGCTCGGCTAGCCTTTTGATTTCTCCCCCAAGCAACTTCTGCTCAATTATTCCATGAACATTGCCTAAGATAATATTTTCTGTCACAGTGTGAGCAGGTACCAGAGAAAAATGCTGTTGGATCATAGAAATCCCAAGTTCCATGGCCTCCTTTGGCGAATTGATTTTTATCTCTTTGCCATCTTTAAATAGTTTCCCTTCGTCGGCCTTGTATAGTCCATAGAGGATCTTCATAATTGTACTTTTACCTGCTCCGTTTTCTCCCAACAAAGCTAAAACTTCCCCTCTTTGAATGGAGAAAGAAACATCTTTATTAGCTATAACTTTGGCAAAGTATTTACTGATCCCCCTAAGTTCAAAAAAAGCTGCCTCCACAATTTCACCACCTATTCAAAAAAATAGAGGCACCTCTCGGAACCGCTATTTTTTTGCTTTATTTATTTATAATTTAAAATTAAAACGAACTCCTACCCTGAAAAATCTCCAAAACACGCTTAAGAATAGTAGCCCCAAAAGACAAGGAGGCTTCGATCCACAGGAGTGAACCCATTGCATGGAGAGGCGGTAAGGCTCACAAGCTTATCTTGGGAAGCGGAGCCACGGGTTCACGTCAGGTATTACCCTGAGGTTTGGCGGAGCTCCCAGGTCAGCGCGTGGGCGAGCCTCGGAATGCTGAGTACGAAGACACTGTCTTCGCACGAATTAGCTGATCTTGCACGGATGTGGACGAAGCCGCCCGACCCGAACGACTCCATTTTCATCCTACGATGGCGCCTTATAGCAGCATAAGGGTCTATTTATTGACAAACATCGCGTTAAAATCAACTTCACCTTTTTTAGCCTTCTCCATGCCTGCAGATACTTTGTCTTGGACATCTTTACTAATGTTGGCTGTATAGACCGGCTTAAAGATATTCTCAGCAATTCCTGCTTCATGGACTTTGTTGCCATCTAGACTGCCATCAAGGTATTTTTGAATAGCCCATACATAAAAGGTTTCAAAATCAAACACCACAGAACCTACAACTGTATTGGGATCAATGGTTGTCTGATCTCCCGAGAAACCGATGAATTTAACCCCTTTTTCTTTGGCGGCCTGGATAGAGCCTAAACCAACCTGATTTGCATAAACAAACATCACATCGGCACCATTATCGATCATTGTACCGGCCATTTGTTTGCCTAAAGCTACATCATCCCAGCTATTTGCATAGGCACGAACTGCTTTGGCATTTGAAATTCCGCGCTCTTTGGCGAGATCCACAGCGACTTTTTCATAGACATCCAGTAAATGTTCCATCGCCTTGTTAGGGAAACCGCCGATGGTGGCAAATTGACCGTTTTTGCTGACTTCTCCAGCCATTAAGGCAGCTATATAACTTGCCTCATATTCTTTGGGGAAAATCGGGGCGACATTTGGGCCATTGCTAACCATTCCATTGACGACGCAAAAAGTTGTTTTGGGATAGTTCGCTGCAACCTTATTGGCCGCTTCATCAAATTGAGTACCTGCTGCCATAATCAGATTATAACCACGCTCTGCATAATTTCTAAAGGTAGACTCATAATCAGCAGCCTGTACGTTTTCCACATATTCCATTTTTGTTCCAAGAGTTTCGTTGGACTTAACCAGCCCGGCGTAGTTTGTGGCATTCCAGCTTTGATCATTAATAGGACCAGGTAACATAAGAACCATTTTGTAATCGGTTGCACCTTTTTTGCCTGAATCTACTGTGGTGGTGCCACATGCTGTCAGCAAGAACAGCATTAATACAGCCAAGACAGTCGCTGTCAATTTGGACCTTTTCTTAAACATTTCTCTTACCCCCTAATATAATCTTGTTTGCCTTACCAAAGGATTAGGGTCAGCCCTTTAAATCTTAGCCCTATTGTAACAAAAACAAGCCGCTCTCATAGTAACAGTCATGTCGAGTTTCTAGCACTATCTTGATACAGCACTTCAGATCTTGTCACTTTCTTAACATTTTGCACTATTTTGCTTTAGGGCTGTTTTTTCTCCGCTCATCCTCCGGAGTAATTCCCATATACTTTTTGTAAAGTCTAGAGAAATAACTTGGATTCTGGTACCCTACCCTATACGCTATATCTGTAATTTTAAAATCTGTATTGATCAATAGGGTTCTTGCATGGGTTAGTCGATAGTTGATCAGGTAAATACTAAAGTTTTCGCCGGTTACCTCTTTAAACAATCGGCTGAAATACTCAGGAGACCGATACACCTGTCCGGCAACATCGGCAAGGGAAATGGCTTTATTAAAATGTTCATGAATATAAATTAAGGCCTTTTCAATAAATTGATTGTTGTTATCATTATGCTCGCCGGAATACTCTGTCAGGGTTTTTTGGGCCGCGCGTTCCAACTGATCCGCGATTCTTGGTCTGTCATATTGCTTAGAGCGATCCTCTTCAATCTTTGCCAGTATTTCAATTAATTCCGAGCTTCTTAATTCAGACTTTAAGATGTATTCCTTAGCACCGCAGGTGATTGCTTGTTTGGCATAGGAAAAATCAGCGTAATTTGTCAAGATAACAAATTCCGTCTGGGGCAGTACTTTCTTAATATTTTTCATCGCCGTAATTCCATCCATTTTGGGCATTCTGATATCCATTATCACCACATCAGGCTTCTCTTTGACAGCCAGCTCATGGGCCTGCAAACCATCTGATGCGATTCCGACAATCTCCAACCTGGTATTTTTATCTTTCAGACAATAGTTCAGCCACTCCCGAATCGGCAGCTCATCATCTGCAATGACAATTCTTAGCATAATTCCTCCCTAAGCATATCGTAATTTAAGGATTACTTTAGTTCCTTCCGGCTCATTCTGTTCAATGCTCAGACCGTAGGCACCTCCGTAAAGAATTCTAATTCGTTCATGCACATTTAAAATTCCTACTCTGCTCATTTGAACCTCTTTATTAAAGATCTCGGTAATTTTCTCCTTGCTCATGCCGATTCCGTTGTCGGAAATCGTGATGTATAAATCATCATCTGCTAACTCAGCTTCCACCTTAATCACAATCAATCTATTGACCTGCAAGCCGTAAAAAATAGCATTTTCAATAATTGGCTGCAGGATAAAGGAGGGGATCTGAGCATTTAAGGTGTTTTCATCCAGTAAAAATTCTATGATAAAGGCGTTGGCATATCTCATCTTTTGAAGAGCTACATAGTCCTCCAAGTGCTTAACCTCATCTCTTAACAGTACGAATTCATCCCCTCGGGACAGCACCCTTCGCAACAGCTTAGAAAAATGATAAAGCATCTCCTCTGCTTCTTTGTTTTTCCCCATTTCAACATAAAAACGAATGGAGCTTAAAGTGTTATAGATAAAATGGGGGTTGATTTGAGCTCGCAAAAAATCAAGCTCCAGCAAGCGTTTTTGTCGTTCATTGTTGACGTTTTCTTTAAGCAAAAAATTCACCCGCTGAATCAGTTCATTAAAGGAAATGGAGATTTCCGAAAACTCTTTATAGGCACTATCCTCAATTTGAATGGAAAGATTACCGTGGTTGAATTCAGTCATTTTATTGGTGAGTAAACTTAACGGTTCCGCAATTTTTCTTCCTACAGCGCTTAGTACCACGCCAGTTAGTAAAATGCATAAAATCCCAAAAACAATTAAAAACAGCTCAATTTTTTTGAGAGGCATCATGGCACTTTCTAACGAAACAGACTCAACAATGTACCAGCCGTAAGCGCTAATCGGTTGAAAAATGAAGAGCTTATCATCTTTCAAATAATAGTTATCCAACTTATTTTTGCTATTGGCTTCAACAAAGCTATTTAGTTTTTCAGTGATTTTGTCTTTCTCCTTGTGAGAAATGATCAACCCATCCTGGTCAACAATAAAGAAATCCTTTTCTTCATTCGTCAAACGAATATAATTATCATCCAGTAGTTTTTCATTGACGTTTAACAAGAGCACCCCATAGTTTTGTTTGGAAATATAGGCTTCAACTTTTCTGGCTACCTGGAAATAATAATTATATCCCCCTGTGGCAGTAACGTAAGACTTGATGGGAAAAATTTCACTATCCTGGGCATTTTCCAGTGCTTTGTCAAAGGTTGCTAAGTCACTCTCCTGATTGGATGACATGGAATAGGAGGTGGAGTAGGTATTGCCGCGCTTATCGATCAAATGGGCGTCGATGAGCATGGCCGTACTTCGATAAGACCAGATGTAACCCGACATAATTCCTTCAATTTTCAGCAGCTGTTCCTTGTTGGCACTCTCTCCGCCTGAGCTTTTTTTCAGTGATTCAATAATACTTGTATCATAGGCTATGCGGCTGGCTAGAACTTCAACATCCTTTAATTCCTGATTGATCCTGATGGCAATCTGTTGAAGCATATTAGTGTTCAGCTGAATCACCTCTTTGAGGATAACTGATTCCGAATATTTATAGGTCGAAAAAGCCAAAAACGTAATGAGGCATTGGAGAATAATAAACAGCATAATGAACAACTGAAGAATTAAACTTCTTTTTTTCATTTCACAATTTTCCTTCAACCTGGAATTCTTTAAGTAACATTACTCAAGAAACAAATTCGACAAGGCTTAGAATTACCCTGCACCCCTTGGGAAAAGCAGCAACTATTTACGACTCCTTCATTTGGATGTTTCACAATCTCTGGGTTCTCCTTCGTAGAACAACCATAGCATCTGCGGAAAGTATTCAGAATTGCTTATCGATCTTAGTATGTTAATATTGTCTAAAGCAACAAACAGAAAGGCAAGTGGCATTCCGCAAATGAATATCGTTAAGAGATTTATAGCCTATTATAAACCCTACAAATTCCTTTTTTACTTTGACATGTTTTGTGCCATCATTGTTTCCGCCATTGACCTGGCCTTCCCCCAAATACTTAATTACCTTGCTAAAAATTTATTTACCCAAGACAAGGAAACAATCCTGCACTCCATAGGATTTATCGGCTTGGCTTTACTGGCGATGTATGTACTTAAATATTTTTGTCAGTATTTCATTATTTCCTGGGGCCACATCATGGGAGCCAAGATGGAAACCGATATGAGAAGGGATCTTTTTAATCATTTTCAGAAACTGTCTTTCACATACTATGATAAGAACAACACCGGTGAAATGATGTCCAAGCTAGTAGGAGACCTCTTTGATATCTCCGAGCTGGCACATCACGGACCGGAAAACGTTTTCATATCCACCCTTAAGATCATTGGTTCCTTTGCTCTCTTAATGTTAATTAATGTCAAAATGACCTTGATCCTGCTGGGAGTTACCTTAATCATGGTATTGTTTACAATTTATAAGAATGTTAAAATGGCCCCCAGCTTTGCTGACAGCCGTGTAAAAATCGCCGCTGTCAACTCCGGTCTGCAAGACAGTCTAGCTGGAATCAGAGTTGTCAAGTCCTTTGCCAACGAAAACCTTGAACAGAAGAAATTCAGAAAAAGCAATCACCAATTCTTAGACTCCAAAGTAAAGATTTATCATCTAATGGGCGGTTTTCATGCCTGGAATTCTTTCTTTGAAGGGCTTCTCTATGTTGTCATTATTGTTTCCGGCGGACTATTCATTGCCGATGGCTCATTAGAAATTTCAGATCTGGCCATTTATGTACTTTACATTAACCTCTTTATTAACCCCATTAATGTCTTAATCAACTATACTGAATCCTTTCAAAAGGGGTACGCCGGGTTTAAGCGGTTTATTGAAGTATTGGACACAGAGCCGAATATCGTGGACAAGGACGATGCCATACCCATAACTGACGTAAAGGGAGAGATCCGGTATAAAAACGTATCCTTTCGTTATAACGATGATGCTAAGGTTTTAGATAATGTCAGCCTCACTATTGGCGCCGGACAAACCATTGCTTTGGTGGGACCTTCCGGAGGCGGGAAAACCACCTTATGTTCTCTGCTGCCCAGATTTTATGATGTGGCCTCCGGTTCCATAACCATTGACGGCAAGGATATCCGGGATGTCACTTTAGAATCTTTGCGAAATGCTATTGGCATCGTGCAGCAGGATGTCTATATGTTTGACGGTTCTATCAAAGAAAATATTGCTTACGGCAAAGCAGGCGCCACAGAATCAGAAATTATTGAAGCAGCCCAAAAAGCCAATATTCACGAGTTTATCGTGTCCCTTGATGAGGGCTATGACACTTATGTAGGAGAACGAGGGGTCAGACTCTCAGGCGGCCAAAAGCAAAGGCTTTCCATCGCCCGAGTGTTCTTGAAAAATCCCCCCATTTTGATTTTAGATGAAGCTACCTCCGCTCTGGATAATGACAGTGAACGATATATCCAAACATCACTGCAGAAACTATCCCAAAACAGAACGACAATCGTGATTGCTCATAGATTAAGTACCATTAAAAATTCCGACGAAATTATCGTCGTCACTGATCAAGGCATTCAAGAGAGAGGCAGTCACAAACAACTCATTGAACAGTCGGGAATCTATGCTCATTACTATAATATGCAATTTGAAGGTTTGGAAGTGTGAACCAGAAAGGGGCGGTACAGTTGACGGGTGAAGGGGTTAAAGTAAACCAAGAGATCACTGATCTGATTACAGAATATGTTAGAAACTATCATGACTTAAAAGGCACTGAATTTGATTGGCGAGATCCTGTCATCGGGTTCGCCGATGCTCAGGATTTGTTGTTTCCGAAATTAAAGGAATTAATTGGTCCAAAGCATGCACTTCCTTCGGACCTTGTTCCAGATGCCAGATCAGTCATAGCTTTCTTTTTACCGCTCTCCAAGGAGGTTGTTAAAAGTAATACTCATGGAGAAGAGAGTTCTAGGGAGTGGGATATTTCTAGCATTGAAACCAATAATTTAATTGATGACTTAAATAAATACCTATTCGAAAAACTATCACAAAAGGGATATGTGTCCTCATTACTTCCTGCTACCTATAATTATGACGGAGAAAAACTGATTAGTGACTGGTCGCATAGACATGTCGCCTATATTGCGGGAATTGGTAAATTCGGGATCCATAACATGTTTATAACTAGGAGCGGATGTTGTGGCAGATTAGGGAGTGTAGTAACCAATTTAGCGTTGTTGCCGACGCCGCGAACAGAGGACGAATATTGTCTGTACAAGTATAATGGGACATGTAAAAAATGTGTAGAAAGATGTGTCAATAATGCCTTTCAAATAGGAACTGATCAGCTGTTTTGTGATCGGACGAGGTGTAATCAACAAATTTACGATAAGCTTGTGCCAGTATATCCAATTGGTATAGGGGATACCTGCGGAAAATGTATGTGTGGCGTACCTTGTTCATTGGTAAGCCCTACCGAAAAGTTAATCAGGCCTGCCGATAACCCTCCAGAAAATCGCCCAGGCGGTCACAGGCAATTTTTAATTCCTCGATTTTAGGCAAATAGACGATACGGAAATGATCAGGCATTGGCCAGTTAAATCCACGCCCATGAACCATAAGGATATGTTTTTCATGAAGAAAATCCAGGATGAATCTTTCATCATCCGATATATTAAACCGCTTGATATCAATCCGGGGGAAGACATAGAAGGCAGCTTTAGGTTTAATCACCTGAAGACCAGGAATATTGTTTAAGGCATTAACGATATAATCCCGCTGCTCATAGATCCGTCCTCCGGGTAAAAGAGTTTCGTCGCATGTATGGATGTCAGAAAGGGCTGTTTTAATGACATACTGGGATTGTACATTTGAACACAACCGCATGGATGACAAAATGTTTAACCCGCCAATATAGCCGCGAGCGTGGGATTTGTCTCCGCTTAGGCACATCCATCCGCAGCGAAATCCGGCAATCATATGGGATTTTGAAAGGCCGTTCAGGGTTACAACTAATAAATCGGGAGCCAATGAAGCAATGGAAGTATGCTGATAGCCATCCATCACAAGACGGTCATATATTTCGTCAGAAAAAATAATCAGACTGTGCTGTCGGGCAAGTTCTGCAATCTGTTCCAATAATTCCGTTGAATACAACGCACCGGTGGGATTATTTGGATTAATAATAACAATGCCTTTCGTCTTTGAGGTTATTTTCCTGCTGATATCTTGGATATCCGGATACCATTCAGACTGCTCATCACAGATGTAATGGACGGCTTTTCCCCCTGACAATGTAATAGCCGCCGTCCACAGCGGATAATCGGGGGCGGGAACAAGAATCTCATCTCCGTTGTCGAGCAGTCCCTGCATAGCCATAAGAATTAACTCACTGACACCATTTCCAGTATAGACATCATTTACACCAACCTGGGGTATTTTTTTATATTCACAATAATTTACGATGGCTTCACGGGCTGAAAGAATACCCTTTGAATCCGAATATCCTTCCGCATTGTGCAGATTTTCGGTCATCTTATGAATGATCTCTCCGGGAGCCTTAAATCCGAAGGGGGCAGGGTTGCCGATATTTAAACTCAAAATATCGAGGCCTTGACTGCGCATGCGCTCAGCTTCCTCAAGCACAGGCCCACGTACATCATAACAGACATAATCCAGCTTTTTTGACATATTAAATGTTTTCATTAAAATCCCCCACTTTCAAAAATTATCATCTGCCAAACAGGTGGTTGAATAACTTTCTGCTTTAACGAAAGGCGGTTTTTTATTTCTTTGCCTCGATAGGCCGAAGCCTACAAATTATAAAAGCCCTAAGCTGATTTAATCAGCTTAGGGCGAATTAACAAATCCGTGTTACCACCTAAATTCAGAGGTTACTCTGCTCTCTAACGGCATATAATGCCGCTTCCGTTATAACGTACGGAACTCCGGTAAAGCTTACTGGACAGATATCATTCGGCTAAACAGCTCAGAAACGGCTTCCCTGTTTCTTCACGAAGATTTTCACCAACCATCTTCTCTCTAGACATCTAAAACAGGTACTATTTTTCTTCATAGCTTAGTGTATTAATTTTTGTCATTATAGTTTAAGAATTTAAAAAAGTCAATAACTTTTTTATTGGTCTCCTGTCAAGGTTTTTTTGCCTGCTGCCCCTCATTGTTCGGCTATTGCTTCTTTTCAACGGGTAGCCAGACTTCACATCGGTAGTCCTCCGCCTGTTGATTCCCTTCAAAATAGACTTCGATATCGGGAGCATTGGCGTATTCGTAACCGGAATTGGGCAGCCATTCGCTCACAATACGCTTTTGCAGATTTTGTATAGCGGCGGGCATGGCCCCGATACATTCAAAGATAGCCCATGTACATTCTGGAATATGATACTCCGCCATTTCCTCTGGCGTTTCCTGATCGGTAGCCACGGCAATGTAATAATCGAAATCCTTACCGTTCATGCACGTGCTTACCCCAAGGATGCCCTTCGGCTCCCGGTTCATTAGGGTGCAGAGTTTCGGAATAACGCCGCTTTGCACTGTCTTTTGCCAAAACAGCGGCACCTTGGCGAAGGATTCTTCAATGTTCATGGAATAGTGCTCTCTGACACCTGCAATTTTAAATGCGCCCTTTTTCTCGATTCGATAGTTCATCTCAGCCTCTCCTTTGATCGTTATTTTGAAGCTGATGGGTGGATAGGCTTTCAGCTTAACGCCTTCTGCTCTTGCGACGGACGGGGCCATACCGTGAACACTCTGAAAAGCACGGTTGAAAGCCGTCGGGGATTCATATCCATATTTAAGCGCAATGTCAATAATTTTTTCATCGCTGTTTTGCAAATCGAATACCGCTCTGGTCATCTTCCTCCTGCGGATATACTCTGAAAGAGGTAGGTCCGCAAGATAAGAAAACATACGCTGAAAATGAAACGACGAACAACGGGCGATCTGCGCGACGCGCTCCAGGTCGATTTCATCCTCCAAGTGTTCCTCCATGTAGTTTATCGCTTCATTCAGGCAACTGAGCCACTCCATACCATCACCTCTTCACAATCAAAGTATATTAAAAACCCGTATTGGCCGTCCTCTCTTTTCCTGCACGGATATAAGAGGGCCGCTTTCGAATACGGATAAAAAATCGATACCATACTTACTTTCGTAGAACTACCATAGCATCTGCAGCCTTAACACCCATTTTTTCAGGATAAACTATTAAGGGGTTGATATCCAGCTCTTCAACTCGATCCTTCAGTTCCGTTACCATGGCAGATACCTTCATAATTACATCCACAAGCGCATCTAGATCGGCAGGTGGCTTTCCTCTTACTCCCTTGAGCAGCCCGAAACCCTTAATTTCTTTGACCATATCCAGGGCATCTCCTGGACTGAGTGGCGCTAACCGGAAGGAAACATCGTTTAACACTTCTACGTAAATTCCGCCCAAGCCAAACATAATGGTTGGACCAAATACTTTGTCCCTAGTAACTCCAATAATTACTTCTATACCCTCCGACAACATTTCCTGTACTAACACCCCGTTAATCCTAGCATCCGGCTTATGTTTTTTCGCATTTTGCAGTACAATCTTGTACGCCCTTCTTACGTCTTCTTCCGTGGACAGATTAAGCATTAAAGCATTTGCTTCGGTTTTGTGCGGAATATCCGGTGAATCCACCTTGAGAACGACTGGATATCCTATCTGACCAGCCATAAAAGCAGCCTCATCCTCATTTTGGGCCAAGCTTTCCTTTGTAACCGGAATGCCGAAACTGGCTAGAAGGTTCTTAGACATCCCTTCGCTTAAAACACCTTCAAAGCCATTCAAATCAACTTTGCTTCTTTCCCCTCGAGTTATAACCGGTATCTGATAGTCACTATTTTTCCGTTTACGTAGAAACTCTGCATAATCAGCCATCTGAGCTAGTGCTCGAACTGTCAGGGTTGGATTAAAGAACACAGGCAACCCGGCCCTCCGCAGTTCTCTGACCCCTTCGCCTTCGTCAGTTCCAGGGTAAACCCAGGGATTAAGGACTATGGTCTTACCTGTAGAATTATAAATATCAATAATTCCTTGGGCAATTTCAACTCCGTATGGTTCAAACAATTCAAAGTTTGCAAAAATAATATCTATGTTATCATCCTCAAGTAAAGAATTTAAACAGGTCAATAGTATGTGTGGATGAGTCATGAACTTACCTGTCATATCGATGGGGTTCTGGGCGGATGCAAAGAAAGGAAGAACCTCTTTCATCTTGGCCATTGTGCTTTCTTTAAGCATGGGAAGGGTTAAACCCAGCCCCTCGCACGCATCGGCTAGAGTAACTCCGATACCACCGGAAATACTCACTATGGCAACTTTTTTTCCCTGGGGTAACCGGCCTGCTGAAATTAATGGGGCAAAAGCAATCATCTCTTCGTACCCATCAATTCTGATGATCCCTGTTTGTTTAAAGAAACCATCATAGATCTGGTCAACCCCTGCCAGAGACCCGGTATGCGAGGAGGCAGCCTTTGCTCCAACTTTACTTCGCCCCACTTTCATAATCATTACGGGTTTTTGAAGTTTCGCTGCTTCTTCAGCCACTCTACGTAGTTTAGCCCCATCTCTCGCGCCCTCAAGATACCCCCCTACCAGCTTGGTTGCGTTATCATGAATCATATATTCTAAAAAATCAGCAAATTCCGTGTCCGCTTCATTGCCCACACTAACGAAATAATTAAACCCAACACCGTTGGCAAGAGCCTCTGCATAGATCAAGACACCATAAGCACCGCTCTGGGTGACAAACCCTATAGATTTTGAAGCAACGTCTGGTATATCGACAATATGAGCAAAAGAAGCCATGACTCCGTTAATGGTATTAATCAACCCTACGCTATTAGGTCCACACAGTCGAATACCGGACTCCTTAGCCAACGCTGTTATTTTTTCCTGAAGTACACGCCCTTCTAAACCGATTTCTGCAAATCCCGAACTAAAGATGACTGCTGCACAAACACCCTTGGCAATGCACTGTTCCAGAGCGGCATAGACCCCATGAGCAGGTATTGAGATTATGACCAATTCCACTTTACCAGGTATATCTGCCAAGGATGGGTAACATTTTTGGCCAAATAGTTCTTTATAGTTTGGGTTAACAGGATAAATCTTACCTTTATATCCTCTGTTTATCAGCGAAACCTGTGGTTTTGAGCTAGGTTTAGTTGTATCACTTGAAGCTCCAATAATAGCTATTGATTCAGGTTCAAAAAATTGTTTTAAAGAATTTACATTATTTAACATAGGTTTCACCTCATACTTAATAAACTCTCGAAATCCCGTTCTTCAAAGACAATTTAAGGAAAACGCTACGCGTCTTTTTACTATACATGTCTTTGCTATGAAAGCAACTCAAGGTCTATGTCATCCTGAAGGAGGTACGACTGAAGGATCTAGATCCTTCGCTGCGCTCAGGATGACATGAGTGAAAGAGCACCCTAAAGTTATACTTTCTGAAACGTAATAAAAAAAAAGTTCCTTATAGTTTGTTCCACATTTTTACTTGTTTTCCTTCATTGATGCTTGAATATTCCAAAATAAAACAAAAAGGCGCCATGTCTAGTCCCTAATCATCATAAACATCATAAACATCAAAATAATCTTTACACCTCCAGACTATTATAGTAGTATGTATCTATACTACTATAATAGTCTGGAGGTTTTATTTTTGGCATTGGTTAAGCTTTTTGACAGCGAACTCAAAATTATGGACATTGTGTGGGATAAGGAGCCGGTATCCGCCAAAGAAATCTCTCTTATCGCGGCTGAAACAATCGGTTGGAATAAGAATACAACGTATACCATTATTAAAAAACTGATGGATAAAAATGCCCTCAAACGGACTGAACCGAATTTTATCTGTACTTCCCTTGTCCAAAAAGCAGAGGTACGAAAGGCTGAAACCCAAAGCCTTATCGACAAGTTGTACAACGGCTCTAAAAAAGCCTTTTTCGCCTCCTTCATAGAAGATGACCTTTCTGAGGATGAGCTGGAGATGTTGAAAAAACTGATAGAAAAGAGGTAGTCCATGCTCGCTGAACTGTTTTACTGGGTACTTAATATGAGTATCATCGGCAGTGTTGCCGGATTGCTTGTTTTGTCAATGCGCAAACTTAAGATTCTACCTCGTTTTGCAGTCTATGTCTTATGGCTTCTTCCTCTGATCAGGTTCTGGCTGCCTTTTGGAATTGCTAATCAATACAGCCTGCTTAACCTAATTTCTAAGTTCACCACCAAAACAGTGATTATCCGCCAGGAACTGCCTCAGATCACAACCAGCAATAGTATAATGGCTGCCAATCAATATTTCCCTCTCGAATACAAAACCGACTTGCTTAAAAACCTATTTAATGTCGCATCCCTGATTTGGATTATAGTTTCCTGTGCTGTCATTCTAATCTTAGTACTGCTCTACTTCTTTACCAAATCAGAGTTCAAGACAGCAAAGCTTATAAGCGGCAATATTTATAAATCAGACAAAATTACCGCTCCGGCTGTCTATGGTATTATTCAGCCAAAAATCCTTATCCCTGCCCAGATAGCTGCTGGAGATCTAGACTATATCCTTCTGCATGAACAGGTGCATATTGCGCGCAGAGACAATCTATTACGGGCCATAGCCTTGCTGACGGCCTGCATTCATTGGTTCAATCCACTATGCTGGGTATTCCTAAAATACTTTTTTGCCGATATGGAACTGGCCTGTGATGCAAAGGTTCTCAAAAACCTCAATGAACGGCAAACCAAGGAGTACGCCCTAACCATACTCACCTGCGCTTCAGGCAAAGCTTTCTTCGCGTCGGCATTTGGCGGAACAAAAACAAAGCTGCGCATCGAAACGATCTTATCCTACAAAAAGCTTACTCTCTTTTCTTCACTCTGCATTGCTGCCTTGGTAATCTCAATTGCTATCATCATGATCACCAACGCCACTGTTTAGGAGGTGCTTCTTTGAAACGAGTTTTCTTAATAATTCTGATTCTTTTCTTGTTGCTGACGACATGTACAAAGCCGGACAGCAACAACCTGCTGAAGGCAGACAATGTTACCATAGGTTATGGCTTTTCCAGTTATGCAATGTTTGGAGCGGATCAAGAGGTCGTCGATAACTTGCTTAGTCACTTCAACTCTCTCAGCTTTAAAAGAACTGCTAAACAAATGGATCCGGCAACTGCCTTTCATGTGAATTTTTCCTATAAGGGAAAAGGGGTTAAAAGCTTCTGGGTTGATAAGAACGGTGTATTTTGGCTTGACGGTAAGACAGAATGCTTTACAGTCTCTTCCGGTGACTTAAACTATCAATACATAAAAGCCGTCTATGAAGACAGCCAAAACATCTCAGCCAGACAAGCAACCAAAGCGCATTTCAGGGTGAACACTTATGAACTATAAAAAATTCTATATACTGTCACTGTCTATCCTTTTCTTAGCCTCTATTTACCCCCTATACATGGGTTTTGTAACTCTGGGCAATTATTTACAACATGGTTTTATCAATATGGTTGATTATCAAAAATATATTATTCCTTACACCCCTATATGTATTGCCTTAATTGCCTCGGCCGCACTCATGCCCCTGCTCTTTAAGCTATGGAAAAGATATACTCTGCCGGTGGTTTCAGTTTTGGGAATTCTATTATTCTTCGCTTTTGAATATGGCTTTGAACAAATTAAAGTAATCGAAGGCTATGTGGAAATGCCCCTTGAATCTTGGCAATTAAGCTTATGCATGGCAACCCCGGAGGTCCTCCGCTCTATCGGCGAACCTATCTATGCAGCGAATAATCCGGCTTTCAAATTTCACTTCTACCTTATTGCTATTGTCATCATACTTGTCGTGCTGAATGTGATCTATGGTTTTGGAAAAATGATCAGAGAACAGAATTTTTCTAAAAAGCATTTGATGATTGCTCAAGGGATTTCCGCTTTGTTATTCATTAGTCTTTGCATTTTCGCCTGTTTTACCGCTTTTTACAGAAATGGCACGCTCCATATTTCATCCTTATCCGCCCTGCTAATGTCTGTATTCTTTACAATCTTCGGCATCACCATCGGTATTTATTCCGGCACGATGTTTTATGGAAAAAGGAAACTGTTCTCAAAGATCATACCTGCCTTATTTGCCTCCTTGACAACACTCCTCATGTATATGGGGGAGCTGGTACTGATGGATGGGGTTCTCTTCATCTATGGCAAGGGATTCTTCTTTGAATCCCTAGAGACAATTCCCTTCTCACCAGCCGACCTTTTAGTTATTCTGTGCTCCGGACTGATTACCTATCTCCTTATGCATATTGCAATGTTGAAAGCCCGGAGATAAAAATCTCCGGGCTTAGCTTTTGACGAATAATGACTAGAAGGCTTTGGTAGGTTTAAATAAATAAATTAACGTTTGAATCCTCTGCTTCTCCTAAATAATAACCAACTCCGCCAATTTTAACGCCGTCCAAAAGTTCCTCTTGTCTTAGACCCATGACATCCATCGACATTTGGCAGGCTACGACCTCTACTCCATTGCACATTGCTGCACTGATAAGCTCTTCCAAGGAAGAAACATTTTTGTCCTTCATAACTTTTCTGATCATTTTTCCACCCATGCCCAGCATATTCATGTTCGATAACTTAAGCCGTTTGCTGCCCCTCGGCATCATCATGCTGAACATCTTATCCATAAAGCCCTTTTGAGCACTGACCTTTTCGTGTTTACGCAAAATATTTAATCCCCAAAAGGTGAAAAACATCGTAACTTTCTTTCCCATGGACGCAGCTCCATTGGCGATAATGAAGGAGGCTATAGCCTTGTCCAAATCTCCGCTAAAGACCACTATTGTCTTATTATCCTTTAACGCTACACCTTGCGGCTCTTGCTGAACTGAGTCCCTTAGAGCACCTTTTTTTATGAAGGCTGTAATAACTCCTCCGGCCTTAGCTACGTCTATCAGTTGATTATTGGTTCGTTTACTCCAAGCTTTAATATCCTCATAAAAGCCTGGATCAGAGGCCAAAATCTTGAGTATTTGACCTTGCTTTAAAGGATCCATAGCAGCTTTTACTTGCATCAATGGTCCAGGACAACATAGCCCGCAAGCATCAATACTTTTATCAAAATGCCCATTAGGGGTATCCACTTCATGGGATCCCGGATGGTCATACTGGCTCTCAGAGCCTGGGTTTTGAGGCAGGAATTCTTGCAGCGAAATCGTTTTATAGCCGCCGGTAATATTTAAGACATTATAGCCATTTTGACTCAAGATCCTGTCGGCTATATAGCCTCTTAAGCCCACTTGACAGTATTCTATTATCGGTCTATTCCTGTCTAACTCGCCCATTCTGTCTCTTAGATTGTCCAAGGGAATGTTGACGGAACCGGGTAAGTGTCCATTGTTATATTCCTCTTCCGTTCTCACATCCAGAAGGATTGAATCCTTAAGTTCAGACGACTCCACATCCTTCCAGGCTGCTACACGAGTTCTTCCTGACAGCACGTTTTGAGCTGAAAATCCAATCATATTTACCGGATCTTTGGCTGATGAGAATGGCGGAGCATAGGCTAACTCCAATTCGGCTAAGTCGTCTACTGTTCCTTTTAAGCGGATGACAGTCGCAATAACATCAATTCGTTTGTCAACGCCATCATAACCAATTCCCTGTGCTCCCAACACTCGACCTTCATCATTAAAAATCAGTTTCAAGGTCAGCTGTAAAGCAGCCGGATAATAGGATGCATGAGCCACAGGATGAACGTAGACAACCCGATAAGGTATATTGGCTTTTTGCAGACTTCGCTCATTGGCTCCCGTGCTGGCCGCCGTCAAGCTGAAAACTTTAAGGATCGAGGTTCCTTGAGTGCCCTTATAAATGGAATTCAAACCCGCAATATTATCCGCTGCGATTCGCCCCTGCTTATTGGCCGGTCCCGCCAAAGGGATAGCCGCCTTTTCTCCGGTAATAAAGTCGACAACCTCGATGGCATCCCCTACTGCGTAAACACCCTTTACATTGGTCTGCATTTTTTCATCAACGATGATATGCCCTTTCGAACCTAACCTTATTACCGAGTCTTTTAAAAAGGCAGTGTCAGGAACTACGCCAATGGCCAAAATGACGAGATCGGAAGTTACCACTTTTTCGCTGTTCAAGGTTACTTCGACTTGGCTGCCAACCTCTTTGAAGGCTTTAACTCCGTCACCTAGAATTAGATCCAAGCCATTTTCGGCTAATTCCTTTTCAGCCATGACCACCATGTCTGAATCAAAAGGAGCTAAAATATGGGGAGCGGCTTCGACTAACGTGACCTTCAATCCTCTCTCTATCAGATTTTCAGCCATTTCAACTCCGACATAACCTCCACCAATTACTATGGCGCTATTGGTGCCCTTTTGATCAACATAGGCCTTGACTCTATCTGTGTCCGGAATATTTCTCAAAGTAAATATTTTCGAACTGTCTATCCCCGGGATATTGGGTCGGAGAGCTTTGGCCCCGGGTGATAATACGAGATCATCATAAGATTCTTCGTAGATCCCTTGATCCTTACTTCTGACAGTCACGCTTTTCTTTTCTGTGTCGATGCCAACCACTTCACTATTGATCCTCACATCAACGTTAAACCGGGCTTTCATAGCCTCAGGTGTTTGGACGAGAAGTTTCTCTCGTTCCTTAATAGTTTCACCAATGTAATAGGGAAGACCGCAGTTGGCAAAAGAAATATATTCATCTCTTTCAAACAAAATGATCTGGGCTTTTTCATCAAGTCTTCTAAGTCGCGTGGCTGCGGAAGCTCCCCCAGCTACGCCTCCGACTATGAGTACCTTTTTTGTCATAGAATTATTCCTCCATTTGCGCTAGTAAATGATAGTTTGACACCTAAATGCAAACTTTATTTCCAATTCCATTTCGGGCTTGAACTGAAAGCTCCCTTGCTTAGGCCCATGCTCATTATACCCCCCGGGGTTACGGGGGTCAATGGGAAATAAATAACAAAGTTTTATAACGGTTTGGTCAGTGATACCAAAATTAGAGCTTGCAGGTAAATAAGGGAAGGTATATAATGACCATGGTATATTTGTATACCATGGTCATTATAACTGGGTTGATATAATAATATAATGAGGTGGATTATTGATGACAAAAGAACCAAACCGGCAGGAAAGGAAGAAAACTCAAACCAGAGGGTTGATCTTCGAAGCAGCAATGAAACTCTTCTTAAAGCAGGGCTATGACGATACAACTGTTGAACAAATCGTAGCCAAAGCTGATGTGGCCAAAGGTACATTTTTTAATCATTTCCCTACCAAGGATGCAATATTGTCTGAACTTGGTCGACAGCGAGTGGAACTGGCTGAAGTGTTGCTTCAAAAAGAGTTCAGTCTCCTTAGCAGCGCCCAAGAAAAGATCATTTGTTTACTAGAGGTGTTTGGCCAAGTTAATGAGGAGAACAAGGAAATTACAGAACTAGTGCTAAGAAACACGTTTGTTCAAATGTTCTCTGATGTTGAGCAGGAGAAACAAAACCAGCAGGAATTTATATCGGTCATTGAGGGCCTTGTGAGCGAAGGACAGGTACAGGGCGAATTTGTTAATAATGCTGAGCCTAAGCATGCAGCTGAGATCATTGCCGGCATGTATTTCTTCACTCTTTACCAGTGGGTACAAGACCAACTAGAGAATTCTTTGCAGCTAGAACTACTCGCCAGGACCAAAATAATCTTAAGAGGAATACAAACCAGACAGAAAATAGAATAGAGTCACTTGAACAGAGAGTGAGCAGGGGGAACGTTTGATATGGCGTTTATAGGAATTCTCCTGGGGATGTCCGCATCCATTATGATGCAGACCATTCTAGCCACTGTGCTACCGCAAGTGGTTGGCGAACTTGGGGGTGCCCAACTTTACAGTTGGGTCTTTAGTGGGTATATGGTGACCTCAACTGTTACTATTCCGATATTTGCCAAGTTAGCTGATTTATACGGGAGAAAACGTTTTTATTTAGGGGGTATGCTTGTCTTCTTAATTGGTTCAGCTTTAAGCGGGACTGCAGATTCAATGACCGAGCTTGTGATTTATCGGGCGTTTCAAGGTTTGGGCGCTGGCGCTATCGCACCGGCAGCTATTGCAATCATAAGTGACCTATTCCCTATTGAACAGCGGGGAAAAATGCTGGGTATTTTAGCTGTAGTTCAGATCCTAGCTAATTTGATGGGGCCTTTACTAGGCGGTTATATCACAGATAATTTTGGCTGGCAGTGGTCCTTTTTTGCCGTGCTTCCTGTTGGAATATTAGCTTCGATCTTTGTAGAAAGGGGTTTGTCCGAATTATTAAAGCCTTCCAGTGCATCGGATTTTGCTAAGATCGATTGGGCAGGCGGTCTATTATTAGGGATTGGAACTGTCGATGTTTATTCAAGCACTAAGAAATTCGGTTGATTGGCAAGGAAAGCCCTTATTAACCTTATTACTTTTTGGTCTAGCTGGAATGATTTTTTACGGCTTTTTTCAGGCAGGAGAAACGCCACCCTGACCCTGTTGTTTCACTGGACTTATTAAAAACACAAAATGTTCTAGTATCCTTGGTAAGTGCCTTTTTATTGGGGGCAGTCATGTATGGAACAATAGCAGTTTTACCGATCTATGGACAGGGGTTATGGGGGGGGACTTCCCTTCAGGGAGGAAAACTTTTACTTCTCTTTACGTTAGGAACAGGTCTAGGTGGGATTGTAAGCGGCAAGTTATCTCAAACGTTCAGTTATGCCAGGTTAGCCACAGGTGGCTGGACAGTGGTAACCATGGGGTTTACTTTGCTTGCTTTTACAAGCAAAATCGATGTTTCGAATTTTCTTATGGCTCTATTAAACTTGATTAGCGGTTTTGGCTTAGGTATAACTATAGCGCTCTTTTTGTTACCGGCTCAGAACTCGGTGGCGGAGAATCGGAGAAGTGTCGCAGCTGGTCTAGTACAGCTATCCCGTAATCTCGGAGGAGCGATTGGGATTCCCCTTATTACAGGGTTACTTACTGCTACGGGTGGGTTAGACCGAACCACTGGAACGACCGGTAAGTTTTTGGTAATTTTCTTGGTCCTGGCCCTACTTTCAGTATTGGGGGCCATAATCGGCAATCGTTTCAAAGGTTCCGTTATAACCGACCGGGAAAATTCCCGAATTAAGCCTTTTCAAAATAATTAAGGAGGCGGCATAGTGAAGAATCGGTATATCTATTGGTTCGATGAACTGGACAAAAATTCACTTGCTCTTGTAGGTGGTAAAGGTGCTAATCTTGGAGAACTGGTAAAAGATGATTTTCCCGTTCCTGGAGGATTTTGCATAAGCGTGGAGGCGTATAAAAAGACGGTCGCTGGCCTTGAAGAGAAGATCCATTTAGTGTTAGACAGTGTTGAGTGGGGTAAACTGGATGATGTCGAAGAAAAGGCTGGACAAATAAGAACAATGATTCTGCAGAGCGCTGTATTCGATGACTTACAAATCGAAGTTAGCAAAGCATACTTAAGCCTGAGCGGGGAAATACAACCTGAGGGAGCACTGGTTGCCGTACGTTCATCCGCTACTGCTGAAGATTTGCCGGACGCTAGTTTTGCTGGACAGCAGGATAGCTATCTCAATGTTCGGGGAGAAAAAAATGTACTGGACCATGTTAAACGTTGTTGGGCCTCTTTGTGGACGGCTAGGGCCATGGCTTATAGGCAAAAACAGGGCTTTGACCATAAAACAGTCTTTCTTTCGGTAGTCATCCAATTGATGGTTGATTCTGAAGTCGCGGGAGTAGCGTTTTCGGTAAATCCATTGAATGGGAAACTGGAACAGATACTTATTTCATCATCCTACGGACTGGGGGAAACAATAGTTGCCGGTACGGTAACACCGGACTCCTTTGTTCTTGCCAAAAAGGATCTTTCTCTTGTTGAAAGGACACTTGGGTTAAAAGAGAAACAGCTAATAAAGGAACCGGGCGGAAACAATCAACTCATTGATGTACCAATGGCATTAAGGGAACGATTTTCTCTCTCTGCCGAGCAATTAAAGGAATTAGGCAAATTAGTGTGTAGGGTCGAAGAACACTATAACACACCTATGGATATTGAATGGGCATTCTTTCAAGGAAAACTTTACCTATTGCAGGCTAGACCAGTTACTACGCTTAAACAGGATATTAGTATAAAGGATAGTCTGGTTTCCGGAAAATTGAGTAGACTTCAGCAGTTTATGATTGATGATATTTTAGAACACTATCCGGAAGCTCCTACACCGCTGGATTATTCGGTAGTTACAATAAGTTATCAATCCTTACTGGACTCGGTGGCTGACTTAGGAAATGTCTCCCAGGCTACGGAAATTATGACGCTGAGTGAGGATGGAGACTTAAGATTAAATCCGCCTAAAATACGGCCCTCCGTCCGAACCTTATCGATACCTTTCAAGCTCTTTCGGAAAAACGCGTTAACAACTGACCACTGGCATAACACCTATGGGAAAAACATCAAACCTTTTGTCGATGGCGTCATAGCGGAGGATCTAGCCGGAGTAAACGAGTCATTAATGCTTGAACAATTTAGGGAGATATTTGGCCTAGCACGTAAGGTCTGTGACTTAAGGTTTTATTATATATTTAAAGCTAACCTCATACCGATGACTGCCCTATCCCTAATCTTGAAGTTGTTCACTCCTAAAAGTCAACGACCTGTTTTAACGGATCTAATAATGACTGGTTTGGATTATAAAACGGCTTTGATCGACCGAGAAATTAATCGGCTTGCAGTTTTTGCCTACCAACATCCGGAAGTAAGAACGGCTTTTATCGAAGAAGACAGGGATGTCTTCTTTGGAAAGCCTATGAAAGAAGTATTTTCTCGCCTAACAGGGGGAAACGAGTTCTTACTAGGTGTTGATCGATTTCTCAAGGAATACGGTTTCCGTACCGAGAAAATGTATCAACCGTTTAGCGGAACTTCATGGCTTGAAGATCCGGCCCGTTTCTTAGTAATTATTAATGCAGCCCTGCAAGACACGTGCTTAGAGAAAAGGGAAGGAATTGAAATCGAGCGCAAGAACAAACATGAGCAATGGGTAAATTCGTTCAGTGCTGGTTTAAAAGGACCTATAAGACGAATCTTCGAAAGGAGTTACTTAAAAGCAAGAGAAAATCACATTATACGAGAGGATACCTTGTTTGCTTTAGAAAGTTTATTTACGGTCGGTCGGAAGATTACCGATGAATTGGGAAAGCGCTTAGTCTTGAGGGGATATCTAAATGGAGCGGAAGACATCGTTTTCCTTACTGTGGAAGAAATCACGGAAGCTTTTTTAGGAAGAATTAATAGAAATAGTTGTATTCAAATGATAAAGGTACGGAAAATTAGAAATGCCGTCAATCAAACCTTATGGAAAAAAGCTCTTTATAGGAATTTGGATAGCAATGTAAATTCAGAAAGCCTTAAAGGACTGGCGGGTAGCCCCGGAATGGCTAAAGGGCCAGTGCGGATAATTACTGGCGTTTCTGATTTCGGAAAACTAAAAAAAGGAGACATTTTAGTTTGTCCTTATACCGATCCTACTTGGACTCCTTTATTTGGTATGGTGGCTGCAGTGGTAGCGGATACTGGTGGGCCGTTATCCCATGCGGCTATTGTAGCGAGGGAATATGGTATACCCGCTGTTTTAGGCACGAAGGTGGGAACGAAATTTTTCCAAGAAGGAGAGGTTATTCTTGTAAATGGTGAGGATGGTTCAGTGCATCGAATTTAGTAGTAAACAAATTCGTACCTCCTGCAGCCAATTCCCCCGATAACTCCTAAAATAGTGATAATCACGCCAGTGGTATTCGCATTCCCACCTTTCCATCTTCATGGCCTGGGCTTCGGCGCTCTTGTAGCCAATTATATAAAAACACCAACGACACAAGCGACACAAGGGGACGGTTCTTCTGTGTCAATGTCTAAGCCTTTCGGACAATGTGGAATGGAAAGCCAGTGACCTTGCATTTTTGCCGCAGGCTTAATCCATCATTTCTTAAACGCCTCAATATTTTGTTTGTGCATCCTTGTCCATCTTCTGTAAAGCCGTTACTGGTTTACCTCTCATTATTCTCTTGGTGATTTCATATGCTTCGGCTTTCGCTGATTCGTTTGGTCTTATCGCAATCCAGGCAGTGGTCTTCGTTATCCTCTTCTGTGAATTTTTGTGTTCCCACAATCGGGGCACTTTGCTTAATCTGTGATCTAAAATCCCTCCTTAACCTTTGTACATGATTCAATAAATTCGCTTGATTACCTATCCGTTATGCCAGTTTGCACTCCTCCCGCGATAAGCACAACACCGATATTGATGAAAATTCATACTGCCATTCCCTCCTTCCTCTAGAATGACTAATGCCTGAAGGAATAATAATTGTATGAAGTCACTTGGATCAGCATTATCATACAGCTTATGAATATAGGGAATGTACCAGTTTCCAATGTAATATTGCTTATCATCGTAATCACTATAAATCCTAAAGATACATTTTTTGATACTTGAAACGCGTTGTAACCACATTTATATATTCTAAGTTTTTCAGCTTCATCACAGCTTTCCAAAAAGTCCTTATGAAATCGAAGAGAAGTAGGTTCACCTTTTAAACGGTTATCCATTTTTTGTATATATCTGATAGCCACAATCTCTAATACCGATGCGCATATGACGTTAAACATAAACAGAAACATGACAAGTAAGAAATCACCTCTGGTTTTATCAAAAGTCATTCCGAATAGCATCATGTTCAGTATTAAAAACACTCCATTAATTAGCATTGATAAATTAAATGAATCCTCACCGGCTTTTTCATAAGCATCGGCTCTGTCGTCTGATATGTTAATTTGATTATAATTTCTCTTAGCTTTCACATATTGATATACCGCTGGCAAAAATAAGCATAGAATCAATCCAATATAAAATGCTAAGCTATTTCTAACAAAAAAATCTCCGATTTGAACAAAACTACGAATATAATTAGGTTGATGTAGTTTGAGTAATCCCAACGAAAGGATTATCCCTATTACTCCACCAATACCCATTAAAAATACCATCTTAAATATTGTTTTCCTATTCATTCTCTTTGTCCTCCTTATAACAAAATACTTCCTCCACAGCCACATCAAATACTCTACATAGCTTAAGTACCAAGGTTATTGAAGGATTGTAATCGCCTCTTTCAATTAAGCTGATCGTTTGCCTGGATACACCAACTAATTGACCTAATTCAGCCTGGTTTATTCCAAGTTTTGCTCTTTGAACTCTTAATGTATTAGTTAAGGGCATATTTTTCTCCTTTCAAGAAATCTACTAACAGTGAACATTAATGCTCTAATATAGATTCTCTGCTTTTTCTGCTCCACTTTTTTAAAGAAGCTAAACCAAATCAAATGCAATTCCATTCCGCATCCTATAAAAATGACGATAATCTTAGGTTATCACTCAATTTTTGATTTCGACAAGGAGTTCTTCATCCCCAATACTAGCTTTTTCATCAACCTCTTCAGTTGGTTAATTGTAATCTCTTTGATTCTTTTCCCCTAACATCTCTTCAATGGATTAAATATTTTTTTAATCGTCTTGCATAAAACTCCTTCCTCAAACATGATTGACAGTTTTGTTTTGCAATACGACAACTATTTTTGTCATTATTAGTGTATCACTGACAACTATTGTTGTCAACCAAGTTAAGGCCAAGTTAACGGAATGAATGATCATAGTCGTAAAAGCTACACTCGAGACACCCGTCATCAATAGCTGACCCTCTATGTTTATACAGAACTCACCGTAGCCGACCCAGCTTGTAAGATGTTATATATTTTTCGGTTTTCTTGTGAAAAAGAATATTTTTTAGTATCAACTAGAGAAAAGTTTATGGACATTAAGTACTACCCCAGTTATGAGATGTGGACATCACGATAGGGGTATTAATGAATCTTGTCCATCTCCCTTCATGGCGATAACAGACCAGATTGTGTGATTCAATTAACAGTTCAGATATGATTTATAGCACTTAAAAAAGATTGACTAGTCACAGTCTAATCCCTCTTCCTAAAGTATCATAAATTCATAAGTCATTAAACAAAAGGAGATTGAAACACAATGTCATTAAAAGATTTTTTCACATTTGGTGGTAAATCCCAAAACGATAAAGGCTTTGTAAAAGAAATCAATCCAATGTTTTGTTATCAATGTGAACAAACCCCTAGTGGCGGGTGCACTAAATTCGGAGTTTGCGGTAAGAACCCGGATATCGCTAGTCTTCAAGATACCATAATCTTTGGTTTAAAAGGGGTAGCGGCCTACGCCACACATGCACGGCAACTGGGTTATAGCGACCCGGAAGTCGAGAAAATAACTCACGAAGCGTTGTATTCAACCTTGACCAACTCAAATTTTAATCTTGCCGAAACCATTGGCATGGCCCTTAAAGTTGGAACTGCAACCGTTAAGATTATGGATGTCTTGGACCAAGCCCATACAGCTTTGCTGGGAACACCAACACCAGTAACCGTTTCCGAAGACAAAATTGAAGGGCATTGTATTGTCGTCACCGGGCATAACCTGTTTGCCCTCGAACAGCTTCTAAAACAAAGCGAAGGCAAAGGCGTTAATATTTATACCCACTCTGAAATGTTGCCGGCGCACGGTTATCCTCATTTAAAAAAATATGAGCATTTGAAGGGTAATATCGGTAAGTCCTGGTTTGATCAGCGGCAGCTCTTTGAAGCTTTTCCCGGAGCAATCCTCGGTACAACCAACTGCGTGATGCCGATTAAAGGAAGTTATAGTGATCGATTCTGGTCCTACGATGTTGCAGGTTTGGAAGGAGTCGCAAAGATCGCCAATGATGATTTTACCCCTATCATCGAAAAGGCTCTGTCCTTACCTAAAGCGGATGTCAAATCGAATAAGACTTTGCTGACAGGATTTCACCATACCACAGTATTAGGTATTGCCCCACAAATTATTGATGCCGTAAAAGCTGGGAAAATCAAGCGCTTCTTTGTCATTGCAGGCTGTGATGCACCAGGAAAAGGCGGCGACTATTATCGTGAATTAGCTCTCTCCGTTCCTCAAGACTGTGTCATACTAACCACTTCCTGCGGTAAGTTTCGTTTTAATGACCATGATTTTGGTACGATTGATGGAATTCCCCGTTATATTGATTTAGGTCAATGCAATAATTCCGGTTCAGCCGTGAAAATTGCTCTAGCCTTAGCAGATGCCTTTGGCTGCGGAGTAAACGACCTTCCGCTAACTATTGTTCTCTCCTGGTTTGAACAAAAAGCCGTGGCCATTCTATTGGGACTCTTTAGCTTAGGCGTAAAAAACATCTATGTTGGGCCAAAAGCTCCAGAATTCATTACTCCCGGTGTATTGAGTGTCCTCCAAGAAAACTTCAATCTTCAATTAACCGGAGATGTGAAGACTGACCTTCCCAATATGTTAGCAGGTAAATAGGATAATCAATAAGTAATAAAGCGTGGTCAAGGGCGACAATCCTTGACCACGCTTTTCAAAAGAGAATGAGGACCTCACTTACTATTCCGTTTAACACCAATCTTCTAGGCGCAGTGCCTGCTATCTCCTCAACTACCTACAATCAGGATTATTCATTAGTCTATGCCAGTTAACATTGCCAGAAAAATTAACCCAACTACTAGTGGCTTATGAGCTAAACCTATCTACTTCGAAAAGCTTGAGATCTTCATCCACCTCTCCCAAATATAATTTGCTGAGCATCATTCCACCTAACACCGCAAATAAAATGCCATTGGCTCCATATCCCAAGCAGTACCATAATTTTGTATTCTTCGGATCTTTCCCTAGGAAGCCCACGTTATCATCAGTGGATGCAAAAGCCCCGCAATATCGATACTCGATCTCAATATTTAACTTAGGAAATAGGTTTTTCAGGCGTTGCTCTAACCTATCATAACTTTTAATGCATAATTCTTCATTCAATATATCGGGGAGAAAGTTAATATCCTCTCCGCCAATGATGATTCTATTATCACTTGTTGTTCTGAAGTAATGGTAAGGGTCTTCATTGTCTCTAACTACGACTCCTTTGTAGATATTCTCTAAATTATTGATTGGCCTTGTAGCAATATTAAAGGTGGTTGTTTTAGTTCCGAAGACCTTTTTTGTAAAAAGATGGGTGTTGTACCCAGATGCCACGATAACTACTTTACCTCTAACTTTGTGGCCAAAGACCGTTTCTACGGTAACCACCTTCTCATTATACTTTACATCCACCGCTTCTGTGTTTTCATAGACTCTTAACCCATTTTTACAGCTTACCTCCAATAAAGCATGTGTATATTTATAAGGATTGAATTGAGCTCCTCCACCTTTACTTAATACACCACCCTTAACCTCAAATGAAAACGGATTAGTCTCCTGATCAATGAATTCTACCGGAAATCCATTTTCTTTTCTAAATTTATACTCTTGTTCAATTTCCTCTTTTTCTTGATCTTTAGCTGTGTATAGCAAGCTATCAACTCGTTTAAAGTCACAAGTATTGCCATATTCGGCGATAAACTCTTCGATTTCATCTAATGCCTTTATTCCTAACTCATACGACCTTAGAATATTGGCAATGGAGGTATAGGACTTTAACTCCATCGCATTACTATCAAGTTCATATTGAAGAAGTGACGTTGTGATGCTAGTACTCCCATGAGCAATTCTTGATTTTTCTAAAAGAACAGCCTTAATATTGCGTTTAGAGAAATAATACCCTAAAATTGCTCCAGTTACGCCTCCACCTACTATAATCACATCGGTCTCGATGTCGTCTGTTAAATACTCATACTGCTTAGTCAATGGGCTAATTCTCGTAAAAATACAATCTCCTTGTACATACTGTATCTGCATACTAATAACCGACTCCCTTAAAATCAAGTTAAATCAATACTCTGATATCTTCTATAAAAAAGAATTGTTTACTATATTCTATTGTAGCTTTTGCTAAACAACTCGAAGTTATGTATTCCCTAAGCTCCCCCAGTACTCAACCCTATATAGTCTGAATACAGGGACACAAGGGGACGGTTCTTCTGTGTCAATATCTAAGCCTTTCGGACAATGTGGAGCGGAAAGCAATTGATCCTGCGTATTTGCCGTAGAACGTGATTGGTCATCAAGCAATACCCTAGAATGCTTTTCCCGCTGTTTAGGGATAATTTTTGTGGTATCCAGGTATCTCTGAAAATCATCTTCTTCTTGGAATATATCCTGCAGGCCAATTCCCCGTACTATAACATGGTAGATTTCTGTTTCACTTTTCTTTCTTGGCTTCCTGGGCATTCCTTCACGCCCCTTCTACCCTTTTTTCAAATCCATCATGTATTCTAATTTGACACAAGGGAACCGTCCCCCTGTGCCCTGCCCCCTGTGCCCTGTGCCTGACTCATATTTAAGAATTATCAACAAATAATACCACTATGTCAATCGCTTTTTGCGCTCATTATACGAGGAGGTAGAAAAATGTCATATTTACTAAAGCCCCTTCAAGCAGGCCCGTTAACGCTCAAGAACCGCTTGGTTATGCCACCAATGGCTACCGCAAAGGCAGATCCTAATGGAAAAGTAAATTCATCAATTCTAGACTATTACACCGAAAAATCCCAAGGCGGATACCTTTCACTTATTATCATCGAACACAGTTTTATTCAATCAGATGGAAAAGCAAGTGACCGACAGCTTTCAGTATCCGATGACAGCATGATTCAAGGCCTTAAGGAGTTGGCAGATATCATCCACCGTAATGGGTCCAAGACCGTGATGCAAATCAATCATGCAGGAAGCAATACTACTGAGGAAATCACCGGTACTGTTCCCGTCGGTCCTTCAGCGGTACCACATCCACGCAGACAGACTATGCCAAACGAACTTACCTTGGAGGAAATTGCCACTATCATTAGAGCCTTTCAAAATGGAGCTCGACGCACGAAGGAAGCAGGTTTTGATGGCGTAGAAATCCATGCAGCTCATGGTTACCTTCTCCATCAATTTTTCTCTCCGCTAACCAACAAACGCACCGATGATTATGGTGGTAATATTCATAACCGAATTCGCCTACACCTGCAAGTCATAGAAGCGATACGCGCCTCTGTAGGTAATGATTTCCCCCTACTTTTACGCTTAGGTGCTTCAGATTTTAGAGAAGGAGGAATTACCATCGAGGATAGTCAAATTGCTGCTCAAGAATTTGAGAGAGCGGGTGTCCACATTCTTGACATTTCCGGAGGCTTCTCAGGATATATTGTACCAGGGTTAACCGGACAAGGTTTTTTCGCTCCACTCAGTGAAGCTATTAAAAAAGTGGTATCCATTCCAGTGATTCTCACGGGTGGAATTACCGAAGTCCATTCAGCAGAACATCTGCTATCGGAGCAAAAAGCAGACCTTATTGGGGTAGGAAGGGCAATCCTTAATGATTCCCAATGGGCAGAGCAGGCTATCAATAGTCTGAGAAGTGAGGCATAAACACATGGGATAAACACATGGGGACGGTTCTTCTGTGTTAATGTCTAAGCCTTTCGGACAATGTGGAATGGAAAGCCCCATATTTTATTTCGTGCATTCTGGTCCATCTTCTGCAAAGCCGTTACCGGTTTACCTTTCATTATTCTCTTGGTGATTTCATATGCCTCGGTTTCGCTGATTCGTTTGGTCTTATCGCAATCCAGGCAGTGCTCTTCACTGCTTTGCCAATGTCGAAGCTGACAGGTTTCAGCTTAATGAGCCAAAACGACGATAACTCTTTGGAATATGGAAAGCCGATACCGTGAAAGTCGCTCGTACGGTTCGGGAAGGGGCGGGTTTACTTTCCAAATCCGCCCTATTTCATACTCAAAAATAAAATGCGTTGGTGTGTGAATTTCTATCTCAACCAACGCATTAATATTTTATTTGTTAACCTAAATGAATCTTTCAAGTAATATATCTCCAATATTTCTTCTTACATATTATTTAAGGTCCTGTTCCTTCACTATCAATCCTCCAACCACTTTTATCCGATCCCTTTTTAAGAATAATAAATCTGGTTTGCTTCCCGCTGTTTGAAGTAATCTCTTTTTTAAATTTTAAATCTATTGTTGCTGCATACTCCACAGCCCCCTTTGGATTACCAAAGCCGCTTACTTCCCGTAAACTAATAACTTTTGCCGATTTTACATTCTGTTCGCCATCCATAAAGACATTATTATAACCAGCGTTCATTAGCAGATTATTATCCATATTTGCAGCCAAGTAATTACATAGATTCTCTCGAGTCAAACAGGCAAACAGCATTTTTTGATCTTGGCTATTCATCGCTTTATAATATTGTTTTATGATGTCCTCTGGTTTCATTTTAGATAATTCTATTTCTAGTTCATTATAATTGATATAATCACTAATCCAATGACCCCATTCTTTATTGGTGATATCTGTTAAGCTTTTTCTATCAAGTGAGCAGGCAAAGCAGTCGTGTCTCCCCGCATCAATATATGCTCCAACGATTTTGTTATTGTATTTCAAAACGATTCCTCGTGAATTCATTCTTGGATTCATATACTCAGGCAAGGGCTCCCTAAGCCTGTAAATATCAACCTCTACTTCCTTCCCTAGGTATTCACTATAGTCCAGGCCGATACTTTTGGAAAGTTCGTTATTGTAAGCCCAGTATATCTTGACAGGATATTCTCCCGCATCGTGTTTCAGGTTAGATGGGAGTGTCACATTCAATGTATTGACTCGATAGTCAATCGTCCAATTATATCTTTCAAATAATTCTCCAACCTGATTGTCTATGTTTGGATCAAACTGTCTATATTCTGTAAAGTCCTTTATATATCTAAAGAAATCAAAACCAGGGTCATATTTCTGATCATCAATCTCCAAATACCCCACTGCAAAGGCTGGGTCATCAAAGGCAAATTTGATTTCCTTTTTGCTCCCATTTCCTGCTACAAGTATCAAACTATTGTTCTTTGTTGCCATACCACTCATCTTATTAATTTTTGACTCGTCCTTAATTAATTGGCTTTTGCCGATCATCCTTAAAATATCCGACAGCATTTTGTTATCTTCGATTTTTGCTTCATATGTTCCAAACATACCCTTAGAGTCAAAATTCACATCTATCTCAACTGTATTCTTATATAGTTCTTCAAAATTGGGTACAGCGGAATTATCTATCTCGTTGATTTTTTTCTGTGCTGTCTGATTTACAATTGATATTTCCTCTGATATTATCTCGCTCTTTATTTTTGTTTCTTGAGAGCAACCTGTTAAAGTAAAAACCATACTGATAATAATCCATACTGCAAAACTTTTTTTAATCATTGCACACCTCATTTAGCCTAATATTTTTAGGAATTTTTCAGCCAAAGTGAGTTCCTAGGCCGTACTCAAACTGTTGGTATCCTGGTTCTTATTCCTCGTCATCTCTACCTTCGGTAAAAATCTCATCCAGACACCCGTCATCAATAGCTGACCCTTTATTTTTGTAGGGAACTGACCGAGGCCTACCTATTTTATAAAATTTGCAGGACTTAGGTCCATAACAAAAGGTTTCAAATCGATATTTTTTTATGTTCTTATCAAAATCCCATTGAATTTCAACATTAGCATATTGGCCCAAATACATTGAAAACATTTTGATTCCCACAAACGTTTACTTAATAGCCTGGCCCCTCTTTCTTCATAAGTCTGCATTGATGGAGGCAGCATTATCCAAGGCGGTGGTAGTCTTTCAAGGCTCGTGGATGCTCTACGCAAACATTTCAACGAGCCGGCTCTATAATAGTCTGCAAATTATCTTTCTTCATATTGTTTTGTCCAGGCCGTACCTTCAAGTACGTCACCTATTCGAAATAAACCCTTAAGCTGCTGTTTTTCAGAAATTGCAACCGAAAACTGTTTTTTACCCTCATTGCTATCCCCTGCGATAAAGAGATTATACCCCAGGTGATAGTGGGTTCGATTATCCATAAGATATCTCCAGACTCTGGTTCTGGGTTGTATAGCTGCAATTTCACCTTTCCAATTCAATTTAACTGAGACATTTCCACAAACTCTCTTATTCATCTTATTCCACCCTTAAATGTTCTACTGGACTAGTTGATGAGCCCATCAAAATCAAACCTTTACCCACTTTGTTTTATCGCTTTGTTCTTCGGATACCTCTCGATAGATCTCCAGCACAGCTTTATTGGTAACTGCTCCAAAATAAGCAGTGATAATTGCTCCTATGACTATGCCATTGAAGCCCATGGCTGCTAAAGGGTGAATACATATCCCCACAAGAGAAAACAAAACCCCAAAAGAAAAGGCCATCTTGATGGTTAAACCTATGTTTTTAAACAACAAACTAATTCCAAGTTTAAATTATCGATTAGCCCAACTTTATCTACAACCATTGAGTATCTGACGTAAACTAATGGTATATATCCCAAACTAAAATAACCAAATTCCCTTTTTATTAAGATCAAGAGGATGGGGATGACTTCCAAGAGGGTAAGGATAAAAAACTTAAACCATAATTTATTACCATCTCTGAAAAAGTCTTTGAAAGTTACCCTTTTATACCCTGCTTGACTAATAACAGACATATAACCACTGTTCAAAAAACTTGTGACTAGAATAATCGATAGAAGAAGTAACATGTTGGTCAGGTTGACTTGATTTATAACTCCTTGAAAAGGGCTTGAATAATTATACTGAAAGATCAGAGAAGGGAAATCTTCCAAGATATATCGAATACTAGGTGGGGCTGAAATAATCCCTATCTTTAAGTTGAATAGTCTGGAAATAGGCTGGTATTCACTCTTGAAAATTCCTTCATAAAGACTGAGTTCTCCAATATCTAAAACTACGGGCAGCAAAATAATCCAAATAACCGAATGAATAGTTTTAAACTGTTCGTTTAATCTATCAGTTATAGACATTCGCTTTCCTCCATTTAGCCAGCTAAATTTGTGATATAATTAATTATTATACCATATTATGGAGGGGGGTATTGGGCCAGGATATGAAGAAATACTTTATGTTCTTATTTACGCTTGTCGTATTATTGGCTACTGTTTTCACTCAAATTTCCACCTACAAGGCACTTCCTAAACCCGACTTTCGGGAACCTTTTCTTGAATTGACTTCTTTAAAGTTCGGCCAAATTAAAACTATTGTTTGGCTAAATAATTTTATATTAGCTGAAAACGCTGTCTTAGTTTTAGCGACAAATCTCAAAGATAATATCAGCTATTCTTACTTATCCTATTTGGATGTTGCTACCGGTTATAGTACACTCTTAGCTGAGTTTCCGACTCACCAATATCTTGAGGATGTTATTTTGTTTGCGAGTCCTTTCTCAGGTAAGAGTATAATTACAGCTTACAGAGATGGCGTGGTTAAAACTACTATTACCAGGGATAATAAGCAGAATTTGCAAGCCGAACAGGAACACATAACTATCAATGGTTTTGATGAGGCTAATAGTATGGATTTCAAAGGTAGTCTCTACTAAAGCCAATGATAATTTATTATATGTAAAGAATTTTGAGCAAGCGGCCTTTCCTTTTTTTGAAACAAATAACCTACCCAACCAGGATATGACCTTCTTACGAAAACCCTATCAAATAATTAATGCCAACACCCTAGACCGTACCCTTACCTATACCTCACTTACTAGTAACGGGATTGACCTCTACTCCATGGCTTTTGATGGTATGCCCTTAACCATCTATAATAAACCGCTTGTAACCAAGGTTGTTCAGGCACAAGCTATCGAGGATGGATATGGTTTTATCGGTATGAGTTTGAACGATGCCCCCCCTAGCTCACCTAATGATCAAACCTTAAATATTTTTATGGTTAGAAGAAATAGATCTGATTACCCGAATATGCTTAAATTGAATACTATTCCGTTTAATACCGATCCTCTAGGCGCGGTGCCTGCTATCTCCTCAACTACCTACAATCAGGATTATTCATTAGTCTATGCCAGTTATGATGAGAACCATAGGGGTAAACTAAATATATGTAGTTATGAACAAGAACCCAAAGTTATCCTCGAAGATGAGAATCTCTTTGGGCCGGTTAACATTGCCAGAAAAAGTATACCTGACCCCACAGTCCCTTTAGTTAAAGATGATTTCAGAAGCAAATATATTCTTTATTTCACTTTAGAGAATGATATAGTCAGAGTAAAGATTTGTGACGAGCAAGGGAAGTTAGTTAAGGATCTTACCGAAATGCTTATGGGGAATGTGAATTAGTAGCAATCTTGTTGTACAAGAGGTGAGAGAAATGGAAGGGTTCATAATATATTCAATTATTATATTGTTCTGTGCTTTTATTTTTATTGGATTAGGGATATTTGCATGGAAAAAAGAGACCCCAATGCATTTTTGGTCTGGCACAGAGGTTAAGGCAGAAGAAATATCAAATATTAGAGCGTATAATATAGCAAATGGACTAATGTGGATGATATATGGATTTGCATTTATAATTGCAAGTATACTAGGATTAATACTCGGGTATGCAGTTGGAATAGCACTTGTCATCTTGTTATGTTCACTTGGAATAATTGCATTGGTCATTGTTTATCGATACATATATAAAAAGTATAAAGTATGAATATCTGACATTGAAGAGTAAAGTCTTTGGGGCCGACGTCCTGACGGCCTCTGAATCTGGGGGCGCGCGTTAGTGCTCTGCATTGCATGCCACAGGCTTAATCCATCGTTTCTTAAACGAATCAATAGCTTGCTTCGTGCATCCTGGTCCATCTTCTGTAAAGCCGTTACTGGTTTACCTTTCATATTCTCTTGGTGATTTCATATGCTTCGCTTTTGCTGATTCGTTTGGTCTTATCGCAATCCAGCATTGGTCTTCGTTACCCTCTTCCGTGTGAAAATCATCTTCTTCGTTGTTTCACTCTTCTTTCTTGCTTCCTGGGCATTCCTTCACGCCCCTCCCCTTATTTCAAAACTACCGTCCATTCTAATTTGACACAAGAGAACCGTCCCCCTGTGCCCCTATCAGATACTAAGAATTTTCTTAAGCTTTGCTTCCTTAAGCCACTGGGGGAATTCATTCAATAGCCTTTCGTACAACTGTTCATCCGATATCCGGTCAAGATCATCCAAGGCAAAAAAATTAGCATTGTCCACGACTCTACCTTCCATCGTATCTAGCTTTTCTAGGATGCCATAGTTTTCCCGCCCAATTCCTATGAATTGCCAAAATAGCGGCAGGATAGCAGCGTCAGTGATCAATTTTCTAATCTCTCTGTTTTTGTTAATCCCTCCGTCTGAAATAAACACGATAAAGGCCGGAAGGTTGCTCCTTTGCTTTTGTTCTTCCGTATAAAAACCTATAACATCCCTGATAACCGGCGGCTCGTCATTCCTGCCGAAGATCTTTCCCTTAAAACCACCAGTTTTGGCTTTGTTCAGAATCTCTCTTTCAATGTAACCCTCATGTGTTTTCTCCGTAACTGCAGGCAGGCGGTGAAAGCGGTGATCAAAGATCCAGAGGTCCAGCATTCCATCATCATCAAAGTAGCTGGCAACAGCGGTAATCCGGTCCACAAGATTCTGTACAGTTCCACCTTTGTAAAGCTTGGACATTGAACCGGAAATATCGAGTACTAACCCAACCCTAGCCAGTACGTTGGTAAGTTTTTTCTTCTCCAGAATCACACTTACTTTCTTTTTGAGCAAGCTGATTTTGGATAAGTTTACAACCAACGGTTCCGGGGCAGCTGCCGCATTATCTGGCTCAACCTCAATTCCGAAATTATTGCATAGGGCTTCAAGCCCTCCTTTAAAGCCGCTTCCTATGGCATTGAATTTCCAAGCTCCGTTGTGAAGATATAGTTCGCCAGGTACCAGGGCAGTTTCAACCATAAACTGTTCACTGACTTTATACTCCAGAAGGACTTCCTGAGTATCTTTATTACAGACAGCTACTCTTATTTGGTCAATTTGGCCAAAGTTCTGTCCTCTAGCCTCAGCGGCATGAATGGTAATCGTGAAGGCAATTCTGCAGATATCTTGAGGAAGACGAGCCAGATCTATGGCTATCTGTTCACCATCCCCGTCATGGGCCACAGAATGGTGAACCGCTCCATTACCTCCCGCTGGATTATTATAGAAAACAAAATCCCGATCATCTCGTGTCTTTCCGTTCATGGTTAATAAAAAGGCCGCAGAATCAATCTCGTAGTGGGCAGGATTGCCCCCGCCTTTAACATGCCAGCTAAGTTTAACCGCCAAATTCTTAATATCCGGTCTATTCTTAGTAACATCTGCCTTTTGCCCTTTAGTTACCTGATTCATATCATCACCCTTTCATGGTTTTAATCAGCGCATCAGTAACCATAAGACAAAAGATACAGCCGGTATCCAAGCCTTTATAACGTTCCGATACTTTCTCTCTGTCAAATGGTTCATATTTAATATGACCTTCTTTAAGAGTTTCATGTCTTAAAGCCATTTCTTCATGTACAATCTATAATTCCTTTAATAATTCCGCAACTTTTTGCAGGAATCCGATGTTCTGGTTCCTTGATGAAAGACCATTTGCCACCTGCCATCGATGAATTTCCAAATTGAACTACGTAATGAATTCCTCATTTCTTCTCTAGATTCATTTGTCTTTACTGTACGATAGGTTGCTAGTACCACATATGGCGATAAGACTTTGACTTGAAAATCCTCAATAATCACTGGAACTGAAGGAGAATGGGGCAATTCCTCGATAACTTGTAATTTATCGTATGTGTAGCCGGAACTTCCAAATTCAACAAAGTCGTCAGCTAGAAGCATTGATATTTCCTCTCTAGATCGACGAATCTCAGGTTGTAACAGTCTACCTTCTAGTTTATTTATTTGTCGGTAGAGTGATGATTCCATTTTCAATGTCCACCTTTCATCATGAAAAAAACAATATAGTTTCTCCGTGTAGGATTTGTGTAACGTCCCCATATTCCAGTAGTCTTCATACTACATTTATATTCTTTAAGATTTGGGTAATATATTGTTGGACGAAGGCTTTGGCACAAAGAAAACCTCAGGAAATTATGTATTCTCCCAAGGTTGAGGTTTTAAATTATTCAAATCTCGTGCCGCATGAATTATTGCGACCTTTTCTTAACTTCTTCATGTAAGTACATTTGCCGTCTTCGGCTGCTTTTAAGATAGTTCTATAGATGAAATTAGCAAAATAAGTTCCGCCGAGTAGGAAAATCAGACTGTAAGAACTCTCGTAGTTTCGTCTTTCAGGAAATCTGTCAGCACCTGACCTGTATACGTTACGTTTATGCCCATATTCTTTAAAACCTCCGACACCCCGTAACTATCGGCGCAAGCCTTACAGGCCAAAAGCTCCACCCCAGCCTGTTTTATTTTCGCCACGTATTCCTGCAATTGCTGATCTTCCGTGAGAAGTTCGGCCGAAGGCCCCCAGACGATCAGGGTTACCTCATCCCACCATTCCTTGAGCTTTGAATTGAGGGTATACATTAATGCCATTCGAATAGCAACTTCCCTATCCCCACTAGTCCAGATTACGACCAATTTATTGGGCAAATTCATACCGGCAACGCCTCCTTACCCTTAATGAGATTCATAATGAACAGAGGAACGATCATCTCGATCAAGCCAAGTTCCAACGCGGTACGTAAATAATTGCTGCTGAACGTCGAACGGTGCTTAAGCCCCAGCTTATACGTTATTATACCGCTCAAGTAGTTGAAATGAAAGATTTCTTATTTCAAAAATGAAGTATTACAACACCTCTGTGGAATTGACTACCGACCGTATTCAACAGCGAAACGACAATAAATGACAGCTCGTGATATTAAATACAACACCTAAAGATACAAAAACTTAGCCTATCACTATATTTTTTGGTAAGATGCACATGCTTTTCAAATATCTCCAGTAATTGGTCATCTATGTTTTCCGAAAGTAAAAAATCAGAAGCGGAATCAATATCATTCTCATTTTCATCAAATTCCGATTTGTATCTTTCTACAGTTATTTGTTTAAAACCGGCCTTATGAAAAAGATTATACCATTCTGATTGAGTTAGTAATTGAGAAACTCCATAAAAGTCAACCATTGTATTAAGATCTTCCTGAGAAAGTGAATCTTCAAGTACCATTTCAATTGCGAGTAACACACCATTTGTCTTAAGCACTCTTTTAAATTCCATTATTGTTGAGGAGACATTTGTAAAGGAAGTTACAGATTCTGATAGGATGAAATCAAATGATCTATCAATAAAAGGTAAACTTTCGGCACTACCCTGCACAACATTAATAGGTAGTTGTAAGGATGAAAACCTTTGTTTTGCTTTCAATAACATTGTAGTATTACTATCCAAGGAAGTAACCGGGCATCGGTACTTTTCTGCAATGTAAGCCGATGTCTGACCTGTTCCACATCCAACGTCAAGGATTGACGTTTCTTGATCTATATACTCCCTTGATAAAATGCGTTTTGTAAGTTTAAGCCCTCCGGGGTGAGCCCCCCCAACTCCGAAGGATGCCAAACAATCGAGATAGGTGTAATTCAATCTCAGTCACATCCTTGTGTTAAATAACTATAGTATAGTATGAGCAAGCGAAATAATTGTCACTTTAGGGTCCTCCCATGAGAGTTTTCTGGCATTTAAAAGCAACATATTAATTAGACCAGATGCAAGCTAGGGGTGCTTTATGAGCGTTATTAGGACAGACAAGTGGTTAGAGGATTTATATGAGCAACCAATTAAACTATGTGAAAAGTTAATGGATTACTTTGAAGGCGTTGAAGCCTGGGAAATCTATGATTATTTAACCCTGCATGGTATGTATCGTCCCTTCAAGAACGGAACCGAGCAAGTAAAAAAGTTGCAAGAAAATAACGCATGGGAAATTGTACAAGATGAAATACAACGACTTCAGAAAATGTGGGAAGGGCCCAATATCCCAGTCTTTATTTTTCCATCAGATATTTATAACCCGGAAATCAAAATAGATTTCAACGGAAAATCAGGTCTGGCCTTTAAGGATAAACTTATATTATTTATTTCAGTAGATACCTTGGAAAAGGAAATAAGGTCATTATTTACACATGAATACAACCATGTATGTCGGTTACTTAGATATAAAAAAAGTGAAGAGCATTATGTATTGCTCGACACTATTGTTTTGGAAGGGTTAGCCGAAAATGCAGTCCGCGAAAGATTTGGCGAAGGGTTTATAGCAACTTGGACATCATATTATTCAGTTGATGAGCTAGAGAAACTATGGAAAACCCTAGTGCAACCCCACAAAAATTTATTAAAAACTGCTCATAAACACCATGCCATACTGTATGGCTTAGATAATTATCCCAAAATGGCAGGGTACTGTGTTGGGTATTATTTAGTTAGGAAATTTATGGAACAAAACACCTTAACAACTAACGATCTACTTGATACCCCAACTGCTAAGATCCTAGGGGTTAGCCCGAATTTAGAGTATAGGAAATAACCGCGATCCTTGGCAGGGCGGTTATTTTCATAACCATATATTAAAGTTTCGCAAATGTAATCATACCACTCCACGTAATTTAGCCCCATCTCTCTGGCTTGTCTCTATTATTGTACAAAATTTATTCCGTTCGGCGATAGTAACACATATACTCACTTTCGCATAAACCATTAACCCCCCTAATCGATTTAGCCTGCAGCCTTACCTCTTCAGGGGAGTGACCAGCTTCGATAAAATCCAGCATTCCCTTAACCAGCTTGACACTTGCAGCCTTCTTCTTCAAAGAGGCCTCACGACCCACAATTTTCAGAGACATAACCCCGATTTCCTTTAGTTGTGTCAATGCACATAGCCCACACATCCCTAAAGGATCCCCTTTGGGACTAGGCACTCCACCAAAATTCTTAATTCCAATCCAAAGCCAGCGCCGATATTCATCCAAGTGCTCTCTGAAGGTTTCCTTATTAACTCGAAACAGCCTCTCCCTTTGGCCCTTTTGATCGTCGCTTCCTTCTTCTTCGATCTTAATGGGCTTATAGACCCAAGCGGGATTATGACAAAATGCCCCGCCAAAGGCATGACTGACATGGCAGTATCCTTCTTCAAAAACACAGCCATCATTTAGGACAAAAGCCTCGTACTCCAGATGTGCACTACCCCGCTCAATAATTGATTTCATGGTTTCCATCTCTACATAACGCGGGAAAATTATCCTTCGTATACCAAGCTGACTAAAAAAGGAGACTGCGGCACTGTTCAATACTGCCGCTAAGCTGCTAACATGAATAACTACCGGAGGCAGAGCCTCTTTCAGGAAACATATAAGCCCCGGATCCGCCACTATAAAGGCATCCACACCGCAATATTCGTGGGCCTGCCGAACTGTTGTAAGAATATCTGTGTAAAGTTCCGGGGCATATCCCGGCTGATTTAAAGTAAGAAACACCTTTGCGCCTGCTCTTTGGGTGACAATGGCTAACTCTTTTAATTCTTCCAGACTCTCCAGATTGGCTTTACCGGGTTCTCGGCGATTCAACCAAAGCTCTTGTTCCAGGCCTTTTCGCCAAGTTCTGGTACTTAAACCACAATAGATTTCCTCTGCCCCCAGGTTCACCAGAGTCTCAGCCTCGTGTACCGAATTAACCGGGGCCAAAATCTTCATTCTAGTCACCTCAGTTTCTTTACCCTATATCGGTTCCCGTTGGATCACCAAGCGCGAAATACCAACCCTTGCAGCTATGTCTAATCCCTCTTTCAGAAATTCCCTTTCCTCCCGATAGAAAATTGTATTTCCCTTTTGCAGAATTACCCAGTCCTTACTTTTCTTCACCTGGTGACTGGAATCGAACATTTCCAACCAATAGAAGTGGCACTTGCGATCGCATCCACCAGAAAAAGGCTTGAACTTTTGGTGCTCCTCAACCCCCCAGGAATGAAGCAAACAAATTCGGCCAGTCATTATGACGCCATAGCGCAAATAAAGAGTTGACTCATATCCCCAATCCGTTAAATGATTATCCAGCCCTTGCGGGGAAAGATCCAATTCGATTCGCCTGACTTTATACTGTCTAAGCAAAACCTGCATGGGGACCCCAGCTAAACTACACGAGCGAAAACGCGCCAATTCCTCCCCTTCTGACTTGTTACAATGAGTTAACATCCTGGGATCTCGTAGTAGCTTGTTGAGCAAACGCCCCAATACAGGGGTTAATGTAGGACAGTCCTCAGCTATGATCTGAAGTACACCCCAATCGTTAACTACGACCTCCGCCCGTGGTTGTAACCGCATCAGCCGTTGAAGTAAACCCTTAACTACTTCAAGTCCCGATTCAGTCACATAAGGTGTGACCAAAGTAAACTTCATTCCCCGCTGCTCCGCCAAAACCATGGCTCGATCAAGTTCCTTTGGGCTAGGGAGTGCCTTTTCACAAAACTCCTGCCCAAAATATATCCGGGTAAACTTCACTGGGCCAAACTTATCCTCACAAACCTCTCTAACATCCGCCAGAGAATCATGGTCAGTCTCCTTGGTACCCCACGGCTCGTCTAGCCATGCTAACGTCTGCCCTCGGGGAATTGACAGTGCCCATTCCATAGTAGTCACCTCCAGTTTCCCGGATCAATCTAAAGCAATAATAGTCTATGCTTAGGCCTAATAGGTGTTCCCTTATATCATAGGGCGGATGTGCATGAAAAAAGGGCAAATGCTATCGGATAATTTGCATTGCCCTTAGGCATTAATACATGGGATTCTTTTAAAAATAAATTCAGTCTCTTACTCCAGAGAAATAAGAAACTAACAATGCGAAGGTTCAGCTTGTAAAGACAGACGAAAAGACCGAGGGCTTCGGTCTTTTCAGCTTTAAACCTTTAAAAGAACTGCGCTATAAAATTAGATGAAGAGCAGGGGAAGTAAAACCAATGTGGCAATCGAACCAAACGCAACTCCTGCGCCAAAACCGGGATAACCATACCAACCGTAACTAAAGCCGCCAAGATTTCTTGTGCGACTAAGAGGTTGTAAATATACTCTGTCATAGTCAACGTCCCCGATAATACCACGGTGAATTCTTCCATCATGAGTACTGATTTCAACTGCTCTGCCTCTGTATCTGTTGCATAGCGAATAATAATCTCCAGCTGACAATTTCTTCACCCCCATGTCCTAGTATCTAAATAAGCTTTACATTAGTTTATGTATGGGGATGTTGAATTGATCCATAATTTACCAAAAGGTATGGAGTCAGCAACTTATCTCTGAGTATTCACTGGGTTAAGGCCGCCTTATAAAACGAGGCGGCCTGATTTATCCCTCAGCACGTTAAACTCTAAGGACTCTGTTCCTCACAAAGATGCTACCAATGAATTGCTCTGGGCAGTTTATTGTTGATCTTCTGGTTCTTCTTGAGGGGCTTTTGCTTTATCCATGCTAATGTTTAAATACCCGAAAACTATCACGATGATTGAAGTCAGCCAGCACAATATAGCATAGGGAAAATACTGTACTACAGGAACTCCAATCGTTAGATAGACAAAGATACCACTACTGTTCCAGGGAATGAGAGGTCCTGTAAGGGTTCCACCGGCTTCCAAGGTACGTGTCAGATTTTTAAGCTTAAGCTTTTGATTTCTATAACACTCTTCAAACATCTGACCCGGCAGAATGACCGCCAGGTATGAATTAGCCGTAATCATGTATACCAACCGTAACTAAAGCCGCCCAAATTTCTTGTGCGACTAAGAGGTTGTAAATATACTCTGTCATAGTCAACATCCCCAATAATACCACGGTGAATTCTTCCGTCATGAGTACTGATTTCAACTGCTCTGCCTCTGTATTTGTTGCGTTGTATTGATCCAAAATTTTCCTTAATCCAGTTATGGCAAAAGCCGGCATGCGATGTCAAATGGCTTTGTATCGTACAAAAAACCGCGGCTACCGCCCCGGTTTTTTATTATCCCCTTAATTATATTCATGCCCCTAAAATCCTTTGTTTCCCATGGTGAGTTTTAAATAATTCAATCTACTCTATTGCATATTAATTTACTCTAACAACTGGACGGGCCTCAATATACCCTCTATACCCCATCGGAGCAAGTTGAAATCTCGGTGCTGCTTCAGGTGCCCAGTTATATCCGTAAATATTAGGGTCGAATTTTTCAATGTGCTCCCAAATTTCGCCGATAGCCTCCATAAAGTCATCGTCGTTATATGGTTCTCCTTGAAAGATCATCATCGTGCTTGGTGGCAAATCAATCAGCTCATATCCGTCGGGGACAGCATTGTTATAATCAAGCGGCAGTTCCACACCCTGCACATATTGGGAAGTACCATTCTTTATCAGGTCTTCCGGCAGCCACATTCCAATGGGTTCATAAATTGCTTCTTTAACACTTGTAAGCATCGGCCACACATCACAGCCGACTTCTTCACAGTATGCGAAATACTCTGTTGCTTTGATTCCTGGGCTCTGGCACTCTTCTCAGCGACGAACAAAGATAGATCGCAGACTGGGGGCCAACATCAATTTTATTAACATCATAGTAATGACTTTTCATTTCCTTTTCCCCGTGGCATACAAATCCAAAGTAATCTCCTCCTTCAGCCCATTCAATGAGATCCGTAAATAATCGACGCTTTTGGTTATAATCGTAGAAAAGGATCTGGTTACGGGAAAGCCTGCCGGCCTCAACATATATACTGTGACGCAATTCAGAACTTAACCCATGCAGAACAAAAGATGAGAGAACTAAGTCAAAACTTGCATCAGGAAAATCTAATCCCTTGGTGATATCCCCCTTCTCAAACTCAATGGATTTCCCCCGGGTGGACTTTCTGGCTGCTCTGAGCATGGATGAGGAGAAGTCCACCCCCACAGCTTGATAACCACGCTCGGCAAAACAATATGTAAAGGCACCTGTGCCGCACCCTATATCCAATACTCTACCACCGGGAGGAATATTCAAAAAGCCTGCGTACTTATTCAAAACAGAGCGATAATTCTTGACCTGCCAACGAAAGAATTTATTGTAAACAGGTGCAATCATATTAAATAATCGTGCATGTTTCTCTAATTCTTCCAAGGTTATCCTTTCCTTTCTAAACAATATGACTAAGCCAATATTCAGATTGTCAAAATTGCTTACAGTGCCCCTTCGCTTTCCCATCGCAGTATTATGGCAAATCAAAAGGAGATTAAAAAATAGAATAAACAAATTCTGGCCTGTATGTATTTCACAAAAACCTTCCGATATCATATAATAACATCGTGTGTGTTTAGTCTTACCAAAACCTTACAAACCGATAGTTTAAGTTTAACACTTTTTTGTACTAACCAGAAAATAACTTTAATGTATACTTTTCGTTCATATCAGTGCAACTATGGCAGCCGCCATGAATCAGAGGGAATTAAGGAGGTTCTTATGTATTTGCATTTCCGTTCTGAACTAGCAACATTAGGTCAGGAAATTGATCAACTATGGGCGCCAGAACTGCGTGGTGCCAGTGATTCGGCAACATTCTTTGCCGCCAAAGGAAAAGTTTTGGATATTCTAAACGTGTTATTCGGTGAAAAATCCAGAGAGTTTCGAGTTGTCAAACTAACCAATTCTCCAGCTACTGTCGTAAAAGTTATAAATTATGTCATACGCAGATCAGACATGAACTCACCTAGGAATAAGGTTGTTAACCTGTAATTATTCAACCTACAATTAGAAGCAGGCCTAAGCAAAACAAGATGAGAGGAAATCACCTCTCATCTTTTACATATGGGGATAAACTAGATTCTACAAACACGGAATACCCAAGAACTATCGCTGTCACAATGACTGGAATAAGCGTCAGCCATATCGGCGGTGTCGAATATGGTCTTGTTTAGTGGAAATCTCGTCTTGTTTAATAATAAATTCTCCTTTCTTGCTTTAATATCGTCTTCCCTATAACCTATCATTACTGCTCATATTTTTCCACCGCGGGTCTTTCATCACATGCACATAATCTCTTAGATCGGGTTTATATCAGCTCCACTGTAACATCTTCGCGCCTTTTTTCATGAAACACCATGCGCCACTCCACATGGTCCACCGGCTCAAAATGCAGTGCGGAGCAGGCTACATGGAGCTTGCCTTGGCCGCTGCCTCCGAAAATGATGGCACTCGGACCATCTGCGCCACCAATGATGCCGATGCAAATGCTGCCCGATGCCTGGGGCTCATTGGGATTGGTGAGCTTTTGCCGAGGTTGGTCGGATGGAATGCAATCAGTGACGGTGAATGCACCATCAGGCAGATCCGGCGCGAGCGTATAGCTCATCACAGTATAGTGCGTCGGGAACTCCTGATTTTGGTTGCCAAAATGCTCACGGAACATTTCTTTCCGCTCATATTCCCGCACGGTCAGCGTATGCTGTGCGCCAGTGGTCGGGTGTGTAAACTCGATACGCTCACCGAGCGCTGGTACATGGAAGTGCGGTCCTGAAATAGCGACAGGCTCCTGCATCAGGGTTACGCTAAGCGTCTTGATCTGAGGTTTGCGTTTCTTCGGCCAAGGAAAAGCAGAGCGCCAGATTACCCAGCCATAGGCAGGATCAAGGGCATAATGCTGGGTCACGCTCTTGGCCTCAAGGCCGTTGCCCTCTGGGAAACAGGGATTCCATGACACGCCGCAGCCATGAGAGCCTGAAAGGACAGTTCCGTTCAACACAACTTTCGGATTTATATTAATGGCCAGCGGATTTTCTGCGTGGATCTGCATCCGCTGTTCATCGGTAATGTCGGTTCCATCCGTCTCAATAGAGAGATTCCACTTGTCTACAAAGGAACGGATGCTCTCAGCTGGAACCTGTAGGCAAAAGTCCACGACCAAGCCTTTACTGCAGGTGTAAATTGCTGGGATATGCCAGACTTCATCATCCCAGACAAACTGCCTATCGAGACAAATTTCCTTGCCAGCTCTTTCACGTCCATGATGTCCCCAAAAGTTTCCGTTAAAGTAAACCTTCCATTCGGGTATCTTTGGCTCAACAGGAACCCACTCATAGTAATCTTCAGTATATTTGAGGCGACTGTAATCAAACTCGGCCTGAAGCTCCTTGATATAAGAAAAGGGCTGCTCCATAGGCGCGAGCAACAGCTTCTCCCGAATGGCATCCAGCACAACCTTCTGTTCACCGGTGAGAGGACTGTCCTGCAGGAAGGCGTCAAACTGCGCCTGATTCCAACAGTATACCTGCTCCAGTGCCGCAGCATCACCGCAAGCCAGCAGGAGCCGCAGGAAGTCCATAAAATCTCTTGCCACCGGATGCACATAGTTTCCCGGTGTATTCATCGGGCTGACCGTAAACACCATCTCGCCAAAGCCATACACGAAGCAATAGTGGATACCATCCACACCGGCCCAGCCGATCACTTTCGACCCCTTGGGCGTACAGAAGTAGTTGCTTTCACTCTCGCCACGCCCCAATCCAACGCAGGAGCCGTCAATATTCAGTTTTAGATATCTTTTATAAGTGGTTGCCATCAAGGCCTCGCATTCTATGTATTCGCTGACTAATCGGAATTAATCGCTATGTAGGGAGACACAAGGGAGACAGGAGACACAAGGGGACGGTTCTTCTGTGCCAATGTCTAAGCCTTTCGGACAAATGTGGAATGAAAAGCAGTAATCCTGCACGTTTACCCCGCTTTTTGCGATAACTTTTTTGTGGTATCCAGGTATCTCTGAAAATCATCTTTTTCGTGAAAAATATCCTGCTGGCCGATTCCACGTACTATAACATGGTAGATTCCTGTTTCACTCTTCTTTCTTGGCTTCCAGGGCATTCCTTCATGCCCCTTCTTCACTTTTCTCAAATTCTACCATGTATTTTAATTTGACACATGAGAACCGTCCCCCTGTGCCCTTGAAATTAGCATAGCAGCCAATAATGATTTCATTTTTCCAACTGTTTCCGTTCCAGGTAAAGGAGTATGTACAATTAACTTTAAGCCAGAATTATCAGAAACATCAAAATTACTGACTTCAAAATCTAATAATCCCGCAATGGGGTGGTTCAACTGCTTGGATTTTTCACTATTACTTTCAATTTCATGCAGAGGCCACCATAAGTTAAACTCTTCACTTTGCATTTTAAGCTCATCAATAAGTTGACCAAGCCAAGGATCTTCAACGTATCGCCCGCATGTTGAACGGAATCTACCCAATAAACCCTTTGCATGAAATTCCCAGTCAATAAATAATTGTTTATAACTATTATCTGTGAACATCGCCCAAACAATATTTCGTTGGCGAAGATTCATTTTGCTAAGATCACCAAGAACCAAACATGCTGATTCATTCCAGGCAATGACGTTCCACCGCTGATCCGTTACCAGAGATGGACAGAGTACTAGGCTATCCAGAACATGTTGAAGTATGGGACTTATAGTCCCCTGGTGTTCCGGTATATCCGCCGGAAGCGGCTGGTTTGCCAAAAGGTGAATATGGATGCGTTCTTGTTTATCAAGCTGTAACACTCTGGATAGGCTTTCTATGACCTGTGTAGAAACATGAATAGGCCGTCCCTGCTCAAGCCATGTATACCAAGTTAAACTTACACCGGCTAACTGTGCTACTTCTTCTCTTCTCAAGCCAGGAGTACGTCGACGATTTGCTGATGACAGCCCTACCTGTGACGGTAAAATTTTTGACCTGCGCGTTTTTAGAAAATCGCCCAGTTCTTTATATCGATATTCATCATTACTCAAAATATCTCAATCCTGTCTATTACTTTTTATACCAGTATAATTTCACTCCTATTAACATTATACGTTCTATATTATTATAATTCTGAAAAGACTTGTAAGGAAAACCATTATATTAACTGCAAAAGGTCTACAGATTAGAGGAGGATGTCTAATGGAAACAAAATCACTGAAACTTGTTTGTTTTTCTCCTACCGGTACCACTAAGTCAGTTATTCAAGGTATTGCGCAGGGTATCCATCGAGGCACTGTGGAGTTAATTGATATCACCAAACCGGATGCCAGAAAGCAGCGACTGCAGACATCGGAAAATGAATTACTTGTTGTTGCAGTGCCTGTTTATATGGGAAGAGTTCCTGCACTTGTAACAGAATGGCTATATGGGGTCAAAGCCCAGAATACACCTGCTGTATGTATCGTTGTGTATGGTAACCGGGCGTATGAAAATGCACTGTTTGAGCTTAAAAACATTCTTGTAAAATGTGGATGTAAACCGATCGCCGGGGCCGCATATATTGGAGAGCACTCCTTTTCAAGTTCCGAAACACCAACAGCCGAGGGGCGCCCTGATGCAAGTGACTTAAATCATGCAGAACTATTTGGGCATAAAATTAATGAAAAATTACTGTCTGTTTCATCAGTCGATCACATTTCTACAATAAATATACCCGGCAACTATCCCTATGGAGGAATTACTGAGCTATGGAGTGTTGATTTTATAGAGGTCAGTGATACGTGTACGCATTGCGGAATTTGTGCAGAAGTATGTCCTCTTGGTGCTATTGATTCAGAAAACAGCAATCTAATTGATACTGAAAAATGCATCACCTGTTGTGCCTGCATTAAAAACTGTCCGCAAAATGCCAGAACAATGAAAGCCGGCCCGGTCAAAGAAGCTGCAATGCGACTGAATAATCTGTATAGAGAGCGAAAGGAACCGGTCTTCTTTCTTTAAAATCGCAAACAGCGTCGATCGAACCGGGAACGACAGGTTATGAAATCACACCAATTTATAATCGATCAGTAATCGGATAAACCTCTAGCTTTCAGCATTTCTACAATATCATTAACGGTAACCACATTTGCAAACTCCTCATCAGTAATGGTTATCTCGAATTCATCCTCCAGATCTCCAATAATCATCGACATATCTATCGAATCCACAAATAAGTCTTCCCGCAAACGGCTCTCCAGGGTTATCTTTCTCTTCTTCTTTTGTAAAATATGATTTATTGTGAATAGTACTCTGTCTTCCATTTTTAGTCACACACCTTCCCTCAACGCTTATGTAATATTGTGTTAGCTGATTCAGAGACACAAGGAGACACAAGGGGACGGTTCTTCTGTGTCAATGTCTAAGCCTTTCGAACAATGTGGAATGGTAAGCCAGTGATCCTGCATATTTGCCGCAAACTTAATCCATCATTTCTTAAACGACTCAGTATTTTGTTTCGTGCATCTTGGTCCATCTTCTGTAAAGCCGTTACTGGTTTACCTTTCATTATTCCCTTGGTGATTTCATATGCTTCGCTTTCGCTGATTCGTTTGGTCTTATCGCAATCCAGGCAGTGGTCTTCGTTACCCTCTTCTGTGAATTTTTTAAGTCCTTCAATTGCTTTTTTCTTATCATTATGTACAATGCTTAAGATTAGACTGGTATCAGGAAATGTGGCCGTATTTCGATCCGCGTTGTAATAAGGAGTGCAACTGCTCCATTTATATTCCTCTGGTTTGCTGATGATGGATGCTTTGACGGGATTTTCGTGGATGTAGCGAATGACTGTTAGTAGGTATTCGTCGTCCTCCACGCATTCACTCTTAAATCGATCTTGAAACACGTGTCCAATTCTTTCGTATTTCCAGTTGTACCAGTATGCGTAACTTATACCCAAGCGTTTCATAAACACTGATATATCGCCATAGTCATCTCTTAGCAATAAATGAACGTGATTGGTCATCAAGCAATACCCTAGAACGCTTACCCCGCTTTCTAGCGATACCTTTTTTGTGGTATCCAGGTATCTCTGAAAATCATCTTCTTCGTGAAAAATATCCTGCTGACCGATTCCCCGTACTATAACATGGTAGATTCCTGTTTCACTCTTCTTTCTTGGCTTCCTGGGCATTCCTTCACGCCCCTTCTCCACTTTTCTCAAATTCTACCATGTAATCAAATTTGACACAAGAGAACCGTCCCCATGTGCCTTGGAATGATTATCTTGCCGATTTTTCTAATTTTTCTATAACAAATTGTCCATAATTTGTGTAGCCGCTTTCCTCATCCTTAAACATTTCCGGCTCCCATGTATCGTCAAACCAGCAAGCTACCCACCCAATATTCTTCTCATCCAGATAGTTGAGAAACGGAATTCCATAGGATTCTTTGTTTCCTACAAGATATTGCTGCTTGGTCTCATTTCGATTTTCATCAATAAAACCCCATTCAGTTACAATCACAGGTTTATATGCAGAAATATCACCAAACCAGCCCTCCCAGTTTGAACTGTTATGTGCCGGATATATATGCGAAGCATATGCTACATTATTATCCGGTATTGGCTTTTCTTTTACCCATGATAAATTCTGTGAATACTGAATTCCGCCCACAATTACCATCTGGCCGGCTCCCTGCTTGCGTATCAGCTCAACCAGATTTCGTGCACAGTTAAACCACTGCTCAGCATTGATAGAAGCTGGCTCGTTGCATATTTCAAAAATGACATTAGGAGAGTCCTTAAACCGGCTTGCTACTTTTGCCCAGAAATCTTCTGACAATTCCTTCGGATGAATGCCTATCTTCGGCATTTCATTACCTGAACCCGTAAGGATGTTTCCAATATAATGCAGGTCAATAATGGCATACATGTTTAATTCATTTGCCCATGATACGGCGGGAACAATGTAGTCTTCCAGATAATCAGCATTTTTTATCCATAAATCAGGGTGAACAGGAAATCTGATTACATTTGCACCTGCGCTTTTCATTCTTTCAAAAAAGGCTTTGTTCAGTCTGTTCTGATCGTTCAACACCATAAGATCAGGTGGCATAAGCCCTTTCAGAAGGATATTGGAATTCACGTCGTTCGTAATTCTATTTTCATACACCTTTAGCATGGTAGGAACGCTGCCAATTTGGGTACTCCCTCTATTAATGGGATAATCAGGCAGAGCTTCATACTGACTTGCTATAATTTCAGGTGTATCCTGCTCACTATTATTCAAAAAATGGTAGGAAATAATATAAGCTGCAATTGCAAAGCTGGAAACTACCATTACTACAGTTATAATAATATTAATACGTTTCTCTATTATCATCTCGTCTCCCATAATTCTCTGATTATCAGCAGTTAGTTTCTTCCCTTGTTATAAACATTATCGATACCTTTACCCTATTGACTCCACTTTTACCCAAAATCAGAATTCATCGCTTAGCTTAGGGGTAATCGTAAACCTACACTTCGGATAATTAGTACACCCCTTAAAGTCTCCATATTTACTCTTTCTCACGATTAATTCCTTACCACATTTAGGGTAACTATTAGCGCCAATTTGTTTCGCTACTTCAGCTTTCTTTTTATGTATTCCTTTAACATGCTAAATTCTGACTTGTTTATCACCTGGGTCACCCATGAGCGGAAAATCTGGCATCCTATTTCCAATAGCTCGTAAAACTGCAAAACACTTTCTATAGTCTGAATTCTTCATTATTCTGTAAAACCCTGCCAACAACTGTTCCTTTTTGCAATATTCTTTAATTTACACACACACTATTAGCACGGACCTTCTGCTTGATAGTCTATCTTGCATAGCTTACGCGTAAAGCTAACCCTCAGCTCAGACAATTTATGTGAAAAGGAGCGAAGCCTAAGATTCCTTAGTTTCGCTCCCTTTATTAATTATCCCCTCAATTGAAGCTCTCTTCGGTTCTATCTTCAGAACATCAACTGATAATACACAATCTTTTCCGCTTAACCCTAACACTAAGCCAAAAATTTAAGCTTTCTTCTGTAGGTCCCTGCCTCCAAGAGACACAAGGGAGGAGACACAAGGGGACGGTTCTTCTGTGTCAATATCTAAGCCTTTCGGACAATGTGGAATGGAAAGCCAGTAATCCTGCACCTTACTCCGCTTTCTAGCGATAACTTTTTTGTAGTATCCAGGTATCTCTGAAAATCATCTTCTTCGTGAAAAGTATCCTGCTGGCGATTCCACGTACTATAACATGGTAGAATCCTGTTACACTCTTCTTTCTTGGCTTCCTGGCAATCCTTCACGCCCCTTCTCCACTTTTCTCAAATTTTACTATGCATTCTAATTTGACACAAGAGAACCGTCCCCATGTGCCCCTCCCATGTGCCCCCCGTTACTTCTCTTAATGCATAGTAAAGCAAACCACCTAACTTTTCAGTTAAGTGGTTGCTTAGCATATTCAGCGCTAGATAGCTGTGTTCGCATGCTTCTTCTTAAGTTTTTATCTGGCTTAAATAAAAGTACTATGAGATTACGCTATTATTGTAGAATTTGCACTGCTTACAAGATTACGATTTCACCTTAGTTGAATCAGCAACTGGGACTTCAAATTTACGATTCCATCCCGTCATTACGGAGAAAATTAGCACCGCCAATAACGACCAGTTATATGGATTCATCATGGCTGACCAAATAGATGGCAATGGAAGGCTATAAGCTTGTGCTGCTGTAGACATGGCGCTATACCAAACGATAACAGCAATATGCCAAGGAACCGTAAAGAAAATCGAACATACTGCACAGTCCATTAAATTAGCCCTTCTTGCAGGAGCAAGATTAAACTTTTTGCCGATAGGTTTTACAAAACTTGGCCCTACAAGCAATTCAGCCGGTGCATTTGCTGCAATAGGAATAGAAGCCAAAATAGTTACTCCTATTATCGATAATTCTGCCTGTTTCACTGTTTTTGCGATTGTTTTTTCAGCAGATTTTAAGATCCGATCCATAACTCCGCTTTCTACTAACACCTGAGTTATCGCGAGCACAAGAAGCGCAAAAATTATTGCTCCTGTTACACCGGAAATCCCCTGTTCGATTAGACCTGTTGATTCTCCTCGTTTAGCAGGGATATGAAATAGGGTAGAGATTTGAACTTTACCAATCAATATGCCAAAGAAAGCCGCACTAATGTTACCCCAAATCAATGATTCTATGATATGTCTTCCGTTCAAAGCAAGGACTACAACAATTCCCAAACTAACTAACATCACAAGACCTAAGGGGTCAATTTTTGCAGCTATTTCTGGTAAGCTAGCCACAGTACCCCCGCCACCGAATATCAAAAGGATTATTGCCGAGATGGTAGCAGCTGCCATCGCAAGAGGAAAGCGACTACGAACAACATCTTTCATGGTGGCCTCTTGAGTATAAGCCGATACGATGGTTGTGTCCGATATAGGTGCTAAATTGTCACCAAAGGCAGCGCCTGCTAAAATACCAACACCCAACATAGCTGGATCAGCACCCAGGTATACTCCCGCTGGATACATTACTGGGATAAGAGATAGGACTGTACCTGTGCTTGAACCGGTTCCAAGCGCAAACAGGCACGCGGCTATAAATGCAATTAAAGTAAAAACTGATCCAGTCGCTCCGGCTTTCGTCCCGAACCATAGCAATCCTTCTACTAAACCACCAGCCACCATTAATTTACCAAAAACTCCTGCAAACAACCATGCAGTGATAATAACGATTCCATTTTTATCGCCTAATCCTCGGAGTACAGATTGACTATACTCGAACTTATTCTTCGCTAGCATTAACCCTGCGACAATGGCCAACCAACCACCAGCCCAGAAAGCTTGCGTTCCACCACGCTCTGCAACAGAAAGCCATATTAAGATGCCAATCAAAACAAATAGCGGAATTAAACCACCTAAAATCCCACCATACATATCAAGCTTTTTGCTTGTATCAAACTCGAAATCTTTATTTTTATCTGGTGCGGACATGTTTTCCCCTCCTAATCATCCTTTTTAAATAATTCACAAAATTCTTGGTAAGACTAATAAATTCAAAATTGGCCGTGTCGGATTTTGAATAAGAACTAGAATATATCCATAGATCGCCGCCTTTCAGTATTCCGCTTAGTTAATACCGACTTAGGACTTTAGTCTAATCAAACTTGAGGAGTTTGATTAGACTAAAAGAAATTTCGCTTAATATTATTCTGCTAGAATAGTTGGTTGATAGGCATACAAAGCTGGGGATCCACCAGTATGGATAAACAGCACATTATCATTCTTTTTAAAATAGCCTTTTCTGATCAACCCGATGAGTCCAGACATAGCTTTACCGGTGTATACAGGATCAAGTAATATCCCTTCGGTTCTTGCTAGGAGTTGTACCGCCTCAACCATTTCGGATGTCGGTATGGAGTAACCAGCACCCACATAATCATCGAGTACGTTAACTGCTTCCCGAGGGATTACACCATTGAACCCCACATGAGCCGCCGTTCTCTGCGCAAGATCAAAGATCATGTTTTCTTGGGCTTCTTTCGCAGCTCTAACACTTACCCCAATGATAGGAATATTACTGTTATTGCCAATTAATCCTACTAATAATCCACTATGGGTTCCACCACTACCACTTGTACTTAGGATATAATCCAGATTTAGTCCCATCTCAAAGGTTTGTTGCAATATTTCTTGAGCACAAGCAACATACCCGGTCGAGCCGATGACATTTGAGCCGCCGCCAGGAATAATATAGCCTTTTCTTCCCTCAGCAGCTAACTCTTCCTGAATTCCTTGCATAATTTCCATAAAATTGGAACCCAGGGGAACTACTTTAGTTGTTTCAACTCCCAGTAATCTGAAAAGAAAGTTATTACCACTGGCATCTGGACTATAACTGTCCTTGACTCTCTCTTCCAACACCAGCCTACACTTTAACCCTTCCTTCACGGCAGCTGCCAGCGTCAGTCGGCAATGATTGGACTGAACTGCTCCACAGGTAATTAACGTATCCGCACCTTGGGCTAAAGCGTCTGCTACCAAAAATTCCAATTTCCTAGTTTTATTACCACCTGATGTAAGACCCAACAGGTCATCCCTTTTGATATAAATATTAGGTCCACCAAGTGCTTTACTAAAATTAGGTAAGAACTCTAATGGGGTTTCTCCTTGGGTATATCGTCTCCGTGGAAATTTTGCTAGATTCATAATAATTCCCCTCTCATTTCTCTATAATTTCGTTTTCAAATTTAATTAGAACTTCACTTTGAACCTAATTATCCCAGATAGACAATAGCCTCTATTTCTACATGCCGTCTTTCGGTAGTCGTCAAACTTCCACCGCGGATCAGCAGGACAATCAGAGGATAAGTTCGTTCTCTATCTGAGAATATGTTTCTCTAATGGAGAATTTTATGCTTTGATTGTACCAAATGGTACTTTAACTGTCAATAAGCAAATTATTCATAGTTATTGTTACGAATAAAAAAACGAATGTACTCCTTTGGGAACAAGATTATTCCCGGCATGGTGGATCTATCTCAAAAATCAAACAACTAAAACAGTGAGTCGAAGTCCCAACTCGTGTCTGATTGCGACTGATCCAAGTGTGCTATAATAAAGGGGGGGAGTATCTGTCCAGTTGAAGATGCAAATTTTACACCTCTTCGGCATAGATCATGTAGAGATGATATCCGTTGGAATATAAAGTCTATTTGTTTTTTTGGAGGCGATTAATTAGCATGAATAGCGTAGAAAAAGTTCTATGGATATTAAATAGATTAGGTGATGAACCGTTTGAAATGACTCTGACCGAAATTGCTAATGAAATGAACACTGTAAAAAGTGGTGCCCACAAAATATTAAGTGTTATGACAAAACAAGGTTTTATCCTTCAAGAACCTGGAAGTAAAAAATACTCTATTGGACCTGCTGTGTATAGACTTGGTAATATTTATTCTAACCAAGTAGGTATCTGGGAAATAGCAAAACCCATTCTCATTCAAGTAGCAGAAATTACTCAGGAAACCGTTTCAATAGGCATCCGAGAAGGGGACACAGCTATTCTTGCTTATAAAATAGATTCTCCACTGCCAGTTCGTCATGTTGAGAATGTTGGTACGAAATTCCCCATGAATGCTAGTGCTATCGGAAAAGTATTAGCAGCATATCATAATTTTGATAGGGTAAAGGAACTACTAAATTCAATGACCTTCACAAAGCTAACACAAAGTACCTTAGTCAATCATGATGCTATTTTAGAAGAATATCGAATAATACGCAGACAAGGTTATGCCATAGGTGATGAGGAAAGATTTTTGGATTCCTTTGGAATAGCCGTACCTATAAAGGATAAAAATGGAAATGTATGGTCATGTATATCCATTACGGCACCAAAATCTCGGCTAACCCCAGATAAACTCAATAGCTGGATTTATTTGTTAAAAGATAAAGCTGAAATAATATCAAATTTTGTAATACAATCTTGCAACATATAACTACCCTCATATCATCAAAAAGTAAAAGATCGTAATCCACGGGTACAAAACCCTAAAGGATTACGATCTTTTTTCTATTAGAGGCACAGGGGGACGGTTCTTCCGTGTCAATGTCTAAGCCTTTCTGACAATGTGGAATGGAAAGTCAGTAATCCTGCACGCTTCCCCCGCTTTATAGCGATAACTTTTTTGTGGTATTCAGGTATCTCCGATAATCATCTTCTTCGTGAAAAATATCTTGCTGGCCAATTCCACGTACTATAACATGGTAGATTCCTGTTTCACTCTTCTTTCTTGGCTTCCAGGGCATTCCTTCATGCCCCTTCTCGCTTTTCTCAAATTCCACCACTCATTCTAATTTGACACAAGAGAACCGTCAACCGTCCCCGTGTGCCCCCTTTCATCTTGTTAATAATTGGATATACATACTCTTGAATTACATATGTTTGTCATAATAAATTCCAGAGAATATTTCTGAAAGCCAGATTCACATTATTGCGAAATCATATCATTGTCAAGAATAAATATGAAGCATACTTCGTGAATAATTCCCATGACACCGGGTAATTCACCATAGCAAGAATCCCAAAATACGACAGGAGGACGGGGTTGCTGACAACTTTTCGTTATTGTCAACAACCCCGTCCCCCTTCACTTCCCCTATCACTTTCTGTTGACATTTGTTATCTTTAGTGTTAGACACTCTCAACTTTCCAAAAATACTTATTGACTCTCACATGGTGTAAGGGTTTAGAATAAACTTGTAATTCGAATTACATAAAGAGTGCGGTGAAGATATGTTTAAGATAGGTGATTTTTCCAAGCTTACCCTTGTCTCTGTCAGAATGCTCAGGTATTACGATGAGTTAGGACTGCTTAAACCGGCTCAAGTAGACAGCTTCACAGGCTATCGATACTATTCGGCAAAGCAAATATCTAGCTTGAACAAGATTGTAAAGCTTAGAGATATGGGCTTTCTTATCGCTGAAATAGCGGAGATATTAGAAGCTAGCAACAATCATCAAAGACTTCTGCTTAAACTCGAAGAGAAACAAAAGCAGATCCAGCAGAACATATCCCACGAAAATGAGAAGCTTAATAAATTGGAACAAATGATTGTATCGATTGGAATGGAGAGTGTTAGTATGAACTACGAAGTTACTATAAAAACTAAACCTTCCTGCAAAGTGGTATCCCTACGAGAGATAATCCCTCAATATGACATGGAAGGTCAGCTCTGGATGAAGCTTGGAGGCTTCATGGAAGAGCAGAAATTGCCATGTATTCCTCCCGGATTCGCTATTTATCACGATATGGAGTATAAGGAATCCGATGTAGATGTAGAAGTAGCCATAGGTGTAGAGAATATCTTAGAAGATCAAGGTGTGTTCAAATTCAGAGAAACAGAAGCCGTTCCCAGTATGGCCTCCATGATGGTACCTGGACCTTTTGAAAACATTGCGCCCGCTTACAACGCTTTAGCCGAATGGGTGGAGAAAAATGAATATAAGATAGATGGTGCAGCTCGCCAGATCTGCCACAAAGGTCCCTGGAATGAAAACAGCTCTGAAAACTACCTTACCGAAGTCATGTTTCCTGTGCATAAGAGATAAAAATATCGGTGTTTTTATATGAAGAAACCACTACTTTAGGATAAACAAAGTAGTGGTTTTTAGCAATGAACTGTAATCCTCGCATTTATTGCACAAAATAGAGAGCTTATAAATCAACACGTAGCACTTCACCAAATACCTATATTTTTCCTTTACATTTAGTGGTAAACTATAATTGTTTCCATACAAAATTGTTGAGCTGCATAAGACAAGAAAGGAGCACACCATGACAGAGAGCAAAGGCATGGTAATCAGGCCGGAACAAGCTTCTGATTACAGAACTGTCGAAGAACTAACACGGGAGGCTTTTTGGAATGTCAATGTGCCCGGCTGCGACGAGCATTTTCTAGCTCATAGATTGCGCAGCCACGCAGATTTCATCCCGGAGCTTGATTTTGTGGCTGTATTCGGTGATAAGATTGCCGGCAACATCATGTACACCAAAGCCAAGATTGTTTCAGCGGACGGCATTGAACACCTCGTTCTCACCTTTGGCCCCTTAAGCATCCTGCCGGAACTGCAAAAACAAGGGATTGGTTTGGCACTTATCCGTCATTCCTTCAGCCAAGCACAGAGACACGGATATGAAGCAGTTCTGATTTATGGCGATCCTGAATACTATTACCGCTTTGGTTTTCGCCCTGCTGAAATGTTTGGAATCACCACGGGCGAAGGGCAATATCATCCCGCCCTCCAGGCTATGGAACTAAAAGAAGGTGCATTAACAGGGATAAGCGGTCGCTTTTTAGAAAGTCCGGCCTATCATCTGGACGAGAACCAGGCGGCGGCTTTCGACGTCACGTTCCCTCCCAAGGAAAAATTTATCACTGAGAGCCAGCGCAGATTTGCCAGGCTCGCCGGCCTTCCCGTACCGGAGAAGGAGGCGGACAAATGATTGAGTATATCATTACCTCGTCTTCAAAACCGCCGTTAGGCTACTTGTAGTTTGTTTAGGCACATAGCTATCCTACCACCAAACAACGGTTTTTTTATTTCCCCGTTGGGCGGCATAAGCTCAATTTTATAGATGTCTTTTCAAATAAATCATATCCACTAACTGTTGTCCATTTTCATACATAGGGTGGTCGTAATTGTCTATAAAAAAGTTTTTAACAATGTGTGATTTTTCAAATCCGCATTTCTCGTAGAAATGAAGTATCATAGGGCTATCGCCTGTTCCAACATATAACTCGTTACCAGATTTTTTGTAGTAATCAGCAATAAATGAGATTAGATGTTGTCCATATCCTTTCCGTTGATATTCAGGAACGGTAACAATATTCTTAATTTCATAAACGCCGGATTGCTCTTGTGTAACAATGCAAATCGCTTTAACATCATCATCACACAAGGCGAACATATCACCACGATACAAATATTTCTCTATCATACTTACCTGTTCATCTGCAATAAGTAGCAATTCCATGTACTTTGTTTTATCGCTATCAATAATTTTCACAATTTCCATTCGCTATTTTCCCTTTCCTTTTTCACATTATGGTTTTCTTAGGCAACCTGGGGGTATTTAAAATTACACAAATATATTGAAGAAAAAAGAAGTGCTGCGACGACTTAACATTTTATAAATCCTCACCGGTTATTAATAAATCTTTACGAAAAATATAATCTGTCTGTTCTTCTTGGCCCATATAAAATGGATGCTTACCTATGACATAAAAGCCCTGTTTTTTATCCATGACAGCCGGCGAATTCATAGGCCGGAAGGTTTCATCAAATGTCTTATAAGAAAGTTCACGCAGTAAGAAGAGATTATCTATAGCACATTGTTTCATTGTCATTTCTATTTCTTTGCATCCTGTTTCATACTCCATGATAGATAAGCTTGAAGAGCTTCATTGATTCCGGCAAATACAATCTGCCACCTCCCGCTCTAAAAGCCCCTTTCTGCTAACAAAGTAATCTAGAATCAGGCCCCCAATATTAATGAAATGATCCAAGGTATCCCTCTTAAATAAAGCAACTCCGACGCTGCTAGACCGGCAAGACTGAAATAATATACCCACCAGCTATCAGACTCAGCAAATTTGCAATAATAACATAAATCATGATGCGGCTCTTCTTATGTTCCTTAATAAAATAAGGAAAAGCGATTAGTTCAGCCACAAAGACAAAGAACTCTCCGAAGATTAAGGCGATCAACAAATAGCTGGGTATTAGTGAACCCCCGTTATTCAGCCAAAGATTCAGTGCCCCCTGGGTAACAAGGTTGATTGTTAGAAATACAAGCCAGCTTATCCTTTGCCGAAACCCCAACAGCCAAAAAACAACACCTTCAATTATGAGTGTCAGCAGTAACCTTATGGACACCAAAATCGCCTGGCGAAATGGATATTTCCCGGGTGTAAGCTCCTCTTGGGCTAAATCTAAAGTAAATACGTTATTATAATCCTGGAGGGGCGAATCTATGGCACATTCAAAACTCTCTCCCTTTGTGGCAACCTTAAACCTGTACTGGCCATCGGCCTGCATATCCCGGGAACGATATACGTAATATCCTTCCCAAGCAACCCTCCGAACGGACGCTTCTGTTTGATGCTCGTTAGAAACCATGACAATAGCAAGGTCATCCGGCGGATTTTTTACAAGAATTACCAGCGACGGCGGCTCGGCAGAATTTGCTGACGCTGTCACTGGCAAGGAAGACAACATTGCCATACTTAAAATCAAAACATATAAACAGCGTTTAATCTTCAATAAGCAGTTTTTACTCTCTTTATTCATAGCCAAGGCCCCTCATGAAGTTTCATGATTACTTTATAACCATAAAACTTTTCTCATCATCTGCCAGGGACATTTCTTGAATTTCCACATCACTAACAGAGGCTCTTTTTAAGGATTTTAAATAGTTAATCAGGAAGAGGATTTTCGCATCTTCCCCCTGTATTTCAGCTTCAACATTTTTATCTGCCCTATTTTTTACCCACCCTGTTAAGCCCAGCCTTTTCGCCAGTTCATAGGTTTCTAATCTAAACCCTACCTTCTGCACTCTCCCTGAAAATATGAGCTTATTCCTGACTATTGGAGATGGTTTAAATATAGGAAACTTAATATGATTGACTTGATTGACAACATAGCCGTCTCTTACTTTTTTCAAATAATCTATGAACCCCAAAATGTAACCCCCTCCCTTTAGGATAAAGAAATCCTCTCCAGTCAACGGACCAGGGCAATACAGCCAAATATGAAAATCACAATTCCTGACATCTTGTTGACCCATACTAATCTTTGTGAATTAAATCTCTTACCCAGATAATTAACCACAGTACTTAAAGTCAGCCACCATAACCCCGATCCGGCAAACACTCCTATCACCAAGATTAACGAAGAGTGATAGTCCCTTTGACTTGTCCCAACCCCTAATCCTGCCAAAACAGCAGCAAAGGAAATAATCGTCATGGGGTTTGTTATGGTCAGCAAAAAAGTTGAAAAGTAATTCCCGATCAGTCCTTGTTTCTTAGAAGCTATAGTCTCTTCGGATGGTTTGGTTAGAAAGGTCTTAAACCCTAAATAGCAAAGAAAAAGTCCCCCTATAAGCCGCAGCCAAGATTGTTGTCCAACTAAGAAACTTGCTATACTTGTCAAGCCAAAACCAGCAATCATACCATAGGCTGCATCTGCTGTAGCTGCGCCCATGCCAGAAACAAAGCCCGCCAGTCTTCCCTCGGCCAAGGTCCGTCTAATACAAAGAACTCCAATCGGGCCGACGGGAGCTGCAATAGAAAGCCCAATGATCACACCTTTAACGAAAATTCCCAAATCCACATCTGCAAATCCTTTCTTTATCGTCTCCTCCAAAATGTTGCTGTTCTCGGGACATTACTTTAATTAGTTCATCCATCTTCCGCAGCAATTCCTGATCGTTCTTTGTCTTATCCTTTAAAAATCTAGTGATGCTTACAAATAAAAAAATCGCGAGCCCTACTAAACCAATAAAAAACAATATTGAAAATAACTACATACCAGCCTGGTTTCATGGGGAAACTGCTCGGCAATAATTCCTTCCAAAAACTGCAAAACACTTTCTATAGTCTGAATTCTTCATTATTCTGTAAAACCCTGCCAACAACTGTTTCTTTTTACAATATTCTTTAAAACACACAGACTATTAGCACGGACCTTCTGCTTGATAGTCTATCTTGAATAGCTTACTCTGCATAAAGCCTTACACTTAACACAGACAATTTATGTGAAAAGGAGCGAAGCCTAAGATTCTGTTATGCTCCCATTATTAATTATTCGCTCAACCGAAACTCTCTCGGTTCTGCCTTCCTGGGCATTCCTTCACGCGCCTTCTCCCCTTTTCTCGAATTCTACCATTCTAATTTGACACAAGAGAACCGTCCCCCCGTGCCCTTGCCCCCGTGCCCTGGCGTTACCACACTTCTTTAAAAACTCTTAGCCAATTCTCACCTAATACTTTTTTAATGTTTTCATGGGAATAACCCCTTTTTAACATGGGCTCAACGATATTGCTTAACTTTGTGGGCGTTTCAATACCAACAGGCTGATTCCATGGTGGAGGTGGATATGCTTTAGGCGACCATCTTCCTTGCAAAACAAGATATAAATATATAATCCAAGCCTTTGGAAGGCTAGCTATACCTGCCATTCCCTGCCAATAATCAATTCCTAATGCAATATGATCTATCCCCACCAGTTTTATCATATAATCTGCATGGTCTAATAAGTCCTCGACTGTTGGCCTATCTTTTTTAGCTACGAATGGTGGAAAACCATTCAGTCCAATAACGCCGCCTTTTTTGGCAATCGCCTTTATTTGGTCATCCTTTAAATTACGGTCGGATTCACACAACTTATAGACGTTACTATGACTGCATACAGGGGGCTTCTTTAATACCTCAATAGCTTCCATGGTTGTTCTGTAACCAGTGTGAGTAACGTCAACGATAATTCCTACACGTTCCATCTCTTTAATAGCCTTTTCTCCAAAAGAACTAAGTCCTTTATCTACTTTTTCAGTGCAACCATAACCTACATAATTTTTAACATTATAGCAAAGCTGTACCATTCTTAATCCCATCTTATGAAATTCAGGTATCAACGTTATATCCTGACCAATCGGTTTTGTATTTTGAAAATGCATGATAATACCCAACTTATTTTCTGCTTTAGCTTTATATATATCCTCAACTGACTTTACATGAAGTAGAAGAGCTTCATTTGCTTCAATTTCCTGAATCCATTCTGACATCTTCTGTTTTGTTTTGATGGTATTTTCCTCCATTGCCACAGTAGGGCAAATAGCAGTAACCCCTCCATCCATCCATAATTTATATTTACCTTTCTCATCGGCCAATGGACAAGCAGCATCAATAACTATAGAATCCTCGTAAAGACTTTTATTCATATAATACCTCCTTTCATTTTTTATCAATTCCTAGACTCCCACTTCTGTCATGTTTTCATTTTGGCAGTTTACCTGCCGAAGACTTTCATTAAATGCCCATAACCTTCCTCATTACACGTCCCTTTAACCTTCTCAACGGTTTTAGGGACCTAATTATGAGACTCTCCATGTCGGTTGGATTTTTTGTTAGTAGCTCATACCCATTATCTGTGACTAATACTGTGTCAGAATGGCGAATACCACCTACTCCGTCAATGTATATACCGGGCTCAATGCTTATGAACATATTCTTCTCAAGTGTGTTTATACTACCCTCGGCTATCCATGGCCCTTCATGAGCACTCAGACCGAAGCCATGTCCTGTTCTATGAAGGAGGTTTTGACCGTATCCCGCTCTGGTTAAAAATTCTTTAACGGTCACATCAATTTCTCCGCAGTTCATACCAGGCCTTACCATTCTAAAGGCTAATTCCCTTGCTTTGTTCATAACTTCGTAGGCTTCTATTACCTGTTTAGTAGGTTTTTCAAGGAAAAATGTCCTTTCACATTCTGTAGAATATCCGTTGACTCTCATTAAAGTTAAGGCAATGTGCGGGCCTTCTTTCAAACGATCATCAACAGATGGTACACTATGGGGCTGGGCACTCATAGGTGCCGGCCACGCTCCGGCCAGAATATTCGTATTTAAAACGTCATACTCTATGTCCTTTATAATCTGCATTTGAACATTACGACCTTGAGAAAACAACTCTAACTCAGAAACTCCAAAATAGGCGGCCTTAATAACGGATGCTAGTGCTATATCTGCATAGTAAGCCGACTGCCTAAGCATATCGACTTCATGCTCAGATTTTATTAACCTGACTGTTTCTACAAATGGAAAGACTTTTACGTTATAAGACGAGAGTTTAACAGCAATTTCTTGAGTAAGTGTGGGTTCAACGCCTACGTTATTAAATCCCTTTAATAAATCTTGCAGTTTCTCGAACCACCCTGAACCCTCGGGTGCAGGATAATCCCAGTAACTATGAACCTCACCCACGTTAGGCGCCTCTGTCAAGTGTTCCCTTTCAAGTGCTGGAACAAGCAGAACTGAGGGTCCAGTATTTCTGAGAATGATAAAAAAGGGGCGCTCTAATGGTTTGAATGTTACGCCTGTCAGATAATATATGCTCTCTTCTGAAGAAACAATAAAACTTTCTAAACTATTATCTACAATTAGTTTTTGTACCTTCTTCATTCTTTGTACATATTCTTCCCTGCCGATTCGCACCCAATATCACAACCTTTCTTTCCTTTAAGCTAAGTCTTAAGCATAACGAACCTAGGGTTTGTGACTCGTTCTAACCGCTTAAATTTTCCAAAGTGTCGCGAATTAATGACCAATAATTAACATTAGTATTCTGTTTTTAATTCCATATTCCTCCATATAAATGTCCATCCCAAAAACTTCTTTAATGACTAAGTAAGCTCTCCCACGGAATTAAATAATTTAATCAACGAGTAAAAGAAACTAAACGGCAGCCAATTAGAACACCTTCGTCTATCAGCAAGGACTTAAAAACAACCTAAGAAAGGCAGTCAAAAAAAACTAGCAGTATTTTTTTATCTCTTCAACTTTACCCGTGTGACCCGGTTGCATATTTACAGTCCATGGGTATAATATTATAAAAGGACTGACGTGTCACAAGCACGCCAGTCCGGCAGGTTGTCTAACCAAACGGTTAGCCCGAATTAGAGGTTATAAGAAATAACCGCCATCCAGCCGGGGGCGGTTATTTTTCTTCATGATCATAACAATGAGTGTAGCAAATGCAATCATTAAATACATCGCCTCAACCATTGAGATCATCCTTCCACCCCCTTTCTAAAAGGGTGTGGCAAACCGTCCCACGACACCTGTTGCAGGTATTATAGCATAATCTTCCAGACAAAATGATGAAACTTATCCCTGACTATTCACAGGGTTCAGGCCGCTCATAATACGAGGTGGCCTGTTTTGTTTCTTTTAAACAACCATAGTGACTTTGAAAATCAGCCAAGCCCAGACAGGGAAAGGGGGAAGCAAAGGCTCCCTCTTTCTTGTAGACGTCTTGGGGTGTCACATGGCAACCCTCGAAAAACTCCCTGACCTTTACTTAAAATAAGCTGAACTCCCATGGGCTTTGAAGTATTCTTAACTCATTTTCTTAAAAGATCTGAACTGGATAATCCCCACCACCAAGACAGCCAAACCTAAGGCAAGGGGTAAAAGAAAGGGAAAGCGCTCTGTTAGGGGGAGCTTAGCCTCTTTGTACTGGGAGTTTACGCTGTAACTTTTTAAAAACAGGATCTGAAGGCTGTCTTCCCTGATTTTGCTCTGCAGGAAGACCTCCCGGGCATCATATGTGGGGAAGGCCATTTGCTCATTACCCCAGAATATCTTGAAGGGCCCATTATCCGCTTCGTCCTTGACCAGGAGGCGGACAGGTACCAGCCCTACCTGGGCCTGGGAAAACTTTACGGGCTGATTGTCATCATTCTGCAGGGTAACCCGTAGGTAGCGGGCCTGGGTAAGGGGGTGTTCCAAGGAAAGGCTCTCATCCCCCCGGTCTGTTCCTCTGTAGAGATAGCA
>DOPM01000057.1 GCA_003513495.1 Desulfosporosinus sp.
GGCCACTGTACGAAATAAGAATTTGGGGAAATTGACTTGCGACGCTATATTAGGAAAATTGCTATTAATGAGAAGCATTTACGAATTTGGTTTCGACCTATCAAGTTTAATTTGTTCTTCACCCCATATAGACAATTCATTCAATGCTGGAAGTAGCGCTTTACCTCTTTCTGTTAGAGCATATTCAACTTTAGGAGGAATCGTTTCATATTGCGTTCTAACTATAAGATTATGTTCTTCTAATTCTTTTAAAGATTTTGTAAGCATCATATTAGTAATACCTTTAACTTTTCGTTTTAATTCATTATATCTAGTGAAATCATTTTCAAATAAGTACCACATAATAGGCAACTTCCACTTTTGTCCAATAATACCTAATGCGTATATAAGAGGGCATTTTGTCGCGTATATATTATCACTAGGGAATTTTGCATTGCAATCCGTATCATTATTCATAGTTGCAACTCCTTTAAATTTCATTGGTATACTTTTTATACTAACACAGAAAAAACTGCATACTTGCATCTTTATTATCTTGTGCTATATTAATCATAGCAGAAGAACAAAAATAAAACACTAAAAAATGTATAAGGAATGGGAGCACTATAATGAAAGTTTATGCTATTAACGGGAGTCCAAGAAAAAATAAAAATACAGCTACATTACTTCAAAAAGCTTTAGATGGAGTAAAAGAATCAGCAATAGGCAAAGAAATTGAAACTGAAATCATTAATTTATATGATTTAAACTATACTGGATGTAAAAGCTGCTTTGCCTGCAAAAAACTTGGCGGTGCAAGTTATGGAAAATGCGTACTAAAAGATGATATTCATGAAATATTGGAAAAACTATCAGAAGCTGATGGGCTTATTTTTGGTTCTCCAATATATTTTGGTACTATAACAGGTCAATTACAGTCATTTTTGGAAAGACTATTATTTCCTTATTTGGTTTATGACGAGAACTATTCTTCAATTCCACCAAAGAAGATGCCAACTGCATTCATTTATACGATGAATGCTCCAGAAGAAGTAATGAATCAAATTGGTTATTTAAAAACCTTCAATAACATTGAATCTACTATTGAACATATATTTACAAAACCATTAGTTATGTATTCAAATAATACTTACCAATTTGATGATTACTCAAAATATAAATCTAATGCCTTTTCTGAAGAAGCAAAAGCAGCACATAGAAAAATACAGTTTCCTTTAGATTGTCAAAAGGCATTTGATCTTGGTGCAAATTTAATAAAGTAATACATGAACTAAAGTGAATAACTCCTTTGAAATATTCCAGTTAAATTAAATATTTCAAAGGAGTTTTATATTTATATAAAGTAGGCATTCATATACTATCGCTTAAGAAACCAGAAGTCCTTTATCTCTTAAGACCTTTAATACAACTGGACAATTGATGTAGGAATTAAGTTCACATTATCCTACTTCGGGGAACATCAAACTTGCCCACTAACCGTATTTTCCTTTTAAGCGATTCCTATACTTTTTAGCTATTAGGTAGAAATTGTTCCTAAGAGGGGTGCATCTTATAACAAAAAGGTAACAAAACATAAAAGCTGAAAAGCCCAGTATTAACTGAACTTTTTTTCTTCTATAATTGTATCAATTATTGAGGTGTTATTTGATGGAGAGAGGAGGGGCCTTTGCACCCCTGTATCGAAGAATGAGTATACATCCCTCATATTTAGAAAATTAGAAACCTCTCCCCTTTTTTTACAGAAACCGCGCCTTTTCGTAAGATCATTGTAATCAATTTACAAAAGCGGAGAAAACAAACGAGCACAGGATTCTTTGAACCTTGTAATAGCTGAACGATTTTGAAATTCCTCAAGCTTAACTTCCTTACTCTCCTCCATATCGGACTTAAAATTCTGTATCAATTGCCCTGTCAAAGATTGGTCAAAGATGAAAGCATTGATCTCAAAATCTAAGAAAAAACTTCGCAGATCCATATTAGCGGACCCTACTGAAGCAATATGATTATCTATGAGAAGGATTTTAGCATGAAGGGTTCCTTTCATGTATTTGAAAATTTTTACCCCCGCCTGTAGTAATTCTTCGAAATACGAGTTCATTGCCAGATACGTTAATTTGTGTTCTGGAATTCCCTGGACAAGTAGCCTCACGTCTAAACCACTAAGTGCTGCCGTTTTCAAGGCCATGATCAAGCTTTCATCTGGGATAAAGTAAGGAGTTTCTATGTAGATGCTTTGCTTAGCCATTGTTATTGAACTAAAGAAGCTCTGCAAAACAGATGGCCAATTTGAATCTGGCCCACTAGCCAGTATTTGCAGGGGTAGCTTATGTGAAATAGTCATTTGGGGAAAATAACTGGCTCCCGAATATTCTTTTCCAGTCACATAATACCAATCGTTTAAAAAGATGGATTGGAGGGTATGAACAGCTTCCCCCTCTATTTTTATATGTGTGTCTCGCCAAAAACCTAATTTCGAATCACGGGATAAGTACTCGTCTCCGATATTTAGTCCACCTATAAAACCGACTCGTCCATCCACAACAACAAGTTTGCGGTGATACCGCAGGTTTAATTTCGAACTAATATAGGGAAAACGAATGGGAAAAAACCATTCTGCTTGAATCCCTGCTTTGCGCATACGTTTCATAAAACTGCCCGAAATCGAAAGACTTCCCATGCCATCAAGTAGGACGCGTACTTTCACACCTTCAGTTACTTTACGAGTTAAGATCTTCAGAACATCTTCACCAATCTCATCGTCTTTAAATATATAATAGCTTAGGTGAATATGATGGGATGCCCCTTCCAAGGCATTAAACAACGCTCTGAATTTCTCTCCCCCGTTCATAAGAACCTCTACTTGATTGTGAACCGTCATAGGAGCGAAACCAGAGTTTAAATGAAGATTTATTAGTTTAGAATCAGAATTTGTATCTGGATCAGAAATCATCTGTCCATTTTTAATATCCCTTTGCTGCTGGTTAATCCATCGTTTTAATGGATTATCTTTGTTATGTTTACTAAAGAATAACGGCCCTTGAGTTTTACGTCCAAATAAAATATATAAAATAAGTCCTAAGACAGGAAGAAGAGCTAGCATGAAGAGCCAAACAACGGTTTTTTCGGGAGGACGATTTTCCAGAAGTATAACTCTTCCAAGGACTATGATCTGAATAAGATTTATGCCTAATACAAGATACCATAGCATGATATCACCGCCCTTCTCAGATATTCTAAGTCAACCTAGAAGATTGGTTAGAGTTTAGTTATCTCCAAAACGTTTAACTAGTAGTCTAATACTCAAGTTTCTATGAAATAAAAATGATGGCCATTGAACAAGGAATTCAATAGCCATCATTTTTATTATTTTGCGATATTCTTGTGTCGAGGTTATCAAACATATAGGATCATTTATTTAAATTCAATCATCCATCCTTCCGGAGCTTCCACTTCACCGAACTGAATTCCTATTAGATGGTCATAAAGCTTCTTTGTAACGGGTCCTACCTCTGTCTCGCTGTAGAAGATGTATTTATCCTTGCCATTCGTTAGGCTGCCTATGGGCGATATGACCGCCGCTGTACCGCAGGCACCTGCTTCAGCAAACTCATCCAAGTTGTTAACGTAGACATCCCTTTCCTCCACCTTCATCCCGAAGACCTTATCAGTAATGTAAAGAAGAGAGTTCTTCGTAATGCTGGGGAGGATCGATGGAGAAATTGGGGTAACAAATATATTGTCCTTTGTAATACCGAAGAAGTTTGCAGCACCTACCTCTTCGATCTTTGTATGGGTCTTAGGATCCAGGTATACGCAGTCGGTATAGCCTTCATGGGTAACATGTTTATGGGGCAACAAGCTGGCCGCATAATTTCCGCCCACCTTAACTGCTCCTGTACCATACGGTGCAGCCCTGTCGTACTCAGAAACCACCAATTTGATCGGAGACATTCCACCTTTAAAATATGGTCCAACCGGGGTGACGAAGATACAAAAGATATATTCCGTGGCCGGTTTGATCCCTACGTTATCGCCAACGCCGATCACAAAAGGTCTTATATATAATGTTGCTCCGGATCCATAGGGAGGAATAAACTCTTCGTTTGCTTTGACAACCATTTTAACAGCTTCAATAAACTTCTCTACCGGAACCTCTGGCATGAGGATCCTCCTACAGCTTTCCTGCATACGCTTTGCATTCTGATCGGCCCTAAAAAGTCCTATGCTCCCATTTTTTCTTCTGTAGGCTTTCAGCCCTTCAAAGCACTGCTGGCCATAGTGAATTGCAGGGGATCCCATGCTGATGGTTAATGTGTTTTCCTTCACCAGCTTTCCTTCATCCCAAACGCCATTCTTCCATAAGGAAACATAATTTGCGTTGGTCTTTCTATAGGAGAATCCTATATTTCCCCAATCGGTATTTAAATTAGTCGACATCTGCGCTCCTCCTTGATTTTAGAATCAATTTGACTGTTTTCACATCCCAGAGGCTTTTGTTGCTGCTGACCTATTTATGATAATCAAGTAATTTGAATTTATTTTATAATATGATATCATCATTTTTAATATATAAAAAATATCAATATTATAGGATTATCATACCGAATAGGTATTAAAGTTAGGGGGATTGCGTTTTATGGACATTCGACAGCTACGTTACTTTTTGGCAATTGCCAAGGAGGAGAATATAACCCGGGCTGCCAAAAACTTAAATATGGAACAACCACCTTTAAGTAGACAACTTAAGCTGTTGGAGGAGGAACTAGGGATTATTTTGTTTGAACGTAGTGGAAAAAAAATAAGGCTCACTCAAGCAGGATTAATCCTCCAAGAAAGAGCCAAAAATTTGTTGCATCAATTCAATGAAACGATGACAGAAATTAAAGAAATCGATCAAGGACTTCAAGGAACCTTGTCTGTTGGTTCCGTATTTTCTTGTGTTTCTCTACTTCCTCCTAAAATCAAAAAATTTCACGAAAGATATCCTAGAGTTTTATTTAAACTATTGGAAGGAGATCATGTTCCCCTTGGAGAGTATTTAGAAAAGCGAACTGTTGAACTGGTTATTACCCGGCTTCCCTTTGAATCAAATTATCCGGCTGAGAAGTACACTGTCTTACCCTTACATTCCGATCCTTTTGTGATTGCAATTCCACAAAAATGGGATTTTCCTCAATCCTTCCTTCGCTTAGAAGATATCTCCAATATCCCTCTTTTAGCGTTAAAAAGTGATACGACGGTGAGGTTGAATCAAAAAGTCGTAAATGAATGCCGTCGTTTTGGTTTTGAACCCAACATTGTTTGTGAGTGTTCGAGTGTAGCAATCAGTATAGCATTAGTGATCGCGGGAATTGGAGCCATAATCTTACCTAAGTCAGTGATGTCATCCTTTCCAATAGCAGAGATAAAAATACTCGACATTCTGGATACTCCCATGCAATCTGAGGTTGGCGTAATTTGGCTAAAAGATAGTTATCATTCTAAAAGTGCCCGGTCGTTCATTGCTTTATTTGAGGAAGAGACCTATGATGTTAAGAATCCCTTTGATTAATCAATAAGTTAAAATTCCTCCGTTACCAAATCAAAGCCTTCAAGGGTAGCCGTGTCATCAATTCGAATCATCAAATATCGGATACCATCCTTGGTTACTTGTTTAACATTTTTTATATCTTGTGGGCCGATTGTAATCGCCGCTGTGTTATTGTCAATTTTAATCGACTTCATTCCCTGATTAGGGGTAATACTCGATGCTTTAAACTCATAATTTTCCGCGCCCAATACTTCCAAAAACGAGGATCTTAGCTTATCTTCAGTTTTTATTCCACTGTTTTCTAAAATCCTCTCCATATCTTTCAAACCTATTAAAGAAACTTCTCCACTTTCAGCCTCAACATCTAGCCGCCGACCAAGTTCCTCATAAATGTTCGAAACAACTTCAGGCTCAATTTCTGCTCCTACAACGTCTCGAACAACTTCTAAAAAGCGCTCTTTTTCAGCTTTCGCCGTCGGCTTGAATTCACAATCGAGAATGTTATCTACAAACAATTGATTGGGCTGGTTTTCTTTTTGTGTATAGTAAACAACCTTGTTAGTCTCCGCTGCATTATCACTAAACGAAGGGAACATAAAGCCTTCTATCGGAGCCTCAGTATTAATAATAGCGTTCATCGGAACACTTGTTATAAATTCCCTTTCTTCAAAATCAAATTTCAGAGACTTTTTAGGCATAATGATTGGGCAGATACTACCTAAAAAGAATCCCAAGGTATATGACAATTCATCGTCAAGCTCGTTATTGTCCTTTCTAGCTGATTTATAAGCCTCTCCCCGTACAAAGGTGATCATAAAATCCTTCTCATAAATCTCACAGGTTTCTTCCAGGATTTTATTCACAATAATTAATGTCGCTTCACTAAAATTATCTGTGCGTAAAGTATCGAACATATGCTTTTGAGTCAAATTTTCGCCTAATTTATTATTTTTAAACTCCAACTCAAAAATCTTAGAATCAATCTTTCCGGATAATATCTTTTTAAAGTTTTTTAAATATAATTCCTTTCTTTCTTCATCCATCATATCAAAATACATTTTTTCCGAACAAAGGATAGCCTTGCTATCTTGTTTAACATAGTAACTGCAAATTTCTTGAATCTTTAGTTTTGAGTTGTTTGTTTTTAGTTCTCTGCGTATGCTGGCGATATCTTCCTTATTCATTATCTCTATCTCCTTTTTACCCTTATAGGCAGAAAAACTCCCGCCTTCAAACCTCTCACAAGGCGAAGGCAGGAATGCCTCGACTAGTTCATAAACCCATTTACGGCTTTGTAAGCTGTATTCTAATCTTAAAATGAGACAAATGTTATTCGAGTGATACCTGCAAATTCTATGTCATGAATACAATATTCGTCATCTTTCCTTTATTTCCTGTCACGATAGTAAAAATAGTCCTATTGTAAATGACAAGATGACACAGGACGGAGTTGTTGACACCAATTGAGCAGTGGTGACAACAACTCCGTCCCTCCGACACCTCTCCGAAACTTCTTAAACTAGTTGCAAAGCCAAATCGACTGCTTTAAAGACATCAACAGCATAGCCATCTGCTTTAATGGCTTGGGCAAAATCATGGGTTGCTGGATTTCCACCGATGATTACTTTGACATTGTCACGAAGACTACGACGTTCCAGTTCCCGAATTGTTTCGGACATCATGGCTAAGGTGGTAGTGAGCATTGCCGACATTGCTAAAATATCTGGTTCATGCTCTATAACCGCTTCCACAAAATCCTCAGTTTGGACATCGATGCCAAGATCAATAACTTCGAAGCCTGCACCGCGAAACATCATAACGATCAGGTTTTTTCCAATATCATGTAAATCTCCGGCGACAGTACCAATAACGACTTTACCAAGGGAAGAGTGTTTGGGATCTGACAAGATAGGTTTTAAGACGTGCAAGCCCGCATGCATCGCCCTTGAGGATACCAAGACATCAGAAATGTAAATAATATTATCTCGAAATTGGCTTCCTATAACCTGCATCCCCGGCAGCAATGCTTTTTCAAAAACAGTTTGAGGAGTGACCCCATTTTCAATGGCTAATGTAGTGAGGGTCTTAACTCGGTTGGCTTGCCCTTTGACCAGAGCATTAGTAATTAATTCTAATTCTAATTCTGTAGTTACCACTCATACCCCACTCCTCGTTTCTGTTATAAAGCATATTGTTTAAATCGACTTGGAGTAACCCCTTCAAGCTTCTTGAAAACTCTAGTGAAGTAGCCAGGATCCTCGAAACCACTTTCTTCCGCAACTTGCATCACGTTATATTTAGGATTCTTCAGCATTATTTTCGCTTGTTCCACCCTTACTTGTGTGAGATACTCCATCAAAGTACAACCCAGACCTTGTTTAAAGATTCTACTAACATAGCATGGACTAAGATAAACTGCCTGGGCTATCTCATCGATTGTCAGTTTATTGCGATAATTATTTCGGATATATTCGGCAGCTTTCTGAATTGCTTGTTGATTTTTTTGGTTTTTGTTCGTGTCTAAATAATTCATAAATGTTTCTAACATAGTTCCCGACCATAGGCAGAGTTCATCTGGAAGGGTAATTTCTAACAATTCCTGATAAAACATGGAGTTTAGTTGCAGCACTTCCGTTAGATCAGCCCCTCCATCGACTGCTGCCCTGGATATAATTACGACGAGTTCCATTACTCTAGTTTTTAGAGTATCCATATGAGAGTTTTTCGCTAAGATATCAACCAACAATTTTTCCAATAGTTGCTCAGCTGCAAGTTTTTCTCCATTTCTCACTGCAGACTTGAGCTCTTGTTCTTTATCTAAGGAATGACTACTGATGGTTCTCGATTCAATCTTATACATAGCGATTTCAGCACGTTTGCGAGCCTGAATTTCTTCGGCTAATCTAGCCTGTTGCGCCATTATTTCTCTTCTTTGTTCTAGAACGGTCATGCCACTTTGCATAATTTGATTGGCTACAATAAATAAGAGATCTGCAGCAGCCTGCACTTTATCGCTTGACATGATCTCTAATTGAGCAGCTGACCACTTTACAGCAGAAACATCTATATTAAGTCCCTTAACCATTTCCTCAATTTCTTCTAAGAAATAATCTTCGGGTTCCCACATAAGTACCTGTCCACAAATAATTGATCCTACATACTGATCTAATAAAATAGGTGCCGCCCACATTATTAAGCCCGCATGACAGCGAAAAATATAAGGTTCACCATATTTTGCAGCTTCAGTGCATGCTCTTGCATAGGAGCGCTGGCATTTTTTCGCCCCATTACTATCAGATCTTATCATTTCGCAAAATTTACAGTCGTTGATTGCATGATCAGTCGAGATCAATGTATTACCTTTATTATCGACCAAAATGGCCTTCAACCCTGTGGACTTTGAAAACGAACATAACATTTTGTCTAATAGATTTCTTCCGACTAGTTGCTCAAGCCACTGTAATCTCTTTTCTTGATTGAAGTCTCCTTGATTCACATTGCCACCTCCAAAAGCAGGTTTCACACTTAAATAAATGCGCAAATACTCATGAACTTCTGAAACAAGATAATGAAAGTAACACGAAATTAGGTTGTACAATAGAGAATTAAGGGATTATTTATATTATAACACATTAAAAATTACTTTTCTCACGATTCTTAAAACTCGCAAAAGCAGATAATTCAAAGGGGCACTCATGTCTCAGGCTATAGTTTGTATAATTAAGCCAGTCAGAGACACGAGCGCCGATGTTACTTTTAAATATCAACGATAGATTAAAAATTATTATTTAGCTGCAGACTCAACATTAAAATCATATTTTTCAGGATCAAATTTATCTAATGTACTGTTCTTAATCATGAATTGAGTAAACTCAGCTTCATCATCTGGAACCGATTTTAATTGTTTTTCGAAGATATCAAGATACTTCAATTCTTTAGCATCTAATTGAACCCGACCATCTTGGAAAGCGGATCGTAATTCTTTAATAGTGGTGGCAGCAGCGATTTTTGTCCGCTCAAAATGGGTCTTTCCTTTGACAATTTCTTGGCTGATTCTTAGAACCACTGCGGGGTCTAAGATATAGGCTTGAGGATCGAACATTCTATCAGATTCCGACAAAATGTCTCTCATTTCAAACGCAGAGCCGCGAGATGCAGCTACGTTCATAATTCTGCAATCATAGATTAATTGCTCAATGTAGACAGTCGGAGCCATTCCACCCAACAATCTTACGTTTTCAACGGATTCGTTACTCCAGCAGTCAGCCAAGCAGGCAGATATATTTCCTACAGAACTCGAGTGAGCACAGGCAGCAGTTCTGCCTTCCATGGAAATTGGTGTCCCAGTGATCGCTTTGAGATAAACTCCCTCATAACCGCAATCTTTATCTGGTCCTTGTGCACCACGTTCTACGGCGACTAATGTCCGGACTGCACACATAACTCTGTCAATGGCAGCAAAAACCTTTGGAATGAAATTCTTGTGAGCCATAACCATAGAGGTATTAGCGAAGCCGCAAGCTGTGTCTCCTGAAGGGATGCAGTTGGTTTCAGCTGCTATTTTAACAATTTCATCCCACAAAATAGCCATATCTCTACAACCAACAACACCTAATGAGAACAAAGCTCTAGGTAGATCGCAATTCATAACAGCTTCATCATGTAAGTGTTTCCCACCAATAGATTCAATCGCTAAGAAGTCAGCCCCAGCTTCTGCACACCCTCTAAAGGTGTTAATGACATTATCCCAATGCTCTCCTTTATACATATGTGCAAGAGTTTTACCTTCACGTACATCAACAACGGTCATTCTTAAGAGACTTTTTAAACCAAACTTCGTATAGTATTCGTTCATTACTCCTTTAACCACTTTTGTGACATCAATGCCCCACTGAGGATTAAAGGTGCAAGGAGGAAGAAGTTCGATTTCAATAATGATTCCAGGAGAAAGTAACTCATGGGCCTTAGAACAAATACCGTGGATCATTTCTTCATACTGAGCCAATACTTTTGGCATGGTTTCTTCACTAATTAACATTGTAGGAAGAGTTAAGTTTACTTCCGGATAAACAGTTCCCCCACCAATAACCATTCCGTTACTGCATACAACGGGTTTCTTGGCCTGTCCGTATATAAATTCATCTAAATTGGTATATGCGAGCTCCGTAAATTGAAGATTTGCCACAATAGTCCCTCCTCTAATATAATTTATCGTGCTACCATTTCATTATCGTTTAGTAACTTGGTTACTAGTTCAACTGCTGCAGCAGCATCTCCGGCATAACCATCTGCGCCAATCTGATCCGAGAATTCTTGAGAAATCGGTGCACCGCCGATGATGACTTTTACCTTATCTCTCATTCCTTGTTCTACACACACGTCAATGGTTGATTTCATAGAGAGCATTGTCGTGGTAAGTAAAGCAGAAAGGGCTAAAATCTTGCCATCATTTTCTTTAATAGCAGCCATGAATTCTTCGGGAGAAATGTCAACACCTAAGTCGATTACTTTGAATCCTGAACATTCAAGCATCATACCGACTAAGCTCTTACCAATGTCATGTAAATCCCCTTTAACGGTTCCGATAATAACGGTACCTTTATTGCTCATTTCACCGCCAGCTAATAATGGTTTTACCAGTTCAATGCCTGCATTCATCGAGCGAGCTGACATCAGTACTTCTGGTACAAACATATCATTAACTTTGAAACGTTGTCCAACGACATTCATTCCGCCGATAAGCCCCTCATTGATAATTGTAAGTGGATCGACTTTTGCATCAATGGCTTCTTTGACATAAACCTGAACTTGCTCGTTGTCACCCTCGATGACTGCATTACTTAACTTTGTAAAATCAAACATATATATCCTCCTAAAAAATTATTTTAGAGTTTTCCCCCAATTGTCTACGTCTTATATTCTCATGCTTCTGGCAGGCTTGATCCGCCCCTCTTTTTCCGTTGGTCACCCCTTTCTAATCAAGAATCACTCTCAAGATCCATATTTTGTAAAATGGAAAGAATGTTCAAAACTTTTGATTAGTTCGTTGTGATTAGTTTAATCGTTTATAGTGAATCTTCCCATGGACTATCTTGTTTTATCTTGATTAATCTTATCAATTCAGTATTCTCGAAATAGTGAATCAATAATGGGAAAGTGGCTAGGTAAGTGAATAAATACAAGTCTGTTTTTTTACTTAAAACTAATCAAAAATCCCCAAATCAACAGGATAATCCATGGAATACTTGATCAATTATCATTAAGCTTACTTAAATGAGATAAGTAAACGATCAATGGAGGCCTGCAATTATGATTAAATTTGATATCATCTCTGGTTTTTTAGGGGCTGGTAAAACTACCTTAGTCAAAAAAGTCCTACAATCTCTTAATTCTGATGAAAAGATCGTCTTGATTGAAAACGATTTTGGGGAGATCAATGTGGATCGAGAGATCCTAGGAATTGAAGGTTTTGAGGTTTACGAATTATCCAATGGTTGTGTTTGCTGTAAACTCAAGGGAGACTTTCTTCTTACTCTAAAACAAATCCTAAGCCAAAATGTTGATCGTATCATCTTTGAACCATCCGGGATATTTATCTTAGGTGAGATTTTTGATATTTTTAAGGACCCTGAGATTTCCTGTAAGTGTTTTATCAACTCTGTAACGACGGTTGTTGATGCTCAAAATTTTTCTAAGCATCAACAAGGGTACTCTGGCTTCTTTGAGAACCAAATTTCCTATGCTTCAACCTTGGTTATTAGCAAGTCTCAGTTTCTCAACCTAGAACAAGTCCTCGAAGTAGAAGAAGGGTTACGAACCATAAACCTGACGGCTCCAATTATTTCTAAGGATTGGAGCAAACTATCAAACCAAGATATTAGCAATTTCCTTAATGTAAATCCTGAATATACACTGCATGAGTCTAAACTCTTTTTGGCCCACAACTTTGATTCCCTAGGGCTAAAAACGTCTAGAATACTGGGAGCAGAAAAACTTAAGACTATCCTAGAAACCTGTAAAAACGGTGGGTACGGGGGTGTCGTAAGAGGCAAAGGGATTGTAAATACTGGCAATAGATTCTATGAGTTTAACTATGTTGACGGGCAATATTCCATATCGGAATCAACGGACGCAACAACAGGGATTGTAAGTTTTATAGGTAAAAACCTAAATAAAGATAAGTTGACTGCCATCTTTAAGTAAGAAGGAATAAATGCCACTAAGTACAAGGTAACAGCCACAGTTTGAGGATCAAACCGTGGCTGTTTCTTTGCGACAATATATACATGAATTGCTTCTAACTGCATTAAGCGAGGTTGGTAGGTTGAGATAAAAAAATTTAAAGGCTGTAACAATAGTTCTATTGTTACAGCCCAAACAATCTCTTAGCCTAATGATTAGCCTAAGAAGTCAAATTGCTTATTGCGGAAGGCCTTAAGATACTTAACACAGAAGTCATCTCGACCAGCCAGTGCTTCAGCAGTAACCAAGCTAGCCATCATCATTTGATCTAATGGGTTAATAATCAAACCATCCAGTCCTTTTCCAATGGCCATAATTGCAAAGGCATGATTCATAAATTTGCGGACCGGCAGACCATAGGATACGTTAGAGAGTCCGCATATGGTATGGACTCCTTTAAACTGTGTCATAATGGCTTCAACGGAATTAATAAATTCTACGGCAAACGTGTTATTAACAGAGATTGGCTGAACTAGCGGATCAACATAAATATTATTCAAGGGCACATTGTTTTTAACAAGTCCATCAATGAGTTGTTCTGCAATTTTTAAGCGCGCAGCCATGGTTTCTGGCATTCCTTCGTCACTCATACAAAGTGCTACCACTTTTAAGTCTGAACCAGCAACAACGGGCATTAACGCATCATAACGCTCCTTTTCCAGAGAGATGGAGTTGATCATGGCAACCCCCTTGTGCACGGATAAAGCAGCCTCAATAGCCTTCGGATCGGGGCTGTCGATGCAGCAAGGCTTATCAACAACCTCCTGAACCGTTTTCACGAGCCATTGCAGATATTCAGGTTCTTTGCCAACAAAGATACCGGCATTAACATCAATATAATCTGCTCCGGCTTCGGCCTGTTCCCTTGCTATCTTCTGAATATATTCCGCATCTTGTGCTTTGATGGCTTCTCCAATGGCCTTGCGGCTGGCATTAATTAATTCTCCGACAACTAACATGTAAGTTCCTCCTCAAATTTTGATAAGATTTTTTGGACAGTGAACATTCTGGAAATTTACTTGGAGCTCTACTCTTAAAAACGATTGTACGAGTCGATACTCTTTAAATTTTGAATTGTACTATAATTCTAATCTTTTATTAGTCTTACGCCCATGGATTTTTTTGTTTTATATTGATGTATCTTATCTAAAAAGAACTGACGTTTTATTTTCTATCCACCATTTATAAAGAATTGTTTTAAACCCTCAATTAACCGTCCCATAACATGGATATCCTTAATTGCTACGCGAATAAAATAACCTGAAAGTCCTTCAAAGCTAGTACAATCTCTAACAAGAATCCCTAAACACCCCAAATGCTTAATCAATTTTTCCGGAGGTTGGTTCAAAACCTCAATTAAAGCAAAATTTACAGAAGTCGGCCAAAGTCGCAAATTCTCAAAGTTACATTTGGCAAATTCGCCATAAAAATAGCACTTGCTCTCTTGTAGTTTTTCTCTTACGTCATCAGGATAGTCTGCATCCTCCAGAGCCGTTATCCCTGCATGTTGCGCCAAAACATTGACAGACCAAGGATCACGATATTGCTCAAAGGATTTAAGTAAGGATGGATGAGCAAAAACTGTTCCTAAACGTAACCCTGGAAGACTGTAAAACTTCGTTAAGGAGTACAAAACTATAAGGTGCTCATTATCTGCCATATAGCCTCGAGCGGACTCACGAGACTCATTGGGCAGAAAGTCGAAGAAGGACTCATCAAACAGGATATTACATCCGATCTCTTTAGTAATTTTTAAAATGAGTTCAAAGGTTTCTTGCTCTAGGACACTTCCTGTCGGATTATGAGGGGAACAGAGAAAAAGTAGATCACACCCTTTAAGGAGTTCTCGCCACATCTGGTCATTATCACGCTCATAATCAGGGTTATTCTTTGCTTCATCCCTTCGACTAAACGTTGCCCACCCCTGGGGGCCAAGGGGAACATACTGTATTTCAGAGCCAACCGCTCGCGCAGCCCGTTCATATTCACTAAACGTTGGAATAGGAATAACTACTTTTTGTGGCTTCAAAGCTTGCATAACCGTAAAAATTAATTCCCCTGCACCATTACCCACCATAATCGTTTCCAGAGGTTGTCCCAAGTGACGAGAAAGTGTTCTTCGTAAGGCTAAGCTTTCAGGATCTGGATAATTCACAATATTTTCCATACCTTTTTGTAAGGAAACCCAAACCCCTGAGGGAGGTCCAAAGGGATTAATATTTGCGGAGAGGTCGATAAAGGAGTCCAAACCATACAATTCCTGGGCTCTGCGGAGATTTCCACCATGCATAGTATCACCCCGTATTCTCAGTTATTTTAGATTTAGCTGCGACAATTCCTCCTGAATGACTATGAAAGAGATCGAGGTAGGCAGGTGAAAACCGTTGCTGAGCTTCAAGTCGTAATTTCTTGCTAACTTCAAGACTATAAACGCTAGTTTGCGGAAATACCCCAGCTAACAAGGTACCGCTATGAGCAGTCACCACACCCAGTCCACCCTTTTTACGGACCCAGGTCAAGAAAGGCTCAAACAAAGACTTGTGATTGATTTCCAGATTGCACCTTGCACTGATTGTTCCTGCTGTTGCCAGTTTTTCTAAATCCCCTTGCTCTATTCCTTCACAGGCTAAGCTATGCGCCCTTTCAATCTCACTCTCATGACGGCGATAGTGTTCTGCTAACCCTGGCCGAGCATTAAATGCTCTCGTATCGATGATGCCCCCCCAATCCAAGGCCAAAAACAGGGCAGGGATTGAAGATCCCAGCAAGCGATGCTTATGACCCTGAACATGTTCGATCTCCGTGATACCGGGAAACATCACACTGTCGCTCGGTTCAATCTGTAAAGCAAGATGTGCTAAGCGCTCAGGTGCCGGATCTTCTCCTAGAGCCATCAGAGCTGCTGCCGCAACAGCTGTAATGTCAGCGGTAGAGCTAGCCATCCCTTTTCCTTCTGGAAGTTGATGAAAGAATTCTACCTTGCCTCCCAATTGCGGGAGGCCTAAGTTTTCCTTGAGTAATTCTAATACTTGGAGTGCTTTAGTTTTATTTAGAGGAAGATCCCAGCCAGCAGCATCTAAGCTCAATGCTACCCTAGCCTCCGAAAAACGGTCAATGGGACAATCTATAAGAAATGGTACTCCTTTGCGAGCCCCTTGTACCCATTCTCCACATGTTCCCGGACACCGGGCCAACCCGACTGCGAAGTCCATTAATATTCAATCCCCCTACGACTTTTAATCCCTTCAGAGAAAGGATGTTTTAACGCGTTTAGATCCCACCAATTGTCTACCTCTGACTCTAAGGCAGCAGGCATCCCCCGACCTGTAAGAATCCAGTGTAGGTGCAATGAGGACCCGGCAGACAAAAGTTCTCTTAATTGATTTAAATCCAAAAAACCTCGATTTAATGCGTGGCTTATTTCATCTAGAATGATAACGTCATATGTTTTCTTCTCAACTTGGGCCAACACAAATGCAAAGGCTTGTTGAACTAACTCTAAGGCGATTTCTGGATTGCGGTTTTCTCGAAAACATTCTCCACATCCGGTACAGTGTTTCAACCCGGTTCGAATCATTCCTGACCAACGACAACCCACTCCAAATTGTATAAGTGGAATTCCTAAACGGTTAAGACCTATAAGTTCACCACTGTAAGTACTCCCTTTTAGAAACTGAACCATCAGAACGCGCTTCCCTTCAGAATAGGCAAACACGGCTTCTCCGATAGCTGAGGTCGTTTTTCCTTTTCCCTGACCAGTATAGACTGTTATCATACCCCTAATCTCCCTGATTGGGAAGCAAACCAATGTTCCAGTAACTCTTGATGTCCGGCAAAATGAAGGTGTAGATAAGATGCGACTATATTATCCCGAGCATACCCTTCCATTCGAAGTGCTTCGTCCCCTCTGAACAATTCGTAAACGGGAGGATATTCCTTATCATAGAGCACCCTTGAGTAGTGAAATTCATGTCCTTGAACTATCGTCCCGCGAGGACCGAGAAAATTATCGTCACGAAAGACTCCTTTACGATAGCCGATCCCTTGTAAGCGTTTTGTCATTTCGGCCTTCATAGGTATAAGACCAGCCATAGGCAACTCGTTTCCTTCAAAATCCTTGATGGATTTCCCAAGATACATGTACCCACCACATTCAGCATAGATAGGTTTGCCACTTGCTGCATAGGAACGCAGGGAATCTAAGAATGAGGTGTTTTCGCTTAAAGGTTTAAGATGAAGTTCCGGAAAACCCCCGCCTATGAAAATCCCATCCAGATCTTCGGGAACGGACAAATCGTGTAAAGGGCTAAAGGGTACAATGGTAGCCTTTAAGCGTTCAGCAAGGTCTAAAGCATCTTGGTAATAGAAAAGGAATGCTTCATCCCAGGCTAAGCCTAATCTAAAGTTGCTATTCGTAGCTTGTGTTCCAGAATTAGGTTTTAGTTTGAGATTAGTATCTAACCCTTCATTAAATTCAGGTGCACCCAGCATAATGCTTTCGACTTGATCTAGGTCAACATGTTGGGTAATCAACCCTGAAAGTGTCTCGATAAAACCTTCTAAAAGCCCGCCTTCCCCTACAGGCACTAACCCTAAATGTCGTTCGGGAAGTTTAAGGGATAATTCCTTAGGCAAGACTCCAAGAACTGGAATCTGAATCTCGCTTAGAGATTCCCTGAGTATTTTTTCCTGTGCTGAAGATTTTACTCGATTCAGAATAACTCCCTGAAGTTTTACTTGAGGGTCATAGGTACTAAATCCATGGACTAGTGCTGCAACGCTGCGCGACATTGAAGAGGCATCCACAATGAGGATGATTGGAGCGTCAAGAAGTTTAGCCACATCGGCGGTGCTCCCAAAACCAGCGGTTCCGCTCATCCCATCATACATACCCATGACACCCTCGATCACCGCCCAACGCTCTGCAGAAGTTTGGGCAAAGACGGAAGGCAGGTGATCCCCCAGCAACCAGCGGTCAAGATTACGGGAAGCCCTTCCCGTAGCAGCCGCATGATAACTGGGATCGATGTAATCCGGCCCTACTTTATACCCTTGGATTGGGCGATCGCGCTTTTTCAAGGCTGCCATTAGACCTGTAGCAAGGGTTGTTTTTCCTACGCCGCTATGGGTTCCCGCCAGAACAATCCGCGGAATCTTCATGCTGTATCCCCCCTACTCGATGTTCGATAGTCGTAGTTCGTGGTTCGAGAGGGCGTGTCACGGGGACGATCCTTTTGGCACGCTCATCGAACCTCAAACATATGATCTTTATTTATACTACATAAGTCCTATATAAGTTAAAATTAATGTAGGAATAAGTGCCAACCAGGTTGCAGTTTGCACCAATTGACGGCAACGCATAATATCTGAAGCATTTACAGGACGGAGAGCATCTCCCATCTCTGCTCGGTGATGAGTCTTTCCATGATAAATATTGATCCCACCCAGTTGAATACCCAGCAAACCAGCAACCACACTTTCTGGATTTCCGCCGTTGGGACTAGGATGACCTGAGGCATCTCGTTTCCATATCCGGTAAGCATGATCGACTGGCATTCTCATCAACCAGCCTGCCATGAGTAAAATTGGAACAGATAAGCGAGCCGGCACGTAATTCGCCCAATCATCCGTCCGTGCCGAGAACCAGCCGAACTCCTCATAGCGTTCGTTCCGATAGCCCACCATGGAATCCAAGGTGCTAACCGCTTTAAAGGCCATAGCTAAGGGTGCTCCTCCAAGAGCCGCAAAGAAAAGTGGAGACAAAATCCCATCGACAAAATTTTCAGCAAGTGTCTCGACGGTTCCCCTGGCAATCTCTGCTTCCTTAAGATTGGCTGTGTCACGGCTGACTAACCAAGAAAGCCGGGTACGAGCCTCACTTAGATCCCCTTTTTGTAAAGGAAGTAAAACACTTTGCCCCGCCTCCAAAAGAGATTTACTAGCTAAGGTCGTGAATATGAAATATGCACTTAAGGCTAAACCGACTAGGGGATGAACTACGTTCCCTAAGGATATGACAGCCCAAGTGAGCAGATAACTCCCACCCACAATGAGGAACACTAGCCAAACCCCCTTACGACGACGTGCCTCAGGAGATCCATTATTTAGTTTACGTTCAAAAAAGCTGATGGCATTACCAATTCCCACCACCGGATGAGGCCAACTGCGTGGATCACCGATAACTTGATCCAGAATAAATCCAATAAGAAGAGCTATGGGAAAAACCGCTCCGTACATACTAAACATCTCGATCATTAATATTCACTTCCTAGACTCCCACCGATTAAGGGGAGTTCTATGCTTCTGGTCTTACCTAAGATTCTGTCCTTAAGCCCATAATGGCTCGAATACGCTCCAGATCGACATTTTGTCGGACTAAATCTGCCAACTCATTAAACGCTGATTCACGAAGTGCTGCCTGGGAGAGTGACGCTTCGACAGGCCTCTGGGAACCCCTGCGCTGCCAAAGCCAGTTTAAAAGTGATGTTCGTAAGCTGTCATTATCGAAAATTCCATGTAAATAGGTTCCATAGGCATTACCTACCTGCATTCCATCGACGTTAGATTCTTCATTCGAGGTCAGGTTAAAGAGGGGTGAATGCCCTTCATCCATCGTGGTTCGGCCCATGTGAATCTCATAACCAACGACAGTTTCTCCGGTGCAGGCTTTGAAAAATCCATGATTGGTCAGGATGGTTCCTTTACTTTGGACAGTATGCTTCTGAGGATAAAATTCCGTCACCATCGGCAGTATACCTAGTCCTGATACTTCTTCAAGCTCAGATTCTGTATGCAGCGGATCCTTTACTAGGCGTCCCATCATTTGGTAACCACCACAAATTCCGATAACAGGAATCTCTTCTGCACAAAGTGTTTGGATATGTTTTCCTATACCGCTTTCATGAAGAAAACGCAAATCTGCAAGGGTATTTTTACTGCCTGGAATAATTAGGAGATCTGGTTTTCCTAGGTTTGCTGGATCTGTAACATAACGCACTGAAACATCCGGTTCATCTTGAAGGGCATCGAAGTCTGTAAAGTTGGAGATGTAGGGTAGACGAATAACCGCAACGTCCAATTGTTCCTCTAAAGAAACCGAGGGCTTTTCGGCAGCTTCATTGATGGCGACTGAATCTTCGTCTGGAATACGGATCTTAAAATAAGGAACAACCCCAACGACTGGGATTCCTGTTTTTTCTTCAATGAAATCTAAGGCGGGTTGCAAAAGTTTAATTTCCCCACGAAATTTATTAAATATAATCCCTTTGATCAGTGCACGTTCTTCGGGTTCTACTAATTCTAAAGTACCTACAACCGAGGCCAAGGCCCCGCCCCGATCAATATCCGCTACTAGCAAAACAGGAGAATTGATTTCCATGGCTACACGCATATTGACAATGTCGTTGGATTTAAGATTGACTTCCGCCGGACTTCCTGCCCCTTCGATAACCACCATTTCATACTCGTCGAGCAGTCCGTAGAGAGCTTCCGTCACATACGACCAAGTCATACGCTGATATTCTCCATGATAACGCAGAGCTGTCACATTCCCTTGAGACTTACCCATAATAACAACCTGAGATCCCGTTGGACCACTGGGTTTTAGTAAAATGGGGTTCATTCTTACATCTGGTTCAACACCGGCAGCTTGAGCCTGGACTACCTGCGCCCTGCCCATCTCTCCACCTGAAGTGGTCACAAAAGAATTGAGTGCCATATTTTGTGCCTTAAAGGGACTTACGTGATATCCTTCTTGGTAAAATATCCGACAAAACGCTGCCGCCAACACGCTCTTTCCTACGCTGGAAGAGGTTCCTTGAATCATAAGCTTGGCAGTTGTTTGATTATTTGAAGACATCATTTTCACCCTCTTTTTCTAAGGAAGCAAAGGGACGGTTCTCTTGCTTCCATGTGCTTCAAGAAATAATGTTTGTAGATGACACATTTTCTTGGGTTGTTTGAGTTTCCAAAGTGCTATCTCTGTTTCAAGACGGTATAAATCAAAGCGTTAACCACCGTTGCAGCTATGGGGCTTCCTCCCCGCGTCCCGAGTACAGTAATTGAGGGAAACTCTTGGTGCTCCCATAATAAATCTTTAGATTCTTTCGCCCCGATAAAGCCTACCGGAATTCCGACGATCAAAGCAGGTCGAGTCTCTGGATTTTCTGCTAAACGTAAAACTTCGATTAAAGCAGTTGGCGCATTGCCGATTGCCACAATTGAGCCGCGAAGGCGGTCCGCATTCATGCGAAAGGCGGTCATCGAGCGGGTGATCCCCCAAGCTTTTGCTTGTTCAGGCACCCCAGGGGTATTTAGAAAACATTCCACAGTTCCTCCCAAGGATTTTAGTTTCTCCTTGGAGATTCCTGCCCGAACCATCTCAACATCCGTGATGACGTTTGCGCCCTCTTGCAAAGCCTTGAGTCCACAAGCGATTGCTTCTGGGTGAATGGCAATTGAGGATTCTAAGGAGGGATCCCCGGTTGTATGAATAATACGTTCGACAACTGGGAAGTCCGCTTCCAACCAAGGACGTGTTAGTCCAGCCCGTATAATCCGCATACTTTCAGTTTCGATTTGGCCCGGGTCTAAAATGAAGTCTGCTGTCATTCCCCTAAAGCCTCCTTAATGCGCAGGCTGGCCAAGCTTGCAATCCCGTCATCCGCTCCCAGTTCTCTAGTAAAGATAATCTCCACTTCAGGATGCTTTTCTCGAATTTCACGCAATTCCTCATGAATATCCACTGTCACATGCATTCCGCGGAAAAGAAAGAGCGGCATTATGACAATTTTAGACGCACCGCTTTGAATCTTTGCTTCCACTGCTTCTGGCAGACTAGGTTTATCATGAGCCATGTAGGCTGGGGTTACAGGCTGGCCCATTAATTTACTCACTTTTTCAGCGACCACTAAAAGTCCTTGATTGGCCTCTGCACGTCGGCTTCCGTGTCCTAAGATAATAATCTCTGATGATTTCATATCGATTCCTCCAAATTTTTGATAAATTCATTTAAGGTTAAACTATTTGAGTCCACTTCGGTCGGTCGTTTAAGAAGAACTAATGGTATGTCTAAGCTGAGACATGCTTGTATTTTTTCCAGGGTTCCGCCTACTTTTCCACTTTCCTTAGCTATTACGACTTCAATGTTTAATTGCTTAAACATGGCTTCATCCCACTCTTGAGAAAACGGTCCTTGAGCAGCGATGATTTGATTGGGTTTAAAGCCTAAAGATTCACATTTTACTAACACCTCAGAAGTAGGCAGGACACGAACATAAAGGGCTTTGTCCTTCATTGAAGGATGAGCTGCCCATTCAGGCAACCCGTTGCTTCCAGTCGTGAGCAGAATTCGATTTCCTAACCTCTCTGCAATCTGTGCCGCAGTTGGTATGTCCTTTGCCCAATGAAGGAGAGGGTGATCCGGCACTTCTAAGGCTGAGCGTTCCCATCGCAAATAAGGTAGACATAAATCCGAGCAGACTTTTTTGGCCATTTCTTTTACCCGTACCGCGTAAGGATGAGTTGCATCCACTAGCGCTTGAAAGGAATTAGCCTTTAGAAGATCGGTAAGACTTTGTTCATCCATGGCTCCCGAGCGCGCTTGCAGTCCTTGACCCTGTGCTAAATCAGCACCATAGGCAGTTAGGGTCGAGACTAATACCTCATGCCCGCGTTGCTTTAGGGCATCAGCTAGTTCACGCCCATCCTCTGTTCCTGCTAAGACCAAAAGCCTCACAGCTTATACCCTCGAGGAGTCACCATATAAGGACCAACAATCCGGGTTTGCGAGTTTCCGATTATGACAGTGGTGAGCATATCGATGGGGTGATTCGTAAAATCGCCTAACGTGGTGATTTCAACGCTTGATTCCTCACCCCGTAAGGCTTCTCGAACCAGACCAACAGGAGTTTCCGGTCGGCGGTAACGCAGAATAATCTCCTGTACTGTCTCAATATGTTGAGGACGACCTTTGCTTTTCGGATTATATAACGCGAAGATAAAATCTCCCTCGGCTGCTAAGCGCACTCTCTTCTCAATAACTTCCCACGGAGTTAACAAATCACTTAAGCTGACCACGGCAAAATCATGCATTAAAGGAGCGCCTAACATAGAAGCCGCTGCTGAGGCTGCCGTTACTCCAGGAATGATTTCTAAGGGTAGATCCAACAGTTTTTCTTGCTCTAGACATTCAATAATAATCCCCGCCATGCCGTATACTCCAGCATCTCCACTGCTTACGACAGCGACTCGATGACCCTCGGCGGCAATTCTAATCGCTTCACGGCAGCGATCAATTTCTTGTCGCATCCCCGTCGCCACAATTTGCTGATGGGTTAAAAACGGCCGAATGAGGTCTATGTAGGTTTTATAACCCACAATGTATTCCACCTCATTTAATACGGATTGAACCTTTGCTGTCATATGGTCTTGGTCCCCAGGTCCGAGGCCCACTACAAATAGTTTTCTAGGCTGATCGCCACTGTGACCCCCTGACCCTTGGTTTTCGGCAGGACTAGCCGTCCCCTTTTGGCTCCCAGTAAACTCGCTGCTTCGCATACACCGTCCACTCCTATCTTTTCGCTTACAAAGTTTGATCGATTTAACTGTTCTTCAAGATTAACGGATTGTAATTCATCCGCAGGAAAGGTTTGAAACGGGACCCTCAGTGACTTAGCCGCTTCAATTAGACCAACTTCATCAGATTTCAGGTCAATACTATAAATTCCCGAGATCGCTTTCAGGGAGGCTCCTAGCTGTTCAACTGCTGACGTGATTCTATCCAAAATGACTTCCCTAGCAACCCCTCGTCGGCATCCCACCCCGATACTTAGGATGGGTGGTATTAAGTACAGGCAATCGGACTTAAGATTTGACTTAGGAAAAGCATCGATTATAACATTCGCTTGGTCTTTTTCGTTTTCAGATAAAAAACGATAATGGGGATCACTAAGCCATGTTTTATGCTCTGGTTGCCAAGGGTGATTTGCCCAGACCTTGAGGAGTCTTTGCTCTAAAAGCAAACGATTAACCTTAGGTAAATGATGGACAGGTTCCACTTTCCAGCCATATCTGCGGGCGTATTCGTCGGGTGCTGTCATCCCCCTCACATCCGTGGCTGTCGTTATAACGGGCACTGCTCCAATCAGATCAGAGATTAGATTAGCCCAAGCGTTGGCTCCGCCTAAATGCCCGGACAACAAAGGAATCACAAATTTTCCGTTTTCATCTAAGACCAGCACTGCTGGATCTTGATCTTTTCCTTCTATCAATGAGGCGATTTGACGCACCACAATTCCAGTTGCCATGACAAAAATTAGAACTGAAGACTCTTGCCAAAGGCTTGGGACAATATCGCTCAAGCGGGAAAAAGGTTGATTGTTTCCTTGCTCAACTACTTTTTCGTGGATATAAAACCTTCGAACAACGGTCTTCGGAAGACCCTCTCCAATACGCAGGATCGTATCTAACCCACGATCCGTCAACGATATAAGAGTTACATTTGATTTTAGATCTAAGTTTTCGACCATGTCGGATTTCACTTCTCTGTCCCTTGTCGATATTCGTGCGTAAAGGTTGGGTCATAGAGCTTTGAACGAGCATATCCCTTGGCTGGATCTAAAAAATCACCAACTAGGATCTGGGCCTGTTTACGAATCCCTGCCTCTTTAACCTTCTCTACAATAGTTTCCAAGGTTCCCAGAAGAACCTCTTCATCTGGCCAACTAGCTTTAGCGACCACGGCAATAGGGGTTGAGGCTGGATAACCACCTTCTAGTAACGCTTGAACAACGGATCCCATATCCTGAACACTTAGGAAAATCGCCATACTGGTTTGATGCTGCGCTAATTTGGCCAGTGCCTCACGTTCAGGAACTGGAGTACGTCCAGCTAATCGAGTGAGAATCAAGGTTTGGCTGATATCTGGCAACGTAAATTCACGTTTTACTGCGGCAGCGGCTGCGAAGACTGAGCTAACCCCTGGAATGACGGAATAGGGTATTTCTTGCTTATCCAGGTATTCAAATTGTTCTTTGATTGCTCCATACATACTGGGATCTCCTGTATGAAGACGGACAATTGTTTCTCCATTTTTGGTTCCTTCCAACATCAAAGCAACCACCTCTTCAAGGGTTAGATGGGCACTGTCATGGAAAGGGGTTCCTGGACGACAGATTTCTAATATTTTTGGGTTAACCAAAGACCCAGCATAAATTACTCGGTCTGCTTGCTCCAACGCACGAGATCCTTTAAGTGTAATCAGTTCAGGATCCCCCGGACCAGCTCCTACGAAGATGACTTCGCCATTAGTTTTTTTCTGGTTCACTGTTTTCCCTCCCTAATAAGTCTTTTTTGACTAGTAACAAACTCAGATAATCGATTTTTTCGGATTGGAAATCCTCAGGTCTCGGTTCCCAGCGAATTTTCTCTTCGGATTGTCCTAGTCGAGTTAACAAGACTGCTTTTCTGTCGCGTTCTTCAAGCAGCGTCAAAATTTCAGGAAGTCTTCTGGATACTTTCATTAAGATCAAATTCGGGAAATTAAGAAATTCTCCCACATCTTCAGTGCTTGGTAAGACAAGGAGAGGTTCATCCCCTGTGGCAAGGGGCAAATTAATCTTGGCTGCTGCGGCTGCCATTGCCATGATCCCAGGTACAGTTATGATACAATCCTGAGGTAATTCATCTTGGAGATTGTTAAGCAAGTAAGTATACGTACTATAAAGTGAAGGATCACCCAGGGTGATGAAGGCCACGGATTTTCCCTGTTTTAATTCGGCTAAGATGGTTTGAGCTCCATCGAACCAAGCCTTTGCTAAAACCTGCTGATCTGAAGTCATGGGCATTTCAAGTTCGACAAGTCGCACATTTGAAGGACAATGAATTTTAGCAATATCCCAAGCGACACTTTCTCGGTCCATCTTGGATTTTGGGATAGCTACCAAATCAACCGACTGTAGGACCTGAACCGCTTGCAAGGTCAAGAGCTGAGGGTCACCAGGACCGACTCCGACACCATAAAATTTTCCCCAAGTTGTATTCATCACTTTTCCCCTTTTCGTCCAGAAATTATAAAGATTGGATTTAATGCTTGAGCCATATGCAAGTTTTGTACTGCTTTCCAGCGAACTGCTTGAATCGATACGGTGTCGATATCCTGATAATTAAAGTCTGTGAGCAGTTTTAAGCCTTGAGCCACAGTTTCGATAGTCACTGCTGTAATCACGATTCTTCCCCCTTCAATAAGGGGAACTGTTTCTAGGATTTCTGCTAACCGCCCATTACTCCCGCCAATTATACAGACATCGACGGGTGGCAGCTCATTGAAGACATCAGGTGCTGCTCCAGGAATTAAACGAAGATTTGAGACGTTAAACTTATGTTGATTAGCTAAGATGAGCTCTTGAGCCTCTGGATTATGCTCGATGGCATAAACGACCCCTTCAGAAGCCAGGCCTGCGGCTTCGATACTAATACTTCCTGTACCTGCCCCGATATCCACAACCTGGTCGTGTTTCGAAATTTGGGCTTTGGCGAGTACTTGCACACGAATTTCCGCTTTGGTCATAGGAACTTTGCCCCTCAGAAACTCTTCGTCTGGAATTCCAAGCCTGGACCCGACAGGTTTTTTAGCAGAATTCTTAAGTGTCTGAGGCTGACCCTGATTAACACTTTGCCTGTAATCCTGATTTGGGTCCTGATTGAAGGAGGGGTTGGCATCCTGCCCTGCAGTAGGATGGAGAATAACAATGGCATTCTTTAATAAGGTCGTTTCCTGAGCTAATCGTTCCGCATCCATTGTCGCCCAAAGTTCCTCTGGATAAGCAAGGGCATTCCCAATGGAAATCGTCGGATTATAACCGCGATTCAAGTAGTGTTGGGCTATCTTCTGAGGACTATTTTCCCCGCCGGTTAAAACCGCAGTTGGACGAGTAATCACTTGAGGAAGTACGGATAGCTCTCGACCGTGAACACTGGCAAAGGTTGCTTCCTGCCAGGGAAGTTCAGCTCTGGCAAAAGCAAATTGAAGAGAACTGATCCCAGGATGAACATCGATTCTCTCTTCTGGAAATTCCTTCTTTAGTCTGGGTAAAAAACTAAAAAACCCAGGATCGCCGGAGACCAGGACCCCAACAACTTTCCTTTCCAGTAATGCATTTCTGATAACTTCAACACTGCTGGCAAGGTTACCGGACAAGGTATACTGGCGCCCTATGAAGTCAGGAAAAAGCTCAAGAGCCCGAGACCCCCCAATTAGAATTTCGCAGTTCTTGACAAGTTTTGTGATTGCAGGGGGCAACCATTCCGGCCTTCCAGGGCCGATACCGATGACCTGTAACATACATTACCCCTCTTTCTTAGTTTGTCGTTGATAAATACTTTCTGATAAGAACTAAAAAACGAGCCTGAGCGGCTCGTATGGTTTACCCTAAATAAACACACACATCTCCTATCGCTCGTAGGTTTGTGATGTTACTTAAGGCAGGTTTCCTGGCTTCAAATCATCATTCTCTTACCCATCCAGACAATTGGGTAGGATTTAGTAGAGAACTCCTTGTTTACAGTGGCGGGACCGCGTCGGATTTTCACCGACTTCCCCTTTTAGATCCTTTATACAAAGGAACCTTAAGCATGGCATATTAAATTTTTCCGAGGAGGTATGTTCGACTGATATTGAGTTATTCTATAAGTATATACTAAATTCCTCTTTTTCAAAATAACTTATCAAAAAATATTGAATTTAGTTTAACCTTCAGTTCTATTAATAATGGATTTATGTTTCCTTGTAACAAATTTTGAATGGTTAATGGTATTACAGTCCTGAATTTCTTTTTGCTTAATATAAAATAGCTCAAATCAGATTCACTATTTGAAAGGATGAAATAATATGAACTTCCTGGAATTGGCCAAAAAACGCTATACAGTCCGAAACTATCGAGAAAAACAGGTAGAAGAAGAAAAATTGCTTAAAATCCTTGAGGCAGGCAGAATCGCTCCCACTGGGGCAAATACTCAACCTCAAAGGATTATTGTAGTTAAAGGGAAAGAAGGACTCAATAGACTGGCAAAGTGTGCGAATATCTACAACGCCCCCTTAGCATTAATCATCTGTGCAGATCATAGTGTTTCCTGGAAAAGACCTCTTGATAAAAAAGATATTGCCGAAATCGACGCGAGTATTGTGACCGATCATATGATGCTAGAAGCGACAGAGTTAGAGCTAGGGACATGTTGGATTTGTTATTTCGATGCTAAGGTTATGAGAACTGAATTTAAATTACCTGACAGCTATGAACCGATTAATATTCTAGCTATTGGATATGCCGAAGGTGAGCCATTATCTCCTGAGAGACATGACACCTTACGAAAAAGTCTGGAAAACACTGTTTGGTATGAAACGTTTTAAGTCTAGGTCCCCTTCTTGTTACTTGTTGTATCAAGAACTCTTGTTGCTTTTATGTTCTTAAAAGCGAGAGTAACAAACCTTTCGACTCTATATTGAGACGAAAGGTTTGTTTCTGTCTTACTACCATCTCTATTAAAACAACATTTATACTAAAAACATAAAGTCCGAATTTTAAATTGACCCTTTTTAGCAGTCATAATATAATTTAAGTGAACGAACGTACACTCTGAACGGGGGGGTATAGAGATGCCTATTCCAAAACTAAGGCAAAACAAAGAACGTCGACAAAGACTTACGGAATGTGCTATAGATCTATTCATTGAAAAGGGATATTTTAACACTTCAGTCCGCGAAATAATAGTTAAATCAGGTTTTGGGACTGGTACCTTTTATAATTACTTTATTGATAAGGAGGATATTTTGAAAGCGCTTCTGGAAGAATTCGCAGAACAGATTATTTCAGGAGTTAGTACCTATTACACAACGGAAAAAGATTTGTACAAACGATTTATAGAAACAAAACGTGTAACCATGGAAATCTTCGCCCAGAACGAGAAACTGTCAGAAATATATAGTCGAGTAGCGGGCACAAGCCAAACAATTGACAATTGCCTGAAGCAGTTTGAGGATAAACTAATTGATTTTTATATCAGGAATATTGAGTATGGCATTAATAAGGGGGCCTTTAATAACGTTTCGGTCCCTCCCATCGCCCACGCCATACTAGCAGTAGAGAAATTTCTGTTGTTCAAATGGATCGTATTAAAGGATATAACTAAGGAAGAAATGGTAGCAATGGTTATATCTTTCCACGAAACCCTGGCTAAAGGTTTAATCAACAACAAGTAGTTATTCCTAAAAGGGCTTTTGTTTTCGTACCTTCGCTATTTAAATTGAATGAAAAGAAGGTGTTGTATAATGAGGATGACACCAGCAGGTGAACTGACAAAGCGGATTACCGCATTTCAAAAACGGTTGCAGCAAAAAGGCGTTGACGGTGCGTTAATTGTGGATAGCGCAGATATGTTTTATTTTGCTGGCACAGCTCATCGTGGCCACCTGTTTATTCCCGCAGAGGGCAAACCTTTGTTGATGGTGAAAAGAAGTTTTACCCGTGCCCAAGGAGAATCGGCTCTGGAAGATATCATTCCGTTGGCTAATGTAAAAGACTTGACAAAAATGCTGAATGAGTATGGATATAATCACATAACAACCTTGGGTCTTGAGTTGGACGTATTGCCTGCGGTCCAGTATCTGCTTTTTCAAAAGCTATTTGAAGGTACTCAAATTGTAGATATCAGTGGACTAATTCGTTCTGTGCGCATGGTTAAGTCATCTTATGAGCTAGAGGTGCTCAGGGACGCAGCCCAACTTAACTACACTTTGTTTTCCCGGGTCAAGGACTATTTAAAAGAGGGTATTACTGAATTAGAACTGGCGGGTCAGCTGGAGAAGGTGTATCGCCTGGCAGGACACTCGGGCAGAGTAAAAATGCGGGGATTTGACCAGGAAGTTTATTATGGCCACGTATTGTCCGGCGTTAATGGGGCCATACCTAGTTGTATGGAAAGTCCTACCGGTGGATTGGGAGTAAGTATTTCCTTCCCACAGGGAGCAGGTTATAAAAAAATAACCCGAAATGAGCCAATTATGATTGACTTTGTAGGGGTTAAAGACGGTTATTTGGCAGACCAGACCCGGATATTCTGTATCGGTCAACTGCCGGATAAACTTGTACATGCTCATGAGACAGCTTTACTCATTCAAGAGGCCGTTAAACAGATGGCTGTGCCGGGTGCGTCCTGCGAGGATATTTACCGGCATGCGTTTAATATGGCGGCCGAATCCGGATACGGAGAGCATTTTATGGGTTTTTCTGAGCCCGTGCCTTTTATTGGACATGGCCTAGGTATAGAACTTAATGAATGGCCAGTGTTAGCCTTAGGTTTTAAAACAACACTGGAGAAAAATATGGTAATAGCCATAGAGCCAAAATTTATTTTCCCAGAAGGTGCTGTGGGGATAGAAAACACTTTTGTTGTGGGAGAAAAAGGACTGGAACCGTTGACGTTGTTTAATGAGAGTATAATTTATCTAAAATAGGCTTTGTTTATAGAGGTTAAGTCATTAGACGTTATTTGTGTAATTTTTTAAATAAATCCATAATATGGCGTCTGGCATACTGCAGAATGCAGCCATCTGATTAACGTCGTAAAATCAAACACCGGAAGCTGAGTTGCTGCCTGTACCGCATGAGCATATGGCGGCATGTCCGAGCATTCCAATAAAATGGCACCCGTATCAGGATTCTCTTCGATGATTTCAAGTGCCTTGCGGACTACTTCCTGCTCCACGATGCCGTTGTCGAATTCACCGCGGCCTTCTAGGATACAGGAAAATTCCTGTTCATGACGTAAGTCTTTGATAATTAATCTTTTTTTCAGTTCATCCGAGATACTGCAGGCATTTAGAAGCTTATCCGTCAGGGATGCCTTATCTGCCGTCAGTACACCGATCGACTGCCCCGGTTTGAGCAATGATGCTATCCAAGGAAGCTGTACCAGGCTTGAGATGGCAACCGGTATATCCATTGCCGCTGCTACCCTGTCCTGATAATTGCCAAAGAAGCCGCATGCAGAGCTGATGGCACGCACGCCCTCCTTTTTTAATTCTTCACAGGCCTTCAGTATCTGATAGAACACGTCATCTCCGGCGTTGAACAGATTTGGAATATCTAGTCCCGTTACTGCTTTTAACCTTACAGGAAAATTAAATGTATAACCGTTGACAATGTTGCCCGGCATCATTGGATAATACACATCGTCAATATATATGATGCCGATGGGAAATCCGGCAATGTTCTGCCCTTTCATCATGCGGACTTTTACTTTACTATTACTGGGAGTAAGATATCCATATTGTCTGTTCTGTTCTATCATTATATATGCCTCCAAAATAATTACTCCATGCGAAATTTATTTTCCATCATAAAACCATAGAAAAAGTTTTATCCATGATGGCCAAAGCCTCGTCTATTTCTGTATTATCCACAATTAATGGTGGCAGAAAACGAAATGTTTTGCCTTCTACGCAATTAATCAATAGGCCATTTTTACGGCAATTATTCATTATTAGGGGAGCCTTTTCACCTACGGTCAACCCTAACATCATACCCTGACCGCGCACTTTTCCCACTATACCATATTTTTCTGCTAATTTGTTTAACCCACGACATAAATACTCAGAACGTTCTAAAACACCTTCAAAAAATCCATCTTCTAACATTACATCAAGTACCGCACAACCTGCAGCCATAGCTAGAGGATTTCCTCCAATGGTCGTACCATGATCCCCAGGTTCGAAGGCAGCAGCTACCTTTGCGGTGGACATTATAGCTCCAATGGAAAGACCACCTGCAAGTGCTTTTGCTAAGGTCATGATATCCGGCGTCACACCACTCCATTGATGGGAAAACAACTTTCCCGTCCTTCCAACCCCGCACTGCACTTCATCGAAAATAAGCAGGGCATTAAAGCGATTACATAATTCCCTAGATTTTTGCAGGAACTCATCAGTTGCTGGATAAACCCCACCTTCCCCTTGGATCGGTTCAATCAGCACTGCCGCCGTATTCTCGTTCACTGCACTTTCCAAAGCCTTAAGGTCATTCAATGCAACATAGGAAAATCCTACCGGAAGGGGCTCATAATCTTTATGATACTTAGGCTGCCCCGTGGCCGTAAGGGTCGCTAATGTCCGTCCATGAAAAGAACTAGTTAACGAAACTACTTCATATTTATGGGTACCATAGTTCTTTTTAGCATATTTGCGAGCCAACTTTAGAGCACCTTCGTTAGCCTCCCCCCCACTATTACAGAAGAATGCCTTTTCCGCAAAGGAATTTTCTATTAAACGTTCTGCAAGAGCAACCTGATTAGGAATCCAATACAAATTTGAAGTATGTATAAGTTCCCCAGCTTGCCTCCGGATCGCCTCTACCACCTTAGGATGGCTGTGACCTAAAGAGCTGACAGCTATACCAGTTACAAAATCCAGATAACGCTTGTGATCTGTATCCCAAACCCATACCCCTTCACCCTTAGTTAAGGCTATCGGAGCTTGGTTATAGGTGTTCATCAACGCAGTTTTTCCGCGAGAAATGATTTCATCTGTACTTAAATTTTCAAGCATGAGTAAGTCTCCTTTCTTAACCTTAGCCAATCTCCTCATACCCTATGTTCAGTGCCTTTAGATTTATGGCTAAAATCTTAGCGGGCAATGAATCTTCTAAGACCTTTGTAAGGCTTTCTATGGAAACTACCGGACAAAGTTTCAGTACACTGCCTAAAAACAAGGAATTAATGGCTTTAACGTTCCCAATATCCATGACTCTGGTACTAAAAGGGTATCCCACATCATGAGAGCGCTTAGTGTTTTTCACAACATCCTGGTCATAAAGAATGATACATTCATCCGCTACAATAGTTCTGTAACGTTCATATCCTTGCTGACTCAAAGCAAGTACTAAGTCCGGCCGATCACACTTGGGAAAATAGACGTCTTCTTCACTGATAACTACCTCGGATTGTGAATACCCTCCCCGTGACTGAATTCCATATGTTTGAGTTTGTACTGCATTTTTTCCTTCCAATACTGCCGCTTTGGCCAGGGTTACCCCTCCTAAAATCAACCCTTGACCACCTGTACCAGCTAAGACGATTTGCCACGTTTTCCCTGCCATCTATTCTCCCCCCTTAGGTTGTTGACTTGCTCTATGAATCCTCCGATAGGTGGTGTAAAAGTCGGGTCTTTCTTTCTTTACTAAGGTTCCTACCGCAAAACGCTCAGCTTGTTCCTCGGCAGTCATTTTCCCATATTTAGAGATAGGAACTGCGCTATCTTTTAGCCAATTAAACATGTTCACTGCGCTGGAATTGCCATTGAATCGTCCAAAATACGTTGGGCAAGGGCTGATGACTTCTACTAAACTGAATCCTTTGTGGGTAATGGCATCTTTTATAAGGTTTTTGAGTGCGGTTGCGTGATAAGCCGTTGTCCTGGCTACAAAATTTGCCCCTGCAGCTTCTGCGAGCAAACAAACATTAAAACCGGGTTCAGGTGTTCCCTTAGGAGAGGTTGTGGTTTTACTTTCCAAGGGAGTGGTGGCTGAATACTGTCCTCCAGTCATTCCATAGTTGTAGTTATTTGTCACAATGGCCGTAAGATCGATATTCCGGCGAGCTGCGTGAATAAAATGGTTTCCTCCTATGGTGACGGCATCACCGTCTCCCATTAAGGTAACGACGTGCAGATCCGGGTTTGCTAATTTTATTCCGGTAGCAAAGGCTAAAGCCCGTCCATGAGTTCCATGAAAAGCCTGTGTGGTTAAATAATCATCGGCTTTTCCCCAGCAACCGATCCCGGTGACAGTGACGACCTCTTTCGGTGCAAGGTCAAGCTCTACCAGGGCTTCAGTGTAGGCGCGCAAGATAATGCCATCCCCACAGCCCGGACACCACATGTGAGGTAATCTGTTTTTATCCAAATAATCCTGATAACGTCGCACTGCCATTATTTCAGCACCTCCTTGATTCGTTCCACGATCTGTGAAGGTAAGATAATTTCACCGTCAATGCGAGATAGCGGGAAAACAGGCGTCTTAAACGAATTGGTGCGTTCTACTTCCAAAACTACTTGCCCAAGATTAAGTTCCGGTACGATAACCGCTTTAGCTTTCTTTAGGGCTTCTCTGACTTGTTCATCAGCAAAGGGCCATTGTGTGATAAGCCTAAGGAGATTTACAGAAAGTCCCTCTTTTTGGGCATCAATCACCGCTTGCTTTGCTGCACGGGATACGACTCCATAGGCAATTAAGGTAACTTCTGCATCGTCTGGTCCAAACCATTCAACCTGAACGATATCGGTTTTATTGTTTTCTATCTTACGGTGTAAGCGTCGAACTAATTTGTCCGCCGTTTGTGGGGCATTATGGGAATAACCCGATTCATCATGACAAGAACTGCTAATGTGTACAATATGATCTGTTCCATAAGGCGGTATAGCCGGTATATCATCCTCACCCGGTGTGTAAGGTTTAAATCCTTCAGCTGGTGCACTTGGCGTTTTTCGGTTAATAATTTTTAATTCATCTAGTTCAGGGATTATCAGACTCTCTCTCATGTGCCCGATAACTTCATCCCCCAATAAGATAACCGGAATTCGATACTTTTCTGATAAATTAAAAGCACGCACGGTTAGGTCATAGCATTCTTGGACGGATGCAGGGCTTAAAACAATAATTGGGTGGTCTCCATGTGTGCCCCAACGTGACTGCATCACATCTCCTTGAGCGGGTCGAGTCGCAAGGGCTGTACTCGGTCCGTTCCGTTGAATGTTAATAAGCACTATGGGAACCTCAGCATAGACCGCCATCCCTAAGTTCTCCTGCATAAGTGAAAATCCTGGGCCGCTTGTTGCTGTATAGGATTTTTTACCGGCAGCTGAAGCTCCTATGATTGTAGCTATGCTTCCGATTTCATCCTCCATCTGAAGAAAAATACCATCTACTTGAGGTAATAATTCCGCTGAAAGTTCTGCTATTTCTGAGGATGGTGTAATCGGATAGCCCCCGTAAAATCTAGCCCCGGCATCAATGGCCCCATAAACACAAGCTTCATTTCCTTGCATGAATTGTACTCCATATGGTCTGATCACGTTAGCACCTCCAATGTTATAGCGAAATCAGGGCATCGCAGATCGCACAGACGGCAGTAGGTACATTTTTCTGGATAGGTTACAAGGGGTGCCATATCCTTAGCTGAAGTGTAAACTTCTTGCGGACAAAATGCCTGACAGAGTCCACATTTTTTACAACATATGGGATCAATCGTTATCTTAACTCTTTTATCTGTAGAGCTCATACGTCCTCCTTTTTAAAGCGGAATGTTACTAAACCTCATCCTCCACATATGAGATGGATCGCTTGAATATCGTCTCCGTTTTCAATTACCGTACAAGTAAATTCATCTTTCGGGACGGTTTTTCCGTTAATAACAACGATTATTAGCGGAAAAGTGAAGTTCATTTCAGCCAATAACTGTTTTACAGACAGCTCTGCTCTCCAAGGATAGTCCCTGCCATTAACCTTAATCATCTTACTCCTCGCCCCATATCATTTAGGAGTATTTCTTCACCACTTCTGCTACCTCAGGGAAATCTATACCCAGTCGCTGCAATGTCTCCAAAGTTGGAATACCATTGGAGTTCCAACCCCTTCGCAGATAGACCGCGTCACATAATTTCTGATATTGTTCTTCACGGTAGTTTCTTAAAATCCGGACCTTTTCCTCAGTCGTTTTTTCCGCTGTGTTTAAATCCAAAATTTCTTTCAACTGTCTGTCGTACCTATCCTGCCTGGATTCGTATTCCTCTGCTGTTACAGGACCGACGGCTCGATAAGGTACTTGGTCAAATTCTCTAGTACCATAACCCATTCTCAGATTAAACACCCTGTGGAAGTTATAGACAACTTCCGACTGTCTAATAAGCTCATTATTGTCTATATCAGATCCAGTCACGCCGTTATATATTTCGACATAATTCTGTACATGTTCAGGGACTTTAGCAGGCTCTGCAGTGGTGTGATTATCAGCTGGAACGATATCATTCCAAGGAAGCTTGCATAACCCAACTAAGCTAAACCAGGTCCGAAACATGGGATAGTAGAACAGCGCTTCGGCTTTATCTTCAAAGGTGGGAATTTGATTATTGACCATGTCCATAAAGATGACCCAGGCCTCATCATGTTGAGGTCCTTTATTCGTCAGCCCATACCCGCCTTGCTGAGCCAAGGATTCTTTTGTCACATATTCTGAGAACTCAAGCCCTTTGACTTCCATACCAATGTCTTGTAGAAAATCAGGGTTAGCTCCATATTTCTCAATAAATAATTTCTTCATTCTACGGATACCCAGCCCTGCTATCACGCCAAAACCTTCACCCTTGGCCATTTGGTGAAGCAGCTCCAAAGCGGCCTCAGCATTACCAAAGTTTAATTTTAGTCCGCCTGTTATATCCTGGTTAATAACTCCGTTTTCGTAACATTCCATCACAAAGGCTGTGAGGGTCCCGAAGGAAATTGTATCAACTCCATAAGTATCGCAATAAAAATTAGTTTCAATCACAAATTCCGGATCAAAAACACCTAATACACTACCAGCCGCAGAAAGCGTCTCGTATTCCGGACCATCAACTATAACGTCTTTATTTTTATAGGGCCCGGTTTTAAGCTTAAACGAATTGATAACTTTGGCACAAGATAGAGTACAGCCATACCAACATTCGTCGTGACCATTAAGGTTAAAATACTTGGAGATTAGCACAGTATGAGTAATGTTATTTGCATTTGGATCAGAACCAAACTTATAATTACAGACGGGTAAAAGGTCATAATCATTCATGATCTTTACGATATGAGTTGTTCCGGCTTTTCTCATTTGGCATTGGGAATCATCTAAACTTAAGATTTCCTTGTGCATTTTTTTACCCACTTTTTTTAGTGTGGAGAGGTCATGGGGGTTGTTTAAATCTCCTCGTATTTTAATACTCTTTATTACTAAAGCTTTAATGTTCTTATCTCGAAAAACTGTTCCTAAGCCGCCTCTGCCGGCTTGTTTTATTCTCACCGCTTTTCGGCGGGTATCGTAAAAAGAGAAATTAAGCAGTCCGATCAAGGTATGTTGAGCGGCCTCTCCAGCAGTTACCACCGAAACGTTTACTTTATCTTCTTCACTTTCAGCATACATCTCTGTTAATTGTTCAATCAGGATATGGCTATTAAGTTCTTCAAGAGGAGCTTCCTCAAGGGTTACTGTTCCTTTAGTACCATCAATAAACAGAATAACGTCACGTTCGGCTTTGCCTTGGATCTCAAGCGCATCCCAACCGGAGAATTTCAAAAATGGTCCAAAATAACCCCCCACGTTACTATCCATTGCCGATTGAGTCAAGGGAGATAATCCGACTACATAGGATTTACCAGCACCTGGGTATTGAGTTATGCCGCCAATCGGACCAGGAGCAATAATCAGCTCATTTTCAGGATCATTCCATTTGGTATTATCATTGATACCATCCCACAACAGTTTTAACCCAAAGCCCCTTCCTCCAATAAACTTCTGTTTCATCAATTCAGTGACAGGTTTTTCGGCAAATGTTTTAGCAGAAAGATTGACGTATAATGTGCGGTTAGTATAACCCTTGTCTATTTGACCGAGTTGATAATTAAATGTGCCTAAGAGTTTATGAGAATTTTTTATTTCTTCAAGATTCATAAGTTTTCCCCTCCAATTTTTATTTATGTTACACTGGAAGATTCCAACTATGGACCACTTAGCCTTTAGTAACTTCCAAATTATTTTGTATTGATACCCACCCACGAGCTCTCATTGCTTCAACAACTTTGCTAATGGCTTTTATCCAACAAGCAAGACGCATCGAAATATTTTTTTCGGTATGCAAGGTATAGATTTCGTTAAATACTTTGTGATTAATTCTTTCTAATTTAGTGTTTACTTCCTCTTCGCTCCAATTATCATCATTTAAATTTTGAATTCTTTCAAAGTGAGCTACTTGTGTGCCCCCTGAGTTAGCCCAGATGTCAGGCGCGATAAATACCCCTTTGTCAATGAGGATTTTCTCTGCTTCTGGTGTTGTAGGGCCGTTAGCGCCTTCAATCAAATACTTAGCTCTGATCCGAGGTGCGTTTTCCTCCGTAATTACATTTTGTACCGCACAGGGTGCCAAAACATCACATTCCAATTCCAACAATTCCCCATTGCCAATTTCCATAGCTTTTGAATAGCCCCGTAAAGTACCAGAACGCTCTACATATGCATGAACATCTGTAATGTCCAAGCCTTTAGGATCATATATGGCCGTGAAGACATCACTAACTGCTAAAACCCTTACACCATCCATCTGGTACAATTTCGCTAAATGCCATCCCACTTTACCAAATCCCTGGATTACTGCAGTAAGGCCTTTCATCTCACTCCGTCTGGCCTTGACTAATTCTCGAGTAGCAAACAATAAGCCCCGGCTAGTCGCTTCCTGTCGACCTCTGGATCCTCCGAGCACCATCATTTTGCCGCTGATCCCGCCTGCTTCATGATGCATATTCATGGCTTCCCATTCGTCCATCATCCAGCTCTGAGTTTGAGCAGATGTACCTATATCTGCTCCAGGGAAATCTTTCCACGCCCCAATAATTGGAGCAATTTTACGGATATATCCGCGGCACAAGCGTTCCAGTTCTTCCCGGGAAAGCTTGTGCGGGTCAACAATCACTCCGCCTTTGGCCCCTCCATTGGGTATTTCGTTCAAGGCATTTTTCAAGGTCATCCAAAGAGACAAGGCTTTGACATCCTCCGGCGTTTCTTCCGGATGAAAGCGTGTTCCTCCCCGTGTTGGTCCTAAAGCTGTATTATGTTGAAAACGAAAACCAGTAAATATCTCAACTTTACCATTATCCATCCGTACAGGAATCCTCACCGTTAACTGTGCCATGGGTTCTTTCAATATCTCATGAATTTCCGATTCCAGTTTCATGTAGTTTATGGCTTCAGCCAATTGTTCAAGTGCTACATCGAAGGCATCTTTTTTCATAATAAACCTACCTTTCGCAAGTTAAAGACTAATAGAATAGACAATAAAAACCTGAGGACAGAGTATTTGCCAATATCCCCAACCTTTTTCCTTATTGCAATGTACCACCCCAAGCTAGGGCAAAAATTCAAAGAACGAGTTCTAAATAGAAAGAAGCTGCCCCAGACCTTTTCTTTCGGCATGCTCGCATACTAAAGCAGCTACAGCAATATCTTCGAGCGACAATCCCAAGTTGATCGCAATGATTCTTTCCGAATCATTAAGTCTGGCAGATTTTTTACCTGAGACAAGGTCTGTGAGATCACCATAAACCGTTGGCACAGAGCTAAAGTAGCCCATTTTGCGATGTGTTTCAAATTGCGGTACATCATCAACATAAATCCTCTCAGCAGCTTCGAAACTGCTTTTTCTCCAGTAGGAGTCATAATCAATAGGGGCGCCAAAACAGCCCTCCTTTAGCCAGGAACTTTCGATTACGGGTTCAGGATTAGCGAGAATGGGACCGGCAGTAATAATTATGTCACTACCCTCTACTGCCTTCTGCGGATTAAGAGCGTGTTCGACTATAACCTTAAATTGTTGTTCCATTTCCTGAGCAAAACGAGTAAGAGCCTCCTGGTTAATGTCGTAGGCTTTAACGGTCTTAATATCCGGACAGACCGCCAGGACTGCTTCTAACTGAGTACGGGCTTGAACTCCGCAACCAAGAATTGCTGCGATCTCACTATTACTTCGTGCCAGATACTTGGCAGATAGCCCTGTAACTGCCCCTGTACGAATGGCTGTCAAAATACCTGCTTCCATGATTGCCATAGGAAACCCTGTTTCTTGGTCGTTTAGGATAATCAATCCAGAGATATACGGCAAACCTTTTTCCCTATTACCCGGATAGGCACTGATCCATTTAAGCCCCGCGGCCTTAAACTTAGGAAAACTGCAGAGCATTGCATTGATAAAATTGTCATCCCGTTTAGGATGCAATTCAATCTTAGGCAGGGCATCTACGTTTCCCTTGGCTTTTTCCAGAAATGACTCGTCCAAGAGGCTAATAACATCAGACATACCAATACTTAAAGCACCGATATTGTCTCTGGACAAGTAGAGAATCTCACTACCTAGTTTCATAAGCCCACTCTCCTCCAGTTATATAGCTAATAATCGTTCACGGGTAGCTTCGAATCTGCTTCACTCAACTGATCAGTGTCTCCAAAGCAACCCTTGGTCTTGATACTAACATGCCTTGGTATGACCAATTATAAAACACCTATCCTATAAGTTGCTTAATGACTCTAGTATACTTCTTTTTCTAACAACAATTGGTTTTTGGTAAATCGCTCCAAAGAAAATGGTGTCAAATCAATTGTGTCATACTTTCCTAAGCGTATAAGCTCTGATAAACATTTACCTGCTGCCGGCGCCTGTTGAAACCCATGACCACTAAAACCAGTGAGCAAATAATAACCTTTCATTTGTGGGTGTTCACCGATGATTGCATTATGATCGATATAGTTATATTCATAGAGACCAGCCCACCCCTGTTCTAATTTAAGCCTTTCAAAATTTGGGGAACGTTCAGCCAGTAACGGCCATACTTCATTAGTAAAATATGATTTATCCAAATGGAAATCATATTCATACTTGAAATCTTTCTTTTCCACCATATGAGAACCTTCACGTGAACCTGTTATTATTTTCACACCTTCGCCCAAGAAGTAAGTACCTGTCAGCGTATCGAAGATAAAGGGGATTCGCTGTTTAAAGGGAATTGTCAAATCAACACAATAAACTTGTTTCCGAAGCGGTCGTACTGGAATATCTAATCCAACAGTGTTACTTAATTCACCAGACCAAGCTCCCGCAGCATTTACTACAATTGATGCCTGATATTCTTCTCCGCTCTCTAATCTAACGCCGCTGATTTGTTGATTACCATCACTTAAAATTGTTTGAACCTTTTCATATATATATTCTACACCTAACCGTTTTGCATGTTTTACATACCATTGTAGGACTGAATAAGGATCAATGTTTCCTGCGGCCACATCGAAAACAGCACCCTCTAAATCGCTAACTATCAGCTCCGGAACAAAGGACTTTACTTCTTCCGGAGTCATTAACTGAATATTTACACCAAAACTTTTTTGTAATTTCATGTTCTCTTTCAACATGGATAGTACTTGATCATTTGCCAAATATAGATAGCCGTGTTGATTAAAATCAATAACTGCTGGATCTCCGTCCAAGGCCATCTCTTTTTCAAATTTCTCATAGATTTGTATACTAAGCTGGGATAATCGGATATTCCCTTCAATACTAAAGGTATGTCGAACTCCTCCGTAACTGCGTGGAGTGGAAGTGTACTCATACATCCTATCTTTTTCAAATACAACAATGCTGCCTGTATATCCGTCTTTACGCAAGTTATAAGCTAAACTTGAGGCCATGATCCCGCCACCAACAATAATCAAATCGAATTTTTTAGTCATAATACCCTCCTAAAATCCAAATATTTTCAAATTTTTTGAATATTCTTCTAGGAAAATTTCTGGGTATTTGCTTATTCTTATCCGCATGAATACACTCGGCATTAATAACTTACCTTGCAGGACAAAGCTTAGGTATTTCTGCTTATGTCCTTTTTATAAAATGAAACTGGATATTATTCCTCAATTCCTTTTAATTTTTTCAACTCCTGAATCGATGTATTAATGTGTTCGCTGACCGCCGCCACCGCTGCTTCCGCATCACCATTCTTTATAGCCTCGTAAACCCGTCCATGTTGCTGAGACCATAGCTGGCGGTTTTCTTGCTGTTCTACGAGTTTTTGTCGGCTCGGACTATAATACTCTTTCATTAATCCCATTAACACTGTCATTAAGTTTTGAAGTACTGGATTGTGAGCTGCACGGACTACGCTGAAATGGAACTTGCTGTCAGAGTCATCAGTATTCCGCCCTTCTTTAACATCATTTTCCATATTGCACACTAGTTCATACATACTGTACAGGTCTGCCCCATCAGCACGTTTAGCCGCAATGCGCGCAGCACCAGATTCAATCACCAGCCTGGCCTCCAATAGGTCAAAAATACCATCTATCTCTTTCAAAACTATGTTGGCAAAAGGATCAATTAGGTCCTTTATATTCACCTCTTTAACATAAGCACCGCTCCCGGGAGTAATCTCCAACAACCCTTGAGACACCAAAGAGGTTAGTGCCTCCCGCACAGCTGATCGACTTACACCCAATGTCTCTGCCAATTGTCTTTCCGGTAATAGCTGGTCTCCTGTTGACAAAGTACCGTCTTGAATTAAACTTCTAATCTTTTCAGCAACTTCTTCATATAGACGCGTTCGCTTTTTGCGCGTAAGATCCATGTAAATTCTCCTTTAAGCCTTTAATAATATAAGGTCCAGCTTCACAAAGAGGTCTTTCGCTTAAGTCTAAAATTTAATCAACTAGTGTGAAATACCTACCTTTGAGACGCATACTTATATATACCACAAGCAAAAGTCAAAATGCAAGGATTCCTCTTCAAGCAATAGTGCCAATGTTAATTTGCTGATCGCTCGCAATTCCTTGGTACCGCTGGAAACAGTGAAACTTACGTTTAATCGCTGCTCATAGTGCGATCCCCTCTTTTTTGTGTGACCCCAGATAAGCTTGTTGCACTTCTGGGTTAGCTCTAAGATCACTTGCAGTTCCCTCAATCACAATTTTGCCTGTTTCAATAACATAAGCTCTGTCAGCATTTGCCAAGGCCATGTTGGCATTTTGCTCAACCAAAAGAATAGTTGTACCGCTTTTCTTAATCTCTCTGATCGTACGGAATATCTCCTTTACAACCAGAGGAGCCAGACCCATGGAAGGCTCATCTAGCAATAATAATTTGGGTGCTGCCATTATACTGCGTCCAATTGCTAACATCTGTTGTTCTCCACCGCTTAAAGTTCCTCCATATTGTTCTTTACGCTCATGCAAACGGGGAAACTTAGTAAACACATTTTCTAAATCTCTTGCAATTATGGCTTTATCTTTGCGCACATAAGCACCGAGCATGAGGTTTTCCTTCACCGTCAAATTAGGGAATACGCCGCGCCCTTCGGGAACATGGATAATGCCTAATTTTACAATTTTGTCAGCGGAGAGTTTAGTGATATCTTGACTGTCGAACATGATGGAACCATGGCTCGGTCGCAACAAACCTGAAATTGTTTTTAAAGTGGTAGTCTTCCCTGCTCCATTGGCACCGATTAACGCCACGACTTCACCTGGTTTAACCTGGAGGCATACCCCTGTTAGAGCGGGAATTACACCATAATGTACACTAACACTATCAAATGACAGCATAGTCATCCCCCTCTTCGTCACTGCTCCCTATATACGCTTCGATTACTTTCGGATCATTCTGAATAGCTAATGGAGAGCCTTCCGCAATCTTACAGCCATAGTCCAATACTACAATACGATCTGATATATCCATTACCAGGTCCAGATCATGTTCAATCAGTATAATTGACTTGTTCATTTCCTTACTAATACGCCGAATAAGCTTAACCAATTCTATTCTTTCTTGGGTATTCATACCTGCTGCTGGTTCATCTAACAGTAAAACGTCACATTCCGTGGCCAAAGCACGGGCTATTTCCAACAACCTTTGTTTACCATAAGGCAGATTGCTCGCAAGTTCTTCCAAAAGGTTCTCTAAACCTACAACTCCCAGGAGCTGTTTACAGTAGTTAATCGACTTTAGCCTCTGTTCGTTTACTTTCCTGCCGTGGAACAATACTCCAAGCAATCCTTCCTTATTCCGGCAATGGTGGCCAAGCATGACATTTTCTAATACGGTAAGCATTGGGAATAAACGGATATTCTGAAACGTCCTGGCTATACCCTTTTTAACAAGCGCATGAGGTGTGAGATTTTTGACCAACTTTCCTTTCAGCCTTATCTCTCCGGACGTCGGCTGATAAACACCTGACAGGATGTTAAAAAGTGTCGTTTTACCGGCACCGTTAGGACCGATAATCGTCAATATCTCCCCCTCATAAGCATATATAGATACATTATCGATAGCTAGGAGGCCCCCAAACTGAATAGTTACATTATTCATTTCAACCAACTTATTTGGAATCAAATGGGCTCACCCCTTTTCACTCGGGTGGGTTTTTTTTCCAGATTTTTCAGTATAGCATTACGCACTCTATGTTTCGCTCCCCAAAATCCGTCAGGTTTATAAATCATCATAATTACCATTAAAGCACCGTACAACAGCATGCGGTAATCAGCCATAAAGCGCAGAACTTCCGGCGCTAAACCCAAAACAATGGCTCCAATTACAACACCTGGAATACTGGCCAGTCCACCCAATACAACCATGGATAGAATCGTTACCGAATCCATAAACGTAAAGGAATCCGGGCTGACGAATGAAATATAAGTGGCATAGTAACCGCCTGCAATACCTGCAAATAAAGCAGAAAAAACAAATGCCAGCAGCTTAGCCCTTAAAGTAGGAATCCCAACAGCTTCGGCTGCTAATTCATCGTGGCTTACAGCAATTAGGCTCAACCCAAACTCAGATTCCGCAATTCTTACCATAAAGATCACTGTTATTACCAATATCATTAAGATCAGGAAATAAAACGGGATTTTGCTGGTAAAAATCAGGCTGCCAAGCTGAGGCGACGGAATACCTGGTAACCCCATCGGTCCACGGGTTAAACTGTCCCAATTTAAAAATACCAAGCGAACTATTTCTCCGAATCCCAAAGTGACGATGGCCAAGTAGTCGCCCCTCAGCCGCAGGGTCGGCAATCCCAGGATTAAACCAAATAGAGCTGTAATAATCCCGGCAAGGGGAATAGTGGCCCAGTAGGGCATATTGAGCCTCAGCATTAATAATGCTGTGACGTAAGCACCAATTCCATAAAAAGCAGCGTGACCGATTGATAGCTGTCCGGTAAAGCCGGATACCAAATTAAGACTAAGACTAAGCACGACATAAAGACCGACAGTAATTAGTACGTGCAGTAAGTAGTCGCTTTTAATGACTAAGGGTAAAATCGCTAATACCACCAACAAACCCAAGGAAGTTTGAGGCCTTATGACCACTTTTTTGATTACTTCTATCACCACGTTCACCTACACTTTCTGCTGAATGTTTTTACCGAGTAGACCTGTAGGTTTGATCAGTAGAATAATAATCAGTAATCCAAAAGCAATCGCATCCCGGTATCCCATCGATATATAAGCAGCTCCCAGGTTTTCAAACACACCTAACAATAGCCCTCCAAGCATGGCTCCGGGAATACTGCCGATTCCGCCCAGCACGGCTGCAGTAAACGCTTTTAGTCCAGCGGTGTATCCCATGACAGGGTATACGGCATCATAGTAAAGCCCAACAAGAATGCCGGATGCAGCTGCCAAAGCCGATCCTATACCAAAGGTTAAGGAAATAATGGTATCTACATTAATACCCATTAATCTGGCGTTTTCCACACTATGTGAAGTGGCACGCATAGCTACTCCCAACTTGCTCTTCTGAACAAATAGATACAACCCAACCATAAGTAAAATGCAAACCAATAAGGTGTATATCTGCATACTGCTTAGAGCCACATTACCAACCTGGAACGTCTTTATCTGAAAGGAAGATGGAAAAGCACGGGTTTGAGTACCCCAAACTAATTGGGCAAAGTTAGTTAGGAAAATAGAAACCCCTAAAGCGCTTAATAAGGGAGCAATTTTTGCAGAATTTCGAAGTGGGCGATAGGCAACCCTCTCTACGACAATCCCCAGGAAAGCTACAATGGCCATGGATATTAACATAGCTGGTATTAATCCCAAGTGTATCTGTTTTACTAGGAACAAACCAATAAATGAACCGATCATAAATATGTCCCCATGAGCAAAGTTGATGATTTTCAATATGCCATATACCATTGTATAGCCTAGGGCAATCAGAGCATACATTCCGCCAGCAGTAATGCCATTAACGAGTTGCTGTGAAAACATAGCGCACCTCTTTTCCGGATGATAGTTTATCTGGAGGAGCATGAAGTTTCATCCACACTCCTGTCTGATAAACCGTAGACCTTATTTTATACTACCAGAAAGTATAAAACTTACGTTATTATACTTTCTAAGCATAAGTGCAACCAACGGTTTCGCTCTCGCCGAGGCTCGGCGAAGCCGGGTTTTCTTTATCTACTTATTATAAATTTCGAACTTACCGTTTTTAATAATTAATTTTAATGGTTGCTTTAAGCAGTCTCCATTTTGATCAAAGGTTGTGATTCCGGTGGCACCTTTGAAATCCTTCAATGTAGTTAACCAGTCATTAATTTTTTTACGATCCTCACCGGCATTTTTGACTGCGGTAAACATAATGTTGGCAGCATCGTAGGCGAACGCAGCCCAAATATCCGGTTCTTGCCCCCACTTAGTTTTATAGGAGTCAATGAAAGCCTTGGCTTCAGGATAGTCAGCAGTACTATGAAAAGCTCCAATAACCCTAATGCCTTCAGCTTCTGCCCCTCCAAGCTGAATTAAGGCATCTGAATAAAGACCATTAGATCCAAATACAGGAAGAGTTATGCCAAGCCGCTTACCCTGTTTGACAATCATCGCAGCTTCATTGTATTGCCCTGCGATGAACAAAGCATCAGGTCCAGCATTCTTTAATTTTGTTAGAATTGCACTGAAGTCTTTAGTTTCACCAAGATTGTAAGGCTCCTGCATCACAGCTTTAGCGCCTAATTCTGTTATCTTTTTGTTATAAACATCGGCCAAACCTTTACCGTAATCATCGTTTTCATAAAGGATGGCAATTTTCTTATAACCTTCGTCTATGGTCCATTGGGCAACAAATTCACCATCGTAAGCATCCGTAGTTATGTCCCGGTACGTAAATGGACCAGCAGCTGTAACTGCAGGTGACGTTGAGCCGTATGCAATATGTGATAATCCAACTCGATTGTATACAGGTGCTGCAGCTAATGTGCATGAACTGGTGTAATTTGCAAGAACACCCAGAACAGTAGGATCTGCTACAAACTTATTAGCAATTGATGCTGATTCTTTGGGATCTGCCTTATCATCTGCTTCAATCAACTCTACTTGTTTGCCATTAATTCCACCTGCTTCGTTGACTTGCTCAGTTGCCAATTCGACAGCTTTTTTGATTGTCCCCCCGGTCTCAGCGATCGCCCCAGTAAACGGTCCTGCTAAGCCAATTTTTATTTTATCTCCGTTTTCAGTTTTTTGGCTATCGGTAGAAGCGCTTTTTGTTCCACATCCAGACAGAACTAGAGATAACACAAGACCAGTAACAAAAATCCGTGTAATGTTTTTCTTAGTTTTGAAGAACATTTCAAAATACCTCCCTAAAAATATTTATTGATGACCCGGCGAATAAGGGTATACCCTTGAGCTGAAAGGTTTTAAGAATTAGTATCCATAACTCCCATAAATCTACATCATTTTAACCCCCTCTTCTTGAACATTTATTTCAATATAAGCCCTTTGAAAACAGAGGTTTACATATAGGAATTCCCTTGGTCCAATATTGGTCTGAACAATTTTCTAATGATTATATTCGCTTTCTCTTTCAATATTCCTTCAAGTATTCTGAATAAATTTATTATTTTTAATATTTAGAATTAGATCCTAGTTTAACTGTTCGAACGCATATGTTAATAAGCGGTTTATCTTTCATTCCAAGGGGATTCCACATATTATTAACTCAATCTCCAGGATGCTTTGACACGAGAGCAGGATACCATTGATGGTACGAATGTCGCCCGAACTATTTCTGAACAATAAAAATTAACATCCCAGTTCTCTGTAAAAGAGGGCTGGGATTATCTTCTTCTACTGACACAAAAACAGAGGCACAAAAACAGAGGCACAAAAACAGAGGCACAGGTTTATTGTTTTGAAACAATAAACCTGTCCCTCTGTTTTTTGTTTATAAGCGCTACTTTTCCGCTAAGAAGAAACAAGGAAGACAGGCTAGTTATTTCAGAAAATCAATGAGCCTGTCTCTTTGTATCAAGCAAAGCGTGTAAATTGCCTACGTTTAAGGCTCAATAGACCACGCCCACCCTTGTTCCTCCACCATCTTAAGAGCTTCCTGATCCCAGCCAACCGGTTGACCATTTAATAAGGTCATGATCGTTCCAACGCTTAAACGTCCAAAAGTGAACGCTTGGGCTCTTTCACTCGCTAAGTGTGCAAGATGGTGAAGCAGCTTTTGCTCTCCAAGGTGTAAAAGTTCTGTGGTAGCCCCTTCGGTCGTTGGAAACTCTGACAGATGTTTCAGAGTTTCGAGATTAAGCCCTGCTAATGCAGCATGTGCCAGCAAAACTTCCATTCGAGCGTCTGCGACACGATTGTGGGTATGGAAAATACCGCCCGAAACCTTAATGAGCTTGCCAACATGCCCTAAAAGAATTACTTTTTCGATTCCACGGTAGGCTGCTTCTTCTAACATATAGCCGACGAAATTACTCATCTGTATGATTGCTTCGGTGGGAACCTTAAAGCGTTCAGTAGCAACCCTATATCCGTAGTGCCCCGGGGTGAGCACAATGGTTTTATGCCCATAGGCGACTGCCTGATCCAACTCCGGCAGGATGGACGTTTTAAACGCTTCCTCGGACATCGGTCGGACAATCCCACTGGTCCCGAGGATTGAAATTCCGCCTATGACCCCTAATCTCGGATTAAGCGTGCGCAAGGCAGTAGCTTCCCCTTTAGGAACTTCGATAATAATTTCGAGTTCTTCCTCAGGGAATACCTCCCGAACAGCTTCACGAATCATCCTCCGAGGCACCGGGTTAATGGCGCTTTCCCCAACCGAGAGAGCCAATCCTTTTTTAGTGACGGTCCCAACTCCCTGGCCTCCTCGAATATGAACCTCTCCCTGAGGAGAAAGGAGACGCACTATGGCATGGATCTCTAATCCATGCGTAATATCTGCATCATCTCCGCCGTCTTTGAGAACAATTGCCCTAGCCTTTAGGTCGCTAGTTTCTCCTCCAAGGATGGGTATGGTCAAACGCGCGGAATTCGGTAGTGGAATCTCTACGTAATCAGATATACTATCTCCTCTAAGGAGCAGACTGGCTGCTTTTGCTGCACCAGCTGCGCTGCTTCCAGTGGTATAACCTTCACGCCAAGTATGTCGATCTTTATCTCGTGCCATCGTTTCTCTCCCACATTCATATTAATTCCGGAAAACATTTTTCCACTCGTGTGACTCCCATTTCAAGGGGGAGTGATACTCGCTAATCCGCTTAAGATTACGAAAAAACATTATTCATTCACTACAAAGTACTTAAAAGAAAGTATATGTCATGTAAGGCCTTAGTTCAACTAACTAACATAAACAAATAACATAAACACCGTGTCGCTATGATCTATAATATCCCTAGATCAAGTCCAAATCGAAGATAAGCACCTAAAATTAATAACAGCAAAACAAACGTCATCGCCCAATAATCCCTTGGGGCAAAGGATATTTCGCGCATTGAAGTCCAAGTACGCGTTAAACCATACCCCCGATTCAGCATTGCCATCGATAATGAGTTAGCCATCATTATCGAATTTATAAACAAAGGAACCATAATCGGCAGATAGGAGCGGATGGAACCGATGATCCCCTTCTGGTTGAATTTCGTTCCACGTGCTTTTTGAGCCTCTAGAATTTGACGCCGTTTTTTATCCAGGGTGGGAATAAACCGTATCGCTGTTGTCAGCATCATGGATACCTCAACAGGAACCTTCATCTTATGAAAAAATTGAGTGAAATCATCGATTGATGTGGTCAAAGTCAATACAGTTGAAGCAAGCATCATACTAAAAAGACGAAAGATAAACGTTGTACCCATCAAAAATCCTCCTAAAGTAGCCCCCAGTCTGTCTCCTGGCAGGGCATAAAAGAGGATCGCTTGGCTCGAAACACGATCAAAGCGCTCCGGTGCAAATGAAAATCCTGTGATCAGAATAATGGATAAGATGATAGGAATCAAGGGGAGCAACATTCCCCAAATCTTTCGCAAAGGGATCTTTATCCAAAAGGCTAAAAGTCCTGTAGAGAGGACAAGTAAGAGTTGAAACTTAGGATCTTGGAACAGGAAGGACAGAATTATAAATACTAAGAAACCGAGCACTTTAGTCCGAACATCCAGACGATGGAGTAAGCTATCACCCGGTAAATACTCTATAAGCATCCTCTCTTCTCCCTTTCGAACATCGCCGTAAACTCACTTGATTCGATGAAAGTAACATCACCTAAAATATCCTTCAAACGGAAGGAGAGCCTACATAATTGGGGTGGGATAATGGCAGAGTCGAGGAGGATTTGTTCCTTCGAAAAAACGTCTTGAGGAGTACCCTCTAACAAAATATCCCCTTCTTTTATAACAATTACCCTCTTGGCATATTGGGCTACTAAGTCCATATCATGGCTAATCATGATAATTGTTGTCCCTGCAGCGTGAAGTTTGCGAATTAATGCCATCATGGTCTGAACTCCTGCCCAGTCTGAGCCAGTGGTTGGTTCGTCAATGATCAGCACTTTAGGCTTTAAGACCAGAATTGAAGCCACTGCAATCATTTGCCGTTCTCCCTTGCCCAAACTATAGGGATGAACACTGCGGTACCTATCTAATCCAGTATACTGAAGGACCTCATCAACTCGTTCTTTGATCTCTTCCCCTCTAAATCCTGCATTTTTCAGCCCAAACTCCAGCTCTTTCTCGACTGTAACGGAGAATATTTGATGATCCGGGTTTTGAAAAACATAGCCAATGGTTTTTGACAAATCGGACGTATCACACTGTAGGATGTTCCGGCCCCCAACGATAACTTCTCCACGGGTAGGCTTTAAAAGTCCATTAAAATGTTTAGCTAAAGTTGTTTTTCCAGCCCCGTTTTGTCCGATTAAAGCCACGAACTCACCCGCTTCAATCGTCAGATTAACCCCTCTCAACACAGGCTGGTCTGAGTTGTATTGGTATATAAGATCACTAACTTGAACTACGATTTCTTTCTTAGGTAGGTGAAGTTTCTGCGGTGAAATGAGATCTTTTCTCTGTCCTGGTGTGTGGCCCTGTGCTAGTCCTAGTGCTAGTCCCTGTGAGTGTGTATCTGCACATGTATTCATATTCGTATTCGTATGCCTATGTCGGTATTTGGGTAACAAGGTTCGTATCATGTCTTCTCCAGAGGGGATATCTAACGGGATTTCAGCAAAGGAGATCCACCCCTTTTCATAAAAATCCCATCCGATCTGACTGACGGGCAAAGGCTTTATTCCCCACTGAAGCAAGAGAGGAATATTGCGAAAGAGTTCTGTCGGGACTCCTCTCCAGACCACTTCTCCTTGATTAAGTACCACGACCTCATCTACCTTATGAACCAGTTCTTCAATGGAGTGTTCGACTAATAGAATAGTCAGGTCCTTTTTCCACCGTAAATCATCCAGTGTTGCGTAAATTTCTGATCGTCCGATCGGATCAAGCTCTGACGTTGGTTCGTCCAACACCAAGATTTCAGGTTCCATTACGAGGACTCCTGCTATCGCCAAGCGTTGTTTTTCACCACCTGAGAGTTCTTCGGTTAAACGATGATTATATCCCTTAAGACGGACTTTTTCTAAGGTTTGATTGACTATCTGTTTAATCTCCTCGAATGGTATTAAGAAATTTCGAGGGCCAAATGCCGTGTCTTCCTCAACCGTTCGGCCGATAATTTGAGTCTCTGGATCTTGTTGTACCAGCCCAAGAACCTTAGACAGGACCTGTACCTTGGTTTTCCCTACATTCTTACCAGCTACGCTTACCTGTCCAGTTAGATTCCCCTCCAGAAGTTGGGGAATGAGACCATTAAGGCATAAGCTAAAGGTCGTCTTCCCCGCTCCCGTTGATCCCATAATAAGTATGAATTTTCCTTTTTCTACGGTTAAGCTTATGTTTTTTAAACTTGGATCTATTGAATTTGGATAACAATACGTTAGTTCCTCGATTTCGATCATTGTTTGGATCTCCACGTTCACGGTTTTCACCTCATTGACTAAATAAGCCGACTTCCCTTAATTGCTTTATAGGCTATTGCTGAAATGATAACGTTCAGAGCTGCTCCTACGACGAGAAAAGGCATTAATCCCAGAACCCCACCCATCCCCATCATTGGCAACATGGCATAGGATGATGCGACCCCATTAAGGATAATTCCAACGATGACTGCAGGGATCAAACCGAGCTTCTCATTTACCCAACGATAAGCAATAGCCCATAAAGCCATTTGTAGAGCAATATACAAATGGATCGGAATCGTCATAGGAAATCCGATAACTGCAGCCGTCAGCAAGTGTCCAAAGGCAATGACGACCGCACCTGTAAGTCCGCCGAAGGCCAATGCACTGAAAAATCCAGGCGCTGAATCCATACCAATGGTTCCTACAGGACTTGGTATCTTAATGAGGGCTCCCACAGCACTTAAAGCAATAAAAATGGCCATAATCGATAGTCTTTTGACATTCCAAGCAGAGAGTTTTACGTCCTGGGTCTTTGTTTCCATAGTATTCATGACGATTCCTCCTTAAATTTTGAATAAGTTACCGACTTTAGTTAAAGGCAATCGAGGAGATTTAGTTAATACCTGATTCAAGACGCCCTCTGAAATCTCTGACTGGAACGAAGACCTAACAGAGAATATCAGACAGCTAGAAGGTCCAGCTGATTTATCCAAGTCGAGAGAACAAGTAGGTTCAATGTGTAAGCGGGTGTTTACACCGGCAGCAAGTAGTTCTGCTTCTCTACGAATTCCTCTTGAGCCAACAGGGATAATATCAAAGACTTCTGAAATTCCCAAGAGGCTTTGGATATGGTTAATTTGTACTATTTCAGGATCATCAGGATTCGTGATTTCCGGACCTACCTTCGGAAGTCCTAAACAAAAGATGTCATCACCTGGTTGAGCAGTACCTATGCGCAACTGATTCTTCTCGACTACTCCAACCACACTGATTCCAAGCCCTGTCTGCTGTGTGATCATGTTTTTTTCTGTGCTGATGGCCATAGGTAACTCCGACAAACCCGCGGAGTCTAACTCTTCTTTTACCCCCTCTAAAATCCTATCAGCTGTCGGATGAGGCTCATTGGAAATTGCTACTGTCATCATCTTTACTGCAGCTCCAGTTGAAAGGACTTCCATCAAAGTCACGCGTGTGGTTAACCTTCCAGTAATAATCCCTGATATCTTATAAGCATCTAAATCCTTCATACCAATGGCACCACAAGAATCACAGGAACCCACCAGATATTGTTCAGGATTTATCGAAACAACCTCAACATCCCGACCAAGATATCCCAATCATTTCACCTCCTTTCCTTTCCTGATAGGATATTCATAAACTTGTCAGCTCAACTTAAGGGACTTTGCGAAAAATACACAAAAAAGTTCACAGTCTAATCCACACGTTCAATTTAGCGATTGAAAATGAGGATTGACCATGAACTTTACCTTTATTCATGACATACTTACGTTACAGGCAGGTCTCCTGACTTAGATTCATCAACTTTATGCGCCTTCCCGGTTTCCCAGTGGCAGTGCATAAGCCTCCTCTTTACAGTGGTGGGTCCGTCTGGGATTCTCACCCAGTTCCCTATTCTCCCTCTAAAGGGCACCAGTAACAAATCAATATTTAATTAATTGTAGTTTAATACAAGAAGCATTAGATTACAAGATTTTATTTTTGACACTCAGTCTTATAGGAGCTAAATTGTCTGTACCAGTAATCTTGCTGCTGTCTAATCCTAAATTCCAGCCATTTCTTTTAGTTTCAGCTCAATTGACTTATCCAAATATGGGATCTCGTAATTGTCGATAATTTCATTGACACGTTTTTCAGCTTGGTTAATCATTGGCAAAGATCCGTTTAATCTCCATTGATCATAAGTCTCTCGATTCGAGAGGGTCGGCGGCCAAAACTCTGTACGGAAATTTTGATACGTATGGTCTGCTGTTAGATATTGGCCCCCCGGACCCACTTCATCAATCAGTTGTACCGCTAAATCTTCAGTCTCGATCTTAGTTCCTCTCAGAAAACGACGTACTATACTGCAAATTTCATCATCCACAATAAATTTTTCCAGAGAGACGGACATATAAGATTCCAAGATACCTGCTGCATGGAGAACAAAGTCCACTCCGGCCATTCCTGCAACCTGAAGGTTCATCATACTTTCATAGGAAGCTTGAAGATCTAATGTTTTACTGTCGGTCACACATCCTCCTGCTCTGCAGGGCAAACCGTAGGAGTGGGCAATTTGTACTGCCGAAGCAATGATCCAGGCTCCCTCAGGCGCCCCGATACTTAAAGACCCGTTTCGCATCTCTGTAATTGACGATGCTGAGCCATAAATCACCGGAGTTCCCTCACGAATAGTTTGAGCAAGGGTAATTCCTGCAAGTACTTCAGCATTTTGCAAGGCCAGCGTACCCGCCAGAGTAGTCGGTGAGGTTGCTCCGGCCATGCCTAAGGACGCAATAATTACCGGTTGTCCCGCTTCTGCATAAGCTATCAGGGCCCCGACCATTCGTTCATCCAACATCAGAGGAGTGATTGTGTTAATCAGGCTTATCATAACGGGTTGTTTCGGAATGCCGTTATCACTTTCAAAAAGCGTTGCAGCCATCCTTAATGAATCTTTAGCGTGTTTCTCTCCAGTCGCGCTGCCCATAAATGGTTTATCCGAGTTAACCATACAAGCATACAACATGGCGTTATGCCTGTTTTGCTCAGGAATATCACTGGGCTCTACAAGCACACCACCAGAGATACCCATATTAGAACTTGAGCCGGAAAGCTTAGCAAGTTTAGTAAAATCAGCAAAGGTTGCCTTGCGTTTCAATCCTGAAGCTAAAGTAACATAGGGTGCTCCGTATCCCGGAGCAAAAACAGGATCTCCAGCACCAACTATAATGCTATTCTTAGGATTTCTGGCATAAATGCTGAACTGTCGAGGGGCTTTAGCTATAGCTTCTATGACCAGTTTAGGTGGGAAGTAGACTCGTTCTCCATCTACTTTAGCTCCGGCAGCTTGTAAAACTTCTCTAGCATAGGCATGATCAATATTAACTCCGGTACGTTCCAATATTTCCAGACTAGCTGCTTTTATTTTGTTAATTTCTTCAGGTACTAGTGTCAAAAGAGTTGGTTTTGTCAAAATCTTTCCCTCCCCTAAGCAATGCGATGGCTGACGTCTATTCGTATAACCCATAATGAAGGGCAGTTAATCCATGACTGGGATAACCAATGATAAAATTTAATTGAGAAACAAAGACCTCACACTTTTTTCGATGCAGGCCTTTGCTTCCCAAAGATTCAGTTCCCTCCAATGAAGGTATTTATTCTATTATCCTCTTGCTGCTTCCCTATTTGCTATAGGAGCATCCTTTGTTAAGTTTTTTTGGGGTGCAAATTCTTCGTTAAAAGACTTAAACATACAATAAATAATCCCACAAATTATCAGCATAAATGGAAAGGCCGACAAAATTGACGATGCCTTCAACGCGGCAATCCCGCCGGATGCTACCAATGCTGCTGTCACAGCTCCTACAATCATTCCCCAGAATACTCTTAATCCGGCATCCGGTTCAAGATCGCCACCGGAAGAGTACATTCCAATACAGAAGGTAGCAGAGTCAGCCGATGTAATAAAGAAAGTAGCAATTAAGGCTGTTGCCACTATGGCAAATACATGGCCGCCGGAGATATTACTTAATGTAATAAACAAAGCGCTGGTCATATCTTTGCTGACAGCCTCACCAATTCCCCCCGCTCCAAAGAGGTCAATATGAATAGCCGTTGAACCAAAAATTCCAAGCCACAGAATACTTAACATTACCGGGGCAATTAACACACCAAGAACGAATTCTCTTACAGTACGCCCTTTCGAAATTCTGGCAATAAATCCACCGACAAATGGGCCCCAAGATATCCACCAGGCCCAATAGAATACAGTCCAGCCTCCTACCCAATCGTAGCCGGCTTGCTTTGCATATACTCCATTAGGATCGGCATAAAAGCTTAACCAAGCAATATTTTGCAGATAATCACCGGTTGCTGATACAATGGAATTTAAAATATACAAGGTAGGACCGGCAACTAACAAGAATACCATCATAATTCCCATGAGGGACATGTTAATATTGCTTAGCCACAAAATCCCTCTTCTAATCCCTGTAACTGCTGAAATTATGAACAAACATGTAACAATCCCAATGATCACAACAGTTACAGTATTATTTACAGATATCCCGGCCAGATAATTTAATCCACCGTTAATCTGCATAGCGCCAAAACCTAAAGAAGTTGCCACACCGGCGATAGAAGCTATGACCGCGAAGACGTCAATTGCTTTAGCCCATCCGCCATCCAAATTATTTCTTCCTAAAACCGGTTCAAAAATTGAACTGATTCTAGCCGGCAGACCTTTTCTAAATCCAGCATAAGCAAGGGCCATACCGGTTATCGCATATACCGACCAGGGATGCAGTCCCCAGTGAAAAATGGTTTGTCTTAAAGACCATTGAGCAGTCGCAACTGTATTCGGTTCTCCTACCGGAGGAGCAGCCAAATACGACATGGGTTCAGCAATGCTCCAGAAAATCAAACCAATCCCCATTGCGGCACTGAACAGCATAGCAAACCAGCTAAAAGTAGAATATTCAGGTTCATCATCGTCTTTGCCCAATTTGATTTTTCCATACTTACCGAAAGCAAGGATAAAACAGACAAGAACAAAAATGCTTACAAGCAAGAGGTATAACCATCCGAAAGTAGTATTAATAAAGTTCAAAGCTCCGTTAATAGCTTTTCCCGCAGCTTCCGGCATTGAAGCCATCCAAACGATAAAAACTAAACAGATTAAAGCAGAAGGATAAAATACTTTCTTGTCTAATTTTTTTAGAAAATCCACTAAATAACCTCCTTTTTAATTTTGTAGTTAAAAAGATGCTTAACCTCCTTTCATTCTAACACTACAATTCATCGAATTGTGATTTAAAAAATTATATTTTCTGAATTTTAAGTATATTGCAATAAGTATGCCAAACTTGCAAATTATGGTTTAATGTCATTATTTTTTAGGGCTAATTCTTTTATGTGAATCCTTTTATGCTTAAAGAATCCTGTAAAAATCAGTAGTTTTCGGCTAAAGGGCTCAAAGTTTCGAAAAATACCAAAGTGAATAATTCTTAAAATATATCCGATAAATTAGAAAAGCTTTTTAGACAGACTAAATTAATCATGTCCAAAAAGCTTTTCTATCCAAAAAGTTGTCTCATTATAAGAACGCAAAAAGTAATGCCTTCTCTAAAACCTTTACAGTTCAAGTCTTATAGGGTTTCTCAATTTAGGATTAGCTTTTTCTATTTGGGAATTTTAGTATCAAGCCCCAAGTCTTTTATCTTTCTGTAAAAAGTAGATCTACTCATACCTAGACTATCGGCGGCTTTTTCTTTAGCTTGACGAGTATTACCGAACTTTTTCAACGCAGATTTTATCGCGTTTTTTTCTATTTCAGCTAGTGTTAATTGATCATCTCCCGTTGATAAACTGGCATTATCCTCGAAATGATCGTTTACTCGGGAAGACAAAAAAGTACTGTCGATAACATTTTTGGTGGCAATATTTACTGCGTACTCAACGGCATTTTCCAGTTCTCTGACATTCCCCAGCCAAGGGTAGGCAAGCATTTTTCTTTGTACCTCTTGTGTAAACCCAGTTATTTGTTTCCCTAATATTAGATTATACTTATCTAAAAAATGATGGAGAAGAAGCACTAAATCTTCTTTCCTTTCGCGCAACGGGGGAACATAAAAAGGAATGACACTTAACCTATAAAAGAGATCACTTCTAAACAATTTTTCTTCGATCATTTCTTCAAGATTACGATTTGTTGCAGCGATAATCCGGACATCGATCCATACTGGTTTTACTCCTCCAATCCGTTCAATTTTGACTTCTTGGAGTACCCGTAACAACTTCACCTGAAGATGCATTGGCATGTCGCCAATCTCATCGAGAAATATTGTACCACCATTCGCCAGTTCGAATTTCCCTGGTTTACCTCCTCGACTAGCTCCAGTAAATGCTCCCTCTTCATACCCAAAAAGTTCACTCTCTAAGAGGGTTTCTGGAATAGCCCCACAGTTTATGGCGATAAATGGACCGTTTTTGCGATGGCTTTCTTCGTGAATGGCCCTGGCAAATAACTCTTTACCGGTTCCGCTTTCGCCAGTAATCAAGATTGTCGAGTCAGTCCCAGCAACGAGCTGCATTTTTTGTTTTAGCATGATCATAGTTTTACTAGTTCCTAATATCCCATCGAGAGAATATTTACGCTCTTCTCTAATCAATCGCCCTGCTAACTTGCGCATCTCGCGGATACTTCGAATCGAAATAACCAGACCGATAATTTCCAGATCCTTTTTGATGGGGGTAATGGTACTAATAAAAAGGCAAGTTTCTTCCTTGCTTTTATACTTAATCTCTTGTTCGACGTATTGTTGTCCAAATTTAAGAACTTTAGGAACAGAAAACTCTGGAAAAATATCATTTATATGTTGCCCGCAGGCTTGCTGGGCAGAAATACTCAATAACTTTTCGGCAGACTTATTAATATGGGTTATATCGCCGACATGGTCAATAGTCACTAGTCCCTCGACAATAGAGTTAATGACTGCACTGAATTGGTTTGCCATTAAGGAAAGGAGGTTGTTCATTTCATTCACGTCAATTTTGCTGCTTGTTAAGGCTGCAAGTTTCGTTAAAAAGTTTTGCAATTTGTCACGGTTAGCAAGCAGCTCATTTTTTTCCACTTCATCGAAAGCAAAAATTGAAATTGTGCCAATAACATTTCCGTCCAATATTATGGGAGAAAGTATTGCAGCTTTGATTTTGCAGATGATTTTTTGCTTACAATCTTTGCACATATTGTGATTAAGAGGCTCATCATCTAAAACAAAATTACTGCCATTATTAATGATTTGAGCTGTTATAGATTCTTTCCCATAAATAAACCCAATTTCGCTCTGATATTTTCCGGTCCCTGCAATGACTTCTAAGTTGTTATCAATGATTACTACTGCAAATTCTATCACCGCAGCAATAACTTCTGCTATTTGTTGGACATAGGATTGGTATGTTTTCAATTCTGACATGAAGGGTGAACATAGTTTATCCCTAGTAGCCTTAATAACCTCACCCATGACAACATTTCCTCCTTTTACTCAAAATGAGTAGGTCCAGAAACTTATAATGCAATAGCTATGCCATCTATATAGTTTGCTTGAGACCTGTATTTGAGCGGTCTCTTTGTCCATCTACAAAAAATCATCTCATTTTCGGACGAAGATTCCCACGTAGTATCCAAAACGGCTGTATTCCTGTCAATCTCATAATGAAATTATGCTATCCTATTTTGAGATATTATCGTCCTATTTTGGGATTTTCCTCATGTAGACATGGATGACGAGAAGGCAAACTACAAAAAAATCAGCCCCGGTGCTTCCTGGGGCTGATTCCTTCAATATTCCGAAATAAACACGACAACTATTTAGACCACAATAGCCCCATAAGATGATTCTATTCGTACAACCCTTTACGATGCTCAGTCAAATACTGCATACAGAAAGAATCTTGTCCCAATAAAGCTTGCGAGGCATAAACAAAGCCCATCATGGATTTATCGAGAGGGTCTAAAATATAGGCATCCATGCCTGCAACCATTGTCTGGATCATGAAAGCTTGATTCAAGATCTTTCGGTTAGGTAACCCATAAGAAATGTTACTAAGACCGCAAGCGGCGTGAACTCGAGGATATTCTTGGCGAATGAAACGAACAGTATCAAGTACATCATTACCACAATTATCCCCGGTACTGATGGGTGTGACAAGCGGATCTAAATAAATATCATCTTCTGGAACTCCGGCTGCGGTAAGATCTTCAACTAACTTTCTTACAATTGCAATCCGTTGCTCTGCAGAGGTTGGAACTCCGGTATCATCCATACACAAAGCAACAACTTTAGCCTTGTATTTTAGAACTAAAGGCAACACTGTGGCATAGCGTTCTTTCTCAGCCGTAATGGAATTAACCATGGGTTGACCATTTTTCACAGCTGCCAGTCCGGCCTCCATAGCCTCTGTCCTGGGCGTATCAATACACAGCGGTGCGGAAACGACTTCCTGAATCGTACGAACGAGCCATTCCATCGTCTCAACCTCGTCATGTACCATAGTACCGCAGTTGACATCAACATAATGAGCCCCTGACTCGACTTGCTTTTTCGCCAGCTCCTGAATAAAAGCGACGTCCCTTTGTTCAACAGCTGGTTTAACGGCTTTTCTGCTGGTATTTATAAGTTCTCCAATGATTAACATGTTTCTCCTCCCTTACTCCTCCCAACTGGGATGACCAATGGCCGTGACCTCAATACGCGTCTCCAGAAAGACAACATCATCCCCTCCAGATGTATGGCTAACTACCTCTTCTTTCTCGACTAGCAACTTAGGATCAACCACTCCTGCCCGTTGTGCTCTCTCAAGAGCAGCTTCCTTTGCTTTGGCCAACGCATCCCTTTCGGCCTCATCCAGATACAAGAAAGCTTCCCGTTTCCAAGGAGCATGGACGACATACCCCCCGGCTACTCCAGGTTTAATCAAGATACGAATAAGTTCCGCGACCTGACCAGCGGCAGCCCCCACCGCGTTCGCTACTTCGGCATGCATCGGTATTAAAACCGGGGTATTCAAGTTTCTCCCTACTGTTGGAAGATAGCCTGAAACCGGAGCTCCTAAAGCAACAATCGGATAATCCAGGGTAATCTCCGACTTGAATCCGCGCTTGTGGGTTCCATTTAATAGAGATCTTAAGAGAAATGCAACGCTCGTCTCTGCGCTAAGATTAATTCTTAACCCCTCTCGGTAGGCAAAGCTCTGTAAAATCGTCATGCAAAGTGCGGCGTGAATCTCACTCAAGACGTTCTCTACAAATTTGTCCAGTTCTAATCCCAATCGATGCGCTAGAATACTGGCTCCTTCCTGAGCCGCTGCAACGTTATAATCCGTAAAGGTATTAAGGACATGCAGTAAATCCGTGGGGGTAAAGGAAATCCTTCCTATTACCTGAGCCTGCTCTAAGTTTTTTAATGGCAATAAGTTGGGATCTCGTCCAACGTTTTCTGCAAGGGCAATAATATTATGAGCACCCTCTTCAAGAGCGTTTACTATTTTCCATTCGGTTTCATTCCACTGATCATTGGTAATTGGTTTTTTGACCAACATAAAGCAATCAACGGGCTGGGCATCGATTATCTGTCTGCTGGGATCTACCCTTTTCAATTCTTCAATTAGATTAGGATACTTGTTCACTATGACAGACAAGGGCCAAACCCTCTTCGGGCCAATGATTAGTTTTCGATCCTTAGAAACTTGAATATAACTGTCTCCACCCAGTCCAAATGTACTGATTTCTGCAGCTTCAACCCGGGTTTTCCATCCTCCAACGGTTGCTCCTTCACGGTTCATCCGGGGGCGGCCATTTTCTAGGATAGCTATATCAGTGGTCGTCCCGCCCATATCTAAGGCCAGAGCAGATTCGGTCCCGGTTAGAAATACGGCTCCAACAATACTGGCCGCGGGTCCAGAAAGTATCGTTTCAATAGGCTTCTCTCGAGTCATGGTTTCACTCATCAGTGAGCCATCCCCTTTAACAATCATCAAAGGGCATGTAATGTTCCTTTCCTTAAGAACAGCTCTCACTGCCGCAAGAAGTTCCGCAATGATCGGTAATAGTCTGGCATTTAGGCAAGCCGTAACTGTCCGCTCATGAAAACCAAGAGCAGTTGTGAGTTGGTGGGCGCAGACAATCGGCACATCCCACAGCTCTTGGATTAGTCCTTGAGCAGTCTGTTCATGCTCTGGATTTCGAATACTAAGATAACCGGAAATGGCAATAGTATCTACTTGTCCGCGCATTTCTGTTACTGCTTTTCGAATAGCCTCCAGATCGAGTTCCGTAACGGGTATCCCCTTAATATCATGTCCGCCTCTAACCACAAATACCTGCTGAGCAGGGAGGTCGCCGGTTGACTCATGCCCAATTAGAATTAAGCCAACCCGACAACCTCGACCCTCAACAATGGCATTCGTTGCTAATGTCGTTGACAGAGATACGAGCTGAACTTGACGTGGATCCAATTCAACCATAGTTTCGATACAGTTTCGAATTCCTATGGATAAATCCTCACGTGTCGTAAATGCCTTGGCCTTTTCCTTTACTTCCTTGCTGTCTAAATCAAGCAGCACTCCATCTGTAAAGGTTCCGCCAGTATCAATCCCTAGTATTAAGGGCATTTTCTGTCACTCCATTTCTGAACCACTTTACTACTTAGCGATACTTTGTTCAGACCGTTCAACAATCGCTCTGATTTTTTGTTGTACGTCCTTCGGGAGTGGATCAGGTTCATAATTTTCAATAATATCCTTGACTTTTTCATTGGCACGTTGGAACAAAGTTTTTGAACCATTTTCCATCCAGGACTCATAACGTTGACGATCAATCAAGCTTGGATAATACGTCTCAGTTTTAAAATGTTTCATAGTATGATCTTCGCAGAGGAAATGTCCTCCGGGACCAATTTTATGGATAAGATCTAAAGCAAGGGTCTCATCATTCACTTCGATACCACGAACTAAACGACGAGCCATTCCAATTACATCATTGTTAATCGTCAGAAATTCTAACGATGACGTGGAACCATATTCGATGTATCCGACATCATGATTTAGGTTAGGACCGGAAAGAGCAGTCATAGCAATAGACATTGCGGCCTCAATGCCTGCCTGTTCATCCACTAAATTAGAGTCAGAGCAGCCAGCCGTGCCAAACATCGGTAATTTTAAGTAATGGGCCATATCCGCTAACGAAGACATCAGAAGATTAAATTCCGGTGAACCATAGCTGAAAATGGTACTGGACATATCCATAATGGTAAAGACACCGCCCATAATAAAGGGCGAACCTTCTCTGGTGGATTGGTTAATAACTAATCCGCTTAAAGATTCCGCTAACCCTTGGGTTAGTACGCCAGCCATTGTCGCCGGTACTGTTCCACCAGCCATCACGCAAGGAGTATAAACAACGGGCAGACCTTTTCTCGCAGCCAGAATTAATTTGGAAGCTGCCTCCCAGGCATGCTGCAAGGGTGAAATTGGCTCTGCATAAAGGGTCATAAATGGATTACGCCGTAACTCCTCTACACCGCCTGCAATTATTTCACACATCTCAATAATATCGGCAAAACCATAAATATCATGGGCTGTCGTAACAATCGGCTTACTGGTATTAAGGACTTGAGCCTCGAACTGATGGCGGTCTGAGATAAGAAGGGGAACATCCTGAACAATACCTAAGGACATGACAAAGTCCAGATTTTCTAGGGCATCAATAACCTTACACGCATTACTGACGGACTCTTTGGTGGAACGCTGGCGCTTTCCAGTGTAGGGATCAATGGTAAACGGAGTATCGGAACCGGTACCAAAATAAGCGTTGTACCCCTCTAAGCGCACATCCCTGGAGCCGGTACGGCTATTACAAAGCGTGACCCGTTTAGGCACAGATCTTAGGGCTTTGTTCACTACCGCTGAAGGGATACGAACCAGGATACCGTCTACCCAACAACCAGCCTTCTTTAAGATATCGCGGGCTTCCTCATCATATACAGTCACACCCGTACGTTCTAGAACCTCTTGAGCGGCTAGAAGTATTTCTTCACACTGGCTGGGGGAAAGAATCCTGAACATAGGACTAGTATTTTCTACGTAATTGCTTCTTACAGGCATTGTCATCCTCCTTTCTAAACTTATTAAGCTAGAAGTTTCTTGCAAAGATCCGCGGCAGAGCCTGCATCCGGGGCAAACCCATCAGCGCCAATTTCATCAGCAAAGTCCTGTGATATGGGGGCCCCGCCAATGATTACTTTTACTTTATCTCGCAGGCCCTCTTCTTTCAGAAGTTCAATGGTGTCTTTCATGGCCAGCATAGTTGTCGTGAGAAGAGCGGACATTCCAATAACTCCAGGCTGATGCTCTTTTACCGCTTGCAAGAACTTTTCCGGTCCTGCATCCACCCCGACATTAATGACCGTATACCCGGCACTCTCCAGCATCATGCTGACTAAGTTCTTGCCAATATCATGCAGGTCTCCTTTGACTGTTCCAATGACCACTTTACCCGCTGAAGGGATATCTTCAGTTAAAATTAAAGGTTTAACGAGCTGCATTCCAGCATCCATGGCCCGTGCCGACATTAGGACTTCCGGTACATACATTTGACCGGACTTAAATCGTGCTCCGACGACACTCATCCCCGGTATTAACCCTTGGTTGATAATGTCAACAGGATTATCCCCAGCTCCGATAGCCTGTTGAGTGAGGGATTTTACTCGGTCTAATTGACCACTAATGATGCTTTGAGAAAGTTCTTCATAGTAATTTGACATTAGTTGTCTACCTCCTATTGTTTATTTGCTTCCCGTGCTTCGGCTCTATCGACAATGGCTTGAATTTCTCTTAAAACATGGTCGGGTTTTGGCTCGGGTTTATGATTATTGATAATGTCTTGGGTTTTTTCTTTGACACGCTGACCCATGGTTTTAGATCCTTCTGCCTTCCAGCCATCATATCTAAGTCTGTTGATAAGGGATGACGACCAAAATTCACGGAAATGGGCCATCGTATGATCTTCAGCTAAGTAGTGGCCTCCCGGACCAACTTTATTGATGACATCAAGCGCTAAGTGTTCATCGTCAACCTTAACACCCTCTAAAATTCGTTTCACCATGCCAATGATTTCATCGTCCATGGTCATAAGTTCTAAGGATGATGTTGCACCATACTCCATATAACTGCAGTCGTGAATAAGATTTGCGCCGCTTAAGCCTGCGACCAAGATCGAAAATGCAGCTTCGAGTCCCATCTGGGTATCAATGACTTTGGAATCTGTACAACCACCTGTGCTGAACATTGGTATTTTCATATAGCGAGCGACTGCCGTTAATCCGGCGGAAAGCAAGCTTAATTCTGCGGCACCGTAGGACAGAATAGTACTTGACATATCCATTGTGGAAATTAATCCACCCATTACAAAGCCTGAACCTTTACGTACTAATTGACCCGCCACCAGTCCGACCAAGGAATCAGCAACAGCGATCACGAGAGTTGCTGCCATGGTTGCAGGAGCCACACCTCCTGCAAAGGTACAGGGGGTATAAACAATGGGGATATTGTTCTTGGCTGCAAAGATTGCTTTATCAATAGCCTCAGCTGAATGTCTTAAAGGAGGGCTGGACTCTGAGTAAAGGAGAATAAATGGATTCTTTTGCAGGGCTTCTAGTCCGCCTGCCACAACTGCAGCCATATCAATGATGTCCTGATACTGATCAATACCGAAACCCCAGTGGATTATGGGTTTGTTCGTGTTTTCCAGCATAGCTTGAAAGGCATGTACATCAGATAACGTAGGGGTTACATCCATGACTGTTCCGCAATCCATGGCATAGGAGATATTAGGCAAGGCATCGATGACTTTTGCAGCCCGTACCGTATCGGACTTCCTGGGACGACGTCGTTCTCCTGTAAATGGGTCAATGGTGTAGGTATTCGTGGGACCTGGACCATAGTAAACGTTTTGCCCTTCCAAGAACAAGGTTCTTTCACCCTTTTGATTCGAAATAACAATTCGTGAAGGTGCACTGCGAATCGCCCATTCGATTAGGTGCGACGGGAAACGCACTATGTTTCCGTCAACCCAGCATCCTCCTTTTTTGAAAATCTCTAAAGCCTCTTCACTGTGTATCTCCGCACCTGTTCGCTCCAGCACCTCGAGGGCACCATTCAAGATATTTTCACATTGGTCATCACTTAACATTTTCAATTGTGGTGTTGCGTTAACTTGATAGTTGGCCCTTACGTATTGGCTTTTTGACAAAGTCACACACTCTCCTTCCTTAAACTATTAGGCTAGAAGTTTCTTGCAAAGATCCGCGGCAGAGCCTGCATCCGGGGCAAACCCATCGGCGCCAATTTCATCGGCGAAATCCTGAGATATGGGGGCACCGCCAATGATTACTTTTACTCTATCCCGCAGGCCCTCTTCTTTAAGAAGTTCAATAGTATCCTTCATGGCCAGCATGGTTGTTGTTAACAGGGCGGACATTCCGATGACTCCCGGCTGATGTTCTTTTACCGCATGTAAGAACTTTTCTGGTCCTGCATCCACTCCGACATTAATGACCGTATACCCAGCACTCTCCAGCATCATGCTGACTAAGTTCTTACCAATATCATGGAGGTCTCCTTTGACTGTTCCAATGACCACTTTACCGGCTGAAGGGATATCTTCACTTAAAATTAAAGGTTTAACGAGCTGCATTCCAGCATCCATGGCCCGTGCCGACATTAGGACTTCCGGTACATACATTTGACCGGACTTAAACCGTGCTCCCACGACACTCATCCCTGGTATTAATCCTTGGTTGATAATATCAACAGGATTATCCCCAGCTCCAATAGCCTGTTGAGTGAGGGATTTTACTCGGTCTAATTGACCACTAATAATGCTTTGAGAAAGTTCTTCATAATTATTTGGCATTTCTTTTTCTACCTCCCCTGTTTAATTAATTGCGCTTGTTTGTTATGTTTGACTATTGCAAAAATTGTGCCAATTAGTAAAATACGAATAATCTCGGTTATTAGCCTGTCAAGGGTTATAAGCAAAATGTAATAATCTTAATTTGAGATTTTCATATTGCTAAAATTCCAAAAACCAATTGGATTCTCGATTCCTAATTATCCTAAAATAGGATTTGATAGTCCTGTTTTAGGATTTTAACACTGGTAAAATTCAATATCAAAAGACAAAGCAATTTATTTTCAAATATTTTTACAAATAAACGTAATAGCTCCCATTTGAAGCAAGAGTTGACGAATAATGATAATTAATAGAAAAAGCTTTTCGGATAGATGTATAACTATCCGAAAAGCTTTTGTGAATTATCTTAATTTGAGATTGTTATTCTATTTGGGAATTTTTGTGTTTAAACCTAGGTTTTTTATCTTTCTGTAAAAAGTAGATCGACTCATGCCTAAGCTATCGGCAGCTTTTTCTTTAGCTTTACGAGTATTACCGAACTTTTTCAACGCAGTTTCAATCGCATGTTTCTCTTGCTCGGCTAGCGTTAATTGATTATCACTCGTTGATAAACTGGCATTATGCTCAAAATAATCATTGACTCGGGAAGACAAAAAAGAGCTGTCGATAACATTTTTGGTGGCTATATTTACTGCATACTCAACGGCATTTTCCAGTTCCCTGACATTCCCCAACCAAGGGTAGGCGAGCATTTTTCTCTGGACTTCTTGTGTAAAACCAGTTACCTGTTTCCCTAATATTAGATTATACTTATCTAAAAAATGATGGAGAAGAAGAATTAAATCTTCTTTCCTTTCGCGCAAAGGAGGAACATAAAAAGGAATAACACTTAATCTATAAAAGAGATCACTTCTAAATAGTTTCTCTTTGATCATTTCTTCAAGATTGCGATTTGTTGCGGCAATAATCCGGACATCGACCCATACAGGTTTTACTCCTCCGATCCGTTCAATTTCGACTTCTTGGAGTACCCGTAACAACTTCACCTGAAGATGCATTGGCATGTCGCCAATCTCATCGAGAAATATTGTGCCGCCATTCGCCAGTTCGAATTTCCCTGGTTTACCACCTCGACTAGCCCCAGTAAATGCTCCCTCTTCATACCCAAAAAGTTCGCTCTCTAAGAGAGTTTCTGGAATAGCCCCGCAGTTTATGGCGATAAATGGACCGTTTTTGCGATGACTTTCTTCGTGAATTGCTCTCGCAAATAGCTCTTTACCAGTTCCGCTTTCCCCAGTAATCAAAATTGTCGAGTCAGTCCCAGCGACAAGCTGCATTTTTTGTTTTAGCATGGTCACGCAATTACTTGTCCCTAATATCCCATCGAGAGAATATTTGCGGTCTTCTCTAATCAATCGACCTGCTAACTTGCGCATCTCACGGATAGTTCGGAAGGAAATAACCAGACCAATAATATGTTGATCCTTTTTTATCGGTGTAATAGTACTAATAAATAGGCTTATTTCATCCTTATTCTTATACTTGATTTCTTGTTCAGCATATTGTTGTCCAAATTTAAGCACTTTGGGAGCTGAAAATTCCGGAAAAATATCACTGATATGTTGCCCACATGCTTCCAGAGAAGAAATATTTAATAGCTTTTCCGCAGACTTGTTAATGTCCGTAATAAAACCTGCTTGATCTATAGCTATAAGGCCCTCGACAATAGAATTAATGACTGCGCTGAATTGATTTGCCATCAAGGAAAGGCGAGCATGCATTTCATTCTCTCCTATTTTACTGCTTATTAGAGCCGAAATTTTCATAAGAAAATCTAGAAACTTATCACGGTTAGTTAGCAACTCGTTTTTTTGCTTATCATCGAAGGCAAAAATTGAAAGTGTGCCAATGACTTTATCATTCCATAATATAGGAGACATGATTCCTGATTTAAGCTTACATATAACATTCTGATTACATTCTCGGCAAATATCATGATGGAGAGGTTCATCATCTAAGATAAAATTATCACCACTATGAATGATCTGCCCTGTTATAGATCCTTTTCCATAAACAAAACCAATTTCGCTCTTATAGTTTCCAGTACCCGCAATAACTTCTAAGTTCTTATCAATAATAGCAACTTCAAATTCAATGACTGCTGCAATAACTTCAGCAATTTTTTGGACATAGGATTGATTAATCTTTAATTCAGACATCGGTGACGATAATTTAGATACTGACATCCTCTTACTTTCACCCACATTCTAACTTAATTCCTATATTTTTTAGTCTACATATTATTCTATAACGGTTAGTAATATCCTTGTTTAATAATTAAATATTTTGACTTTTCTAATTTATAGATCCCCTGAACAAACATTGCTCTTCTTTACAATTCAAAAAGGTAAGCCGAAGTATATAGTACCTCGACTTACCTTATTAGAATTCACACAGCAGTCATACCTACGTCAACTTTCCGCATCAGAAGCTACATAATAATCCTGTTGAAATTTTAATCCTCCTCATATTCTAGTACTACATCGTGCCCTTTTTCTAATTGGTGTCTGGCCTTGCGGATTGCCACTGTATCAAAAATAATCGAAAAATCATAATCCTCCGGATAGAGTTCGCTGGCAGGAAGAAAAAGCTTAAGCCGCTTGTGATTAATCAGTTGCTTCTTATCTTTGATCTGCACGCCAAGCTCGCCTTTTTCATTGGTCCTCTTGTAAATAATGCCCAGGCATTTTTGAGGGTAAACCCTCACACAGTCGCCTATATTGAAGCTTTCGCTCCGTGAGGGTGACTTTTTCTTCAGAATTTCTTTTTGAATTTTGCTGTAGGAAACAGTATCTAACCTGGGGTTATCCCCATCTAACAGAATTATTGGTACATCGTTTGACCCAGAGGATCTGCCGCCATAGGCTTCCATTTGGGCTCGCTTCAGCATATGCCCCGGAAAACCCAATCTTTGGGCAATGTATAAGGCACAGCTTTCTCCTGCCTCGCCAATTTGCAGCTTGTATAACGGCTGTAAGTTTTCTCGATCAAACTCCATTCGGGCATTCATAAGTCCTTTGGTGTTCTTGGCAAAGTCCTTTATTTCGGGGTAATGAGTAGTGGCAACAAAAAGACAGCCTCTTTGATTTAATTCCGCTAAAATTGCGATTGCCAGCCCCATTCCCTCAGCAGGGTCTGTACCGGAGCCTAATTCATCAAGCAAAACGAGACTTTCCCTTGATACCCCTTTTAAAATAGTTACAATAGTTTGGATATGGGACGAAAAAGTAGATAGATTTTCGGAAATACTTTGCCCATCCCCGATATCGCAAAAAATGTTATTGTGCATACAAAATACGCTGCCGTCCGACACAGGAACATGAAGTCCACTTTGGGCCATCATTGACAGTAAGCCAATGGTTTTTAAGGCAACGGTTTTACCCCCGGTATTTGGCCCAGTAATCACTACACCGTTAATAGCGTCATCACCCATCCCCCCTCTGATTTCAAAGTCAAGGGGAACGCATAGATCTGGCTTTAATAAAGGGTGCCTTCCTTGCTTTATGATGATTTCTCGTTCCGTTGTGATGGACACAGGAACTGCTTTCATCTCGATAGACAGCTTTGCTTTGGCAAATATAAAGTCTAATGCTTCCATGCAGTCCTTGTTTATTCTCAACTCATTAATATGCTCTTCAACAAGTACTGTAAGGGTGTATAATATTTTTCGAATCTCATTATCTTCGTCAATTTGCAAAACCGCTAATTCCTCCTGCAGCTTTCTCACTGCAGTGGGCTCAATAAAACAGGTGCTGCCAGTACTTGAAGTATCAATGACTGTTCCGCTTAACTGATTTTTATAGCCCTTTTTAACCGGCAAGACAAACCGACCATTACGGATGGTAACGTATCCATCTGTAAACCATTCCTTTTTACTGCGAAGTATACCTTCAAGCTTTAGTTTAACGGCAGATTTTGTGTTTTCTATTTTTCTTCGTATATCACGAAGGACTGGAGAAGCACCATCATCAACCGCTTCATTTCTTATACAGCGCTCAATTTCCTCAAAAAGCATATTCAGCGGACTGAAAGAATGACCATAAAACCCTATATCCGTATCGAAAGCTTCAGCCTTTTCAAGATATTTCTTCATTCTTTTGCAGGAAGAAATAAACCCACAGATACTTGTGAGCTGTTCCGGGGTTAGCATAGAGCCTTTCACTGTTAGGTCCAGAATTTTATCCAGCTCTTTCATTGAGGCTAGGGGCGGCGTACCTATACCCTCTAAAATTTTGCGGGCCTCTGTTGTTTCCTGAATTTTGGATTTGCACTCTCGTTCATTTAAAAATGGCTTTAGTAAGAGCAATTTTTCCATTGCCTTTTGAGAAAGTGCGTGTTGGGCTAAAGTTTCAAGTATAATATTAAATTCCAATGTATTGTTTGCGTTCATCAAAAATCCTCCCTATAACAATTAAAATGCCCACAAGAGAGATTACCTTATTTTTAGGATTCATTTGATTCCCAAAAATACGCAGAATACTCCTGTGGGCAGTGATTTTCAACTGACGTATAAAATCACATAACGCTATTGAGAAAAATAAATAGAGTGCAACAGGACATGCCTGTTACACTCTACAAAACTATACGATAATAATCGCCATAGTTTCAATGTCAGCTTTGTTGACCTTATCGACAAAGGGTGACACTGCTATAACTCAAATGGTTATTGTAGGACGTAATCTGTAAGGCGTTATCCAAAAACGCAAAGGTTTGCGCTTTCAAAAGGTGCACTTAAAAAAGCAGGTTTAACACCTACGTTTTATAAAGTAACCTCTCTCAACTGTTTAGTTGAAAATCACCATTACAGACACATTTAACAAAAAAACCATCCTCTCATTTTTAGGTATAATATAGTTTATTACATTTCTATGCCAAATGTCAATTATTGTTTTTGATCAGGGTTAACACGAGAGGCAGATTCGACTTGTCCTTTCCAGAGCTTATATCGTTCAAGATCAGCACTTATTTGGGATATAACAAAGCCGGCTACGGCGGCGTCATCAACCAAGCCTGCAAAAGGGATATAATCGAATACCCCGTCGATGGGGGACACAAAATAGACGATGCCAAGGACAATCATGAGAAGCGAGCGTGTAGGCATTTCCTTATAGTTGCCATTTATCCAGTCTTTAAACACTCCGAATAAAAGCTGGAATTTCTCCCATGCTTCACCTAGTGCACCTCGCTTTGTGTTAGCCTTTCTCAGAGCTTCATTAAGAAGACCTATAGATTTTTTCTTATCGTTCATATACTCCTTAGCAATCTCTTGAAAAGGTCCTAATTTATTATGAGTGAGTTTGTTTATGTCCATTTTAGTTTCCTCTCCTTTTATTCGAACTATAGGCGAAAGTGCATGTTAATTTATATATTCTAATCTCTATTAGCTTACCCTTTATAACGATTTCTAAATTTCGCTACATAAAAACATATTTTTTCGGAGATATTAGACTAGGAATTTACTTTAAGGAGGGCTACAGATGCCAGAAAGAGTTAACAAAATGTCTCAGCCAAACAATGGGATTAAATGCGTAGTTAATACCTGCCATTATTATGGTTCCGGAGATCACTGCTATGCAGAGAAAATCGAAGTCCAATCTCCTAATGCTAGTACCACTGAAATGACAGACTGTGCAACGTTTCTTCCTGAATAAAAAATAACATTCTTATCTAAATCTTTAAGCAAGAAATAAAGGCTTGTCTATTTATTAGGCAAGCCTTTTAGATGTGACCTCTTCCCTATTATCTCTAACACTATGTTTTCGTCCATCTATCGTTCAGAGTTTAGTCTACACCGGCTTTTTTACTTAAAAGCCCCGCAGAGGCTATAAACTTCAAGGCTTCTTCAGAGGAGACATCCAGAAGTTGAACCTGATCTTTGGGCACAACAATCAGATTCCCGGCCCATTGCATTGACTGCATTAAGTAGACCGCCACATAGTCTTTAGGAATAAATGCGCTTTCTTCATCATTTGTAAGAAATCCTAAGAGTTTAAGTTCATTAGACATATGAACCATGACTAAACGGGAAAAGCCTTTTTTATTTGCAGAAAAGGAATTAACAGTGTCTTTTATAACTCCATAAATAGTACCAAGTAAGGGAACTTTAATGAGAACTTTATCCAAGTAATCTAATAAGCGATTCGTAAGCCAGTTTGAGGCCAGTAAACCCACTAGAAAAATTGCAGTAAGTGTTACGATCACTCCAAATCCGGGAAAATATAGTCCTGCCTTCTCTAGTACACCCTTAAATAATCCATCCGTTACTAAAAACATTTTATAGAGAATATAGAAGGTTAGTGCTATAGGAGCTATTACAAGTAAGCCTTTTAGGAAAATTCCGATAAAGTGTTTCAAATTCTTCTCTCCATTTTTCCATACTATCTTTACTAGTATGTTAAATTTATGCAATTAAATCCTACTACACATTATTCTATGAAATACCTTTAATGTCAAATTTCAGTTGTCACTTTATCTCTTAGCTTTTTCCGCTAAGGTTCGCAGCCAAATCTTTAGTTCACCGCTATTATATTCTTTAGCCATCTGCCACTTCCAATTTCCATAGATCGTTCCTGGTACATTCATACGGGCATCTTCACCCAGGCCCAAAATATCTTGCATTGGTAAGATAACCCACACCGCTTGACTCAGATAGACCTCCTCAATGGACCGTCTGCAGGCTTGTCGGATAACTTGTTGGTCGATTGTTTGATTCTGCAAGTGAGTTCTGTCAAACTTGCCTTCACCTGAGGAATTCTTCTTCTCATACCAGCCTAACAAGGTATTATTATCATGGGTACCTGTATAGTAAACGAAATTTGTCTCCGTTTTTGATACTTCTTTGAGTGGAGTAAACTGAAGGACCTTAATTCCGGGAAAGCCAAACAATTGTTTGAGAATATTAACCTCAGTAGTTATAACCCCCAAGTCTTCAACAATAAATGGACAGTTCCTAAAGATGGTAAAAATACTTTCAAAAAAACGTTTCCCCGGTCCTTTGATCCAACGTCCCTTTTCTGCTGTCTCTTCACTAGTATCCACCGCCCAAAAAGCTTCAAAACCACGAAAATGATCCAAGCGAATGTAGTCAAATTGCTCTTGCCCTAACTTTAAGCGCATTTTCCACCAAGCATACTCCGTTATTTCATGAGCACCCCAATTATAAACTGGGTTCCCCCATAATTGTCCTGTCTCGCTGAAATAGTCGGGAGGTACCCCTGCGGTTTTAGCAATTCTCCCCTGTTCATCGAGTATGAACAGCTTGCGATTAACCCAAACATCGCAACTATCAGCAGCTACAAAATGAGGTATGTCCCCAATCATTTTAATACCCTTACTCTTAGCGTAAGTTTTAAGCTTATCCCATTGATAAAAGAACGTATATTGAATAAATTCTATAAATCCGATCTCTTCACAGAGCAGCAAAGAATACTTAGCTAAGGCCTCGGTTTCGCGCAAAGCAATCTCCGAGTCCCATTCAAACCAGGGGGTATTATTGAAATGAACCTTTAGTGCACGAAAATGAGCATAATCCTCAATCCACTCTTGATGTTTCCTTTTAAACTTCGCATAGTTTTCTCGCGATAAATAGTCTGAGTCTTTAGGAAATAGATGTTCCGAACTTTCATAGATTGAAGAATTGTCTCTGTTTGTAATTTGCTCTAAAAATATTCGGTAAGCTTCTTTGAGTAAAGAGCTCTTTAATTCTTTAAGCGCTTCGTTTAATAAACTTTCTCTGAGTCCAATTTCTATTAAATGATTGTATTTATCTCGAGTCTCAGTTAGATCTAAGAGACCCTCCTGAATCAAATGATCAAGACTGATAAACATCGAGTTTCCTGCTAACACTGACTCACTTTGATAAGGACAATCCCCTACTCCCGCAGGATTTAGTGGTAGGATCTGCCACATTGATTGCCCTGATTCTGCTAAGAAATCGACAAAGTCATAGGCTTCTTTTCCTAAATCCCCCAACCCCCAATCAGAGGGCAAGGAACTTATATGTAATAAAACTCCACATGAAGGTTGAAGCTGCAGATCCTGAGGCGGATTCTTTTTGATAAGCAGCGCCCTTCCATTTAGAGCATTGATAGGCAAAGCACGAAGCGTTTCCGCATCGAGCTCTTCGCCATCGATTAAGTCAATAACAAACGTAGAAGACGGAAGTTTAAGTCTTTGACTGAGGTCAACGGTTTTTGATTCCTCTCGATGGCGATTAATAAGGACACAAATCTCTTCATCATCCCCTACACGCTTAAAAGCATAAACATCAGCATCCAAAGATAGTGATTTAAAATCACCCGTTTGGAGCACCTCATATTCTGCATGCATGCGCAGTAATCGCCGATACCAAGCAATAATTTCATTATCTTCCCTGCCCCAGGGATAGGTTCCCCGGTTATATGGATCGGCGTATCCTTCCACACCTGCTTCATCTCCATAATATATACTTGGAACTCCAGGAAAGGTCATTTGAACTAAACTTAAGAGTTTGAGCCTCTGGACAGCTAATTGCCGTGCAGTTGATGAAAGCCTAAAGGTCCTCTGCTCTGACTTTGTCAAGCTCTGTTCTGGTGGTGCTTCTCCTAAAAGGGTTAAAATACGTATGGTATCATGACTACCAATCAAGTTCATGGCAGCATAGAAATTTTCTCGTGGATAGTTTTCGAATAAGCTCATCACTTCTTGATGAAGATCTTTGGAATCACTCTGACCGAGAATAAAACGCAAGAAGCTATCCCGGAAAGGATAGTTCATCGTCCCATCTAGTTCATCTCCGAGAAAATACTGACGAGGTTTAGCATAGCTAATTTTATTTGAAGCGTCTTCCCACACTTCCCCGATTAACACAGCATCGGGGTTAATGCCTTTAATGGCTTGCCGAAGTTCCTGAATAAATTCATCAGGGAGTTCATCAGCGACATCTAACCTCCAACCGGCAACACCTAGGCTTTGCCACTTGCGAATAACACTATTTTCCGAACCATAAATAAATTGTCTGTAGGAAGCGTCCATTTCATTCACTTCTGGAAGGGCATCAACCCCCCACCAGGATTCATACACGTCACGGTTCCCTTTGAATTTGTACCAGGTGAAGTAGGGAGAATCTGTCGATTGATAGGCACCGACGCCTGGATAGTTGCCGTATTTATTGAAATAGATACTATCACTACCTGTATGACTAAAGACCCCATCAAGAATAATAGCAATTCCATATTGTTTCGCTGTATTGAGCAAGTCTTTGAACACTAAATCGTTTCCATACATCGGATCGATATTGAGATAATTAGCTGTGTCATATTTATGATTACTAGAGGCTTCAAAAATAGGGTTAAAGTAAAGAATACTAATCCCTAATTCTTGAAAGTAGGGCAACTTTTCAAGGATTCCTTGCAGGTTGCCTCCAAAAAAGTCCCAATCAGTTACTCTGCCCTGTTCGTCCTTAATATAGATTGGTTGATCAGACCAATTGGCATGCAGCAGAGCATTCCTTTTGGGGCAGTCGTTGAACCTGGTTTGGTGAGGATTAAAAAACCTATCCACAAAAACCTGATACATTACCCCTCGCTTATACCACTCAGGGACTTCAATCGGCTTATGAACTGTAATTTGATAGGCCGGTGGTTCTTGTTCCCAGAGACTTCCTTCCCCACCCAGACTATTTAGGTTATTTCCATAATAATAGGTTCGAGAGCCTGTTTTAATAATAAAGTAGTACCAGATTAGTCCAGGGGTGTAGGGCACTCTATACTCAACCTCATAGGTTTCTTCCTCATTAGAATCTTCCACTAATTCAGAAGCAGATTTATGGATACTCTTCTCGACAGTTTGATACATCAGATTAGTAATTTCATGGTCTGTTTCCCAGAGCCGAAGAATGCAAGCTTCGATAGGTTCTGGGGAAAAGGTGCTTAAGCGAATGGTGACTCGCTGACCACAATTAACTGCACCAAAGGGTTTACGGTAAAACAAATCATGAGAATTATGATATGCCTTAAATTCCATACTTTATCACCTATACCTCGTCATTTTTACGGTCGAAGACTCCCACTCCTTGTATATCACAAGAACCATCCCCCTGTCATGCCCACTTTTTGTGTGTCATCCTGAGCGTCAGCGAAGGATCTTGCTGCATTGGGGGAAGATCCTTCAGTGCGCTCAGGATGACAATTGGGTAGGTGGCTATGACGATTGGGGCGTTAGGAAATGTGCAATAGGGACTTATAGATTTCGACGTAAGCTTCGGCTGATCGGTTCCAACTGAAGTCACGCTCCATGCCCCTTAGACGTATATTGTTCCAGATAGACTTGTTTTCTTGATAGATACTTAAGGCACGTTGTACTGTAAATAGTAATTCATGGGCGTTATAATTCATGAAGCAAAATCCATTTCCTGTTCCAGTAATATCGTTATACGCAAAAACTGTATCCTTTAATCCTCCGGTTTCACGTACAATTGGTACGGTACCATAACGCATAGCTATCATTTGCGCTATACCGCAGGGTTCAAATCGTGAGGGCATAAGAAACATATCCGCTCCAGCATAGATTTGATGGGCTAGTTGATCGGAAAATTCCAATCGTATAGCAAGTTTCTCTGGATAGTTTGAAGCATAAGATTTTAACATTTCTTCGTATTTATGTTCCCCTGTACCCAAGATTACCATTTGAATGTCCAGTTCCAGTAGTTCCTCAAGAACATGGGCCAAGAGATCCAAGCCTTTTTGGTCGACGAGTCGGCTTACCATCCCTAGTACAGCACTATCTTCTCTAACCGGCAGTCCCATAAGAGTTTGGATATGTTTTTTGTTTTCTTTCTTAGCAACATCCAAGTCATGAAAAGGCATTACAAGATGAGAATCATTCAATGGATTATAGGCCTCATAGTCAATGCCGTTCAGAATACCTGTTAGGAATTCTCTTCGTTTTCTTAACAGACCATCCAGGTTTTCCCCATAAAAAGGATTTTGAATTTCCTCAGCATAGGTCGGGCTTACCGTCGTAATCTGATCTGCATACAATAGCGCACCCTTCATGAAATTGATCGCCCCATGAAATTCTAAGCCATTTTCCTTATAAAAGTCCATTCCAAGTCCTACAACATCTCCCAGTACATCCTTAGGAAAAACCCCCTGATATTTCAGGTTATGAATCGTAAAGACTGTTTTTATGGGATAGTAGAGGGGCTGCCGATTATAGAACTCTTTCAGCATAAGCGGAATTAATGCTGTATGCCAATCATGGCAATGCAGGATATCAGGTTTAAACCCTGGGATGTGTATTAAGCTCTCAAGAGCAGCCCGTGAGAAAAAGGCAAATCGCTCTGCATCGTCATATTCTCCATAGACTTGAGGGCGTGTAAAGTAGTACTCGTTGTCAATAAAATAGTAAGGAACTCCATTGTAGACCATCTCCTCCAGGCCGCAGTATTGTTTACGCCAAGCGACCGGGACATCAAAATGAGCAAGATGATTGAACTCCTTTTTAAATTCTGCGGAGATATTACTATACTTCGGCATAATAACCCGTACATCAATACCCTGTTTATGCAAGAAAGCTGGTAATGAACCAGCAACTTCTCCTAAACCACCGGTTTTAGCAAACGGATCTGCTTCTGCAGTTACAAAAACCAGTTGCATACTCTCCCACCTTTCAGATCACTGTTTTTTTGAGAATCACCAAAGGGTGAGACTCACTTCCTTTTAAGACATTTTCTCCATGGACTCTTACTGATTTATCAAGAATTGTAAAGTTTGTTTGTGCATTGGCATAAATATGACATTTCGGCATGATGATACTATTTTGAATTCTACATCCTTGCTCAAGAATTACCCCACGAAAAACAATGGAGTTTATGACTTCTCCTGCTATGGTACATCCACTGGCAATCAAAGAATTCTGTACCTTTGCCTTAGATGTGTATTTAGTAGGGGGATTGTCCACAATTTTAGTATGGGTGCGATCCACACCCAACCATAATTGTTCACGAACGTTTAAGTTTAATAGATCCATACTTCGGTCATAGTAATCCTTTATCGTACGAATTGTACTTATTAGTGAACTTGTAGGACTGCCAAAGACTTTGAGAACTCCTCGATTGACAGCAATAATCGTCATTAAGTCTATACACCCAAAAGAACTGTATTTCTTAATAATTTCTAACAATAGTTCACGACGTATGAGTAAAATATTCACAAATTGAGAAGGGCTAAGGTCATTTCCTTCGACTCCGTTTTTATCTTGAATATTTGAGACTCTTCTATCTTCGTCTAACTCTAGGAAAATTTCACTATTAGGGTCGTTGTCAGAGTTATTATTATCTTTGTAAATCAGGGTAACATCTGCATGCTTGTCCTTGTGCTCTTCTAGGGTATCTCTAAAATTTATATTAAAGATTTGATCCCCACTGCTAATGAGCACATTTTCAACAAAATCCTTCTGTAAGTATTCCAAGTTATTCTCTAAGTCTTTAATGCAAAATGTATGTTTGTTTCCTGTCAAGGCATGCATAACTCCCGGTAAGATAAACAAACCTCCGTCTTTACGTTCTAGAAACCAGTCCTTTCCAGCCCCTAAATGATCTAAAAGCGGTCGATATTGGTGAGGTGTAACTAATCCAATCGTCCTGATCCCAGAATTGACCATGCTCGATAAGGCAAAATCGAGAATACGGTATCTGCCTCCAAAGGGAACAGCCGCTATTGGTCGTTCTAAGGCAAGCCCTTGCAAGTTGTCAGATCCGCTATTAGCAAAAATTATCCCTATAGCGTTTGACATCAAATTTCCCCCTTTAAATCTACCGACTCCTGTAGACATTCATACCAGCATCTATAACAGTTCCTTCAGGAACCTGATGATAATCTTCGATAACTGCTATCCCTTCTTGCGCAGGAGAGATGTTTCCCTCCGCACCAATAATACAGTGACTCATAATCTCCGCATTTTCTCCAAGAATCGTCCGATAAATCTTTGATCCTTTGTGCACTTTTACATAAGGTAATACAATTGAATCCTTAATTTCTACCCCTTCACCCACATAAACCCCCGGGGCTAAGATTGAATTAATGATGTTCCCATGCACAATGCACCCATTACAAATTAAACTATTCTCGATCTTAGCTGTTTCCCCCACAAAGTGTGGAGGGAAAATATCTTCATTAGAAAAGATCCTAAACTTGGGATCAAAAATGTTAAGGAAGTGTCCATCTCTTAAGGACTCCATATTAGCCTGGTAATAGCTTTCAATAGTACCGACGTCTCGCCAATACCCATTAAATTTATAGGCATAGACTCGTTTCTTCTGTTTGAGTTGATGGGGAATGATGTTTTTTCCGAAATCGTTTTGCGATAGGTAATCTCCCTTATCGGCAATTAACGCTTGTTTAAGTGTTGAACCGTTAAAGATATAAACCCCCATCGAGGCCAGATTACTGTCTGGTTCAGCTGGCTTTTCCGTAAATTTAGTAATCCTGGCATCTGTATCTATCGTTAAAATCCCAAACCGGGAAGCCTCCTCCCATGGCACTTGAATCGTGGCGAGAGTTATTTCCGATTTCTTCTCTTTATGGAACCTCAACATATCCGTATAGTCCATTTTATAGACATGATCTCCTGAAAGGATAATCACATATTCCGGATCATAATAATCGATGAACTCGTAATTCTGGTACACGGCATTAGCTGTTCCGTTATACCAACTTCCTTCAGTTTCTCCGAGAAAAGGGGGAAGGATATGGACTCCGCCAAAAGGGTTATCTAAGTCCCAGGCTGAACCCAAGCCAATATATGAATTGAGCAGAAATGGCTTATACTGAATGAGAACACCAACTGTGTTAATGTTTGAATTTGTGCAATTACTCAAAGTGAAGTCTATAATACGATACTTACCACAGAAAGAAACCGCTGGTTTTGCACGATTTTTTGTTAAACCTCCTAATCGACTTCCTTGCCCACCAGCCAATAGCATGGCAATACATTCCTGCCTTTTCATACATTATCCCTCCCCCTTAAGAATCTAGAACTATTAGCTAATAGGTGTTCAGGTCGAAGAAATTCTATTAATGGTACGGTAGCGAATTTTCCATATCCAATCCGCGTACTCTCTTATCGTTCTATCACTGGAGAATACTCCAGAATTTGCAATATTCAGCAAGGAAATCTTATTCCAATCCTTTTGATTCAAATATAGAGATTGGAGTTTATCATGGGTTTGGATGTATGAGGGGAAATCTTTTAGGATAAAAAATTCATCATTATAGATCATTAGAGAATCGTATAATGTCCTGAATTCATCCCCCATATTATCGAAAAAACCAGCGTTCAATAGATCAACACACCTTCGTATATCAGAGTGCTCGTGGTATTCATCCCAGGGTTTATACCCACCATTACGGGTGTAATCTAATACTTGTTCAGCAGTAAGCCCAAAGATGAAGATATTCTCTTCTCCAACTGCCTCTTTAATTTCCACATTAGCCCCATCTAACGTACCTAAGGTAAGAGCCCCGTTCATCATGAATTTCATATTTCCAGTTCCTGAGGCTTCTTTGCTGGCAGTGGATATCTGTTCACTAATGTCTGCTGCTGGATAAATCAACTCCCCTTGGGATACATTGAAATTCTCCAAAAAAACAACTTTTAAGTTCTGACAAACCCTTGAATCCTGCTCGATTTTTTTGCTAAGACAATTTATTAATTTAATAATGGTTTTAGCATAGTGATAGCCTGGAGCTGCTTTTCCACCGAAGATAAACGTTTGGGACCCCGACAACCCCTGAGGTTCATTCACACCCTTATTGTATAAATGCATGATCTTTAGGACGTTGAGCAATTGCCGTTTATAAGCATGAATTCGTTTTACTTGAACATCAAAAATTGACTCAGGGTCGAGAATAATCCCATAGTTAGAATTGACCCTGTCGGCCAATAGGCATTTGTTTTCGTACTTCACTTTGGCGAGCTGTTCCAAAAAACTCTGGTCCTCCTTGAAGGCCTGAAGTTTCTTGAGTTCCCCAGCATCTTCCTTCCAATTTGGTCCGATTGCTTCTGAGATTAGATGAGACAGTTTAGGATTAGCGGCCAAAAGAAATCGCCTGTGATTAACCCCATTGGTCTTATTATTAAATTTATACCCAAAAACTCTAAAGTAGTCTTTAAACACTTCATTTTTAAGAATTTTAGTGTGCAATTGCGCAACCCCGTTGACAGATGAGCTGCCGATAATGGCTAAGTTAGCCATCAAGATATACCCATCTTTTAATATATGGGTGTTACTTACTACTTCCTCATCATCCATAAAACGCTCAACTAAATCTTCTTTGAATCTTCGATCAATCTCTTCAATAATCATAAAGATCCGAGGCAAAAGAGTTTTGACCATATCGATGGGCCATTTTTCCATGGCTTCAGGCATGATCGTGTGATTGGTAAAGGACATGGTGTTGACGGTTATATTCCAAGCCTCATCCCATCCCATACCTTCTTCATCAATTAATATACGCATTAATTCGGGGATACATAAAACTGGATGAGTATCATTGATATGAACTGAAACACGCCTTGAGAAGTCATGCAAGGAACTTAAACCGTTCTTTTTCTTATAGCTTCGTACAATAGTCCCTAACCCTGCTGCCACAAAAAAGTATTCTTGTTTTAGCCTTAACTCTCTTCCCGCACGACTACTATCATCCGGATAGAGGATATATGAAATCGCTTCAACTTCTGACTTAAAACTTGTAGCCTGATTAAATTCCCCACGATTGAAGCAGGCCAAATCAAGTTCACTGCAAATTGTTTCTGCACTCCATAACCTTAAATTGTTTATATAGCTGGGATTATTATAGCTCATAATGGGTACATCATAAGGCACCGCCAAAACCGGTTCATAGTTCTCGTGATTAAACACAACCCGCCCATCTTTAAGTTCGGGTCGCACCGTTCCTTTGAATTTAATAATAACCGCTTTATCCGGCTTTCTAATTTCCCAAGGGAAACCATTTTTTAACCAATTGTCAGCTATTTCTACTTGATTGCCTGAGACAATCTTTTGTTCAAATAATCCATATTTATAGCGAATTCCGTTGCCATGTCCATCTATTCCTAAGAAAGCCATGGAATCTAGAAAACACGCCGCCAGTCTCCCTAATCCTCCGTTACCCAAACCAGGATCAGATTCTTGCTCTAAGAGTTCATCAAGATTAATACCCAGCTCTAACAAACCCTCTCGTACTAGATTCTCTATCTTAAAGTTAACCAGATAGTTATGCAGAAGTTTGCCAATTAAGAACTCCATTGAAAAGTAGTAGATTTGTTTTCCTTGGGAGATAGAATTTTTGTTAATAGCTCGGTAATAGCTCATTTTTTCTTTGAGCAACATGACTAAGGCTACAAATTTATCCCAAGGGGTCGCTTCATCAGCAGTGATTCCCTCCCCCTCAATCAACTTCATCAGATAGGCTTGTTTGAAGCTTTCTTTGTCGGTAAACATGCATTATGTCCCTCCAATTCTTGACTATTTGAGATTGGTTTTAAAACAACGAATCCTAAGGGAGCAACCTTAATGATTATTGAAAATCCTTGCCCATGCCAAGAAACCTTTTCAGCTTTGAGCAACGACTGATTAGTGTAATTGTTCCCTCCATAAATCTCTTGATCAGAATTGAATAGTTCCTGATAGTTTCCTTGCTTGGGGACACCAAGACGAAAATTCTCATAACAGTTGGTTTGGAAATTGATTAAGATAATTAGAAAATCCTCGGTATTTCGTGTTTTTCGGCAGAAGATCAAAATGCTCTGTTCATGGTTTTGCACATCAATCCATTCAAAACCTGACCAATCTTGGTCATTTTCCCAGAGGGCCTTTTCATTAATGTAAAGTTTGTTTAGATCCCTTACAAAGGTCTGATGGTTTCTGTGCATCTCATAGTCTAAAAGGAACCAATCTAGTTCCGCCCCTTCATTCCACTCAATAAACTGGGCAAATTCCCCACCCATAAACAATAGTTTTTTACCCGGATGGCACATCCAATATCCCAATAAACCTCTTAGTCCAGCAAATTTTTGCAGGTAATCCCCCGGCATTCTATCAATTAACGATTTTTTTCCATGGACAACCTCATCATGGGATAGAGGTAAAATGAAATTCTCAGAAAACGCATAAGTCATTGAAAAGGTCAACAATCGATGATTTGCTTTACGCAAAGGAAAATCGAGACTTATATATCGCAAGGTATCGTTCATCCAACCCATATTCCATTTATAATTAAAACCCAGTCCATTTACGTCTGTGGGATAGGATACAAGTGGCCACTCAGTCGATTCTTCGGCAATCATAAGGACATCGGGGAAATATTGAAAGACGACTTCATTTAAGCGCTGCAAAAAAGCAACTGCCTGAAGATTCTCTCTGCCCCCATGAATGTTCCGTCTCCATGTATCAGGCTTTCCGTAGTCAGCATAGAGCATACTACTGACTCCATCCACGCGTAACCCATCAACGTGAAATCTATCAAACCAAAACACTGCATTAGAAATTAAATAGCTCCAAACCTCAGTTTTCTCAAAATTGAAGTTGTAAGTTCCCCATTGTTCATTTCTATCATTTTCATACACAGGTGATCCGTTAATCTCCCCTAGTCCATGAGCATCCTTACAAAAATGACCGGGCACCCAATCGAGAATAACCCCTATGCCCGCTAGGTGACATTGATTGACAAAAAACATAAAATCTTTTGGGGTGCCGAAGCGACTCGTACAGGAGTAATACCCTGTTATTTGATATCCCCACGAACCATCGAAGGGATGTTCCGCAATAGGCATCAGCTCAATATGTGTATACCCCATCTTAAGAACATAGTCTAGTAACTCAACCGCTAACGTTCTCCAATTATAGAAGGATCCATCCTTTTTCCTTCTCCAGGAACCCAGGTGAACTTCATATATCAAAAGCGGCATTTCCTTAACCTTAATCTCTTTTCGATGCTTCATCCAAGCTTGATCCTGCCATTTAATCCCTTCTAGTGACCAAACGATCGAAGCAGTTGCCGGTCTGAATTCTGTAAAGAAGGCAAACGGGTCAGATTTAAGAAACACTCGTCCGTCCTTGGTATGAACTTCATATTTATAGAACTGTCCTTCGAGATCCTTAGGCACAAAGAGTGACCAAACCCCGCTACTCCCTGTTTCAATCATCGAACTTCCTGTGGAACACCAATCATTAAACTCTCCTACGAGGCAAACCCGCTCAGCATCAGGCACCCAAACAGTAAAATTTGTTCCACGGATTCCACCCTGTTCCAGGATATGTGCACCCATTTTTAAGTAACTGTGGTACAGTTCCCCTCGATTAAACAGATATAGTTCATCCAATTCAAGAAAGAACTTCGTATCCTTCATAAATAACTTTACACCTACTTCACTCTGGTCCCACTCCTTATAGCTTAATTATTCTCTTAGCTAACGACATTTCCTTTCATTTTTTGGAAAATATTTACTGACAACTTTCGTGTATATTCATGCTTCTTCTTAGTGTGTATTGACAGCATATGCAAGGAATTAAAAAATGGTCCTAAGAAATACTATTATGACAAAAGAGAGTTCCTGCCGTTTTTTCTAACCGCAAGAACTCTCTTTTTTATACTATATAAGGCTCCAAGAACCTCTAAATTTTAACACTGTTGATATCTAGTTCCCACTTTGACGAAGGGCTAATTCTGGCTTAGGGGATAGATTTGATCACCACTCCGCTTCAGGGCGTTCATTTGAAGCAAGGCTACTCCCAATAAAATCAAACTACTTCCCCAAATTTGGGTCAATGATAGTAATTCTCCCAAAAAGAAAAATGCCGAAATTGCACCAACGACAGGTTCAAGCATTCCAATCATCCCCGCGCCAAAGGCACTAAGATTATGCAATCCTTTAATATATAATCCAAATGGTAAAATTGTGGCAACCACAGCGATGTATAAAAATTGCAGCCATGCTAATCCTCCATAGCGCAGAGCCAGCGTCCATGGTGGTTGGTATATACACCAAACTAAGGAACCAAAACCCATCCCCCAAACTAAAAGCGTCCAAGAGTTATATGTTTTCAAACCGCGTTTGCCATACATTGAATAGAAAGCAAATGTACAAGCAGCAGCCAATCCGTATATAACACCCAAAGGATTCAGCCCAAAGCCTGAAGTCGTGCCTGCTACGATTAAATATCCTCCAATAATCGACGTACTCAAAGCCACCAGTTTGATTCCAGTGAGGACTTCCGTTCGCAATAATAACCCGACAATCAGTATAATGATTGGAGCTGTATACTGTAAGAAAAGGGCTGTAGCCACATTCGTATAGCTCAGTGCCAGAAGATAGGTGAATTGAAGTAATCCTAAGCCTATAATGCCAAAAATCGCAAGATAGCCAAGATCTGACCTTCGGACATGTAGTAGCATTGGTTTACTGATGGAAAGCACCACTAGTAAAAGTATAAAAGACAACGTTAGTCTCATCTGAGCTACATCGAATGCCGAAACAGCACTATTGAAGAGGTGCTTAGCCAAGGTTGCTGACGTTCCCCAAAGTATAGCAGCTCCAGTAACCTGTACAACACCAAGCCAGTGTTTAGGAAACTGGGCAAGTTTAGAATTGATGAACAATGATTACACTCCTCGTCTATTATGAACTTCTTTATTGAAAAGTTGATTGATATCTGATAAATGTGTAACATATACAGCTTCTCATACGTATTAAGAGTGTAGCGACATAAAAACAGCCAAGAAGTATACTAATTATGGGCTGTAAAATGAGCGCAGAGGAGGAAAAAGCATGTCGAAACGCTTATATCGATCTAACCAGGATAAGCAACTTGGTGGTGTTTGCGGAGGGTTGGCCCAGTACTTAGAAGTTGATCCCAGTCTTATAAGGATTGCTGCAATTCTGCTTTTATTTGTCGGTGGTACAGGATTTTTAGCGTATCTCGTAGCCTGGTTCGTTATCCCTAGTGATATAGATTAGATTAGATAAGAACAGCTTATTTATATTCAGTCCATTTGCTATAATGCATCCTGTACTATTTCGGCAATATCCTTGCATTCGATTCCTGCATCTGACTGGCTAACGGCTTCAGTTAATGTTGATAAACATAAGGAGCATGCGCTGGCAAGAATATCAGGCTCAGTTCGCATAGCCTTTTTCAATAGAAGGCTATTTATTTTTTTCTCCTGATTATTATTGCCCATCCATATACGTCCACCACCAGCCCCACAACAAAAACCCATTGATCGATTGTTCTTTTTCATATCTATCACTTCTAATCCTGGTATCGAAGTTAAAACCTCTCTTGGCGCATTATAAATAGAATTATATCTACCTAAATAGCAGGGATCATGAAAGGTAACCTTGCGCTTATCAGATTCTTTCAGTTTAAGCTTCTCTGACTTAATAAGCTCTAGGATAAACTCTGAATGGTGCACCACCTGATAATGCCCGCCGAACTGAGGATAATCATTCTTTAGGGAGTTATAACAATGGGGACAGTGAGTTAGGATTGTCTTGAATTCATAACGGTTTAAAGTGTCCACATTTTTTTGTGCTAACTCTTGATAGAGCTTTTCATTCCCTAATCGCCTCACAGAATCTCCACAACATTGTTCTTCCGCTCCTAATAGAGCATAGGTAACCCCTGCTCGATCTAGGATTCTGATCATGGCCTCAGAAACCTTCTGATTGCGAGAATTATACGTTCCGAAACATCCTAGCCAATATAGAATATCCGTTTGTTTTTTTTCGCTTAGAAGAGGAACCTGTGACGTTTCCATATGACAAATTTGAAAATCTAACTGTTTGGCCCAGGGATTGCCGGATTCTTTGATATTATTAAATACCTTCTGGACTTCTGGGGGAAAGCCCGCATCGCTAATAACCAAACTTCTTCTCATATCAACGATTCGTTTAACGTGTTCTATATAAATCGGGCACTTTACTTCGCAGAGGCCGCATGTCGTACAAGACCAGAGGGTTTCTCTTGAAACAGCCTTATCTATAATTGGGTGGCTATTATCTTTGATGGAATGTCTTTTTAAACTTTGAACTACGGATCTTGGGGATAAAGGTGCTCCACTTAAATTCGCGGGACAACCTTTCTGACATCTTCCGCAAGAAATACAAGCATCTAATTCAAGAAGCTGTTTCCGATTAAAGTCTTTAAGATGAGCAACTCCAACGTTCTTAGACTCTTCTAAAGGAAAATCGACAGGGGTTAACGTTCCAATGGGTGAATAGGATTTCAAGAAGATGTTTAAGGGAGATGAAACCATATGAAACAATTTAGAAAATGGGATATAGGCGATCAGCCCAAAGGTTAAGAACATATGAAAATACCATAAGAAGGCATGAAGTACTAAAGCAGAGGAAACCGATAAGCCCGCTATTTGAGTCACTACAGAGAACAATAGCCCAACAGGTGACCACCATGCCCAAGGATCACTCGTTGAGTAAATTCTTAACCCCTCTAAGATGAAGCCTGTAAAAAGGATGGTAAAAACAAGAATCAATAGCAGAGCATCATCGAGGGTATAATCCTCATGGTCTGGTTTATCGATATATCGTTTATAGGCAGCCATAGCTATACCAATCAAAGCTATAAGTCCAAACAAATCGAGCAGCAAACTTAGTACTAAATACTTCATTCCATAGTACAGCGGTATTCCAAAATGATCCTGAATCGCAATAACTAACGTTCCGAAGGTTAAGACGATAAATCCATAAAAAACCCCTAAATGCATAAAGCGGCGAAACGTCCCCCTGAAAACCCCTTTATCATGCCTAAAGATCATTGAAAAAAACATCCTAAATCTTATGCCCAAATGATCGTACTTAATAGGCCTTCCTTGTTTCCATCGCCTAACCTTTTTTGTAACCCCGATTATAAAAATGACGAAGGCTAGCAGAGCAAAACTATACATTAGGGACTTCCCGTCAATATTCCAATATAACTGCCTAGTCGCCTCCATATGAACACCTCAATAATTATTGTGAAAACTTATAAACATTCTATGAATATTTTTCAAGCCATTTAACGATATAAGCTAGTACCTCATCTTTTTCTGGTTCATTATGAAGTTCATGATACAGGCCTTGCCAAAGCTTCAGAGTACAATCCATCGGAACCTGGCCAGCAAATTGCTTACTAGCTTCAGAGGAGGTTATACGATCAGCTTCACCGTGCATTAATAGCAAGGGAAGATCGAACTTTGCTGCATTTTTCAGCGCCCACCGCCCTGCGTGATCCATGGTCACAAAAAGACGAATGGAAATGCGGTTATGAACCAGTGGATCAGCTTTGTAGGCATCAACCACGTTTAGGTCACGGGAAAGTGCTTTTAAATCAAGCCCGCTAGGTAATGAAAAGGTGGGCCATAGTCTATTTAATAACCTTAAAAGCGCTATAAGCAACCTAGGAGGTTCAACCGTTAACTTAAGCCATGGACTAGTAACAATCACTCCTGCAAATTCCGGTCGTCGACGCAGGACATAATTGAGAACTAAGTTGCCTCCTAGGCTATGACCATATAGAAAGGTAGGTAAGCCTGGGAAACGTTTAATAGATTCACGTCTAAAACGGTCGATATCGTCCAATAGCGTGTCATAGAAGGGCGTATACCCACGCCTGCCCAAGGATTTACCATGCCCCCGTTGATCATAGGCCAATAAAACATAACCCGCTTGGGTTAAGTATTGTGCCATATTAACATATCGTCCGCTGTGTTCTCCTAAACCATGAATAAGGCAGATCACGCCTCGGGATTTAGTTGCTGGCTGCCACTCTTTAGCATAGAGTACCGTTCCACCATCAACGCTAAATTCAAATTCAGTGTACTTCACGATCATCCACCCTTCATTGTTTAAAAGGCTTGACTGAAAGGGGATATTTCACCCTCTAAGGCTTTCTTAATATTGGTTTGGGTCACTGCCTGATGGGAAGTATGCCATAAAATCTGCCGATTACTTAAAAGCAATACTTGTGGGGATTGATGCTTTACTCCTAAGTTTTCAGCTAATTGGTTAGAAATTGATCGAGACTCAATTACCTTAATCATGACGACTAAGATTTCATCCGAACTTTCCTGAATAAAATCCTGAACCTCCTGCCAAGCCCTTGCACTCGTAGGACAGGCAGTGCTATGTTTAAAGATGATTATTTTGCGTAGACGGGATTCCTCTAGAATTCCCTTCAGATCCTGGGGACTATTAATTTCCTTGAACTCTGCCATGGTTTATTCTCTCCTTATCCACGAATATAGTATCAATACACAATTGATTATTCGTCTTTACAACTCGCCTTTCTTAGACCCTAATCTTTATCTTTTCCCTTATCTTTTCCTTTGCCTTTTTCTTTGTCTTCGTCTTCGTTGTCAAACTGATCCTCATATCGTGATTGAGGATAAAAATTCTCTTTGTACCACTTGTATAGTTTATTGGAAAATTTATTTTGCTCAATATATTCCTGGGGAATTTCGAAGGGAACAATTGGGGTGGATTCTAGGGCTCGAGATAATATTTCCTTGAATACGACAGCTGGTTCAGATCCTCCTGAAGTTGTAAGGTAGTGATTGCGATCTGTGTTATCATACCCCATCCAAACCGCTGCCGTAAGTTCCGGTGTATACCCAACAAACCAAACATCTTTAACCCCTTTGCTGATACCTTTGAATTCCTCGGTATGGGGAAGCTCGACGGAACCAGTTTTACCCGCTGTCGGTCGAGAGAGATAGGCATTTTCCCCGGTTCCATTGATGACTACGTCTTGTAACATGAGGGTCATCATATAGGCTACGCTTGGAGTGGTCACTTGAACTGCTTCTGGTTGTGCTTGAAAAATTACCGTACCATCTTTGGTGGTTATCTTACTGATGGCATAGGCCTTATTCATAATCCCTAGATTGGCAAACATTCCATAAGCTTGTGCCATTTGCAGCGGGGTGACCCCTTTGGAAAGACCCCCGAGGGCTAAACTGAGGGTATGATCCTCTTCTTCTAAAGGAATTCCGCTGCGTTGAGTGAAGTCAACCCCACTAGCGATTCCAATTTCGTTCAATAACCAAACTGCAGGAATATTCCAAGAATGACGAACAGCCTCTTGCATGGTTATATATCCCCGATGTTGGTTGTCATAATTCTTGGGAGCATATCCATTAATATTTAGCGGATGATCACTGACCATGGAATCCGGAGAATAGCCCTTTTCTAAGGCTGGGCCATAAACCGAAAATGGTTTTAAAGAAGAACCAGGTTGACGCTCGAGTTGGGTCGAGGTTGCATGATTCAAGCCACGGTATACTCTCTCCCCTCGATATCCTACTAATCCCCTGATACCTCCTGTTGTGTGGTCTATAATCACTACTCCGCTTTGAACAATTTGGTCGCGCGTTCCTTTGGGGAAATAATGGCTTTCCTCGTAGACATCTTCGGCTGCTTTTTGTACCAAAGGGTCCATCTGAGTATATATCTGAAGACCTCCATTTAAGATTTGTTCTTCTGTAAAGCCAATACGATCAATGGCTTCTTCTATGACATAATCAACATAGGGGGCATATTGACCTGAAAGATTCTTTAGAGACCCTTTTCTCAGAGTGATCGGTTGAACAACTGCTGTTTCGTATTCGGCAGCAGTTATATAATTCTGTTCTTTCATCAAGGTAAGTACCAGATTTCTTCGCTCTAACGACTTTTCTTTATTGCTGAGGGGGGAATAAATAGTAGGTGCTTTGAGCAAACCAGCGAGCAAAGCGGATTCTTCTAAGGTTAGCTGCTCAGAATCTTTACCGAAATAGACTTGAGCTGCATTTTGCAGCCCCCAACGCCCTTCGCCAAAATAAATTTGATTAAGGTAGGCGACTAAAATTTCATCCTTATTAAGAACCGCCTCGATTTTTAAGGCATAGGCAGCTTCCTTGAGTTTTCGAGCAAGGGTTTTATCCGAAGCTAAAAAAAGATTTTTAGCTAATTGCTGGGTGATCGTGCTTCCCCCTTCAGAAAAATCGCCAGATATCACATCTCTATATAAAGCCCGGGAGATAGAGCGAAGATCGACCCCTTTATGCTCATAATAACGACGGTCTTCTACCGCAATAATAGCATTCTTCATGAAGAGCGGAATTTGCTGGTCAGTAATAGGTTCTATTCTTGAGGATGATAGTTGAGAAACCCGGTTACCTTTTTGGTCGTAAAGATAAGAGGGATGAGCCAGAGGAGTTTGTAGTTTACTTATATCTAATGAGGAAATGTAAATGGTGATTCCTCCGGTGGTCAAAATGATTAAGACTAATAAGATAATGCTTAATCGACTCCAAAGTTTAGGAAGTGCACCCGTTTTTGATTTTTGGAGTTGAAGTAAACTCGGTTTTTCCAACTGGGATTCCTTCTTTCTATCTGAGTCTTCGTACATAAAGATATAAACCTTGCTATTATTGTACCACAGTGGATCACCAAAACAGTAACAACAATTGTTTTAGAGTCTAAAAGCAAGAGCCTTTTAGTCACCTTGAGGTGAGTAAAAGGCTTTGCTAAATCTTCGGTAAAAATACTGTGTCCTAGAGAAACCTCTCTAATTAGTTGAGGAATTTAACTGCTGGATTATTTTCGGAGCGGGAGATAGAACGGCTAAAATCCCTCCTATGACGACAAAAATCCCACCTACTGTTTGCATAAGAGTAAGATGTTCATTAAATATGAGAACGGCTAGAACAACCGTCATCACGGGTTCAGTCATACTTATAATTGACGCAGATGTGGCGCCTATACGCTTGATACCTTGAAAAAATGTCAGCATTCCGATTATTGTTGAGAACAGAATAATTCCACCAATTCCCATCCAGGTGCCCCAAGAAAGATTCCAAGTCGAACCACCGATTGGCAATCCGATAACCCCATAGGTAAGTGCAGCAGACGTGGAAATAATTGTCGTACTAACTAAAGGGGTTGTTGTTTCCAAGACTTTATTTCCTATCAATATATAAATCGCATAAACAAAGGCCGCTCCAAGGGCAAGCATAACTCCAACATAATTAATTCCATTAAAGGCCAATCCTAGAACTAAAACTAAGCCAAAGGTTGATAATATCAAGCCAATAAGTTTATAAATAGAGAACTTCTCTTGTTTCGTCAAAACCGCTAATACTGTGACAATTACAGGATAAGCATACAATAGTAACGCAGCTAAGGAGGCGGGAATGAATAGGACCGATGATATGTAAAGACCGGCCATCATAGAATATCCAACTCCACCCATGCCCCATAATACAAGCCAGGTTTTTAAAGGCAATCGTGGAAATCCTTCTCGGCTAATAATGATCGCCCAGAAAATAAGTGCTGCAATGGTAAATCTAAGAAATAAAACTGTAGAGAGACTAGCGCCTCCCACGAAGACTACTTTCCCTAAAATCGGATAAAAACTAAACCCCAAGGTGGAAATAAGGACTAAAAGTACGGCAAATCCAGTAGAATCTTTGTTAAGCTTACTCATTGATTTTCTCCCGCAGCAACGCTATTAAATTTTTTATGTGAATCATTTCATTAACTCCTCTTTGAGATCATGATTATTATATTATCTAGGATAGAAGAATTTCTGTCAATAAATTCTTACTAACGTAAAGCCCTTAAACTAAGTTTGGTTAATGTCAACCTGAGCGTTAGCGAAGGATCTAGATCCTTCAGTCGTCCCTCCTTCAGGATGACACAGCGCTAATGTTGCTTTCATAGCAATGAAACAGTGCCTAAGTTGCTTTCATGCAATGACAAAAGCGCACTATAGTTTTCAATTCATCAATGGTGTAGCTCAGCGGCATGGGTGCTGTCTAGTATGAGAAGGGATCAGGCCGAGAGCCTGATCCCTAATGTTCAACGGTTAACGATTTACTTGATCGTCTTTATTGCGTTTTCTCCAAATTTAGTTGTTACTACCTTTTCATAAGGCGCGGTCTTATTAAGTTCTCCTGCATCCTTCATGATTTGTTGCAGAAGATAGAAATCGTTTTGGGTTAGAACCGGATCCTTCTTCCAAGAGTTCTGTTCCTTGTAACGCTTTACTGCACTGACGAGAATTTGATCGTTTTCATCCGGAAATTGAAGTTTAATAGCCATGGCAATTTCCTCAGGCGAATGACTTGCTACCCATTGCTGGCCTTTATAAACCGCATTCGTAAACTTCTGAATAAGCTCCGGATTTTTTTCAATCATACTCTTTTTAGCGAAATAAGCTGTATAGGGAATCTCGCCGCTATCCTTACCTAGGGAAGCTACGATATATGCCTTACCTTCTTTTTCCATGCTGGATGCCGTAGGTTCAAAGATAATCACATAATCCCCTTGTCCTCCAAGGAAGGCACCTGGCATAGCAGCAAATTGCATTGTGGTATCGATAGAGACATCTTTTCCAACCGTGAGACCGTTTTTACTCAACACATACTGCAGGACAATTGCGGGCATTCCGCCCTTACGTCCGCCAATAACATCTTTACCTTTTAGATCGCTCCATTGAAAATCAGGATCAGGGGTTCTACCCATCAGAAAGGTTCCATCTCCATTGGTCAGTTGTGCAAAGACGACAGCGTTGTCCTCTTTGCCTTCGTTGTAGACATAAACACTCGCCTCAGGGCCGGCAAAACCTATGTCAGCTTGGCCCGAAAGCACAGCAGTCATCACTTTATCCGCACCTTGACCATTTGTTAGTTCAACATCTAGTCCTTCTTCCTTAAAAAAGCCTTTACTTAAAGCTACATACTGTGGCGCATAAAAGATGGAATGTGTAACCTCGGACAGTTTAACCTTTGTAAGCTCGGGTTGTTGAGCAGTACAGCCTGATAACACTAAGGAAACTCCTAGAATCAGCGCAATAAGTACTAGCATAAACCTATTTTTCTTTCTCATTATGAGGATCCTCCTTCTTTTGGTGAATATATTTCACATATCACATATTACTGGAAAGTAGCTTCTTAAAACTTATTTTTCACGAGTACCTTTTCAAGGTAAACCACCCCCTGGTACATAACAGTCGCTGCCACACCCAAGATGATGACACTAGTCATAACTAGGTCCAATTTGAAAACTTGCCCTCCGTATACAATGAGATAGCCCAACCCGGCTTTAGATACTAAAAACTCACCTACAATAACCCCCACCCAGGATAAACCAACATTAATCTTAAGGGCATTGATAATAGTAGGGTAGGACGCAGGCAGTAGAACCTTCGTGAGAACTTGGAATTTTGTGCCGCCAAATGTTTGAACAAGCTTAATTTTTTCTTGATCTGTCGTTAGAAATCCATTTAAAACCTCTAAAACAGTGACTATAAGAGAAATGGCTAACGTCATTACGATGATGGCTGCAGGTCCTGCACCAATCCAAACTATAAAAATTGGTCCAAGGGCGATTTTTGGCAAGCTATTAAGAACGACTAAATACGGTTCCAAAACCTTACACAAAAATTCAGACCACCATAACATAATTGCAATCAACGTGCCTACTAGCGTTCCTAAAACAAAACCAACGAAGGCTTCTAAACAAGTAATTCCAATGTGGTGAAACAGCATACCATCTTGATACAAATTAACCATTGTCGCAAAAACTCTTGAAGGTTGGCTTGTGATAAAAGGATCGACGATTTTAGCATTAGCACATAGTTCCCAAAGTAACAAGGCGATTCCGAAAATCAATAATTGTATGAGTCGAACAGATATCTTTTCCATTCGAACCTTGTGTAAGTAATCTTTGTGCTCTTGAGAAATGTCTAAGCTTTGATCCATGTGAATGTTTCTCTTTTCCTGAAGATTAGACATGGACATCAAGCCCCTTCCAAATCTCTTGAAAATAATATCTGAACTCTGGTGTTTCTCGAGTGGATAAGGGGGTTCTCTTATCATTGTTGAGATTGATTTCATAGATTTCTTTAACTGTACCAGGACGTTTCGATAATAGAACAACTCTGTCTGACATGCTGATACTCTCGGAAATGTCATGGGTAACCAAAAGTGCAGTTTTATTTTCTTTTTTGATAATGCTATAAATATCATCATTGACAACCAACCTAGTTTGATAATCCAAGGCAGAAAAGGCTTCATCTAATAACAGGATTTGAGGATCCGTTACTAGCGTCCTGATAAGAGCGACTCTTTGTCTCATTCCACCCGAAAGCTGATTGGGATATTTATCTTTGAATTCGTAAAGTCCATATGTCTTAAGGAGAGCTGCGGCGCGGTCCTTCGCCGCTTTAGTAACACTTTTTCGTATTTCAAGACCAAGCATGACATTTTGATAAATGGTCCTCCAATCAAAAAGATGATCCTTTTGTAACATGTATCCTATTTTCGGAGACGTCCCCGTGACCTTTTCTCCAGATAATAAAACCGTTCCAGAGGTTGAGAAAATCAGCCCGGAAATAATTGATAATAGGGTGGACTTACCACAACCGCTTGGGCCAACAATACTTACAAACTCCCCATCTCTGACTGAAAAATTAATGTTTTCCAAAGCCGTTATTTCCCCATTTAGGGATTGATATTTCATTCCAACATTCTGAACTTCTACGACAGGTTTCAATGGCATCCCCCCCTACACGCATCATTATTTTTAATAGTGTATTGGGAGGGATCTTAATCGGTGAGCAATTCGTAAATTTACCAAATCAAAAGGTGATTTGAAGAACGTAAAAAACTCCTGAGTCTAAGAATTTTGCAATTCTAAGACTCAGGAGTTTCATAGGATCTAATGACCATTCGCTAGGCCAATTCACCAATAGCAGCTCTAATGCGTTCAAAACCTTCTTCAAGGACTGAACGAGAGCAACCAATATTTAGCCGGGCAAAACCTTCTCCGCCGGGACCGAACTGAAAGCCAGGATTTAGACCCACTCCTGCCTTGTGTACAAGGAAGTTTTGTAATTCACGAGGTTCCATTTTTAGCTCTCGAAAATCCAACCACACTAAATACGTTCCCTCAGGCTGAATCATCTTAATCTGTGGGAGTTCTTGGGCGAAGGATGTCTTAAGGAATTCCACGCTCTCCTTCAAATAGTGCATTAGCTGATTCAACCAGTCTCCGCCCTCCCGATAAGCTGCTTCTAAAGCAGTTATGCCAAACACATTGGGATTATGAATCCCAGTCAAGTCGCGTGACGCTTCATAAGCTTGACGATACTCGGCGTTTGGAATGATTAAATTCGAAGTCTGTAAACCAGCTAAGTTAAATGTTTTGCTAGGTGCAGTACAAACAATCGATTGCAGGGCTAACTCTGGGGAAAGTGAAGCGAAGGGAATATGGTGATACCCTTCGTAGATAAGATCACCGTGAATTTCATCTGAAATGACTATGACCTTATGATCTAGACAGAGCCGACCTAAACGATCAAGTTCTTCACTCTCCCAAACCCTCCCCACGGGATTATGTGGGTTGCATAAAATCATCATCTTAACACCGCTTGAAAACTTCTCTTCTAAATCCTCGAAATCCATGACATACCGCCCATGGGCGACCCTAAGTTGACTATTAACAACCTCTCGACCATTATTTTTAATCGCTTTGTAAAAGGGCGGATATACCGGGGATTGAATCAGGATTTTATCCTCAGGCTTAGTCAAACTACGTACCAATTCATTTAATGCAAAGACAACTCCTGGGCTAAATGAGATCCAATCTCGCCGTATCTCCCAACTATGGCGATCACGCAACCAAGCAATAAGGGCCTCGTAATAACCATCCATTCCATTAGAATAACCAAATATCCCATGCTTGGCACGGTCAACCAGGGCTTCTACAACAGCTTGGGGTGCTTCAAAGTCCATGTCCGCAACCCACAAAGGCAAAACGTCCTCGCAACCAAATATCTGTTGATTAAAATCCCATTTTACTGAACAAGTCTGACGACGATCAATAATCCGATCAAAATCATAGTTCATATTGATTCTCCTCTTAAAGCAACTCAAAGGCTGTGTCATCCTGAAGGAGGGACGACTGAAGGATCTAGATCCTTCGCTATCGCTCAGGATGACGATCTGGGTTATGGCGTGTCAAAAAGGACCGTCCCCCTGACACGTTTGGCGTGTCGCGGGGACGGTTCTTTTACACGCTTAATCTTGTGTAGCAGCTTCTTGAATCGCCTGCACTATTTTGTTATATCCGGTACATCGGCATAGATTACCGGCAATTGAAGTTTTAATCTCATCTTCAGTTGGATGAGGATTGACCATCAAAAGTGCCTTGGCCGACATCAACATTCCTGGTGTGCAGTAACCACATTGGATAGCGCTATTTTTAATGAAAGATTCTTGGAGTTGGTCCAATTGTCCATCCTTTTCTAAGGCTTCGATTGTGAGGATCTCCTGCCCTCTGATCTGAGGCACAAGGACTAGACAGGAATTTGCAGCTTTACCGTTCATGAGTACGGTACAAGATCCGCACTCTCCTTCACCACAACCCTCTTTAGTTCCTGTTAACCCTAATTCGTCTCTTAATAGATCAATTAACCTCATGGTCGAAGGAACATTCATATTATGTTCTTTTCCATTAATCTTAAACTCAATTTGCATGATTTCCACCTAACTCTCTGCTATTCAAGCTATTCATCCTCGTTTATGACTCTCCCCAAAACCGTGGTTCTAAGTTTTACAGACCCCTTATATGTCCATCGAACCCCCGAATCTCGAGCTACTTGTTCAAAACAGCTAAGATCTTCTCTGGTGTGAGAGGCATGTTTGACATAGAGGTTCCAAGTGCGTGATTAACGGCGTTGACTATGGCCGCAGCAACTGGAACAAAGGCAATCTCTCCAATGCTTTTAGCACCATACGGCCCTTCATCTCCACCTTGCTCAATTAAGAGGGTTTTGACTGTGGGCATGTCCGGAGCATTAAGAACATGATAATTTTTAAAGCTGCTACTTAGGATACTACCATCGTTCCCTACCTTGACTTCTTCATATAAGGCGTAGCCGATTCCCATTTGTACGCCGCCTTGGATCTGTCCTTCGACCATCCCAGGATTGATTGCTTTACCTATGTCATGAGCCGCCAGATAATCGAGGACCCTAACCCTTCCCGTTGCAGTGTCAACTTCTACCTCTGCAAAATGCACTGCATAGGCGCCAGGATTCGATGTCCCATGATAGGTATGAGTAACGACAATGTCCGTATTGTCCTTAACTTTGGCAGTTGTTGCAATGTCGCGATAACTTATTGAATTCTGCTCGTTTCCTAATACCCACACTCTCCCATTTTTGCACTCTAGATACTGCTTAGGCTTTTGCAAACTATAAGCCGCACATTCTAACAATTTCTCTTTTACTCGCTTTGCAACTTCAAAGGCGCAAGCACCACATATATAGGTTACTCTGCTTCCATAGGAGCCAAAATCATAAGGACCGTATTCTGTATCAGCTTCTAAAACGGTAATATTACTAAGATCAATATCTAAAACCTCTGCAGCAATTTGTGTGATCGAAGTAATCGTTCCACATCCTAACTCATGAAGACCGGTATTAAGAATGAAACTGCCATCCTCATTCATTTTAAGGGTCATCGTACTATGCTCAGGAAACCCACCATACATACCGTTTTTATGGGCTGCACAGGCTAATCCCACTCCTCTGCGAAATCTACCTTGATCTAAAACCCTAGTAAATCGTTCACTCCAACTAAAGGCTTCAGCACCTTTCTCCAGGCACTCGATCACTTGGGCATTGCCTAGAGAAATATGCGAGGATTTGTCGAAGTCATAGGGATGGACAAGGTTTTGTCGTCTCAATTCTACAGGATCCATAGAAAGCCGTTTAGCTGCAGCGTCCATATGAATCTCTATGGCCGTCATGATTTCTGGGGCTCCCCATCCTCGGGCTCCACCTGCAACCGGCGTATTAGTGTAGACTGTCTTACCCGAATGTTCATAGTAAGGGATTCTATACAACTTACAGATCTTTTTGGACATTACATAGGTATTGTCAATGGAACTGGTCGCATAAGCTCCAGCATCTACAATAGTCTCTACACTGCAATCCACAAGAATTCCCTCTTTAGTAACCTTGGTTCTTATTCTGGAGGACGTGGCCGGTCTAGTCATCGTAGAGATAATAGTATCTTCCCTCGTTAAAGTCAATTTGACAGGGTGCTTTACCTCCTTAGCTAAAAAAGCAGTAATCGGTTCCAAGATGGTTTCTTGCCTTCCGCCGAAGGATCCGCCCATGGGTACTTTAATAACTCGTACTTTGTTATAGCTTAATTCTAATAAATCTGCGACAATTGTTCTTACCCCAAAAACCCCTTGACAAGCCGCCCAAAGAGTCAGCTTTCCAGAGCTATCAAAGTCCGCCAGACAGACATGGGTTTCCATTGCCGCATGATGCACTTTTTGAGTATTGGTTTTAGTTTCAATATCAATGCAATCATCAGGAAGTGGAAGCTGCTCACCTAGTTTAAGTTGGTATTGATGAAGCAAATTCCCTTCAGGATGGATTTTTGTTTCCTGGTCATCCAGGGCTTTCTCAGGTGTACTTAGAACAGGCAATGCTTCATATTCCACTTGAATTAGTTCAATGGCCTGCCTAGCAATCTCCTTGCTGACAGCCACCACAACCGCCACTCGATCCCCCACGAACCTTACCTTCTCTGTTAAGAGACGCTCATCCTCTAAGCAAAACTCTTGGTCTGGTATTATTCGATAGCGACTGTAGGTTTTCTTGGGGGTATTCAAGTGTGTAAAAACTCGAATAACCCCTGGGAGAGCTTCTGCTCTGCTAGTGTCAATTTTAATAATGCGCCCATGGGCAATTGGACTTAAGAGTAGTTTGGCATATAACATCTTTGGCAGCTTCATGTCACTTAAGTATTCTAAACTTCCTCTGACCTTTTGCGTTGCATCATGAATTGGATAAGTTCGTCCTACATAGTTTAAGTCCTTTTTCAATTACTCTCACTCCCTCAGCTTTTGACACTTATGTATACTACATCGGATTGTACTATTAGCCCTTTTGTTATATATTTTAAATATCTACCGGAATACTTAAAGAGACTATAAGTAATAAGGAGGCAATGCAGGTGTTTAAGTTTAATGTAGAGGAAGAGCTAAGCTGTAAAATAGAAGGTACTGGAAAGTTTATTGCAAAAAAAGGGGCCATGATTGCCTTTAAAGGGAACTTTAAGTTTGACAAAATGTTGCTTGGCCCAGACAATGGCGGAGGATTAATGGGCTCTCTCTTAGGTCTGGCAAAAAGATCACTAACCGGGGAAAACATTGAACTCATGACCGTTGAAGGTTCAGGCATTATATATTTAGCCAAAAATGCTTATCATGTATCAGTTTTCGAACTTGAGCCAGGGGATTGCTTATCCGTTGAGAGTGAAAACCTGCTCGCTTTTCCTACCGAGCTTAAATACGATGTCCGCTTTGTAGGGAGTGGAGTATTATCACAAAAAGGATTAGCATCCACTGTCCTGACCAACATTTCTAACCTGCCTCAACAAGTTGCCGTAATAACCGATGGTAATCCTCTCATGCTTGAAGCACCCTGTGTTGTTGATCCTGATGCTGTCGTAGCTTGGACAAGCAGCCCTAATGGCGGTGGAGATCCAAGTGTGGCCATGAATAACTTTAGCTGGAAAACAGCAATTGGACAAACTTCTGGGGAATCCTATCAGTTCCAGTTTAATCAAACAGGCCAAATGGTTCTTGTTCAACCATCGGAGAGATTATCAGGATTAAAAATTAGTGTTGATTGATTGCTGTCATGTTCATTTTTAATTATAGCATTAATTGTCACTTCTAAGTGTACTAGATACTATTCTAAGAACATAATCTTTCGATCCTTTGGATAATATCGAATTTTCAAGACACCCCTTCATTAAGAAGGGGTGTTTAATGCTAGGATCTCATCTCTAAACCTAAATCGTACCTTCATTGGGGCTAAATCTTAAAAAAAGCCGAGGCTGCGCCTAGGTCCTTTGTTAAGGAACCATCCATATAAAACGAAGTATCCTGTCATTCTGAACGTAGTGAAGAATCTATCCCGCTTTGTACCAAAACTCGGGTAAATAAGATTCTTCGCTGTGGCTCCGTTAAACTTGTACTTTCTGATCTATCAAAAAGGCACTGAGACCAAAGTCCCAGTGCCTTAAGCATAGCTACTATTTTTGAATCAATAGTTTTTATCTGCGTAACCAACCCAGCCGCCTTCTTTGACAAGTGTCTTGTCAAACTCGCCGACTTTAAAATTAATTTCTTCTGATTGGTCTGATGAAGTCACAATAATTTTATTATTATCAATATCAATGGTTATTGACGTGTCTTTCCCAGCGTAGTTCTCAAAAAGATATTGGATCTTATCTGTTGGTAATTCTATAGCAAACATGCCGCAATTGTACATATTCTGTCTGAAGATTCTTGCGTAGCTTTCAGCAATTACGACATTGATTCCGTTTACTTCTAATGCCCATGGAGCATGTTCTCTGGAGGAACCACAACCAAAATTAGCTCTTGTAAGAATCACAGCTTTGTCCTTAATATCTTCATTGCTAAAACCACCAAGAGTCAAATCCTCTAATAAATAAGGTTTCAAGGCCTCTTTAGTGATTTCAGTAAGATACCGTGCCGGAATAATTTCGTCTGTATTAATATCGCTTCTATCCAGGAATAAGACTTTTCCGCTAAATTCTTTCATTTTTCCCTCCTGTGCTTATGCTTTATATAACTGAGAATTTGTTATTTTTCCTTCAAGGGCAGAAGCTGCAGCGGTAGCAGGACTCATAAGATGAACTGTACCGCCTTTCCCCATCCTGCCATTAAAATTACGGTTTGTTGTGGAAGCACAGGCTTCACCATTGGCTAGGACCCCATTACTCATGCCAAGACAAGCTCCGCAGGTTGGGTTTGTAACGCAAAAACCAGCATTCTGAAAAATCTCAATGATTCCTTCTTTTAAGGCCATGGAATAAATGTCAGGCGTAGCAGGGCTTACAATGGCACGTACCTCATCACTTATCTTTTTATCCTTTAGGATACTTGCAGCAATTCTTAGATCTTCTATACGGCCATTGGTACAACTTCCTATATAAACCTGATCAATTTTTGTATCTGACATATCATTGACCGTTTTAACTTGGTCTGGTTTGTATCCAAAAGTAACCATTGGTTCTAAATTCGTAACATCATATTCATATACCTTCTCATAGGAAGCATCTGCATCGGAAATCCACTTTGAGTATTCTGTCAAAGCGTCTTCTTTCGTATTAAATTCGTCTTTAATAAATTCCCAAAGGTATTCGACGGTTGTCATATCCGGATAGCATATACCACAAGTACCTCCGGCTTCAATAGCCATATTACACAATGTCATACGTGATTCCATTGACATGGCATCGACAACTGGTCCTGTAAATTCTATGACCATGTTTGTTGCACCGTTTACAGTCAATTCTTTAATAATGAAGAGGATCAGGTCTTTTGCGTAAACACCAGGTCTTAAGGTGCCATTAAGCACAAATTTAATTGTTTTAGGAAAATGGAAGGCACATACACCCTTTAGTATACCTACTTCAAGGTCAGTCGTTCCGACACCTGCGGCAAAAGCTCCAAAGGCTCCATGAGTACATGTGTGGGAATCCCCCATTATTACTGTATAACCCGGTCTGACAAATCCTTTTTCCGGAAATATCGCATGACAAACACCATTTCTTCCAATGTCAAAAAAGTCTTTAATACCGTGCCTTTTAGCCCAATCCCGCAGGATCTTTCCCTGTTCGGCAGTTTTAGAATCTTTTGCAGGTGTGACATGGTCTATGACAGCTTTTATTTTCGTGGGGTCAAAGACTCTGTCCATTCCTCTTGCCATAAGATCTGTGATTGCAATGGGTGTGGTAATTTCGTGACAGAAAACCCTATCCAATTTTAAAACATGCGTATCAGGAAACGGCATATTTACCCTGTGTGCATCAAATATTTTTTCAGCTATTGTTTTTCCCATTTTTATCTCCTTTTTAGCGAAGTCTCTCGTTTAAGCCAATTGTGTAAACCTTCTACTCTATTCTATAACAAATTCTTGTAGGATAAAAGTATATAATTACACTCTTTTAAACTCAACTTGGTCGTACCAGTTGGACTTTATAATAACATCAATCATCTAACATTCAAGTGTTACCTTTTTCCATGTGGATAGGACTTACAGATCTCAGGTTTTAAAAAAGTACAAGTCCCCTCGGTACTATGTTCGAGGGGACTTGTGCTTTGATGAGAATACTAATTACGCCAACCTAACGCCCTAAACAGTGCGGTTGCGGCTTCAGCACGGGTTACTGTTTCGCGTGGGGCTAATAGTTCCCCCTCTACCTTAATAATCCCTGTACTGCTGGCTATGGCGACATAGCCATGAGCATCCGAGCTGATTTGATCAGCATCCTTGTAGCCAACTTGATAGATATTTTTGAGTTCTGCTATCTTATTCAGCTGAATATAGCGCAGTAAAATTTTTGCTAATAATTCACGATTTACAGGATCGCCAGATTTGATGTCTTCCTTTAACCATCCTAGCTCTTTGGCCTTACTGATAACTTCTTTTTCCGTTAGATCAGCATTTCCCCATACTCCAAATCGGCTAAGATACATGGCACGCATCATAGAGTCAACACTTATCTTCTCAAGAGGTTTAAAGCTGTTCCCATAATCACCAAATAACCCAGCTTGCCCAAGAGCTGCAATCTCTGCAGCTCCGTTAACCCCAGTCAAATCCGTAAAACCAAATGGTTTTGGCCCCTTTTCAACTGGCTGTCCCTGATAATCAAGCAATTCTCCGCTTTTGGCGTCCAAGATGTTTGAGGCTTGGATACTGCGGTCTTTGACGATTGGCAAATAGACTAACCGTAAATCACCCGGCATTCCATTGGTATAGATACGAACGTAGGTGAGGGTTAAAGGACGTGCCTTAAGGAAGGACTCTACAGCCTTATCTTTGCTGAGAATTCCAGAAACGCTAGGCAGATCATATTCAGACCAGTTCAGTTCAAAATTTGTAACTTTGCCGGTGACAGGATCGACGTTGACAATCATTCCATTTTCCGGAAAATCAATCCCATTGACCACTCGTTTATAAGAGAAGGCCTGATTATTCCATGGTTCCGGGTTCATTTTACTGGACATTTCTATTTCTGGATCTAGTACAACCTGAGTAAATCGCTCGGGTTGAACCTTTTTCAGGAACTCCTCAGCAAGATTTTGAGCGGCTGCTCGGTCAAATTTCATTTCAGTCTTGTCGTTCGGTTGAGTAGAGAAAGAAAAACCATATAGTTCACCAGTTGAAGCGCTGACTCTTGCACTCAGGTATTGAGGATGTCCTTGCTCTTTATTGGGCGTCATATTACTCCAGTCAAAGCTCCAGATACGCTTGTCAGTACTGCGCCATTCCTTACCTAGATTTGCACTGCGTAACGTTAAATTTGTAGGAATCTCAATCCAGCGCTTGACCGCTGCAATCGCCTCATCCTGTTTAAGAAGCTTGGCCGTGCGGTCCACTTCTTGTTGTTCCTGAGGGGTCAGAACTGGGACTGTATCATTTGCTAATCCAGACCTTGACTCCTTAGCACTTCCCATTCCCCCAACGCCGTAAGCATCAGTGGCCAGCCATTCTCCTGGATTTAGTTGAAGTGGTTTACCCGTTAAGGCATCAATTGCCCCTCCACTATTATCTCCTTTTAATCGATAGACAAGCTTTGCTTCCTGCTTTTGCCCAACAGTCAGAGGTCTATAGTAGGATGGAATCCAGTATTCCAGTTTAAAAAATGGTGCCGCAGTGAACGCCTGCTGCGCCTGCTCAATACTAATTACACCCTTTGCATCAGGCGCCTTCACGTCATTCCAGTTGAGATTGTACGAAGTAACGTGACCATAGTTACTTGAAACTTGCACATTAACTCCATTGTTCAGGAAGGGTACACCGTTGATAAGCCGCTGATACTGAAACGAATAATTAAAGGACCCATAACTTAAGGGTACGATCTCTAACTCATTAGGAATTAAGCGTAATTCCTCAGTTCGCTTTCCAATTAAACGACTTAGTAATTTCTCGCTGATTTCTTGCGCCCTCGCTTTAGAAATGGTCGGGACCGATGGACTATTGGCTAATTGATCTTCATTTTTCCAATAGTTCATACTTACAATATCCCCATTTAGGGCGTTTACCTCTGCTGCGAACTCTCCTGGTCGTTCCGCTGTACCATTCCAACGTAAAGCCCAAACATGACGATCATCGTATGTATTGTAAGAAGAGCTAAAATCTGTGTATTCACTTGGAACATCGAAGTTCGTCTTAACGATTTGAATTGCTTTTTCTAGGTTCACTGCTTGAATAGCTAAAGTCCCGACAGCTGGAAATGCACTAGTTTCTCCTGCTAAAGCTAAGGGCGCAGAAGTCGCTGGTACTAGTAAACAAGCGACAACAATCCCAGCCAGGAGAGAACGCCAATTATTTTTCATCTATTATCTACCTCCCAAATTCGTGGTTCGATGTTCGATATTCGTAGTTCGAACTTGAATAGATTCTTTTGATTAGGGGGAATTCATGAATTGCCCCTACAGGTTTCTACTATTATGTTCTCGAAAGGTCCCTCCTTTAACTTCTATTTTTTTCTCTCGGCACGCTAAAGCCATAAAGACTGGAATGGTGTGCATGTAAATGTTACCTATTACCTATAATTATAGACGCAGTTGGGCCGTGTTTCTGACAAAAAAGTTATCGACATTATTATGTATAATTCTATGATCATCGCTTTCTGCAGATACTTACTTGAAAATTTACTCCTATGGGCGTCTAGGCGTCTATAAGAAATAGGCCATCTGCATAAAAACGCAAATGACCTACATCAATTATTCACAAAAGTCTAGCTCTTGTAATACTTTGCTCACCATACTTCTCCTTTACTAAATCAAGGACCTTAGTGAGATTTTCGCGTTCGAGCTGAGGTTCCTCAAATAAGGACAATTGATTTTGTACCTGATCAGTCAGGTTAGATAAGGTAATACCAATTAATCTCAGGGGCTGTTTAAGGGATAACTCTCGTAACAAGCTACAGGCTTCTTGATAAATCACATCATCCAGGTCTGTAGCCAATGGCAGTGTGCGGGAACGGGTTAACGTTTGAAAATCTGCATACCGCACTTTTAAGGTCACGGTTTTTCCTTTGAGAGACTCTTTACGTAAGCTCCGACCCACATCGACGGCTAGCTTCAATAAAGTCGTCTCCAAAAGATCATAATCACCAATATCCACTTCAAACGTGGTCTCACGACCGACTGATTTAATGACGCGATCACTTTCCACGGGACGATCGTCAATTCCCTGAGCTAACTGGTAAAGCTGGCTGCCCAAAGATCCAAATAGTTTAGTTAAGGATATCAATTCCAGTCTGCGTAAGTCCCTTACAGTTTTAATCTTATGAATATGCAATTTCTCTGCGGTCTTTGCTCCTACCCCCCAGATCCTCTCTACAGGCAAAGGATCAAGAAACTCCTGGATTTCATTGGGTTGCACAATGACAAAGCCATTGGGTTTTTTAAGGTCTGAGGCAAGTTTCGCTAAAAACTTATTGCAGGCCATGCCTACTGAAGCAGTTAAATTTAATTCCTGTTGGATGCGTTCTTTTATCGTTAGCGCAATTTTATCCCCAGGACCAAATAAGCTCGTAGAACCAGTAACATCCAAAAAGGCCTCATCCAGAGAAATAGGCTCAACCATGGGGGTATACGTCAAAAATATTTGCCGGATTTGCGAAGAGACTTCACGATATTTCCGTCCATTCACCGGCAAGAAAACTGCTGACGGACAACGTCGCGCAGCTTCAGCAATAGGCATTGCTGAACGTATCCCATAGTTACGGGCTTCATAAGATGCCGCAGAAACTACACCCCTGCTATTAGGTCTGCCCCCAACAACGACAGGCTTTCCCATTAGGGTAGGATAGTCTCGCTGCTCGACAGAGGCATAGAAAGCGTCCATATCTACATGTAATATCTTGCGATGGTTTGTCCAAACATCCATGGTTTCCTCATAGAGTACAGATTTTATAACAGCCTAGGTTGCTTATTCTTCCGCTTCTTCTTTCATTGGACAAGAATTAGTTAAATCAATGTCGGCCGACACTTCTTTCCAAGGTGCTTCTTGGATATTAACATTTTCCAAAAGAAGAATGAGATCTGATCTACCGAAATAAGCGGGCTTTCCTTGGGGATCTAACGTCATAAGAACAACGGGTATACCTTTAAATACTGGGAGCAACCCTTTGATAACCATGGATGCGTTAAACGAGTTTTGGAATACAGTCGGTTGAACAGAAACAACGGCAATGGTTTTGCCTTGTTCTGTTACAACAGCACTTTCAAATTGAGTGTTCAAGAATTTCATCTCCTAATTATTAAAATCTAAAACTATATAAAGAATTCGACAAACCTTCGAAAAATCCTTTAAGGAAACCTTGGCTGGCGCCCACGAGGTCTGCCTTAAAATAAGTTTAGTTAATGTCATCCTGAACGATAGCGAAGGATCTAGATCCTTCAGTCGTCCCTCCTTCAGGATGACACAGTGACTTAAGTTGCTTTCATAGCATAAGGTCTATCCTCTAAAATAATTTACCCCGCCGGCAAATATCGGTTGATACTTATTACCGGGAACGTTTTTAGCAATATCTAAACCTGTCCTTTCGGAATGAGCCATTTTGCCTAAAATACGTCCATCTGGACTAGTAATACCTTCGATTGCTTCATAAGAACCATTCGGTGTGTAGATCACATCATTACTCGGATTACCATCAAGATCCACATATTGAGTAGCAATCTGCCCATTATCAATTAAGGTTTGGATCATTTGATTGTCTGCTACAAACCGGCCTTCTCCATGAGATATTGGCACGGAGTGAATGTCTCCTAAGTTCACACCACTAAACCAAGGGGATAGGACTGAGACAACTTTAGTTTGGACCATGCTGGAAACGTGGCGTCCAATTTTGTTATAGGTGAGGGTCGGTGAATCTTCCATCAGGTCGATTATTTCGCCATAGGGAACGAGGCCTAGTTTAATCAATGCTTGAAATCCATTACAAATTCCGAGCATTAAACCATCTCGTTGGTTCATAAGGTCTGCTACTGCTTCACTAATCCAGGGGTTTCTAAACATGGTTGCAATGAATTTACCTGAACCGTCTGGTTCATCCCCAGCACTGAAGCCCCCTGGAAGCATAACAATTTGAGCATTCTTTATCCTCTTTACCATCTCTTGGATTGATTGTTCTACGTCTGTTGCCGTCAAATTTCTGATCACCAAGGTTTCCACGATCCCTCCTGCTTTCTCAAAGGCTTTCGCTGAATCGTATTCACAATTGGTGCCTGGAAAAACGGGTATAAAGATTTTTGGTTTTGCCACTTTAAAGGACGGTTTTTGCGTATTTCTTAAGTTAAAGCGCACTTCTTGGGGTTCTGCCACATGATCTGTATGGGTCGGAAAGGTTTTTTCCAGCGGCTTTTCCCAAGCTTGGAAAGCGGTGTCTAGATCAACGTCTACCCCATAAACCGTTATAGCTGGTTTTTCTTGAGTCACCCCGAGAACTTGGAAGGGTACTTCACCGAAGGCTTCTGCCAAATTGACCGTTTCCTTAATTTCTAAGATGATTGAACCATAATCAGCCGTAAACAAACTGCGAATGTCAATCGAACCTTCCAAAGATATTCCAATCCGGTTTCCAAATGACATTTTACTAAGGGATGCTGCCAGACCTCCCATTCTGACGGTGTGCGAAGCTAGTACTACTCCAGATCGAATTAACTCAAAGGTTTTGGTATAGTTTTTACTCAATTGTTCAAAATCAGGAATTTCCTCTTCATCCCTGGTGGCTTTCACTAAGACAACCTGACTGCCTGACTTTTTGAACTCTTGGGATACAACTTTATCCGCTTCACCCACATTGACCGCAAAAGCAACCAGCGTCGGAGGAACGTGTAAATCCATAAAGGTTCCAGACATGCTGTCCTTCCCCCCGATAGCCGGAATGCCGAGTTTTTTCTGAGCATAAAAAGCCCCCAGCAAAGCACTAAAAGGTTTCCCCCATTTTTCCGGACTTGTTCCTAATCGTTCGAAATACTCTTGCAAGGTAAGACGAACCTTCCGATAATCCCCACCCAGGGCCACAATTCTAGTCACCGCATCAACGACGGCATATAAAGCACCGTGAAATGGACTCCACTTTGCTAATTGAGGATTATAACCATAGGTCATCATAGTGGCAGTATTGGTTTCCCCTTCTAGGACTGGGAGCTTTGCCACCATTCCTTCAGCAGGAGTAACCTGAAATATTCCGCCTAAGGGCATCAAGACGGAGGACATTCCGATGGTACTATCAAACCTCTCCACCAAACCTTTTTGACTGCAAACGTTCAAGTCAGATAGATTAGCCAGCCAAGCTTCTTTAATTAAGGCGTCTTGGCTTTCTATTGCATTTTCTGTATTACAGGAAACAATTTTTTGTTCAACTAATAAGGGAAGCCTGTTAAAGTAGTTATCACTAACCTCAGGTAGAGAGACCTGTACCTTGGTTGTCTGTTTAACTCCATTAGTATTAAGAAATTCTCGGCTGAGATCAACGATGGCTTGCCCTCGCCAAACCATCGTGAGCCTTGGCTGAGAGCTAACTCGAGCTACTAGTGTTGCTTCTAAGTTTTCCTCTTGTGCATAGTTAGCAAATGTCTCGAAATCCTCAGGACGCAGAACCACAGCCATGCGCTCCTGAGATTCAGAAATGGCTAGTTCTGTCCCATCAAGCCCTTCGTATTTTTTGGGAACAGCATCTAGATTAATTTCTAAACCGTCGGTTAATTCACCAATAGCTACGGAAACTCCACCAGCACCAAAATCATTGCACCTTTTTATCAAAGTACTGACCTTAGGATTACGGAAAAGCCTCTGAATTTTTCGTTCTGTTGGCGGATTTCCTTTTTGCACTTCCGCGCCACAGGTAAGTAAGGATTCAGTGGTGTGCTCTTTAGAAGAACCAGTTGCTCCACCACACCCATCACGACCTGTTCTTCCGCCGACAAGTACGATGACATCCCCCGGTTCAGGAACTTCGCGTACGACGTTCTTACGAGGAGCAGCGGCAATTACGGCACCAATCTCCATACGTTTGGCTATGAAGCCCTCATCATACACTTCAGTTACTTGTCCCGTGGCCAGTCCTATTTGATTTCCGTAGGAACTATACCCTGAAGCCGCACCTCTTGTAATCTTTCTCTGAGGGAGTTTACCTGGAAGAGTATCCTCTAATTTCGACCTCGGATCCCCACTTCCGGTGACACGCATGGCTTGGTAAACATAGGTTCTGCCTGATAAAGGATCTCGAATGGCCCCTCCCAGACAAGTTGCCGCCCCACCGAAGGGTTCGATTTCTGTCGGATGGTTATGGGTCTCGTTTTTAAACATCACCAGCCATTCTTCATCTTGACCGTTGACATTGACATTTACCACGATACTACAGGCATTAATCTCATCCGATAGATCAAGGTCAGGTAATTGTCCTCGTTTCTTGAGCTCCTTCATACCTAAAACAGCGATATCCATGAGGCAGATATCTCGATTAACTGGATTTTCACCGTAAACATAGTCTCGAGATGCTAAATAGTCTTGATAGGCCTTGGTTAAGGGGCGAGAAAATTCGCCCTCTGAAAAAGAAACTTCTTCGATCTTAGTATTAAAGGTCGTATGCCGACAATGATCTGACCAGTAGGTGTCGATGACTCGAATTTCGGTAATGGTAGGATTTCGTTTCTCTGTATCACGAAAATACCTTTGACAAAACTCCAAATCTTCATAACTCATTGCTAAGCCTGTTTCCTGAAAAAAACTTCTTAGTTCTTCAGGAGACTTCTCAATAAAGCCATCAAGAATTTCGACATCTGAAGGAATCACTGCATCAAATTCCAGACTCTCAGGTTTATCTAAAGCTGCTTCCCTTGATTCAACTGGGTTGATGCAATAATCCTTTATCTTTTGAACATCGTCCTCACAAAGTTGCCCTTTTAACAGTATCAGCTTGGCTGAAGCAATCATTGGACGCTCTTTTTGGGTCAGGATCTGTATACACTGAGCGGCAGAATCTGCCCGTTGGTCATATTGACCGGGGAGATATTCCATAGCAAAAACTCTATCCTGAGCAGGAATTTCTAGATCTTCGTCATACACTAAATCTAAGGGAGGCTCGGCAAAGATAATCGGTCGAGACTTTGCATATTCTTCATCCGTAATTCCTGAAATGTCATAGCGGTTAATGACTCTTAAGCCTTCTAACCTTATGATCCCTAAATTTTCGATTAGATCACTATAAAGACCTTGAGCTTCAATATCATAACCTGGCCTTTTTTCTACGTAAATACGTTTTACAGTTTCTGACTCCATTTCTTCCTCCAAATAATTTAAATTTGCTCTATGGATTATATCTTCTTGTTGATAATAATCTCTTAATAACAAGAACCTCGCGTCCCTAAAATATGTATAAGGCCATAGCACTTTGTCTATGGCCTTTTCGCGCAATCATTAGTTGACGCAGAATTCTCTTAGATTGCATAATACCATGATTTTGATTGAAATAAAAGAGCATGAAAAATATCTTGACTTATCTTTGAAAGTCGATAAACTAATGACCAACTCAAAGAACTAACGAATGCGTTCAACAAATAGAAATTAACGTTGAAAACGATCTGTGTTCTAAAGTTAAATAAATTTAGGAGTATTGAAATACTCCTTTTTTATTTAACTTTTTTACTTCTCTTAATATACCTATAAATGTGTCCCTGATAAAACAGCAACACAGCCGGAACCAGCAAAAAAAGCAGCCTGCCTACAATGGTGTTGGCAAAAAGGATCAACGCTCCAAGCCAACGACTCCTGCCGCTGTATAGTCCGTGTACCGCTTGTCGTGGCACCGTTTTTTTCATAACTCCGATCTGCGACAGAGGCGGGTAATTATCAATATCCACGTACAATTGTCTTTCAGTCTTGTTAATGACTCGTTCTACATAGAGCACATTATTTTCTTCGAATAGAATAATCTGCCCCTCCTCGATGGGGTACTGATCATCGATTTTCTGAAAATAAGCGAGATCGTTCATCATAATCTCCGGTTCCATAGTACTGGAGCTAAATACAAAGGGAATGACCCCTCGAATGCTGACCACTTGACCTGGTGTAGAAGCATTAATCAAAATAATGAAAAGATTGAACGCTAAGGCAGCACAGATAAAAACGATCAGAAACGCAGTCGTTACCGTATCAATAATTCGGGCACGCCAACCCTCCTTAACTTTACTCTTGATTAACTTCCTCAAGCCCGTTCTGGAATCAATTTCTACAAGTACAACTTCTTCAGGTAAAATGGTAGCGTCAGGAGGAAAATTATAGTATTTAGCAAGATTTCTACTTTGAAACAGGCATATCAGGCAGGAGATGAATGTGATCGCCATCACAATTTGCCAATATAATGAAAGCTCCAAGTTGAACAACGTAGTTATGTTTTGCATGGACACACGATTGGAAATAATATCATACTGTCCCGAAACTTTTTTTACCATAAAAACCATAACGGCAGTTAGGAACGTCCAATACCTGCCATAAATCACAGTCTTCGAGAAAAGGGAAAACGTCATACAAAGAATTGTAATTAGGAGCAGGTCCACCATTCCAACGATGTAGAGGGTCGGGAGATATGCCGCGATAAAGTTGTATTTCAATAGAAATGTGAGGATTACCGTAACCGCAAAGCCAAGGGTATAGATCAAAAAGACAGAATAGATTAGAGCAAACAGCTTTAAAAAAAACATAGTCACCGGATGATAGCCCATTTGAATTAAAAGATACCAGGAGTTTTTTCGTATTTCTGTAAAAAAAAGAACGTCATAGTAATAAACATAATAACCCAGATTAAAGAGGACGGCGATATGAAGATATAGATAAATCGTAGAGAAGAAACTGGGTTGCATAATTTCCGGGACAACATCGGAAAGGACGCTTTCCTGCAGAGTCTGAAAAACAAAGTAAATTGCAAAGGAAAACAGTCCTAGAAAAAGAGCGAATCCCATTTTACGATTCGTGCTGATCTTATTTTCCATATAGGCTTGGCGAAGTTCTTTTCTGAAATAACTATTTTTATAAATCATGCAGCCGCATAATCTCCTCATAGGCATTTTGCACAGTTTTGGGATTAATCTCAATCGATTCAGGCGTAAAGCCGGACTCCAGAATTATTCTAAAAATACTACTAGGGTCACTTACCTTAAGACCTATGCTGCTGATCATTAGGTTGTCGTCTTCGATATCCAACTTATAACCTGGGAGAAGTATAGATAGTTTTTCCTTAATAGAGTGGACTGATTTATCCCTGATCACCACTTCCACTTTGTCAAACTTCAAACGGAAATTCTCCACGGTTCCGCTGTAAATCAAGCTTCCTTGATGTATTACTGCCGTATGTGAACAAGCCTTCTCAATTAAAAGGCTTTCTTGAGTTGAGAGGATTAAGGTTTTTCCCCGTTCCCGGATAAAATCTGCGATCTTAGATATAGCCTCAATCAGAATTTTGTCCCATTTGTATTCAGGAAGGTTGAATACAATTATTAGACTGTCGGAGTAAGCAGCAGCAATTAGAATAATGACAGCTTTTTCTTCATTTGTCAGACTATGATTGGGGGTTAGGGAAAGGTGCCCTAGCCCTACGGTAATAATTAATTCAAAAATTTCTTCCTGGAGCTCTACCTTATTGGTCTTAAACTGAGCAGTAGCGAACATCAGAAATTCTAGGACATTCATATTGTTGTAGAGCATATCCGCGCTTCCAATATAAAAGACATGCTTAAGAATTACCCTTTTGCGCCTCATCATTCCCCGCTCGATTAAAACGCATTTACCTTCGTCATAGGGTCTTATATTCGCCATAATTTCTAGCAACAACTTAATCTCAAACAGTGACGTCCCATTAATACCCCAAGTTTCCGTCCTTCTAATCACTAGAGTTATATCACCAAGCACTCTTCGGGGTATGTCGTCAATTAACAAAAAGTGTTCGACAGATGAAATACCTTCCATTAACACAACCCGTTCAGGACTATGTTCCATGCTAATTCTCCCATATAACTTCAATCTCATTAATTACATTTACTTTCTTATTCTTTTGGTAATATCAAAATGAGTATAGGGGTTATGGTTACGTCAATGGTATTTTGGCTACAAATAGACTGATCACTCTATCTGGTGTAAGCAGTTCCTGATCTGCTGAATTTTTCGGGTTATCCCCCTTGGTTCTGTAAGCCTTACTGCCATCCTCATTGATTACCACCTCAATAATTCGATGTGTGATAATCGCACGAGAAATCGATCTGAACGTAACAATATCATTAACCCTTAGTTCATAGGGGTCTTCAACTTTGTTACTGATGATAACCGCTCCAATTTTCAAGGTAGGCTCCATACTTCCGGATTCTATTACGAAAAGCTGATAACCGAGGACGCTGGGAATTTCTCCTCTGCTCCTTGTCAACTGGATCGAAAAAATTGTCCAAACAATAAGAAAGCATAGAGCTAAAAATACAGCTCCACTGATTGCTTTCCTAACCCATCTAACCTTCTGCAGCCTGCCAACAGACGTCCCTTTCCCCGTCGATAGTTCCTTTAGTTTGTGTTTTTCACTTAAGATTTCTCGCCGCATTGCTTCGATTTGTTCTTGGGTCGTATACTTTGATTGTGTCATTACATTAACCTACTCTTAATAGAAATCGGGATAACCGCTTAAATTATTGAATTTATTATGTCCTATGGAGATATAAAAAATCAGGTCGACTCAATGAAACTGATAAAAAGGGCACGTGTACCAATTATGATACATGTGCCCTGTTCGATTTGGAATTGATCTTACGACTAAATCACTATTACTTCTGAGTACCGGTTACAGAAACTTTTACAACCGTTCCATAGTCTGCTCCAGCAAAATTGATATCGGAGTCATTGCTTGGCCAGTTTACAGATACTGTATATATCTTTTCCTGCCCGTTTGCACTCAGCGCAAATTCGTCGGTGAATTCAATTTTCCCTTCTGAGTTTAGTGACCCCTCAATGTGATCATTTGCATTTTTAACGGTCACTTCCAGGGGAGCAATTACGCTTTTACCATTCTCAGCTATAACATCCACTACAACATTCAGATCCATACCTGTCTCGCTGATAACTGTATCGTCATAATTTTTCACACTAAACTGCCAATTTACTGTCTCAGTGGGCGCTATTTTTATATTGTTCTCAAAAGTATCCGTACCACCTTCTACCAAGATAAATTCCTTAGCAACAACACTACCTTCAGCAATATTATCAATGGTCGTAGTATAGCTAGCTAATGTCCCTGCGATCAAAGACGTCGATAAAATTAAGACTAGTGCGATAATCGATAAAGTTTTCTTCATTGTTATCCTCCAAAATTTAGTTTTTAATAATGACACAATAACTGGTTAGTTCCTCACCTTGTCCAATTTGGGGTAAATGCTTGTACCGAAGGAGGAGACACTTGTATAGTTAGAAAGAGTGCCTACGGTTAAGGAAACAAATAGTACTGTGCTTAAGGCAAGAATTATAAGAACCTTTTTCCTCATTTCCCCCCTCCTTAGATCTTCCATATCATCCAGCTCAGGCTCCTTAGTTCAGGGATGCCTTGCCAAATTCACAGATTAACTCTACATTAGTGATATTAATATTACTGCCACTCACAAGGACATTTTGGATCTCCTCAGTGCCCATACCTCGTGCTAGACCACCAAACGATACACTTTGCCCGGGCAGAATACTATCTGTCGACTGGTTGTTATAACCTGGATTTAAAAATTCATAGGATCCATTGGTAGTATTAGACACCAATTTGGCATTCCAAGAATTAATCAGTTGGTCAGTAGAAAGAAGGAACCTCAGTTTCCAATGATCAATTGGTTCAGTAGAATGATTCGTCAAGGTAATCTTATATTCATATTGGTAATGACCACTTTGTCCATTCTGCCAAGGGATCGTTGTCTGATAGCGAATACTGACTTGCTTACTCGGGGAAGGTTCTTCTGGGACAGGATTGGTTGCACCTAAAGGAATCTGCGAAGCGACAGCATTAACATTAATTTGCGTTCCATAATTACCGCCAGCATAATTAATGTTAGTCCCTTCGTCAGCTGGCCAGTAAATCTCGACCAAATAATCCTGCTCTTGTCCATTAACTGCCAGAGGAAATGACCCCAACACTTCGAAGGTTCCAACTCCGCTTACTTGATTAAGCACGTTTCCGTTCAAGTCCTTAACAGCCACTGTTAAGGGTTCTATTGCACTTTTACCTAACAAGGCTTCTACATTAAACGTAAGCTTGTAGTACATATCAGTTTCGGATACAACATGGTTTTCATAGTTTTTAACTTTGAACTGCCACTGAACAATCTCCGTCGGAGCTATCTTCAGTCCCTGCTGAAAAGTTTCGGTACCTTCCCCAACAAAAATGAACTCCTTGGCGACCACACTGCCCTCAGCTAATTTGTCGATGGAGACAGTATACATAGCTAAGGTTCCTGCCGCAATCGAACTTACCATAATTAAAACCAAAGTCAATAAAAACGCAAACTTTTTCATAACCACCTCGATAGTTACTAATAATTATTACTATTTTATACTTCCTTTTAAATTAATATTATTTTCTACGACTCTACTATAGTAGCACGAGTAAAAATCCCGAGTCAATTTGTATATAAATCCAATCTTAGTATTTAGTTCCCTTTTATCCGAACTTAGAAAGCACTAAAAAAATCGCCAACCCGCAAGTTGACGATATCATCTATTTTTCTTTTACAGCATCTTTTCCAAGAATGTTTTAATCCTAGGATGACGAGGATTTTCGAAGAAATCCTTTGGATTAGAATCTTCGAGGATTTTTCCGTCATCCATAAAAATCACTCGGTCAGAGATTTCTTTAGCAAATCCCATTTCATGAGTTACAATCAGCATTGTCATGTGTTCCTGAGCCAGTGTTTTGATAACACTTAACACTTCTCCAATCAGCTCCGGGTCTAAAGCTGATGTTGGTTCATCAAAAAGCATAATGTCAGGGTTCATAGCCAAGGCCCGGGCTATAGCTACCCGCTGTTTTTGTCCCCCTGATAATTTTGAGGGATAGGCATCCTTCTTCTCCAGCAAACCTACCTTTGCTAATTGTTTCTCGGCTATTTGTATAGCATCATCTTTAGCCACCTTATTTACAAGCATGGGGGCTTCGACCACATTACCTAAAGCTGTCATATGCGGAAAAAGGTTAAAGCCTTGAAACACCATACCCATTTTTCGATAGGTAGCCCTTACTTCTTGAGTAGAAGCAGTCACCTTTACGTCTACATTTCCTGCCGCCTCTACAACTACACCTTCAATCTCAATGATACCCTGGTCAATCGTTTCCAATTGATTCATACAGCGAAGGAGCGTACTTTTTCCTGAACCACTAGGACCAATAATTGCAATAATTTCCCCTTTTTTGACCTCTAAGGATACCCCTTTCAATACATTTAGGCTCCCAAAGTGTTTATGAATATCAAGCATACGTATCATCGTCATAAATTCCCTCTCCTATTCAATCATAAATCGAATACTTCTTCTCTAATGTGCCAAAAAGTTTGACAAGAACAGAAGAGATAATTAGGTACAAACCAAAGGCCACAATAAAAGGAGTGATATTAAAATCTCTCGTGAAGATCTGAGTTGAGATACGCAATAAATCAGGCATTCCTATAACAGCGAGCAGAGCCGTTTCCTTTACCAAGTTAACAGCCTCACTACAGGAAGGAGGCAAAACCCGTCTCACGGTTTGGGGAATGATGATCCGGCGCATGGTTTGAGGGTACGTCATCCCCAAAGCTTTGGCTGCCTCATATTGACCCTTGTCGATTGATTCTATCCCGCCTCGGAAAATTTCTGTTAAATACGCCCCAGAATTTAAGGCATAGGTAACTGTTGCCGCTGCAAAGGGGGAGAGTCTAATACCTATAATAGGCAAGCCATAAAACACAAAAAACAATTGGAGAAGCAATGGTGTTCCTCTCCAGATCCATGTGTATAAATACAAGATCTTCTGAAGAAGCTTTGGGCCTTTAACTTTTCCAATAGCCGCCAAAAGCCCTAAAGGCAACGCGAATACTAAGGTGAAGACATAAACCTTAGCAGTCAACTTTAATCCAGATAAAATAAACGGTAGTATACTCAGAACATAGTCCATCTGATCCATTATCGTCTCTTGTCCCTTCGTTTGCCTTAATAAGACTGTATTTTGTTTATATCATAGCTGCTAATTTAGTACAGCTCCTTATTCGTAAATCGAATATTTCTTCTCCAGTCGGGTAAACACTTGAAGTAAAATAGAAGAAATAATTAGGTAGAATACAAAAGCGACAAAAAAGGCCGTAATTTTGAAATCACTAGTTACCACTTCTTTAGCTGAGCGAAGTAAATCACCCATACCGATAGCCGCAACCAGTGCGGTATCTTTAAAGGTAAGAATGGCTTCATTGCAGGTAGCAGGCAACACCCGTCTAATGGTTTGAGGAATAATAATCCGTCGCATGGTCTGGACATAGGTCAGTCCCAAAGCCTTAGCAGCTTCATACTGCCCCTTGTCAATAGATTCAATTCCTGCTCGGATAATCTCTGTTTCATAAGCTGCCACATTTAAGGTAAAGGCGATAATTACAGCAACTAAGGGCGGTAAATTGATCCCAAAGTAAGGCAAACCAAAGTATATAAAAAACAATTGGAGCAAAAGTGGAGTACCTCGCCAGATCCAAGTATATAAATGTAGTATCTTTTTAATCATGGGGGGGCCTGAGACTTTGCCAATAGCAGCCAAGATCGCTAAAGGAAAGATCAAAATAATTACAATTCCATAAACCGTAAGGGAAAGCTTTAGCCCTTTTAATAGAACGGGTAATATCGATAGAACATAATCCATTGTTTTCTCTTGTCCCCTTATGAAATAAGGAATAGGAAGAAATTATCGACTTCCTATTCCTTTTAACTTAGTTATTATACTGCTTTATTATTATACTACTTTATAATATCTGATCCAAACCATTGATTACTGATTTTGGCAGAAGTTCCATCGGCTTTCATTTCATCGAGAACTCGGTTAAGTTCAGCAAGGAAGGCTTTATCCTCAATGCGCACTCCGACACCATAAGGTTCTTCACCAAAATACCCTTCTTCTGCTGATAAAATATAGTACTTATCGGCAGTTTTTTCTGTAGTGATCAGGTAACGGCCATTCATCTCATTAGTTACTACTGCATCAATACGACCAGCATCTAGATCCAATAAAGCAACTGTAGGATTTTCAAACTTTCTGACTTCCTTGATTTTCGAGGAAATCTCATCCTTGGCAACCGCTTCTTCTGCAGTGCTGCCTAATTGAAGTCCGATGGTTTTACCATCTAAATCAGCCTTTGTCTTGATCGGTGAACCAGACTTAACTATGATAATATTCCGATCCTCCATATAAACGTCTGTAAAGCCAATTTGCTCCTGTCTTTCAGGAGTAATCCCTAGGGCATTCCAGATCAGATCAATTTCACCGCTCTTTAAATTCAAGAGAACACCATCCCATTGAACTGGCTTGAATACAGCTTTTACACCCAAACGTTTGGCTGCCTCTTTGGCTAAATCAATATCAACGCCAACCAGCTCTCCAGCTTTATCACGGAAACCAGCGGGTGGATAATTATCGTCTAAGCCAACAATAAATTCCCCTTTTTCTTTGATTTTATTCCAAGATTGATCCCCTGTTTGTGCGGTGTCTGGGGTTTTCTGACCGCATCCAGCAGCTAGAAGAGCAACTGTACAGATTGTTACTAATAATACCAACCATCTTCTTTTCATGTTCACTATCCTTCCCTTTGATGTCAATCATTCAAACAACCTAGTTTATGTTCCCATCAATTCTTAATAAATTAAAGTGGAAAATATCTATAGCATCCCCCCTATTGTAATACTATACACGAATCCCCCCTATTTTGGCTAGGTCTTAGGATAGCTGAATATTGTGTACACGTAGTTGAAAATTGAAGTAACAATAAAAGCCCCGACATAACGTGGGTTATCACAATAATAGCTCCTTAACCTCTCGGAAATTTACTTGATACTTCACCAAATTTGAGGCCTAAAAAGCAGTAGCCCGCCACATTCCTGAGACGGTCTACTGTCTAGTTATTAGTTCTTTTTGAATTCGTTTTAAGTGACGTATCCATGAATTTCTTCATTAATATAATGAAGGCTTACATATTATTTCATGAATTTTTGTCTCAAATAAACTACTTGCATGCGACGGGGTTATGACTATTGCTGTATCTGCCCCTTTACCGGATCCACCAATTGCAATAATGGGTTCTCCATAGGGTATTAGCCCTGCGTCTAGAGCCATAATCGCTATCTCGACACATACTTTGGTGCCTTGACCAAGCATTCGTAAAGTGTGAGCCACTATCTCAATTGGATATGCTCCCCCAAAGGCTCTGCTGATACCTCTTTCAGCTCCGCTCAGCACATGAGTTGTGGTCAATATCTTTATCCCTATACCTTTTAGTTCCTCGCGGATTTGTTGTGACATTTCGCTTTTACCCGCTTCTGGGTAACCATTAGCGTGAGTTACGCAAATAATATCAATTTCATTATTGTTTGCTAACATTTTTGCAGTGTCCCCTCTCGAAGAAGCCACAACAATATATTTAACCCCTTTTTCTAGCGCAGCTTTTAGGGCTAAAGCCGCCGTTTCCTTTGTATTTGTCTTACCTACTGCATCAAAATACATAAGTCTTACCTCACCTCATTTATCTTTAGTTAAGGAGTTCACGTGAACCTGCGATAGAATAACACAATTTTGGGCATCTAATTTGCCCAGACAACGCTTACCTTAAAATGATTCGACAAAATCACAATACTTTCCTGCTATGTATTGAGAGTTTTGCAGTAGAAAGAGCTATCCCGTTGTTTCCCAATTAGTATTAACTAATCTTAAATTGTCACTCCTTCAAAACGGGGTGAAGTTGTTGATACTATCTTGGAGTAAGCTCATACATCAAAAGTTGACATCCATGGTATAAAAGATTAGTATTTTATGTAAAAACGAAAGAGGAATTATATCGTGGAACAGAACGCACCTTCAAGAGAACAAGCCTATGATCTTTTAACTAAGTACAATAAAAATGACAGCCTAATCACTCACGCACTGGCTGTAGAAGCTGTCATGCTTCATTTTGCTAATATTCTTGATGAACCTGAAAAGGAAAAATGGAGTCTTATTGGATTGGTACACGATATCGATTATGAAATGTATCCTGAACAGCATTGTATAAAAGCCAGGGAGATATTAATGCAACACAATTGGCCCGAGGACTATATCCACGCTGTTGAAAGTCATGGTTGGGGGATATGTTGCAATGTAGAGCCTATTCATAGAATGGAGAAAATCTTATTTACTGTCGATGAATTAACTGGTTTAATTGCAGCTACAGCTATGCTGCGACCAAGCAAAAGTATTCTTGACCTTGAACTTAAATCACTTAAAAAGAAATGGAAACAGAAAAGTTTTGCGGCAGGTGTAAACCGCGAGGTTATTGAGAAGGGTGCAAAAATGCTGAATATGGAGCTTGACTATATCATCAAAGAAACGATCCTAGGTATGCAAAATGTAGCAGAAGGTATTGGTTTAAAAGGAGAACTTTAAGCAAGAGGCTGCCTCATTTGGAGGTAGCCTCTTGTTTCCTGATTGTCAATTGATTGAATATAGAAATAAACTCTTGTTCCACGATCGAAAAACTTACTTGGCTGAAGTCATGCCGAGTCGCCAATTCTGGCGCAGTCTCAAATATTGGATAATTCATCAACTCTTTAAACTCATAATGTAGAAGAGTGTCGTCAACATTTTCTATCTGTTTCCGTTCTTCAGATGATAAATCCCCTAAACCAAACCTGTCATAGATCACACTTTGCAATTTTTCCTCTATAGCAAAATACTCTGGCATATTACGTTTTACTGGCCTTGTTAAATCTGAAATATAGCTTTCACTGGCATCATGCAAAAGGCAACCGAGTTGAACCCGTTCCGAATACTCTCGATGTTTGGCTTCCCGATAGCAATGCACCGAATGTTGAGCGACAGAATAAAAATGTTTGCAATGCCCGTTGGCTCGAGTCATAAGTGACAATGAGTGGGCAATATCCTCTATTTTGATGTCTTCTTTTATAGGCTCCAGTGGGAAAAACTTGATTTTAGAATACGTCAATATGTAATCGGACAAATCTTATCCCTCGCTTTGATATAATAAAACTAGATCTATTCAATAATATTGTATCTCGGTCGATTTAACAACTCTATTAACCAAAATTCGTCATCGTCTTTACTCTTATGGTGTATGAATATTCCTAACATTATGAATAAATCTAATCTTGGAACTTTGTGATTTATGGTACAATTTCTGTAAAAAGAGTATATAATTATGAAAAAAGGAGGTGTGTTAATAATGGTTAAAGTATTGGAAATCATAGCGGATAAAGTGGGCAAGGATGTTGCAAATAAATTGATTCAAGATGGATCTGTGACGGTGAACGGTGGTGTGATTAATCAATCTGACCTTGAACTGAATGTCTATGACCTTGTTGAATTTGATGATAGAAAAATATGTTATCTTGGAGCAAATTATGTACTAGAAGAAAACTCTTATCCCCAAGCTGCAAAATAATAATTAGGCACAGTAAGCTATAACTAGTTGGTATTAATTACAGCACATAACAAAAAAGGTATTAATACTAGAGGAACAAACCCAGTACTTTGACGGGTCTGTTCCTCTACTTTACTAAGCAAATACTCTTCGTGTACTAATATCTGATCAATATAACCTTAGGTAACAATATTCGTTATGGTAATATTAAGTTCTGTATTTAGATCAATTTTTATATCATCGACCTGTAAAACCGGACGATGTGGATTGATTTCATTTTCCACCACATAACCAGTCATGCCATTTGAACATTGTACTAAAGACCCAAGGGGAAAAGGAGCAATGTTGCGAACGAACTTAGCAACTATACCTACTTCCAGATGGCTGCCGGCGATAGTGTAAATATACTCTAAACCTTGTGCCGGTGCCCATCTGGCCCTGTATGGTCTATCACTAGTCAACGCATCATAAACATCCGCTACCGCCACTATTTTGGCTAAATTGTGGATGTCCTTGCCTCTCCGATTGCCTGGATAACCGGAACCATCCAGCTTTTCGTGGTGCTGCAGGATAACTGCCCGTGCAGGTGCATCTAGTATATCGTCTTCTTTAGCCTTAGCAAACCCTTGCTCCGGGTGCTTTTTTATTTGGGCAAACTCCGTATCAGTTAGTTTTTCTGATTTGTTCAATACCTCTAACGGCACAAAAATTTTACCCAGATCATGAAGTAATGCACCCATACCCAAACTTTTTAATTGGGAATATTCCAAGCCCAAAGAAATCCCTGTAACCAAGGAGAGCACCGCCACATTCACGCTGTGGGCGTATGTATAGTTATCATAATCTTTTAAATCAATCACATTAATTAGAGAATCTTTTCGGTTAAGCAATTCCTCAATAATGTCCTCCACTAATTGACTAATTCGACGACCATTATCCTGTTTTCTGGTGAAAGAGGTCTGGGAAATAGAAGTAGCAATTTCGCGCAGGGTATTAATTGCCACTTGACGCGTACGTTGGCTAATAATATCTTCTCCGCCCAAGGGACATTTGGGGTCCTCAATATACACTGAAACTACCCCATGTCCAACCAGCCTATTGATAAAATTCTCAGTTAGCACCGTTTTTTCTACCAGCAACGCTCGTCCACTATGATCATAAATGGTTCTACCGAGCACATCACCCGGTTTTAAGCTGGCAATATTAATGCATCGCATATATCCTACCTCTCATGACTTGTACTAATTCTAATTCTACTTCACTCAACTTTAATCTAAAGAGTTTTCAGAAGTTCTATGTCTGAAATAACTTTATTCCACATACTTCCTTCATTTCCTCCTAATAATCGAAGACTATGATTATATTTATAAGGAGCATTGGCTTTTCATTGCATAATAAATTAATGCCCTCTTAAACAGGAAACAGTTTTGGTATTACAAGCTGTTCCCTATTTAAGGGGCATATCATCTGATACCTGACTAATCGATTTAGAAGCAAAATGGGACGCTCCCACAAGCACCCTTAACAAGGGATCTTATCATATTCCTGTTGAATGATACTGGCGAGGATTTCGGATGTTTGTTCACGAGAAACTAACTGGTTTTTTAAAAGACTAAAGTTAACATGCCTCTCATCAAGGTCAAGATCATCCATTGCACTAGCAAATAGTCCTCTCACCTTTTTATCTATCTGAAGCATGACGTTTATCCTATCTTCATGGGCCTCAAAGTAAACTTCAAGTTCGTCGAGCTTTCCTTTAAGAAATCTAGTTGGGACAAACTCGAACTGTTGGAACTTCCCATTGAAGGAACCAGAATCGGCTTTAGACCTGAAGCCAAGTATACCTATTGCATCAAGTAAGCATTGGACGAGTAGGTTTGGTTTTATGGTAATCGTATCGATATCCTTTGCATCAACTGCATTTGGTATATCTAGGTTTGTTCTAAACTGGTATTTTGTGTTATTCGTTGATATGGGGATATTATAAGGTAGCTCAAACCGTATTGGAATTTTGAATTCAGGTGAATTTGCCTTAACCGCCAATTGTTTAGCGATGACTCCACTAGCTATTTCCTGATTTACATGCCTAATATGGTCCCCTGCTTTGTATCTTGAGGAGACCTCTAGGGCTATTGTAATTTCTTCGATTACTTGATCTACTCCGCCGCCACTAACATAGACGTTTCCACTAACAACACCACCAAGCTCCACTACCTCGTTATCAATTACAAAGTTTACCTTTGCACCGTCAATACCTAAACCAGCTAAGAATTTTTTTAACACTCCAACCCCCCCAAACGTAATTTTCGATTATTCCGCTAACTCTTATGATCGTATCATGCCTTTTTCATTCCGCTAAAACTCTAACTCATATTAATTCTATAGTTTAGCTTTTAAAAATCACCTAACTAAATGTATCATAGATCTACTAAGTATTATATTTTAACTATGATAAACCGTCAATTTCAAAGGAATTTTCAGTGCGAGGTCAATTAATTTGTTTATTAAGAGGTGGAGCGAATAATGCTGGCAGAATTTAAGATTGTTAATGACCCCTTGCGTCCTAGTATTTCTACAAATCTATGTTCAGTTTGTTACCGAAATAGCGAGAATGAAACTAAGTCAATAGGCTGCTGTTCTTATGAACCAGAATTTTGTCTTTTCGATTTAGTCTTTTTGCACCTTCACTACCCTGATATTTATGAGTTAATATTGAAACGAGGTCAGATCATTAAGGGATTTAACGGAATTATGATAGAAATGAAGGCTGGTTTAAACCAATGTCCCTTCATAAGCAACTTAGGTTGTGTCCTACCAAAGGATGCCACGCCACCTGTATGCAGATTATATATTTGTCCAGAAGCGGCTATTTTTGGACCAAGCGTACTTGAAAAAAAATTTGACGATTACTTTGTAAGCAAGGAATATGAGTTAAACATTTACTTAAATAGTGAATTGGTCTATGACAAGGGTTTTACTAGCACAAGCTTACATAACTTTATAGTTAAATATTCTCAGACTATAAAAACTATGATTGCAGGGATTAATACAGCTAACCCGCAGGTAGATACTTTCAATACAGATATTAATATCGAAGATTTTGGTATCTCTCCTTCAAATCACATGCTGTCTAGCTAGAGGCTCTTCGTTATGCATGGTGCACCTTAGGATACGCCTGTACTTTAGTACAGGCGTATTTAGTCGTTTTAGCGCATGGCCTTACTATTCCATTGCTCTAAATGAGAACTAATAAATTCAATTATAAATTGATTTTCTTCTTTTCCTAATCCCTTGATGGATAATGGTTCTCCAAAGGCCATATGAATTGGTTCTCGACGATTGATTGGTCCCATATCCTTTAGGTATTTCCCATTTCCCCAAAAGTCTGTTTTTATTGCAATTGGAACAACCTGAACCTTTGCTTTGGTGGCTAGCTTTACCCCCAAGCTGTTAAATTCCTTTGGTATAAATTCTACAGTTCTCGTATTTTGCGGAAATACAATAATAGAAACACCCTTCGATAATAATTCTTGACCTTGTTTCATTACGATTTGCAAATCCGCTCTAGAATCTTTCCTGCTTACCACAATTGGATTCCGAGCACGCATTATAGGGCCAAAAAACGGATGTTCAACCAAACTATCTTTAACAATAAAGGTTGTATTCATAATTGGTGCAATAAGACAGGGGAAAACCATTGTCTCAAGGGTACTCATGTGGTTACTGATGAAAACCACAGGTCCTTTGCACTTATGCAAATTCTCAAGCCCTGTAATATGAAACCTACCTCCGCACCCCTCAATTAACTTAAAAACATCATAAGAGGCTGATATCCAAGCCTCTGTATCATATTGACCTTTTAGAGCAGCACTACGGGATTTCAGCACGATCCTACAGAACTGATACATGAAGAATAAGCGGGTATTTATCATTAATCTATCTAGAAAAAAACGAGGGGCATTATCCTCAGTATGATATGTATCCTTTAAAAATAAGTCCTTCATAAGGCTTCCCTCCTCCTGTTTCTCTACCCTACCTCTTCAACGAGCCATTCGCTATCCCCGTATTGGAAGAAATAACGACTATCCTTCTCGATTAGGTTTTTACATAATTCACAATAGGAAGAGTGAGACAGTTTCGTATCACGCTTCCAAAAGAGAGAGATGTAGGGGATATTATTTTTAATCAAAATACTACCTGAGGGCAGAGGAAACGTTCGTCCGTCGTAAAGCTGTATTATAGGATGACCTGCCTGCTCAGTTAGGGATTGAACAAATAATGGTGCGTCCTCCACCAGTACTGGGTACAGTTGATTCTGCCAATCTATATGATATTTATCATAGCCATCTTTTTTTAGATGAGAAGCAAATAACTTAATTATTTCTTTATTGATCATAAGCACCCCGTCGGTGTACCATTGTCCATTCTTATCAATGAAAAGTTCGGGCGCACGTAAATTATTCAAGATATTCTCTCCTTTCAAATTCACTACCTAATTCAAAAGATTCTTCAGTATATCCCCAAATTCCTCCAAGACTATGAATTATAAATTAAACCTATTTCAGCATAATCATTTGCAAATCAAAATTATTAAATGCGCTAAACTTAATTACATAAGTAGGCTTAATATGGTCAAACTAGAGAAGATTTACAAGGAGGTGTATGTAGTGCAAGATTTTGCCTTACATGAAACAATGGAACTGCATGAACTATTGAATTTTAAAACGGTTTGCATGACTACATCCAAAATGATACAGGGTGTTGTTTTTGATCAAGAATTAAAGGCATTGCTTGAGAAAGATGTGCAACAATCTATGCAATCTGTCAATGTTTTACAAGGGTTATTAGGCAAAACCCAACCACATTAGTAGAGGTGAAACTGAATGAACTATGAAAAAAAACCTATTAATGCTATTAAAAAGCCCATGAGTAATGATTATTTAGAAATTGAAAACTCGGATGGAATGCCTGGACTAGTAGACTCAACCATTGCTCTGAATTTTTTGCTTACCGCCAAAAGCGGCATACGGAATTGCGCCGTAGCCTTAACTGAAATTGCTGACCCTGAAGCGAGAACTGAAGTTCGCAAGATGCTAAATGTTGCAATTGATCTCCATGCCGAAATTTCAAACCTGATGATGAAAAAGGGCTGGTTCCATCCATACCAGGTAAGCGAACAATTTAAACTGGATAAGATGTCAGCCCAGGCGGCACTCCAAATTGCCAATATGCAGCTCTTCCCCGGGGATACCAGCAGACTCGGTACCTTTGCCACACCAAACTATTAAAACCAGGAGGACAGAGAATAATGCAGGCTGTAACATTTCAAGGTATTAAAAATGTAGAGGTTAAAGATGTACCCTCTCCTACTATCCATAAACCGGATGACATCGTCGTAAAAATTACTACAACTGCGATTTGTGGCTCAGACTTGCACCTGATTCATGACATGATTCCTAACCTTCCCAAAAACTACATTATTGGGCATGAACCAATGGGCGTCGTTGAAGAAGTTGGTCCAGAGGTTACAAAGTTAAAGAAAGGCGACAGGGTCATTGTTCCTTTTAACGTCAGCTGTGGCGAATGCTTCTATTGTAAACACGATCTAACAAGTCAATGTGATAACTCCAATCCCCATGGAGGAATGGGAGGCTTTTTTGGCTACTCAGAAACAACAGGTGGTTATCCGGGAGGACAGGCAGAGTATATGAGAGTTCCTTTTGCTAACTTTACGCCTTTTAAAATTCCAGAAGATAGTGAACTCGAGGATGAAAAATTAGTATTGTTAGCCGATGTCATACCAACTGCTTATTGGAGTGTAGAAAACGCCGGAGTGAAAAATGGAGATACCGTGATTGTTTTAGGATGTGGACCCATAGGACTCCTCGCCCAAAAGTTCTGCTGGATAATGGGTGCTAAAAGAGTCATTGCCGTTGATTACATAGGCTATCGTTTAGACCATGCCAAAAAATTTAACAACGTAGAAATTGTTAATTTTGAAGATCATCCAAACACTGGAGACTATTTAAAAGAGATTACTCAAGGTGGAGCAGATATCGTCATAGATGCGGTAGGAATGGACGGAAAGATGACACCCCTCGAATTCTTAGCCAGCGGTCTAAAGCTTCAGGGAGGAGCATTAGGTAGTTTTGTAATAGCTAGCCAAGCCGTCCGTAAAGGAGGAATGATTCAGGTTACTGGGGTTTATGGATCTAGGTATAACGCTTTTCCCCTGGGAGATTTAATGAATCGAAATATAAATCTAAGAATGGGACAGGCCCCCGTAATTCCTTATATGCCACGACTATATCAGATGCTAGCTGACAAAACGTTTGATCCAAGCGATATTATCACTCATAGACTACCCTTAGACCAGGCTAAGCATGGCTATGAAGTATTTGATACCAAAACCGATGGCTGTATAAAGGTTGTACTTCATCCCGAAGGAAAAGGATATCTTCATTAATCCCAATTCCATCAAGAACTACAAATTCTAAACAAAAGCAGGTGAAGCAATGACTTATCAAAAAATAGCTCCTCATGAAACATTTGAGATTCATGAAATTCTAACCTTTAAGAATGTATGTGCCACAAAAGCCTCGGCAATGGTCCGATTTGTTAAAGATGAAGAACTAAGAACTCTGCTCGAGGAAGACTTTACAACGGGGCAAGAACATATAAAAGAACTTCAAGAATTACTCCGATCTTCACAGCTTCTAGAACGCACAGATGAACTAACTCATTAATATGTAAATGTTTTAAGCCTTAATCTTAAGTAAAGAAGGTGTCTATATTGGGATTTATACAGGATATGATAGGTATGGGGGATATGACCGAGCAAGTGATTGCTACAGATTTTTTAATATCAGCTAAAACAGGGGTCATCAATTATGCCATGGCTATCTCCGAAACTGCTACTCCTGAGGTACGGGATATACTTCGCAGACAATTGGATGTGGCTATTGACACCCACGAAAAAGTCACTAGCTATATGATGAAAAATGGATACTACCACGTCAAAGATCCCCAAGAACAGATTAGAGTGGATAATCAGGCAGCAGAAACAGTTTTAGCCATCCCTAAGCCATAGTTGAATAGTTATATTCCCATTTCCCGCATTTTCGCCATAACTTTTATCATTCTGTCGTCAATATGTGTGCCGTTAAACTTCGGAAGCCGCATTTCACTCACAATTTTTCCGTCGCGCATAAACATAATACGCTCCGTCCGCGCCGCAACCTTTGCGTCGTGAGTTACAAGCATAACCGCAGTACCCTCCGCGTTGATTTCGGATAATATGTCCATAATCTCCTGGGCGTACTTTGAGTTTAGCGCACCCGTAGGCTCGTCACCGAAGATGATTTTTGGATTGCTCATAAGTGCACGGCATATCCCTGCACGCTGAAGCTGTCCTCCCGAAACCTGTGTAATATCACGTTTTTCCAACTCCGCAATGCCAACTTTTTTCATAAGGGCTCTTGCTTTTTTGGTAATCTTGGCAGCGTTTTTTCTATTGTCCCGCATTGAGGGAAGAATGATGTTATCGAGGATATTTAGATTTTTTAGCAACGTCGGCTGTTGAAAAACAAACCCCATTTTTGTCCTTCGTATGTCGGCAAGCTCCTGCTCCTTCAGTACTGATAAATCCCTGCCGCTAAAAGTAACCTTTCCACTATCAATGCCGTCCATTCCGCATAGGCTAAACATCAGTGTCGATTTTCCCGATCCCGAAGGTCCCATAACCGAAACGAACTCGCCCTCGTTTATTTCCACAGACACTCCATCGAGAACATTGCGCTTTTCATCGCCTTCGCCAAAAGATTTCACTATATTCTCACCCATAATAATCTTCTTCATAAGCTACTCCTTTATATTTTCGTATATTTTGATTTTTCCCGCTCCCGATGTACCGATAATTGTCGCGATAAGTACTGAGCCTGCCATCATCAGCGGACTAATCAGATACGCTGAGAACGGATTGACCTGAAACTTAAACGACGACGCTCCAAAAGAGGAGATAACAGTGCCCGCAAGTACCTCTCCGAGAGTGTTTGCCAGAAGCGTGCCGAGAACAATTCCGATAATTAGAACGAATACCGAACGCGATACATACTGTAGCCTTATATCTAAGTTTGTAAAACCGAAGGCTTTCATTACGGCAATGGAATATCTGTCCTTTGCCACAAGCATATTCATAAACAACAGTGTAACCAGTACCGTTATAATCAGCGCAACAATAATCGCTGCACGGGAGGCCTTTCCGACAGAGCTGATTGTCGAACCGAAGGTCTGGTTAATATATTCATCGATTCCCGAAACCTTTGCAAAATCAAACCTGTCCGCATATTCTGAAACCTTTCCGCTGACAAGAGATTCATCCGCAAGCTCTGCGGAAATAACGCACCACATAATGCCCGCTGAATTGTCGCTGAAAACAGCCTTTGCGGTTTTGCCGCCGTTAGTAATGTCGGAATAAATTCCACATACTGTGAGATTTCTCTCCTTCCCCTCAATTACCAGCGTAATGCCTTCCCCGACGGTTTTGCCCAGCTCATCGGCGTTCATAACCGAAAGTGCAATTTCGTTTTCTGCAGCGGGTGCTCTGCCCTCGGAATATTCTACAGGGAATATGGAATGGTCGCCAAGCTCAGTTTTAATACTTTGCTCAGAGCCGTCCGACTTGGTGGCTTTAAAAGTTTTTGTTGTAAGCACGGCATACTTTGTAATAGCACTGTCGCTTCTCATGGTCTTGGAGATCTCAGCAGCTTTTCTAGAAATATTGTCGGTTTGCTGGATGTCAATGCGCATATCACAGTTTCCTATCCCCATATATGTTATAAAACTTTTTGAGGAAATTGTGTTGCTCAGGTTCTGCGGAACAATAATGATAAATGCCGAAATCACAAGTACCACAAGCATTGTGGCGTAGAGACTTTTCCTGGCCAGAACATCTTTGACACCGAGAAAACTATTCGTATCAAATAGCCTGTTTCTACTCAGGCAAAAAGATCTTGCACCCACAGATTTCTCCTGTGAAGTGCCAAAGCGTATTGCTTCCGCAGCGGATAATTTCCGAAAGCGTCTCAGTACGACCCATACATAGGCAATAATCGCAAGCAGTACAAGCAGTATGCCGGCAATTCCGAAAAACATAGCAAAAGAAGAATTTTCGCTTTCACCCATATAAAGCCGAATGTTTTCAAGAAGCATGCCCCTGAATACAAAGGAAAGTGCAAATCCTAGGATACTGCCCGCCACCGCAATTGCCGCGTATTTCGCAAGATAAATCTTCTTTACGTCAGAAACACGCAGTCCTATTGCTTTCATAACTCCTATTTCGCGGTAGTCGTCTTCGATTTTCGCAAGGAGGGTAAAGCGTATGCACATAAATGCTATTGCAGCTACTAGCACGCTCACAAGAAGGATGACCGCAATCATCATGCCGTCGGAAATTGCGTTAAGCAGTCTGAAAAGTGGATATGTAATCGTAGGTCCGTTTGCTTCAAGTCCTGCGGAGATGTAAGCGGTTTCAAATGCAACTAGGGCCGACAAATCCTTTAATCTGAACTCAATCAGATACTCCGTACTTCCAAGGTTCCTTATTTCGGCATAATCATTTTTACTGACCAAAAATCTCTTTGAGGAAGAGAGGGTAGAATTCATCTGGGAATCCCGGAGAAATCCCGCAACCGTAAATTCTTTACCACATATCACTCCCTTATCGCCCACCCTTGCGGTGTTGTCCTTCATATAACATATGGGAACATAAAGCTCACCGTCGGATACATTTATGACGTTTCCGTCAAGATCAAGAAGATAGTCGAATTTTTCGCTCTGGATGCTGAAACCGTTATCTTGAACATTATCCCCAAGCGAACCTTCGCCAAATACAATTTGCACGCCGTCGACGTTGAGAAATTCAAGTACCTGAAATTCATCGACATGGCCATTCTGTTCTGCAAAAGCTGTAAGTCGCTTAATATCAATTACACCCGAGTGCATCTGCATAAAATGGGGAGTTTCCGCCCGCTTCATAAGTGTATCTATGGAGCCGGACAGATTTACGACGAGTATCGCCGCAAGGGAGACTAACATAGCCGCTGCAGCGACAAATATTGTTGTTGTCAGAGTTATCGCTTTGCTCTTTAAAATGTCATTGCGGATTATCCTGTAATACATAAATCACCTCTAATTTCAAGATTTTTAACCGACTTTAGGTTATACAGAATTACCGAGGTAACACATAGAAGTACTCCCGCGATGACAATGAGAAATCCCGTCCCTCTGCCACTGCCGGTGCCGATGATCATTCCCACACTGTCAGCAAACATTCCACCCTCAAGCAGCAAAGGAGTGAATACATAATCCGCAAGCACACCCGAAAGTGCGTAAGCGGCAACAAATCCGAGCTGCGAAATTACACCGACTAGCCCCCACGCTCTGCCCTGAAGTTCATTTTCGATGTTGGTGCGGATAAGAAAATCTAGGCTAGTATTTGCAAAGGGGAGCATTGCAAAAAATAGAAATCCTGAAACGCTGATAAGTACGATATTTTCGCGCAGTCCGAAGGCGGCCATAAATAGTCCGGCACAAAACAGCGAGACCGTAAGAATTTTTACAAAGCCCCTTTTAATTGAAAGGATTCCTATAATTAAACTTGACACAAGCATTCCCGAAGCGGCGATTGTTTCAACGGTTCCTAATACGGAGCTGTCCGAAAAAACAAGTATCATAGGCATGGAAAGCGTTTGTATAAAGCCTAGGAAAAATGTTATCACGGAGGTCATTATTACAAGAACAAGCACGCCCCTATTTCCACAAACGGCACCCCAGCCGTCTTTAAATTCACCGATAAAGGTTTTTGCCTGCTCGCATTTCTTTGAGGCTAGACCGCTGCGTACAGCAAGAGTTGCAGTGACCGTTACAAAAAATGTGAATATGTCGATTACTAGCAGTAGCTTTATATCCCATACTGTGAGCAAAAATCCCGCGATTATGGGCGAAATCAGATACTTTGCCGAGCCTGCCACCTGAACAAGACCGCTTGCCTTTGTGTACTGCTCCTCGGTAAGCAAATCCGTAACCGTAGCTTTGTAGGCGGGCTCAAGCAACGATGCAAATACCGAGCTTATTGTCACTCCAACGCAGATCTGCCATAACTGTACTTCTCCGCGGAGCATACAAATTAAAATGAATACAAGCCCCACCGCGGAAAGACTGTCGCCCAGCACCATTAGAAGCCGGCGGTCATAGAGGTCCGCAAACACCCCCGCCACGGGACTTAACAGAAGGGACGGCAGAAACGCAAGCAAGATTACAAGTGCCATTGCCGATGCCTTTCCCGTCTGCTCAAAAACATATACCCCAAGCCCAAATGATGTAAGCCCACTCCCTATTCCTGAAATAAGCTGTCCCGACCACAGAAGAAGAAACTTTTTGAAGGATTTCTTCGAATTATTCATTGCTCCCTCCGTTTCCGCTGCCAAACATCTGCGTAACGCAAGCAAGACTTCCACTCTCAGCACCAAGCAGCCTTTCTGCATTGTAAACAAACGCCTGTATGCGTAATGCACGCTCCTCGTTCGTCATTATAACCATATCATCATCAAACACGGTATTAGTATATGCTACAATCATTTCCATACATTCGTAAGGATAAGGTGTGCTGAACAGCCCCTGCTCAATGCCCTCGCGGATTATTCCCGCCAGTATAGGTGTAACGCCGTTGATGATAACCTTTTGTATTTTCTGATGCATAAGGGCGTTCTGCGGCTTGTGAATGAGCTCTATTATTTCCTTGCTGCTTCCGCCACTTATGTTCAGTGCCATTACAACGCGGATAATGCGCTCACTTACGGGTATGCTCTTGTCTGCGGCAATTTCCTGCGCCGCCTGTAAAATACGGACATTATACCGCTCAATCAGGGCGTCCATAATATCCTCCTTCGACTTGAAGTGATAATAGAGGGTTCCCCGTGCAATTCCGACCTTCTCGAGAATATCATTTGTGCTTGTTCCGTCAAAGCCCTTCTGACCGAATAGCTCATCCGCAGCGTCAAGTATTTCGTTCCTACGTTCTTCGGCTTCTTTGACAACTCTCATAATTACATCTCCTCACTATAGACCGACTGTCTGTCGATTAATGATAATATGTTATTTTTGAGTTGTCAAGAGGGCCTTCCTGTCTTTACATATTAATATTGTATTAACCTCGTTTACCAAACGGTATAACAGCAAAACCACCTAGGTAATTGCTAAATATCCCCCAAAAATACCATTATGGACTTCAACTCGCTGTCTCCAAGGCCAATAGCAAAATTAAATTTTTGTTTTCCACTGGCCAAAATCCAATTATTCTTTTTGTATTTCGACAATTATTCAGTTAATTATGTGTTACGATTAACAATATTGTGGATGCCTAAGTGTTTATAAGGAGGAATCAGTAATAAGTAAGCAAAATACATTTACAGATATTGTATTACAAAAAATTACAGTCTTCATTGTTATCACTATCTGTCTCTGGTCTATGGTAGTTGCCGTGCAATCCTGGAACAACTTGCGTGTAGTTAAAGAAAAAGAATTATTGTCAGTTGCAACGTTAATCCTTAATCAAGTCACGAGTCATTTTGATGATATATCAAAGATCAAAGAAAAAACAGATCTATCATACAATCAGAAGGTATTAGCAACGAATAAAATACTTCAAACATCTATTAACGATATTTCTAAGGAATATAAGAATGTTGGTATGGGGTACTATGATATAGAACTTAACTCTATTATCACCATTGCTCCCAACTTTGATCCTTTGTTACTTAAAGAAGTACCTAGTTCATATCCCTATTTTAAGTCTTATGAATCTGGGAAACCGGAATTTATAATTAATGACACATCAATAGGTTGGTATGGTAAGCCAATTTTAAATGTAACCGTACCAGTCGTTTATAAGGGAAACATGATCGGGCATACTTGGACGAATCTTAAGATTGATGATCTATATTTTTTTTCTATACTTGCTGCAGCTAAAGTAATAATAATGGGCTTAATCGTTTGGTTTAGTGTTTTAAAGTACATTAGACGGAGTGTCCGTCAAACTTTAAGTCTTTTAAATACATTTAGCCAGCAGATCGTTGAAGAAAAGCAGGATGAAGCACAGTTTTCTAAAATACCCGAACTAACCCCTGTATTAGAGAAAATACAACATTATACGAACAGTTTAAAAGAATCAAACAAACAATATGATAATTCAATTTGTTTGTTAAATACTATCCTCGAGGGGATAACAGATGGCTTCTATGCTCTTGATAATGATTGGAACTTCACCTATATTAACAAAGGAGCCATACAAGCTTCATTTAAGCGAGAAGATTTAATCGGGAAGAATATATGGGAGGAGTTTCCTCAAGCTGTTGGCTCCGAATCTTACATAAAGCTTCATAAATCAAAGAATGATAATATTCCAATGTATTGGGAAACTGATGGATTATTATCAGATTACTACTACTCATTAAGTGCTTATCCTTATTTAAATGGAATCACAGTCTTCTTCAGGGATATTAAACAAGAAAAACAAATTAAAAATAATTTGATCCAACTTGCTGCTATTGTCGAGTCGTCTAAGGATGCGATCATAAGTATGACTTTAGAAGGAGTAATTAGTACTTGGAATTATGCGGCAGAGAACATGTTTGGTTACAAGGATAAAGAAATAATCGGTAAACATAACTCAATCCTAGTTCCCGAAGGATTAATAGATGCAGAACATAGTTTAGATATCTTTAGCTCTGAAAACAAATCTAATAGTTTCCAAACTGAAAGAATAACCAAACAGGGCCTAATTATTAATGTATTATTATCAGTCGCTCCTTTGGTTGACGAAAACGGTAAAGTTTACGGTACTTCAACCATATTCCATGATATTACAGATCGAATTAAGTTAGAGAAAAAACTTAAAGAAGAAATTATCCAACGGAAACAGAGCGAAGCATATTTGAAGGCTATTTTCGATAATTCCAAGCTGGGTATTGGCACAACAACCTTCGATGGTAAGATACAAAAATGTAACCGTGCGATTGAGGAAATGCTGGGCTATTCGCAAGAAGAAATATCAAGCATGGACTGGATGACCATCACCCATCCCGAAGATGTAAAAAAAGACATGGATTTCTCATACGAATTGTTTAATGGCAACCGGGATTATTACGAAATTGAAAAACGTTACATTAAAAAAGACGGGACCATCCTCTGGGCTAGTTTAACTATCGCACAATCTAAGGAACCCTATGAATTCGCTATTGCTTTTATTCAGGATATTACACAAAAGAAACTATATGAAGAGCAAATGGTCAAGTTTGATAGACTTAATCTAATTGGTGAAATGGCAGCAGGTATTAGTCACGAGGTAAGAAATCCATTGACAACAGTCAGAGGATTCTTGCAGATACTTCAAAATAAAGAAGAATGTCTTAATTACAGAGACTATTTTATACTAATGATTGAAGAATTGGATCGAGCCAATGCAATAATTACTGAATTCCTGTCAATAGGAAAGAATACTCCTACTGATTTGAATTTGCAAAATTTGAATATTATTGTAGAGTCTCTCAAACCTCTTATTGAAGCTGATGCTTACACACAGGATAAATATCTAGGAATAGAACTATCTCAAGTTCCAAATTTGTTATTAAATAGTAAGGAAATACGACAGCTGATATTAAACCTTTGCAGAAATGGACTAGAAGCTATGAATGCTGGTGGTACGCTAACGATTAAAACCTTATTCGAAGGAGAAAATATAATTCTTGCAATCAAAGATGAAGGGGAAGGGATAAAATCTGAAGTATTAGAGAAATTAGGAACACCTTTCTTTACGACTAAAAAAGATGGAACAGGACTAGGCTTGGGTATTTGCTACGGTATAGCATCTCGCCATAATGCTTCTATCAGTATAGAAACAAGGCCTGAAGGAACAACCTTTTATGTTAGGTTTAGAGTCGTAGAATAAGAAAGGAAAATTATATTTTATCTCATCCCCTCCAACATACAAATCCGTTTTCCTCGATCGATTCAATATATTCCTTCGAATCAATTGAAAAGAAATGATCGATTAACAAATCTCTCCACCTCGGCTTTAACAATGGTCAATAAGTTCGTACTCAGGCAAATTGCTATGATGATATAATTTTGCTAGTTTTGGATCTGCAAAACTCAACCATCCTCCGTCTAGTTTTAAGTTTCCGACCCCCTTATTGGGTGTCTCACGTTTCTTTTGCAAGTAGGTACAGCTACTATTCATGTGTAAGGTACACTTCTTGGTTGGTTTATCAACATTCATCCAAACCATAAATAAGTTCCCCCTTCTCCGCTCGACTTTATTAAGTCTAAGTTCACCATGAAGAGTCAGTTTAAAACTTACCAACATTCCCTATTCTTTAATCATTTCCCATTTTCCTCCATGGAAATAGAAAAACAAAAAAATATTCTCATTCAAGCGTCTAAACGTTGATCCGTCCAATAAGTGTTACTACTCTACTTATATTCTAGATATCCAGCACATTATTCGCCAGTATTTCTTTGCTAAACCAGTAACACCCTTTTTGCAATTAGTCTACTCTTATTACCTTTTCAAATCGTTGATCTATGAACATTCAATGGACATGCTGAATAGTATATTAAGAAAAACCTTCTAAATCTTATGGGATGGATATTTGGGCTATTAGGATACTTTGGCTTTTTAGGATATTTGTTTGCATTATTGCGATGGGCCGCAACCCCTGTAGCAGCTTAATGGTTTTTGCCTAGGTAAATGCCTAGGCTTTTTGCATTAGACCCGATATTCCTCTAAATGCAATAGATTCATCTCACCTAAAAATATCGATATAAAGGAAAGGCATGTGTATTATGAATACCGGTTTTGGACGCGCGTGCTACTCGGCAGTTCATTATTATAAGAAACCTCAGCCTTTCATAACTTTGTTAATACCAACAACGCTTGCTTATTGGGCGAAAGTTGCTTTCGAAAAATACTGGTTCATACGCTCGTTTTAATCACTCGCCTTGGTAATCATCTTAACTCAAGTACCTTGGCGACGACATTTGCTAAATGAATATTAGTGTACACAAAAAAATGACACCTATTTATTATACGGGCACAAAGCAATGCCACAGTATCTGGAGAGAGAAGACTGTATTTAGAGAATTTCTTACATCTCCAATACGAGTGGTTAACATGTTTTGGTGTATTGCTCACAAATCACTAACAGGTACCCATCCACCCTATCATCTAAAACTGGAAAAAACAGAAGACTACCTCGTTAGAGATAATCTGTCGCTTGTTTACCTAGTGATACGAAAGTCTCTAGTGGAGACTTTCGCCGAAGCCGCGATCCTCAAATGATCCACCCACCACAAAGGAACACTTTGTGGCGAAGGAATGAGCCTTTCGCCACACTGCGTCCCGTAACGCAAACTCCGGCAGTATTATTATTCATAATTGTGTTTACATTAATTTTAAAAGAGTATAGTAAGGCAACTGCCGCCCAAAGAAAACCTACTCGAATAAGTTAACAGTGTTCCTTAAGATAAGTACGGACTTTCTTTTCAATTTCACGGACCTGTTCACGATCCACTCCAAACCTAACCTCAATTTCAATTAAGGTCTTGGGTATTCCGTCATCTATACCGAATCTTGTCCTAATTATTTTCCGCTCACCTTCATCTAAACAGTTTTCAATGGCGTCAACAACTTGCTCGCGTATATACAATTTAATTCTCCTTGTACACTTGAATGCTTGTATGTATCATTACACAATTCATTTTAACTATTATGCCCAAAATTTCCCTTATTTGTAACACGACAACTCTAAATTGGCCTAAAACGCCTAGGCTTTGCTTTAATCGATATTCACCCCAAAAAAATCACTCTCCATCGTATTTACCTTTTTTCCTTTGATTTAGGGGCGTGTACCAGTATTATAGAGAGACCGTGTTCTTGGCTTTCGAATCTTTGATTATAGAATTTCTCTCCAAGTTAAATACAGACCCCCAAACCTTAGAAAATAATTCCTTCACCTTCTGGCTTGACGCAGTACTTGCATAACCCCAGATAACGACACCTAAATACAGATATTACGACTACTGACGCTGGAATTGGCTAGTATTTAACAAACAAAAAGACGCTGATTATTCAGCGTCAGTTCCCCTAACAAACGACAAAGCTCCGCAACCCACTTTCAATCCTATTGACTTTAGGGTTGCTGCTATTTTGTCAAGAAGCTCTTAATAGTTTTGTTCTCGAACTTCAAAATATGCTTTAGGATGTTCACAGACTGGACATACCTCAGGTGCTTCTCTTCCCTCGTGAATATGACCGCAGTTTCTGCATTTCCAATAAACCTTGCCATTTTTTTTAAAGACTTTTCCCTCTTCAAGGTTCTCTAAAAGTTGCTTATAACGTTCCTCATGTTCTTTTTCTATTTTTGCTACATTTTCAAATAACTTGGCAATATGCTCTAATCCTTCCTCCCTAGCTTCAGCAGCCATTCTCGGGTACATATCAGTCCATTCGCTGTTTTCTCCGGCTACTGCCGCTTTCATGTTTTCAATAGTATTTGAAATACCGCCAAGTTCTCTGAACCATATTTTAGCATGTTCCTTCTCATTTTCAGCCGTTTCCAAGAAAAATGAACTGATTTGCTCATACCCTTCTTTTTTAGCTATGGATGCATAGTACGTATACTTATTGCGGGCTTGAGATTCTCCTATAAAAGCTTCCCATAAATTTCTTTCCGTTTTAGAACTAAACTCTTCCATAAGATGTCCTTCCTCCTATATATTAATTCATAAGTGCTTTTAATTATTTTATAATTATTTTTAGTTTAAATCAATTAAAATTTGTAAAAAATTCAGCGAATTACATAACTTTTGTTACCAATACTACCTCAGATTAGCTACTTACAAATCCAACCACCCTAGCACATTCCCTCAACTGCAACAGTGCCTCTTTACCAAACCAGTTACGCTCTCTGGGGATGGGCAGGCGAGAGGAATCGTAATGTGATACTTTAGCGCTATCCTCAGGTTTAATCCTTTCAAACCAGGCTTTACCTTTGTGTTAACTGTCCATGAAAATTTGGCTTTAATTAAGGGGAGATAGTCTTAACATTCCATATCTACGATTCCGACGTATTTGAGGAGAAAGGTAAGAACCGTATGCGATTCCTGTCTACATAAGCAATAAGGCCACTTTGGCATCCAATGAATTTATTTTGAATACCCTTCCGAGTAGTCTCTATTTCTATGGTTTTTCCATATATGGTAATCCAATTCTCGTATTCACTTTCGAGGTCTTTAATAGTTGCTTTGCTCCTGGCCTCCTGTAGTAACTCATTAAAGGCACATTCATCTGCATCACAAAGCAGAAATATTCGGCTCGGTGCATCATCCACATCCTTTTCCCCCTTGTCCTAAGTTCTAATCAGGTTGTCCAACGTTTTATGATGTTCTTACTCCAAATGACCCACTTAAACAAAAGCGAGGTATAATTCTACTATTGCTACTTATGTGTGGATATTTAGTTTTATTCAAGTCACTACTCTAAACGAGCCGTCATAATTGTTGATCACGAAGTAATATTGACGGATGGTTTAACATATTCATCCCATGATCGGGACAACTAATAAGCCCACCAGTATTAACTGATAGGCTAAGTGTTGTCCTTGTTGTAACCCAGGAACTTGGTAATGACTGACCATAACCTTTCCTTGTTCAAACCTTCTCCGAGAGTGAAATGGGCCCTTTCCTCGCTTCATTCACTTGCCCTTTGCTTCTTCTTCCTCGGCTTAGGGACAGGGATGAAGGGCAACAGCAGCGATATGATCTCTTTGCTAAACTTCCTGTTATCAATATCCAATATATAATACTCCTTTGCGCCATCATAAGGAAAGCCTTTTTGTTCTCCTTTCATTTTATCCCTGATACAATCAAGGATTTTTACGTAAACTGTATTATCACAAACCAGAAGAATAGGTTTCTCTTCCACATAGACCATATATTCGCCAAACATTTTTCTATATCTGATTGTACCTGCTCCTGAGATCTGTTCACAAACATAATCTATAAAATCCGAACTCGTAGCCATGTCACACCTCCTGGTTTTATTTCATCTGTCTCTACTCCTACCTTCAATCAGGGCCCATCTAGGCGTTTTCATTGTTGTGGTATTTCGTGTTAAAAAATTAATAATCTCCCGATTACTCGTTATTTCTTCACTTTTCTACGTTGCTTCACATACTGTTTTATCGATTGCTATACGTCCTGGGTGGACTATAGGTATTCTTCTAAGCCGACGTTTAATTCATTCAAACGATTAATATTTCAAATTATTACTCCTATCCGACAAAAAAATATGACAAATTATTGGGAACGTTGGATGTACAATCTAATTATTGGTAAATATTTTTTTACATAATGGAGGTAGTTATTTTGTATCATGACTTTGCATCCAATGTATTAGATGTATTGTTCTTATGCGGTATTGTGATTTGGATTAATTTATCTCTCAAAAGCAACTATTATTCTCGTGTTTTATTAGGTATTCTATTTGGACTTATTACTATCTATGTTATTAAAGGTAGAATTGAGGTTGTTAACGATCACTTTTATGACTTCCGAAATATTACTATGACATTAGCTGGATTTATTGGCGGTCCAGTTACTGCTATAACTGCAGCTTTCATTGGTGGGCTTTATCGTTATTTTGTAGGTGGAAATGGCTCAATGGGCGGCGTCTTAAGTATTATGATTTTTGCTTGTTTTGGAAGTATCTTAGGGAGACATGTGAAGGGTAGTCAAAATGGCAAAAGACTATTGTTTTGGTATTTCATTGGGTTGGTTATGTCAAGTATCTCGCTATTAATTATTGCCTTTATCGACCTATGGAGAAACGATACGACAATTATTCTTAGAGTAATTGCTGGCCCTGTATTAATCATCAATCCACTTGCAACAACAATAATTTTTAACTTTTACTTTTTGATTTCCGAATTCTTTCGTAAAGCATCAATCCTAAATACGATCTTAAACTTTAGTCCAATAAATTTAATGATTTTTAATACTAGTGGACCAATTCTACAAAGTGAAAATTTGAAAAAGCAATATAGTATTTTAAATGTAATTGAAAGATTAGTTCAAACAGAGGATTGCAAAAGAACCTTCTTGAATGCTACAAAACAGCTGCATCGAGAAATTTGTACAGATGATCAGCGACACTATGTCGCTGACTTGTGTAGTTTTCAACTACCCAGTGGCGAGTTTGCATGTGCGGCTATTATAAACAATGTAACTGATCGGATGAGAGACCAAGAAAAACTTAGGGGTGCGAACGATAGATTTGCTAAAGTATTTGAATTGAGTCCTCATATGATGGCTATTATTCGTAAATCAGATTACAAATATATTGATGTTAACCATCGTTTCCTTAAAGTCAGGGGTTTTACACGTAGAGAAGTTATTGGTAAAACACCTATCGAGATAGGTGTTCCTGACAGTGAATTTAGACGCCTTATGGATGCCCTTGAGTTGAAAGGGATAGTACATAATACTGAGTGTTCACTGGTTTCGAAATACAATTCAATAGGCACGTTCTTGCTTTCTGCTGAAAAAATAAATATAGACGATCAAGAATGTATTTTGCTAGCGTATAATGACATTACAAAAATAAAACGATTGCAAACAGAAAGGCTTAAACAGCTTTCAAAATACTTGACATTAGAGAAAGAACTTTCTCGAAGTAACCAACTAATAGCAAACATTATCAATAGCATGCCCGATAGCTTCTACGTGTTAGATGATCAAGGCAGGTTTATTTTTATAAACAACAAAGCAGTTGAGTTATTTCAAAAAACACGAGAAAAGCTTATAGGCAAAGTATATTGGGACTTATTTCCTCAAGCAAAAGGGACCTTACTCGAACTCTATTATAAAAAAGCAATGGATAATAGGTTACCCTTTACGTTTGAATATGAAAGTATTTCTTACAAAGACAAATGGTATCAAACGACTGGATATCCTTCCCAATTTGGCTTATCTGTCTATTATAGGGATATTACTGAACAAAAGTCAGCGCGTGAGGATTTGATTAAATCTAAAGAAGAAACAGTATCGATTCTCGAAAGCATGACTGATAGTTTTTTTGCAATTAATTCGGACTGGGAATTTACTTACATAAATGGTCCCGCTGAGAAAGCCTTTGGAAAGTGTCGTGAAGAATTATTAGGTAAAAAACTAACGGAAGTATTTAACCTCCATGAAGCCTCGCATCTTAACTATCAAGCGGCAATGAATGAAAAAAGGTCCATTACTTATGAAATTGTTTCGGAAATGTTAGGTAACACGTGGGTAGAGATTAAACTGTACCCAATACAAAATGGGCTTACCATTTATTTTCAAGACATTTCTAGTCGTAAAAAATCTGAAGAAGAAATGGCAAGACTTGACCGTCTTAATCTTGTAGGACAATTGGCTGCAGGTATAGGACATGAAATAAGAAATCCACTGACAACAATTCGTGGCTATCTCCAATTGATAGGCGCAAAATCTGATTATGCAATTCTGAAACCAACCTTTGATCTTATGATTTCCGAAGTTGATCGTGCAAATTCAATAATTACTGAATTCCTTTCCCTGGCTCAAACAAAAAAAACCGAACTGAAACTTCAAAACCTTAACGACATTCTTGAGCAGTTATATCCTCTTTTAGAAGCCGATGCTTTTTTTCAAAATAAACAGATTCGCTTCACTCTGGGGGAGATTACCTATCTTGAATTAAATGCCAAAGAAATCACTCAACTTATTCTAAATCTAACCCGCAATGGGCTCGAAGCAATGGAGGAAAAAGGTTGCCTGACTATTGAAAGTTATTTACAGGATGATAAGGTGGTGCTGGCAATTGAAGATGAAGGATGTGGTATTCCACTTGAAAATATCAAAAAACTAGGGACCCCCTTCTTTACTACTAAAGATACTGGGACTGGGTTGGGACTTGCAACATGTTACAAAATTGTAGAATCTCATAATGCCAATATCTGCGTCGATTCTAGTCCCACATGTACAACGTTTTATATTTCTTTTCCTATTCCGTCAACAGAGCAGGAAAACTTAATTGCTTAAATACATCTGTTTTGGCAATGTTCCCCTAGACAGACTCCTAACCATTTAGATAATTAAAAACAGTATTTTCATTTCTTAAAGGATTCTGCTCGTTCATAGAGAAGGGAGAAATAATTCAACTTTTATGTTTTTTGAATATTTTGTATTCATTCATTCCTTATATACATATCCTGTTACTAAACAGGGTTCTTTAGAGGAGTGGATGTATAAATGTTGCGCCAGAATTGCGGCATTCATGCAAATGACACTGGAATTTTTGTTTATGAACCGTCAGTAATAAAATCAAGAGAACTTAGTACGGATTTGTTCTACGAGGAAGTTCACCAAAGGGTTGAAGTGTTAAGAGACGCCTTAAATATAAACTTCGAACTTAAGCTTAAACAATTGAATTATGGTACTGATATTGTTTGTTTAGATGATCAAACTAAAGAAGATTTTATCCAATTCTGTTTTCATTTCTGTAACGCTAAACAAGGCATTTACGTGGACCAGTTAACGTTACCTTCTCATCTTATAAGAAAGGGGATTGGAACTTTCTGTGTCAAATGGCTTAAAGATTCTGCTAGTGCTTTTGGCTTCAAATACATCGTTCTGGGATCTGTCGCAGAGGCTCGTACATTTTGGACTAAAATGGGATTTAGGATCCTTACATCCGGAGAATTACACAATTTCCCAGGTTACCAGGGTCGTTACAGTCGCTAGCACAACCCACATTGTAAAATCATCTAAGGTCTTACAAATAGAGAGGAAAACTGACGTTTTACCTCATCCTCTCCAACCGCTCATACAAATCCGTTTTCCTCCCCCGCTCCCAGGAACTGTAGATCTTCGACGAAAGCTCCGGAGTTAGTGGAAGGGTAGTTAACCCATTCTCTTTGTAAAGCCTGTGAATCTCTGGTGCACAGCTTTCGCATAGAAAACACTCTCCACCCCATGCAAAGAGACTGCGCATCGTTTGATAAATATCCTCGAAATTATCCACATTGATATTTCCAAAGGAGATGTTTAGAAATTCGCAGGGTTGTAAATCGCCCTTAGCATTTATATAGAATCTATCCGTTCCCCCAGCAGTACAACCAAAAACCGACTTATCTTCTTCAATGATCTGAGCCGAGATGGAGGGATAGTCTGCCAACTCTGTGTGTAAATTATAGCGGTTTACTTTCTTTTTAATATATTCTATATCCTTATGAGTGAATTCTATATCTGCTTTTTCTAACCATGCTCCGGCAGGTTTAGGTTTAATGATCTGGATCAGGCAAGCCTTAAAGTCCTTAGCCACCTCCATTATTTCTTCAAACCTACCATTATAGAAATCCTCTCTCATCAGGCACGTATTGAAGGCAACCCCTAACTCTGCCTCATGACACATCTTTACTCCTTCCTCCATAGTTTCCCAGGCCGACTCTTTACCCATAAACTTGTTAAAGATGTCCGGTACAGAGCTGTGTAAAGAAAACATGATAGCGGTGACATTTTGCGCCTTTAGTTCCACAAGCTTCTCCTTAGACATACCAGCGCCTGTAGAATTTATCCAAATTTCTGATCTGGAATCTATTGAAGAACAAATCTGCTGTAATCGCTCGTAAGCCAAAAAGGGTTCTCCACCCTCGATATTGAAGAAGGCAATTCCAAGGTCCTGCAACTTCCGAACGACCTGGATCAGGGTATCGATCTTAGTATCCTTGCCCCTATCGAGTTTCTGATAACAGTGGGTGCAATGATAAGGACAGGCGGAGGTAATCGAAATTAAAACAGTGGTACAGGGCATCTTCTCTTCAAATTGACTAAATTTCTGACAGGCAGTATAAAAAGCGGAAGAAGGAAAACCAGGGATATATAATCCTAACCTTGTCTTATCCCCTAATTTCACAAATTTATTATGCTCCATCCGAGACACAAAAAGCAGAAGTCTTTTCATCAACAAAATAAACCTTTTGAACGTAATTTCTCTCTTCCAAAGGGTCGGTAGGAAGTGGAAGAAAATGCTTAGTTTCAGTTTCAAGCCGAAGACGGCTTTTCCTAGGCCTGTTACATTACTTACTGTTATCATTTTTTATCTCCCCCTTCATTCAAGCTTGGCTGATCAGATCAGGCCTTGCTTTTTATACCAAAGGACGGTTTTCTTGACCCCTTCTTCAAGACTAAAGGAGTTTCTGAAGCCAAGGATTTGACTTGCTTTGTCCACTGAAAACTCAATATTGTCGTAAAACATATTGACTCTTCCCCGTGTTAAGAGCGGTGGACTCTGAGATTTAAATAGGGTGAATAGAAGCTCCATCAGAAATGCCACTGGATAGCTTACAGCCTTAGGAAGATTGCCGGGCTTTTTTACTCCTGCTTCTGAACAGAACAGCTTATAGATCCGGTCCATATTCTCGGACCGTTGATTACCCACTAGAAAGCAGTTTTGGCCTTTCAGCTGTTTTGTATAAGCCAAAAAGTAGGCCTTTGCTAGGTCTCCGGCATAGATGACATGAAAATTATTCTGTTTCGCTCCTGGAATAAAGGGAATTCCACGTTTAGCCGTCTTTAGGTATTCATAAAACCCCGTGTTAAATTCCCGCTCACCATACACCCAAACAGGCTCCAAAATAGTCAGGTTCAAATGATGGGTTGCCGCAAAAGCCAAAGCCTCTTTCTTGGCCATGGCTTTCGTATCTCGATAGTAGTTTAACTTACAGGGGAACAGTTTGTCTCCGAAATACGAATAGTGAGAATTATAGGGGGATTGTTCGTTTTTGACAGCTAGACAGTTTTCTTCTCCATAGACGGAATTAGATCCAGTTAACAGGATATTTTTTATTCCAGCCTGAACACAGGCAGTCAGAACATTTTTAGTACCGACGACGTTTGTCTGATAGAATTCGTCATAATCCCCCCAGTCGGCTACTTTGGCAGCGTTATGAATCACCCAATCGTAGCCGCTGAAAGCTCTCACCAATTCCTCAATATTCCTGACATCACCAGTCGTTAACTCAACTGGCAAACCCTCGATATTAGAAAGGTTACTGACTTTTCTAACCAGGCAGCCTACTTTGACCTGATTTTCACAGAACACCCTCGCAATATGGCTGCCAATAAAACCAGTTGCACCGGTGATCATGACCTGCCCCCTACTCATTTTCCCGATACCTCTTGAACAGAATCAAGGAATTATGCCCCCCAAAGCCGTAGGAGGCGGATAGAGCGTATTCAATGGGGGTCTGGAAAGTCTCCAAAGGCAAATTCAAATTTTCCATTGGTTCTGAAATTAAGTTCCCATGAATTCTAGATTCTTTTATGGAGATTGCTGTTACTGCCGCCTCAAGTGCTCCACTTGCCCCGATACTATGCCCAAGGATACCTTTGGTTGAATTAATATATGGCTGGTTGTTTTTATTTCCAAAGATCCTTTGGATGACTCTAGACTCAATATCATCGTTCATAGTTGTCCCAGTACCGTGGGCATTCAGATAGTCAACCTTAATCCCCTGGCATATCCTCTCAAAAAGACCAGAGATATTGTCCCCGCTGGGGTCCATCTGGACAATGCTGTAGGTATCGCTGCCTGCTTCGAACCCTGCAACCTCAGCATATATATCAGCCCCCCTGGCCTTAGCTTTTTCGAGCTCCTCTAATACAAGGACACATCCTGACCCTTCATTAAATAGAAATCCACTTCGTTGCTGAGAAAAGGGTTGGGGCCTTCCGTCCTCTGCCCTAGTTAGAGTTGAGAGCATGTCAAACCCTCTCATGATAGCCCCATTCTTTTCCCCTAAGGCCTCAACACCACCCGTCAGGATCACATCACATCTGCCTTCTAAGATGCTTCTGTAAGCCTCACCAAGGGCATAGCTTCCTGAAGCACAGGAGGCATTAAGAGTAAAGCTGAAGCCTTTTAGCCCGAAAAGGATGGAAATCCAGGCTGCAGGGGAATTCGTCATGAGCATGGGAATAACCATTCTATTGAACCTAGGAGACTGAGAGACTGACGTTTCGCTATCTGCGATATGAGTTATTTGATTCATATGAGCTAAATAGGAATCAAAGGCGGTCTGCAGGCTGCTCATACCAATGCCGATAATTGTGCCGCAATTTTCCAGCCCCCTAACCTGCAGGTATTTTTCCCCGTCACTAATCCTAAATCCCGCATCTTCCAAAGCCAGCTTCGTACATAGAACGGAGATTCTGGCTGCCTCTTCCATCATCCCTTCCACTGATTTGTGGAATCCTAGATCTGTCAGAGAAAATTTTGGTTTGGGAACAAAATAGCGTGATTTAAACTTATAGGTCTGTTCATAACTCTTCGGAATTTCGGTTAGACATGTTTTCATTCCGTATATACCTGCTGAGAAATCCTCTTTGCCAATACCAAGGGCTGTAGCTGGTCCTATCCCCGTGATAACAACTCTACGTTTTACTTCAACCGCCCCCTTTGTCGAAATTCGAGGTTCGAGGAACGAAGTTCGATTAGCATGTTCTGCTTCGCAGTTTTACTATTATGTAACTTTGTCATCCTTGATAGAAAATAAAATGGAGATGGTTAAACGGACTAAGTATTCTTAAGAAAATAAATGACTTCTCGCAAATAATCTTTCGGATCTGCGTAGTCTCTGGCTCGCAGGGCGTAGTTACTTAAATCGATCTCACGGTTTCTTTTCCGGAGAGATTTAATCCCTTGTTCTTTTACTTCGCCAAATTTATAAACAACTAACTTCTTTTCTCTGGCTTCTCTCTCAAACTCTTCTTCAATCTCTTTCCCTAAGGTAAACAGTAATTCATACTCTCCACATTCTCCTAAAAAAAGCATTTCCTTAGGGAGGTTCAAAGTTTTTGCTAAAAACAAACCACTTTTAATATAGGGTAGGCTGTCTACTACAAAACCTGTTCTGCTCATTTCTGAAATGGTGCTTAAAGCATTGAAGACACCATCACTTGTATCGATACAGCAATGGCTATATTGCCTAATTAGCTCTGCCTCCTTGCTTCTCAAGGGAAAGAAATTTTTCCATCTCCCCGTAAGATGTTTGACTAGAGGGTTTTGCTCATATAGTTTAAGGGCAGCCTCCAGGTTTCCTCTGCCCATTGGGCCAGTAATATAAATCCCATCCCCAACCTTTGCTCCACTCCTTAAGAGGGCCTGACCGTCTAGATCTCCAATAACCGAACCAGTGTATCTCCAGGTTTTCGAGATCCCAAAATCTCCACCAATAAAACCTGCCTTTACTTCTTTAAGTACTTGGGCAATTCCAAGAGACACCTTTTCAACATAGTCCATGGTCCATAAATCTCGTATAACCATACTATGAGCGTAGAATTTGGGTCTGCCCCCTGAAGCCAGTATGTCACTGATACTGCCTATGGCCATATTCCAGCCTAACCTATAAGGATCCTCTTCTCTCATTAAGTCTTCTTCGGAAAATTCGTCGATATTATACAAAAGCCCTTTACCAGCAAAAGTGACGACTTCAGAGTCTGACTCAAAGAGATTATTTTGTTGGCTAGAACTCCTAGGCATATGCCTGTTAATAACTTCGATTAGTTCCTTTTCTCTATTCATCATTAGCCCTCTTGCTTATCTACTTTTGGTGTAACTTCATTAATTAACTTAACCTTTACTTTTATCACAAATTACTTCTAAAGGGTCCTTTGCAGACTCAATTACACAGGGCAAAAACCCTCTAGGATCACCATCAAACTCTAATTCATGATTTTGACTGCTTCCGTAGACTTCTATTCGCTGAGCGTATTGTAAACACATCGTATTGTTATTAGCAAACTCTTTAGCGCTGTACAACTTTTTTAAGACACTTACCCAATTTGCAAGACCAACATTTTTAACAGTCAGGGTATAAAAACGTGGATCTATATGGGATAACTGATGTTTCACCTTAAGTCCTGAAGCGATATAAGTCGTTTTACCCACAAAGATATTGTAAACCTTCTCCAACACCTGTTTTCGGCTATCTAAAGTGACTGTAAAGTTTACCGACTGAAACCTTAGCAGAGTTTTAATTACTGAAACCAACGTCCCCGCAAAATCCCCGATTAAGTCTCTAATCCCGCTGTTAGCTCCTTTAGCCACTAGGGCTCCCAGCCCAATATTAGAACAGCAGGCGAAATAGCTGGTTTGTAGATTTTGATGATTAAGGCAGAGCGGACGACCGTCCAGCCTCTTGTCATACTCACCCAAATAATTAATCTTCCCAATCGGTATCTTCTCACACTCTCCCTTAAGAACAGCATAAAGGGCTTGATCGATATCCAGGGGTAAATCGTAGCTCTTACAAAAATCAGGACTCATACCCGTATGAATAACTGCCAGCTTAGACTTGGAAATCCTTCTGCCCTGAAGATCATAAAATCCACTGATCACCCTGTTGATTGTACCGTCTCCCCCTACAGCGACTATGACATCATAGTTCTTTTTATTCCCTTCTACTGAGAGGGTATAGGCATCATCAAGATCTTTGGTCAGCCGATAATCAAAGTTTACTCCCCTTTGATGAAGAAACGAAACGATCCTCTCAAACGTTGCTTTGCTTTTTCCACCCTTAGAACCCGGATTTAATATAAAGAAATATCTCATAAGAAACCTATCTTTTGGATGATCCTGATAGCTTCATCAATAGTCTCCTGGCTAAGACCAGCGCTAGCAATCAACCTTACTCGCCCTTGATTACTGGGAACCGCAGGTTCAATGAAGGAGGTGGAGAGTATTCCTTCTTCATAGAGCTTTTTGGCAAGGATAAAGGTAGTTTCTCGGCTGCCCGTTTGAATGGAATTAATCGGAGCCTCACCGGAAACGACGTTAAATCCTCCCTCAAGAAGTGCTTCATAGATTTGTCGTTGATGAGCCACAAGTCGTCTCTTAATATCGCCAAATTCGGAATAAATAATATCCAGAACTGCATTGATACCAGCCAAGACCGCTGGGGTAAGGGCAGTGGAGTATACTAAATGAGAGCAGTAATATTTGAGATAGTCTATTAATTTTTTATCCCCGCTGATCATCCCACCAGCATTAGCGAGCCCCTTACCTAGTGAGGCAGTATAGATTCCTCTGTATCCTTCAATCATCTGCTCTTCGAGAATTCCTCGGCCCGAATTTCCCAATACCCCGATACCATGTGAATCATCGATAATCGGCAAGGCACCGTACTTGTCACACAACTGTAGGATCTCTTTAAAGGGGGCAATACTACCTTCGGTTGAAAATACAGACTCAGTCACCACAAAGACTTGCCTAAAGTCTCTTGATTTCTGCAAGATTCCTTCCAAGTGCTCAAAATTATTATGCAGATAGGGTCTAATTTTACTTCCTGAGGATTTAATTCCTTGGATCAAGGAGGAATGAACTAATCTATCGACAACAATTAAGTCCTGTGGCCCAGCAACGCATGCAAATAAACCGTTATTAGCTTGGTAACAGGAAGGAAAAATAACCGTGTCCTCCAAGCCAACAAAGCGCGATAATCTTTCCTCCAACCTTTGGTATAAATCTATATACCCCGTAGCGATGGGAGTACCGCAAAGGGAGACTCCATAGGTATGAATTCCTTCAATTGCAGCTTGTATCACTCTACTGTCGGAAGCCAAGCCCAAATAATTATTCGAGGCTAAGTCAATCATTTCACGTCCATTTACCAGCATTCGTCCAGTGAGACCTGAATTTATTGTCTGGTAATAAGGATTATACCCCGTGATCTTTGCGAGGCTCTTATCTACATTCAACCTATTGTAAAAATCAGCTAGAGTCATATTACCTCCTTAAGTTTCTCTACCATATCATTTACAGTGAAAATATCCGCAAAATCATCCTCTGATATAGTTATGGCAAATTCATCCTCTAAGGCTGAAAGGATCATCAACTTGTCTAAAGAATCGACTAATAGATCTTCGATTAAACGACTCTCTAAGGTGATTATTGGTCGTTTATCCAAAACACTTTGTATTGTGCTAATGACTCTGCTTTCCATCTTCCTCTTCCTTTCATTAACAACTCTATGCTCAACTGGTGGATCTTCCGCCAGCTTACGGATCTGTATCAGCATAACCGCTTATCGCCGATAGCACCTTGTTGACCGGTCAGAATCACACATGACAGCGCATATGTTGCAATTAACACATTTGGAGGTGTAATCCTCGTCCTGTTGGAGTAGATGGACGAAGTCCAATTCACAAATTAATGGCCTGCATAGACTAACGAAATCCGCATAGCCATTTTCTAGACAATTTCGTATTTCTGCTCCCTTTCGAAAACCACCAACACTTATTATAGGACTACTGGTTAAATTTTTCGCAATTTTAGCATAGCTAAGGTTATAAGTCGGCGTAAAGGGCTTTAATTTAGACCTCATGATGCAATAAATTAGAGCGTTATAAAGCAGCTTAGGTATAGTTTTAATGCTGATATTATCTTTAAAGACAGGATTATGCTTTAAAATTACTTTGAGTGGAATATCTCCGCGAAAGATATTGAGAGCATTGTCCATTGTTCCATAACTAATCTCTATACCATCAACTTTTTGACCATCTAAAAACTTAATCAGGCTGATAAACTGTCTAGGTGTAAATCGAGTAAAATAGTCATTGCTCCCGCTTACCTTTACCAACAGCCCAAAATCCTTACCACACTTAGTCCTGATTTCTTGAAGAATCAATTCCAGGAATTTTGTACCTAGCTTACTAGACTCATCAATGCCAAATTCATCCTTCCTAGTATTGATACCGGGTAATATAAATTGATGGATCAGGTAACCGTGGGCTGCATGCACCTGCACACCGTCAAATCCAGCACGTTGAGCATAGCTTGCTGATTCCCCAAACTTCCTGACCAAGGAATACACCTGTTCTGTTGTCAATTCCCGTGGAGATCCTCCAAAATATAAGGAGCTCTTACTGGAGACCCCCCAAACATCCTGGCTGGTTTCCTGTTTCCTTGTCTGCCTGCCTGTGTGGGCTAACTGCATAAAGATTTTACAATCGTAGTTGTGAACCTCTCTGGTAATTGGCAAATAGTATTCAATCATTTCCTCACGGTCTATTCCCGCTTGACCTGGCTGCATGGCTTTTCCTTCTGGAGAAATATAGGCGAAGCCTGTGATGATCCCCCCAACCCCTCCTGCAGCTAATTCCTTATACAACAGTCGGTATTCTGAGAGTGGACGCCCCAGGGAATCACACATTCCCTCGAAGGTTGCCGATCGGATGATCCTGTTTTTCAAGTGACAGGGACCTATTCTAGCTGGTTCGAAAAGTTTCATAATAACCTCCTAGGATTTTGGATCCGTGTGCAGATCAAATAAGAATCCCACAAACATATAAGAGACTAAAAATAGAAGCATAGCCAGTTCGGTATTGAATAAGGCGATAAGGGTTGCCTGACCACAGATACACGCCCGGAAATTCGCCACCAAAGAGTAGTAGGTTCTCTCTCCGCGGGGGTTTTTAAAGTATAGGTACCCAGTCCAAAGCTCGAGGAAAAAAGTTAAACCAGCTAGAATGAGAAACATACTGTTAACCCTAGCTTCGATGAAATCATTATAATAAAGCAGCCAAAAGATTCCCGCCGGTAGAAGCGCTGAGATGGCCGCCAGATATCTAGATTTATCAATTCCAAAACGCACAATAATCGTCCGTTTACCTGCAGCCTTATCCCCTTCGTAGTCTTTAAAATACGTGTAAAAAGTCATCAAACCATTCATAACGGCCACTAATATCAGGACTGAAACACGACTATATGTAAAGTAGGGAGACTGGGTTGGACCGGCTGCCAGAAAGCCATAAGCAGTACAAGTTGAGATCATCAGTCCAAAAACGATATTTCCCCAAATACCATGACCCTTAGCGTATTCATATAAAACATTGAGAAAGATTCCTAAGATTGCGGGAATAAGGGCAATTGGTTCTAAAAATATGTAGGTAATTACTAATGTAATTATCAGCAGGATTCCCGTTAAAACCAAAGCCTTTTGGGGATTGAGTTCACCGGTAACCATAGGACGGTGCGGAGCGTTCACTTTGTCTTCTTTTAAGCCTAGGTAATCATTGATAATCTGATTTACTCCCCAACTAAGAAAAAGCATGACGAGGACCACCGCTTTTTTTTCTGTAGTTGGAACTAGTTCCACTGACTGAAAGGGAGACTCTGCTATATATTCGTAAAAAGCCATGCCAATCCAACCGGCTATTCCTGTGACAAAAGCGTAATAAAGCCTCATAGATTTGACATAGGCCTTAATGAATGTCATCAAGTTTTTTCCTCCTCTCCTGAAAGCTCCCGAAACCTTTTCCTGATAAAAAGCTCATTAAAAGAAGAGCATATTCTTCGGTCTTGACTATCGAGGATCCTAAAGTGCCTAGAAATAATATTCTGCTGGATTCTAAAGTGATCCGTGCATTCAAGATTACTCCACCATACTTTTCCGCCCATGGTTCTTTCATAATATTCGTAATCGTCGAAAGCTAAAGAGAGGATAATATCTTGAGGGTTCCCTCCAAAGGTCATCTCTAAGACATCGCTATCTCTAAAAATTGTGCACAAGGTTACTGCACCTGCCCAGCCAAGGGTAGACCGGCCCTTTTCGATCTGAACAAGAGTTTTCTTGGATATGCCCAATAGTTCGGCCATTTTATCCTGGGTATAATCACCTTCAGCACGGACTAGTTTTAATTTCTCTGAGGCTTTATTAATAAAATCCATTCTTGTCATAGGATATTACACTCCTTTAGTGTAATATTACACTATTTTTAACGCATTTCCTATATTAGAGGTATAAAAATATAAAATGCTCAACGAATCACTATTTGTGAGACGTTGAGCTATGAACAGAAGATTATCTAGATTAGAGTTTAGTATTTATCGCCTTTTACCCCGAAGGTAAGGAACAATTGTCGGCAGCAGAGAAACAAAGATTATCGCGAAAATTACATAGGTAAAATTATCTTTCACCGCTGGTATATTACCAAAGAAGAACCCAGCAAACATAAACAAAAAGACCCAGGAAAAACCACCAATAACATTATACAAACTATATCTCATAAAGCTCATTTTACCAAGGCCAGCCACAAAAGGAGCAAACGTACGGATGATAGGAATAAATCTGGATAATATTATGGCTTTGCCGCCATGCTTCTGATAAAAGGCCTGAGTCTTATAGAGATATTCTTTCTTGATAAGGCGGGAATTTTTTGTGGCAAGTAATTTGTGTCCAATCATTTTGCCGATAAAGTAGTTAAGGGTATTCCCCCCTACCGCCGCAACCAACAGAAGGAACAAAGCCAACTCAAAGTCTAAGGCCTCCTTAGCTCCTAATGCCCCAATTACAAAAAGCAAAGAGTCTCCAGGAAGAAAGGGAGTGACTACAAATCCCGTTTCACTAAAGATAATCATAAAAAGAATCAGATAGGTCCAAGTCCCGTAGGTCTGAATGATATCAACTAAGTGTCGATCAATATGGAGGATAAAATCTATGAGTGCGGTTATTAATTCCATAAAAGCTCCTTCTACTGTTTATTTTTTCAAGATAGGTGGCAAAAGAATCTATTCGACATAGCCCAACAAAAGTCCTTTTTAGTATTTGTATACTCGATTTTCAAGTGGTAACTTAATACTCTCTGACAGGCTTTGGAGACCCCCTAATATATGTATTAAGGAGCCTCCAATATATGCAACAAATTTTAAATTCTTAGTTATTTATCACAAGATGAGTTCTTCTAAGAGTTCTTTGACCACATTTTCCAGGTATTTAATTGATGAACCTTACAACCCCTTCATCTAGGTCATACTTAATTCCAATGATCTCAACTTGATTTAGAGCAGTACCCTCTTGGATAATTGGACTCTCCATGATATCTCCTATAGCGTTTTTAATATTTAGTTCAATACTCTTATTAATTACTTCTTTCTCCGTTGTTTGGCTTGTACTTAAGGACTTAGCCTCAACAACCGCCGGTCTTATCTTCTTAATAATCGATTCAATATTGCCGTGTGTTTCTCCACCCTGCACGGTAGCAGTAACCGCTCCACATTCCTCGTGTCCAAGCACAACGACTAAAGGAGTTTTCAGGTGTTCTACGGCATACTCCACACTTCCCAATTCAACGGGAGTAATAACATTTCCAGCAACACGAATTACGAATAAATCTCCTAGGGCTTGGTCAAATAGAAGTTCAGGAGGTACTCTCGAATCTGAGCAACTCACAATTACCGCAAAAGGATGTTGACCGTTCTTCATCAGCTCACTTCGTCTTGTCAAACTAAGATCTTTGCTCAAAGGTTTACCCGACATAAACCGTTGATTTCCTTCAATTAAGAGCTGTTTTGCTTCGTTAGGTAATGAAATAATTTCTGTTCGTTTGTAGACTGGGGCAGCAGCCAACGCTTCCTGGGCAACAGGATTCGCCGCCTCCACCGATTGATCAGCACCTGAGGAAAGCATACTCCCACAGCCATTGAGCAATATGGCTAGAGTAATCAATGTGCAGCCAAGATAGGGTAATAGTTTTCTCATAAACAATCTCTCCTTACAAAATAGCAAATAGATTCTTTAGTATTTTACCTTAATATGGTTATTCCTAATCTTAGACACTAAAAAATCCGGAAACGTTTATAATTCTTTCCAAATAACCCGAATTTAAAAGGCCAGCAGAGAATCTGCCAGCCTTTTAGTAATGCTCCTAAAATACTAGTCTACTTCAAATTTATCTATAGACTGTTGTAATTCCGTCGCGAGTTTTGACAGACCTTGGCTGGCATTTGCGATTTCTGCCATAGATGCAGCTTGCTCTTCTGAAGAAGCGGATATTTCTTCAGTACTGGCAGCATTGGACTCCGCAATATTTGCTAGATTCTGCAAGATGTCAATAATTTGATCTTTTTTCTTTTCCATCTCTTGACCTGAAAGATTCAACGTATTCATTATCCCTTTGGTCTTTTCGATTGCTACAGCTATTTTCTTAAACCTTTCAACGGTTATCTCTATGCTTTCTTCTTGTTTTTGAGCAATTGCAGAACTTTTAGCAATCACGGCTACTGCATTCTGAGAATTTGATTGTAGTTCTTGTACAATAAGCTCAATATCTCTTGTCGATTGGGCCGATTGCTCCGCCAACTTTCGGATCTCTTCAGACACAACTGCAAAGCCTCTTCCAGCATCACCTGCTCGTGCCGCCTCGATTGCAGCATTCAATGCTAATAGATTCGTTTGATCGGCAATTGCTTGAATCATCCGACTGGCTGAATGAATTTTCTCTGCACTATGATTGGTTTCCATAATACTTTCTTGGATTCGTTCTGTATAACGTTCTCTTTCTTCCGTCCTTACTGTTAAATCTTTGATGGCGACACTGCCTTCGTCCTTCATCGTCTCAACCAGTTCTATAGAATTATTAACATCGTATAAATTTAGCTGGTCCCTATTTATTATCTCTCCCAATTCCATCATTTGTTGTACACCATTTTCCATATCCCTTACCTGCTCAGTCGAACTCCCGGCAATCTGTTCAATAGTCTTCGCTACCTCTTCCACCGCAATGGCTGATTGCTGTGATATAGTCGTTAATTCTTGAGCAGTACTGGTGACTTGTCGTGCTGTGATAGATAAATGCTTTAGAATCTCCCGCTGATTAGTATTAGCAGCTTTGATAACTTGTCCCAGGATTCCAAAGACATCCTTGCGTTTCAGCAAAGCCTCCATAACTTTAGTAATATCGAAGTTTTTATATGGGTTGTCATAGAACACAATATCTCTTTGAATTTCTTTAACTTCTTTTAATTCAATATCAGTACCAATTGCGCCTAGAAATTTCCCATTAACTATTATAGGAAGCATAATACTAGTCATTAAAATTGACTTCCCATTTAGATCATACTCATAGGGGTCTAATATTGAAATCTTACCTGTCTTTTTCGGAACGATATACCATGGCTCATCGTAGACATTTTTTAGAGGGGTTACCTCAATTAATCCTTTATCTCGATAGATGTACGAAGTAAAACGACCGTTATCATAGTAACCATCATTTCGAAACTGATCATCTTTATTATCAAAGGCATCTGGCTCCCAGAATGAACTTAGGGCTAAAATCTGTTCATTTTGACTTAAAAGCTTTTTTTGTAGTTCTATAACTGCCAGTCTGTCGGTATGGCCTTGTTTTTTAATCTGGATTAACTCACCTAAGAGGGTTCGCACGACACTAACTCCCTTTTCTAGAATAAGATAATCCCCCAGTGATCCTCTCTTCAAAGCTTCTATGGATAAAGCCAAGTATTTGGATGTTTGATGTGTTTGATATATTGTGGTAGCAAGCAAGCTTACAAAACTCAGGATGAATAAAAGAAAACCATAACTTGATTCTCTAAATACAAGACCAATGAAAAACATAATTACTGCTATAAACAATAGAACTCTGTTTTTCCAAAAACTCAAATTCAACTCCTACACCTCTCTACTTATTTGTTCTTTTTTGTTCTTATTTGCATTATCTTGCAATTTTTGGGCCATATAGAAAAAGAACGTAAGCACTTAAAATTACGCTTACATAATAAGATTTTATAAGAATTACGAATATTTTTCAGAATCTTTCCAAAATAAAATGCGTTTATTCAGTCAATAATGACTTTGCTAAGTTATAATTAACTTAGCAAAGTCAAGATCCACACACCATGGTGTGTGGATCTCGTTTAGAATTCCTATGCGTAACCCGCATTACGATAACGAAAGATATTCTGTCATCCTTGTAAGATAGTGAAGGTTCTAGAACCTTCGGTCGTTCCTCCTTTAGGATGACATAGCGCTTTAGAACATCGGAGATACTCCAATGCGGCTTAACGATTGAAAAATCACTGCTCCACCAAGAAAAATGATCAAGCAAGAGGAGACCAAAGCAAGGCGATTTACTACTTGCCATCGTTCCAATTTCTTTATTGTATGACTGGCTCGGACAACAAATAAAGCAATTGCCACCATGGTTATCGCTCCTCCGATTGAGAAGGCACCCACTAGTCCTAACCCTAGGGGAATTTGATCCGCTGATACTGCTGCAAGAAGAATAGCTAAAGCACTTGGACATGGGACAATCCCAGTAAAAAAGCCAGTGAGGAATAAGTTAAAGCGGGTTGTTGGATTAGACCCTGGCTTCATATGGTTATGATTGCAATGACCATTGCAATCATGGGCGTGAACATGAAAACTATTGATGGGCTTGTGTCTTCTCTCATAATAATCGAAGATCCTATGGGTAATTATGCTCAGTCCTATGTATATGACGACAATTCCTGAAACAAACTGAAGCCAATGAATCAGATTTTCTGGGACAAGAACTTTAATGGCTGTCGTCGTAGAAACAGCGAGCAGTGTAATCGATAGCGTATGGGCCAATGCCGATATTAAACCAATCATAATTGCCTCTTTGATTTTGGCACCTGAAGATATTAAATAAGCCGTAATTACTCCTTTACCATGCCCCGGTTCCAGTGAATGAAGCGCCCCTAAACCAATAACCGCTGGGAAAGTATACATTAATTCCAAAGTTGATTCCTCCCAAATAAAGCTTAGTATATATATGCAAGCCTGTCTCATTACTTTCCTCTCTAGAAATATTTTATTACTGAAGGATTAGCCATCAAATAATTCTCGTGCGGGAATTAACTGTGGGCGGATATTGTTGCCTATTGAAGCAGAACATGTTATATCTAATAAAAGGTTTCTCTAATAAGTAAAAGGAGGAAACAAAATGGGAACCGGTTTTGTTATAACGTTATTTGTATTGGGAATTATCCTCTTAGTTTTAGAGATTTTTGTTCCTGGAGGAATTATTGGTCTATTTGGAGTTTTAGCCCTTATTACTGGGATCGTGTTTTCGGTGGATTCCTTTGCCCAAGGAGTCTTCTTCGTAGGCTTATTACTACTTACTCTAACAGGGATATTCCTATTAAGTTTTCGCTTGCCTCAAACTCGTTTTCTTTGGGATAGGTTCGCCTTAAAAACCCGTCTAACCACAAAGGATGGGTATGTAACCCCTAGACAAAACTACGAGTGCTTCTTAGACAAACAAGGAATTGCACTCTGTCAATTACACCCTGCTGGAACTGCAGACATTAATGGTGAGCGACTTGATGTTGTCACAGAAGGAGCATTCGTAAACAGTGGGTCAAGGATTAAAGTAATAGCTGTTGAGGGTACGCGTATCATTGTTCGTCAAATGTAACCTACATAGTTCAATAATAAGAGCAAGTAATCATCGTTCTATCGAACGATGATTACTTGCTCTTAATTAAAATTAACAGGAATGTGTGAACCTTACTAGGCCATAGCAGGCCAAGTGAAATCCTCATCAATTAATTTCTTTTCTTGTATGAATTCCATTAGAAGCTTAGCGGTACCTCCGGTAAGTTTGAGACACTGACGTAAATGCTCTGGTGAATCAAACTCATGAGTATTCAAGGCCCGACAGCATGTGACTTCGTATTTTTGAACGAAACGATCATGAAAGTCATGAGCAAGGTTATAGGCAGGTTCTCTAGAATCCCCTGGAGCATTGCGACCTTTAAAAAGCCCTAAAACCATAACTGAACCCGTTAATGCACCACACATACAACCAGCATGTCCTAATCCTCCCCCAAAACCGGTAGCCATTTTTAAAGCCTCAGGGTTTAAGGGACTGTTCAGCATCTCATTAAACGTATGAACAATTGCTTCTGCGCAATTTAAGCCACCTTTAAATTTATTGCCTGCACGCGCCCGAGCTTCCATGTTTAATTCATCCATTAATGTTTCTCCCCCTCTTCGATAAGTCATTCCTAGTAATTCTACACAAGTAAACTATATTCCTACTATTCAGAATAAATAATTTGTCTATGTAGATTTCTAGTTAATGTCAAAGAAGAGTCATGAAAGATCTCTCAATAAACGTCTTCGCCTTCCGGCATTTTCACTGCGAAGTAAGCACCCTCAAGGATTCTAGCTAAAACATTTAACGGGGTGGTTGCCACTTCTCGATACATACGATGAGTGTATAAGTGACGAACGTTAGGAAACTCTTGTTTAAATTGCCGCCGTGCCTTATTGCCCGCCTCATCAGCGTCAAGGAGAACGCACACTTCATCATCACTGTAATTTGCAATCAGTTCTTCTAACTTATCTAATCCTATCGTCCCATTGGTGCAAACAATCTCTACAGGTTCATCTAAGAGCTGAAGCAAACGTTGTTTATCGGTTTTTCCTTCAACAATGATTACTCTCATATTCCACCTATACTTTCTTTAAATTGTTATCTATCTGATTATAATACCACTCCATGCTAGACTCTACTCTTTTTCAAACTATCTAAAGGTCTTTGAGGTTCTATTAAAGAGCCTAGTGGCTCATAGCCTTCATTAGATAGGGAATATTGAAAGATACTCGCTGAATTTATATTCATTTTTTACTGATTACATCTCCAATAGTATAGAATTTCCAGGTATAATGTAATCAATAACAAATTAATTAAATGAATGGGGGATATAAATGAGCTATGGTAAACATCTGAACTTTAACAAGGATGGTAGAATCGGAATAATAACTCTGGATAATGCTAAAGGATTCAATTTAGTTGGAACAGATTTTCTTCATGAACTAGATGAAATCCAAAAAGAGATCCTAGCTGATCACGACCTAGGTGGAATCGTAATTAACGCTAACGGTGATAATTTCTCAGCTGGAATTGACCTTAAATTCTTAAAGGATGTCAGTTCTCAGTTTATAATGGATAACCTTGTGTGGCTGCAAAACCTATACTCTTTCTGGCAGGAATTACCGATCCCTGTAATTGCGGCTATTAACGGACTTTGTTATGGTTCTGCTACAGAACTCATTCTCGGTTGCGATATTCGAATTGCGGCAGATAATGCAAGATTTTCGATTCCTGAAGTCCGGTTTGGTTTATCTCCTGATATGGGAGGAACAACACGCTTAACTCATTTAGTGGGAATTGGGCAAGCTAAACGGCTAATTATGGGTTGTGAAGAAATTGATGCCGAAGAGGCATTGCGAATTGGGTTGATTGAAATTATGGTAACCAAAGAGACTCTAAATGAGCGGGCTATGAAACTTGCGCATAAAATGGCTGGTTTTCCACCTGCAGGGATTCGCTTTGCGAAAAAAGGAATTAATCTAGCCAACGAAAGTAGTGTTCAGGCGGGATTACTCTTCGAACAGGCACAATCCACGTTTTGCTGCGGTACTGAAGATTTGCGCGAAGCAGTTACGGCCTTTCTCGAGAAAAGAAAACCAGTCTTCAAGGGAAGGTAAAGAAAACTTGGCTGGCGGAAGTATAATACCTTGTTAACGAAACTCCCCGCGTTTTTTCGCGGGGAGTTCTTTCGCTCATAGATTTAGATTATCTGAAATACTGGGAATGGTATCACAACCTGCACTGTTTTCCGTTATTTCGCCATTGCGAAGGAGTTTAGCATACCAAAGACTATGTCGATGTTTAACATAGTCCCGATTGATTGATCCTGAAAACATTCCAGGAAGAAGTGGACGGTTTTCCTTTAGAAGGAAGGCTGCTAAGTGTCCGATGACTCCGAAAATTATTAAACCTGTACCAAGGTTATGCAGGGCAGTACTCCAATACAAAAAGGAGTTCGGAAGGTCGACGCCAGGTACATTCTTAAGGGTTTTAATTAAGCCAGTAATAATTAAGAGGAGAATACTTAGCCCAATGAACAAATAGGCTACACGTTGTTCGGCAAGGTATTTATCCGAGGCCGGCTCTTTTCCTTTGGTCAGCATTGCTTTAATAATTTGATAGGATTCTTTCATGTCTCCCTTGCGGGGAAAAATATCAAACTCTCTTCGAGCAAGGGCATACACGATATGGAAAGAGACAGCAAATAGGAGCAAAAACGCAGCATAGTAATGAAGGTTAATGGTTATGAAATAATCTCCAAGCCATTGTGCTCCAGGCAATTTCGTCACGTTATATCGAGTATACAAGGGAAGTTGCCCTAAGCCAGTAACTATAAGCAGCATAACTGAGAGGGCCGTTGTCCAGTGGACAAACCTATTTACAAAGTTTTGCCTTAATAGTTTATCCTGCTTTTGACTATTCTTCATGGTTATTCTCCCCTCCTTGTTCCTGTAACTTATTTCTTGTTTGTTTAGCTCTATTCCCTTTCATTGTCCGATAGGCTGTTATGCCGGCAACTGCTGCTCCCGCAAATGGGGCTATAACGGCACTCATTAACATTCCTTTTCCCGTAGAAAGGTAGTTTTCGACATTAACAGGCATCCCCGGACGACCTGGAGCAGCGTCCTTTTTGCTCATTTTGTCTGCTTTTATTGCTGCGTCAATTATCTCGAAGGGGACTGTCGAAATGTATAAGGTCGAGGTTCCTCCATTTTCTTCGTCCCCATAGACATAGCCTCTGATCTCTTCAGCCCGTTGATAGGCAAGAGCTCTTACGTCTTCTCGAGGACCAATGGAAAGCGCCCCCTTCGGGCAAGCACTTACACAAGCCGGTTTTTTGCCCGATGCCAGAAGGTCAACACACATATCACACTTATACATAACTCCACCGCCAGCTAAGTCTGGTGCGATATCCAGGTAAAGACCAACTCCCGCTTGTCGTTGGGGAATACCCCAAGGACATACATCCCGACATTTAGCTCCTCCGAAGCATAGTTCATCATCAATGGACACTGCTCCTGAGGAATCCTTAGTGATGGCACTAAAAGGACATAGTTTCGAACAAGTCGGATTATCACAATGCATACAGCGTCTTGGAACATAAACTTCTTGCTCTTCTCCATTATGCTCAACCCTTACATGATCAACAAACGTCCAATTATAGGGAGTCAGTCGGCTTTTTAAATCTCGTTTATCTGACCAATCTTCCACTTTATCTTGGGGCCAATACTTTTTTAATGGTTTTTTCGGTTCAGGGAATCGTTCCTGATTATGCATACGGCATCCTTCAACACAATAGGGTGTTTGATAGTTTTTACAACCGTCACACTTGGTTAAATCGATCAGAGTACCTAGTTTTCCATTACTCAATTCTGAAGCCTGAACTGGCTTATCTAAACCAGTTGCTGCCAATGCCCCAAGTAAACCAGCTGCAGTAGTTCTTTTGAAAAATGTTCTGCGAGAGATTGCCTCATTTTTATTCATCTCCATACCCCCTATACCCCCCACCTGTATTTGTATTATTAATATCATAAATCGTACCTTTATTCAAGGGTAATTTTTGGAATACACCCAGGGGGTAAAGGGGGATCCCTTCGTTGCTTTCGCGTGTCAAACGCGTGTCGCGGGGACGGTCCTTTTTGACACGCCAAAAAGCGTGTCAAAAAGGACCGTCCCCCTGACACGCCAAAAAGCGGGCCGATAGCCCGCTTTAATTGAAATTTTTTATTGGATTATATTTGCGTTTTTTAATGTCTGTTAAAACGGCTTAAGAATGTTTGTAAGCGTTCACTCTCAGGATTATTGAAAATTTTCTTGGGTGGTCCTTGCTCAATAATTCGTCCTTGATCGAAGAATAAAACTCGATCTGCTACATCTCTTGCAAATTCCATTTCGTGGGTAATTAGAAGCATTGCCATTTCCCCTTCAGCAGCAATTGCTTTGATGACTTCCAAGACTTCACCGACTAACTCTGGGTCGAGGGCTGAAGTTGGCTCATCAAAAAGCATTACCTTGGGTCGCATAACTAGAGCACGAGCAATGGCTACACGTTGTTTCTGTCCCCCAGACAGCTGAGCGGGGTAAGCATCTATTTTTCCAGCTAGACCGACTTGCTCAAGCATCGTTACAGCCCGTTGTTTGGCTTCTTCCTTACTTAAACCAAGAACATTTCGTGGGGCTTCCATGACATTACGTAAAATTGTCATATGTGGGAATAGGTTAAAGTGCTGAAAGACCATGCCGATATTGCCACGCACTTGATGCAAGTGCTTCTCATTGGCTTTAACCAGTTTATCTTTAACCCTTTGATGCCACAACATTTCCCCATCAACTTCGATTGTCCCGGATGTTGGTTCTTCCAAGGTCATAAGCAGACGGGCCAAGGTTGTTTTTCCAGAGCCACTGGGCCCTATAAGAGCTACTTTTTCGCCGGGAGCAATGTTAAGATCAATATTTTTTAGTACATGAAGATCGCCATAGGACTTACTGATATTACTATAGGTGACAATTGGTTTTATTACAGCCTTCCGAGGATCGTTATCAATACTCCTGGTTGGTTCCTCATGATAAATCAGTTTTAACGGTACACTCACACGATCAACCTCCTTCGTTTATTTATGCATCTAAACCTATCTAAGGTTTAGACGAACTTCTAAGCGCCTCACCATAAGGGAGGATGAATAACTCAGTATCAAGAACATCACGCCTACTATCGTAAAAGCTTCCAGATAGCGGAATGAGTGAGAACCAAGCATCTTAGCTGTTTGCATTATCTCAACAAGTGTGATCGCCGAGAGTACAGGTGTTTCTTTGAACATAGTTATAAGATAGTTCCCTAATACTGGAATTACAGGCGGAATTGATTGAGGTAAGATAATTTTTCTCCAGGTGTCTATCGGAGAAAAATTCAGTGCCTTCGCAGCTTCCCACTGTCCTGGGGGAATTGACTCAATCCCCCCTCTATATACCTCGGATAGATAGGTACTATAGTGCAGTCCTAATCCAACAACCCCAGCAACAAAAGGTGAAAGTGACAACCCATGCTCAGGCAAAACGTAAAAAATGAAATACAGTTGAACTAAGAGCGGAGTGTTTCTGACGAACTCTACAAACCCATGGGCAAATAGGGATAGCGGTTTAAAGGCGGACCTGCGAGCGAGGGTCAAAATCAGACCCACAACTAAAGCTACTGCAAAAGCTACAAATGTAGCTGAAATAGTAATTTTCAAAGCAGCTAAAATCTCTGGTAAAATCTCTAGAGTATATTCCCAGCTCCACATATTTAATACCTCCCCGCGGATAACCTGTGCTCAATCCACCGAATCCCTCGAGTGAAGGGTAGGGAGATGACAAAATAGATGACTAATAGCACTGAAAATATTTCTGTCGGACGCATAATTGAGGAATTGAGTACTGTTGCGACAAATGTCAAATCAGAAAGTGTTACCAAGGAGACAAGAGCTGTGCCTTTCAGCATTTCGATAATTAGATTGCCGAAGGCCGGAAGCATCATCACCAAGGCTTGAGGTAAGATAACAAGCCTAGTTCTTTGCCACGGGGTCATATTAAGGGCAATAGCTGCCTCTGTTTGTCCCTTTGGTACGGAGATAATCGTACTGCGCACTATCTCAGAACCATAGGCTCCTGCATTGAGAGATAGTGCTAAGACACCTGCAAGCATCTTGGGCAACATAATACCAAACAATGGCAAGGCAAAGTAAATCCAGAAAAGCTGAACAAACAATGATGTCCCTCTAAAAACCTCGACATAGGTAGTGGCCAGTATTCGGACGGCTTTGTGTTTTGAAAGTCGGCCAAAACCCGCAGCAAATGCGAGGAAAAAGGCCATCACCGCTGAAAACAAGGTTAATTCAATTGTTACTTTTGCTCCCTCCCAGAAAGAAGGGAGAATATCAAACCACATAGGTTTACACCGACCCCTTTCGGAAAGGTTATTTACTGATTAGAATTTATATTACTTACTCAACTCCGCGGCTGTTTTGTCACCGGGAAGTTCTTGTTCTGTGAATCCAAAGGGAGAAATGATCTTTAACAGGTCACCGGATTCTTTAAGCTTTTGGAGTTCACTGTTAAAAGCCTCACGAAAATCTTTATCTTCTTTACGGAAGGCAGTGGCGCCATATCCTCGTACTTCTTTACCATCAATAACTGGTTGCTCAAAATCCATGACTCTTTCCAAATCAGGATTGTTAGCAGTTTCAAGCGTTGCTTGGACAGATGGACCAGTTGCAGTAAGAGCATCAGCACGTCCGGACTGGAGAGCCGACAGGGCAGCTGGCATATCAGGAACTGTCATGATTTGCTTTAATGGAACTCCAGATTTTAGAAGATAGTCATACTCAATAGCTCCTCCAGGAACTGCGATTATTGCTTTAGGATTAGCAGCAATGTCTTTATAGCTATGAAGATTTAAGGGATTTCCTTTTTTAACAGCAATACCTTCACCAATACTATACTCAGGGTTAGCGAAATCCACTTCTTTGGCTCGATCAGGATTAATAAACATACCCGCAGTGATCATATCAAAGCGCTTAGCATTTAGTCCGGGAATCAGAGAAGCAAATTCAGTTAATTCCCCTTTCATTTCCTCAATACCCATATTTTTGAGGATTGTTCGCGCAACTTCTACAGCCTCTCCGGTGAGCTTGCCATCCGGTGTTTGATAGGCATAGGGTTTTTCATTGGCGAATCCAACAACTACGTACCCTCTTTCCTTAGCGGTTTCCAAGGTAGATTTGGCATCGTTCTTCGTTTCAGCTGCACCGCACCCTGCTAATGCTAAAAGGGACAAAGTTAAAGTAGCAGCCAGAAATAGTTTAAATCGTTTCATGTGTAATCTCCTTCCAAAAATAAATTTAGTTCCTGCTCTTTTTTAGAGCACCATCTGGCAAAAAGGCAAACAATGAGAACCTTTAGGGCTCCCAAAAGAAAAAAGCGCATGGTAAAGATACATGATTCAGACTAACTATAGGAGTTGAATCATGGGTCTGAGCTCTATGATACTCAACGATCATAACACCAAGGTACCACCTTTGGCAGTTCCCTTACGTTCCTTTTGGGAAATATAGCCTTTAAGCCAAACAATATTTTACTGACAACCCAATGATATCAGATAAGTTGTCTGAGTGTCAAGGTAAAAAAAGGTCTTAGACAATCTTTGAATAGACTGCCTAAGACCTTTTGACATTTCAAGCTAAGTTTGCTTACCTTAGAGACTTGAGTGGATTTACTGTACTTCCATTGATAATTACTTCAAAATGCAGATGTGACCCAGTAGAGCGACCAGTTGATCCCACTAAACCAATCCTTTGACCTTTGGACACACTCTCTCCTACAGAAACCAGAAGTTTAGTAGAATGAGCATAGCGTGTCATCACTCCATTACCATGATCAATGACAATGGTACGTCCATAATTACCGGCCCATCCTGCACTGACAACTTTACCGGCACCAGCGGCTACATATGGTTCGCCCTGGTCTCCATCAATATCAATTCCTGTATGAAAATCTGAGCCACGATATCCATAATAAGAAGTTATTCCTCTTCTCAAGGGCCAGGATAGCCCTGAAGCAGTACTCCCACTACCACGAGAATAGGCAACTGTTACTCTTTGCGGTCCTTTCTTAATGACCTGGGAAACAGCCTCTTTCAATACTTTTTCATCTTTAACGGTTTGGGAAACGATCTTGCCATTTTTTTGAACGTAAGCATATTGTACTTCTTTTTGTCCATCACTACCCGGTTGTTTTACCTTTGTTTGCCCACTCGATAGGCTTGAGTCCTGTTCAGTTATTACATCAAAGGGAATGGTTTCCGTTTCTGTGCGAATTCCTTCACTTACCACATTTATGTAGGGCTTGACCTTTTCTAAAACAATTTTCTCCCCCGGTTTTAGAATGGTATCTTCATTCGTTCCAGGGTTACTGGCTAAAACTTCTTTAGTCATCATATCGTTTTTACGAGCTATAAGCCACCAAGAATCATTTTCTTGAATAGTGTACTCAACTTTTTGCAGATTACCTTGTTTTAGCTTTTCGAGAGCTTGCTCATAGGAAATAGCTTGTTCAATGGGGACTTCAACCGGCTGAGTCTCAACTTCATCTTCAAATTCAACCGATGATACTAGATTTTTATCACTAGGCTGAGCATAATATTCTTTAAGATCGTTTAGTAGTTTGTCACCGTCTTCTGCTTTGGCTAGAACAAAAATCGGCTCCTTGTTAACTGTCAGCATGACTCCATCAACATAATAGGAAATATCCTCTGCTAAGTTTTCCTTTGAAAGCATACGAAAGTCAGCGTTTTTGATTCGGACGGATGAGTAGGTAATCCCATCATGGGTCTTGGCTTCGATCCCCAGGGGAGCTCCTTTTTCAGAGAGAATTTGGTCTATCATTTCCTCGGCTTGAGCTTCATTTGCAACTAATCCAATCTTTTCTCCATTTACAACAATATAAACTGCCGAAGTTGTTGAATTTAGATAAACCAATCCACTACCCATGAGCAGCATAAGTACGATGGACCCACCAATTATTCTTGGAGATTTCCATGATATATTTTTTATTGTGAAAATCTTAGCTTTTATCGTTTCAAAATAGTGCTTTAATGGTATGTCATTGACCTTTTTCATAGAACCCCCCTAATAAACGTCATTTCGCTTTTGAGTTTATCCCCTATCATTTTCTATTATTCTGCCATTGTTGTCAACCTTATGGGGAAATCTACACAACTCACTCAGTTATAGATGATCTAAAGGACCTTAATTAGCTTTCCATGCCTAAAATGAACCAACCTCTTCCCGCAAGAGTTTCCCTAAGGTTAGAATTATTCTCACAAAAAATCACCTGTCTAGAAGATGAAAATTTTTGAAGATAGTTGGTTATTTCTTCCCAGAAAGTCAGGTCTTCATTCTTTACTTGTCGGACCGAGAAAATCAGGGGTAACTCTATAGTATCGCTAAGGACTAACTGGGCGACAGCCATTCGATAGGAAAAATATTCCCTTTTCACCGATGTCTCTTCTATGAAGGACTGAGTCTCTGAATAGAAGCAGTGGTCATATATCCACTGTTTTTCATCACCAAGTGTCTTTCCGTGTTTCTTTTGCCATTCTTGCCAGGACAATTCCAACAATTCCCCAGCGTCAACTAAAGCATGGCGTAAGTCTTCATACGCCTTCCAACGACGTTTAACTTCATCGATTTTTTTCTCAAGAGCTGACATCGAAGAAACATTGCGATTACTCTGTAGACGTTGTTTTAGAACCACTAAATTCTCTCGGATTTCGTCTTGTTCTTTATACCATGCTGACATTTCTATTCGTCTTTCGTCATTTGAAAGACAGCTCTCACGTTCTAATTCTGCTATGGGTTCTAAAGAATTCCCTAGTTCTTCAATATTCCGATCGCCGAGTAGGTTATGTAATCTTTCTGAAAGTGCAGCATGTTCTCTTTGGATATCGTCTCTCTCTTGAAGTTGATTGGCGATTTTTAAAACTGCCGAAAATGCCTCTTCTCTATCCTCGGTCGGTATCCCCCAATTATTCAACCTTTGGCGCAAGAATTCAGCACTTTCAGCTAACTTTTTTTCTACGGTCATCTGTTGTTCAAGCTTACGATGCAACTCATCTAATTCTTCAAATAGTTGGTGTTTTTTTCGTTGATAATCTTCCCATCCCTTTAACCACTGTGAGAAGTCAGCGGCCTGAACCGCTGTAAACGCCTGTTTTAATAATTTATTACGCGAGTCCACAATTCGACGTAAGTGACTTTCTTGACTTATTTTATCCTGCAGTCTTTCCATTTGCTTTTTCATGCCCTTGACTCGTTTTTGTAGGTCATGATATTCCTTAAGCTTTCGGATAAATTCCTGATAGTTTGTTACATTGTATTGTTTATAGTACTGGTGCAGCCTATTGGCTAACCTTTCAGAGATGGTTTTCAAACCTAGCGGTTTCAGTACTAATCGATCAAAATAGTTGGCTGGTTTTGAGTATCGCCACCACTCTAAACGCTTTTCCTTTTGGTCAATCCTATGGTTCTCAACCTCTGTAACATCTGCCATTACGGATAACTTTTGAAGATGAGCACATTTTTTATAGTATAAGAATTCGAGTCCAATAAGTCCTCGTCTCTTAACAAGAAGCTTACGCAATTTCTTTTGGGCAGTATCCCTTTCCTCCTCTGCCTGCCTCAAACGTTGATCCTCGTTTTCAGCTAAGCCCTGGTAGCCCGATGTTTGTAAAAGGTTTTGGATCCCGGTAATATGTTTTGACCGCGCCTGGGTTTCTGTAACTAAGGAACTATAACTATTCTGTAGACACCCCCACTCCAAGAACTCCTCCCGCAAACCTTCAATGTCGGTCCAATTCAGATGAGTTTCCGAGGAGATGGTCTTTAAATTTAATTCTATGTTGTGTAACCGTTCTTCCAATCTCTCAATCTCGTCGTTCAGTTGGCGTAACTCACGGTAATCCGGATTTTGAGTAAGAAGCTTTAATCGTTTCTGTATATCAATTGTTATTGAAATCTTTTCATCAAGAATCATCAACTTCTCTTCTAAATTCTTTATTTCTATTTCAAGCAATCGTTCTTCTTCTTGGTGACGGTGTGCAGTTTCCCATTCAAACCTTAGGGCATCATACTCAGCTTTTACTAGAGACATACTTTCCTTTTGTTCTTCAACTCTCTTTTGAGCCCCAGCAATAGAAGCGCGTACTTTTTTTAATGAGAGTCCCTCATCCCCTCCTTGACGCAGGTTGCGAACACGTCTTGCAAAGGTATCATAGTGATCATTTTCTGGCCATTCTACAAACCCTCCTTGTAAAAAAGCCTGATGTTTAAGTCTGAACAAATAATCTCCAATCGTCATGGTTTCTGGCAGACAAATTGTTCGGCTATTTTCGTCCAGTAAGGAAGAATGCAGCTCAAACTTACGGTCTTTTTCCTTGAATTCAGTACAAATACGATAGGATGAACCTTCTCTAGAGATCCAAACTTCTACCAAAGCTTTCTGACCTGGAATTGCTTGGTATTGTAGTTCCTGTTGATTATAAAACATTGTCAGCAATAGATCTCTGTACAGCCTTTGCGAACCTTTTTCCTTAAAGGTAAGCAACACGGGGCCTAGGGGAAATATCCAATCAATATCCCCTAGACCTTGAAAACTATTAATCCTTATTCGTTCAATCCTCATCGACTAACCGTCCCTGCCCCAGCGCTGTTAATCCTATTTTCCGAACTAACTCCCAGTGCTCGATATCCTCTGATCCACCGGCTTTAACCAAGCGCTCTCGCAATTTTTCAACAAATATTTGAGCTTGAGTAGGATAACCGCTATTGCTCTTTGCCGCTAAGATTCCATTTGATCTGAATTGCGGATAAGTTCTCAATTCTGAAGTAAGAACTTCAATGAAACGAAATTCAGTCTCCAGGATTTTCTGTAATGGTTGGACCATTGTTTCATTGTCCAATGTTGTTCCAGTCAACTTAATTCTAAACAGGTCTTTTTGACGTTCTTCAAAGCTGGTTTCTGCCAGTAATTTCGCCGCAACCTCATTAATAGTTGAAGTCCCTTCAATTGTTATAATCTTTTCAGTATACTGGCGTTGACCTAATTCCCTAAATTCAAAGCGAGAAGATTCTTTATTAATCTCGCCAAGGAGCACACCATGATGCCCCCCACTAAGAAAGCTTCTGGCCTCAACTGAACCGCAATCTGCCCAGAATGTTTCTCCAACTTGCTGGATTCCGCTCCAGACATCCCGGTGACCCAAGGCTAAATAATTTAAACCGCTTGAAGAAATCTGCTCTTGCCGAATAGGAATAAACCCTTCTGTACTGTTCTCTGGATCTACGGCAGCATAAAGAAGCATAAGCTGAATCGCATCCTCATTCGACACCTTGAAGCCATCAAGGAAAGGTCGTTCCTGATGATAAGCTGTCCAACCCGCCCCCCAAATTATAACGTTATGAGAAGGAATTTTGACACTGCCAACCCTACTGGAGAATATGTGCACATTCCTTGGCCAAACCGCTAAGCGATAGGCAGACGTTATAATTAAGGGATCACGCCTGCCCGGGGTTATAAATATTCGCGTATTGTCTAATTCAGAGAAGGACCTCGCTACTCCTTCGATGGTCTCTCTGCACACATACTCTTGCTCAAATAAATCTCCAGTTATGAAGAGAAATTCGATATTTTCTGTACGACAAAGGGTGATAACCGCTTGGAAGGTGTGCCATAAATCTTGATTTCGGAGTTTTGCCCATGCCTCCGACCCATCCCAGGAGGGACTGTCAAAACGAAAACCAGCACATTGTAAGAAACGTACACATGTAGCCAAGACTTTTCACCTCATCCAGTGAATTAGGGGTTCAAGGTAGTTTAACGCTGTTTTTCAGGTCAACTCGGAAAAACTCACCCTTTTTCATCATATAATGCCCAGACGCATATGGACTACCTTCGATGGTTATATAAACTTTGTCCACCCCATAATAGTTTCCCAGTGTATTAGTGATACTCTGTAAGATCATAGTTTCATAACCTGACCCAGCGTTCATTTCACTTACCAATCCTTTTGTAAAATCTACATAGACCATGTTGTCCTTGTTTAAGTATAAACTTTTAATCTTAACATTTGGGCTTAAAACCTTGGAAATTTCCCCTTTAGGCAATTCTTTAAATGCCTTTTCAAAGATAATCTTTGTTAGATCATTCGTTTTAAACGACAGCTTTTTATCAATAAAATATAGCTTGTCGTCATTGACATTTGGATAGTAGAACCGTACGGTTTGAATTAACGGCACATTATTCTCTATTTTACTTAAAGTCGAAGTAACAACATATTCATTTGAGGTAAAAATAGTTTTTACTAGACCAATACTTGGGGCATAATAGTCTTGAATCTTATTGTCTTCACCTTCCGTCGTCACTTCTAATGCCTTGTAAGTACCTGAAGGAGTGGCTACGTCTACTGCCACATTTGTAATAGAGCGTTTTCTACCATCTGCCAAGGTCCAATTCGTTCCGCTTACTAGCGGTTCTTTTAATAGAATTTCATTTTTATTTACAGGGCTTTGGGTTAGATTCTCTCGATAATAGGTTTCCCCTTTCACGAATAACAGGTTAAGTTCACCATCTTTATTTTCCAGAACCTGAACCGTTTCTGTCCCGCCGTTATTCGATCTTATCTGAACACGGTTTCCTTCGATATAATCCACAAAGACGTTGTAAGAAGCATACTCATTCCCTTCACCCTGATAAATATAGTTCGTATTTTCTTTATAGGTATAGTAATCCTTAATAGTAAGTGATTGCTTTGATTCCTGTGGATTAGAATTCTCAATCGGAGGTTTAATTTCGTTCTTATTTGTGCAACCATTTAAAACCAAAAGCGCTAATAATAATAGAATAACAAATATCTTTTTCACATTTACCCCTCCAATGTTTTTATCTTAGTATAGCACTTCTCCAATCGAATACACAGTCACATACTTTAGACAATAATCTTACGGTGGAATATTATAGTAATTAGTATAAAATATGCAGGTATCTCGTTGCTTTTAGTCGAATTAGTTTATTATTAACTGAGGAGGTATTGCTAATGTTTGTTCTTATCTTATCTCTTATTTGTTCCCTTCTAATAGCACTCTTTGCTGTACAAAATGCAAGTTTGGTAACCATTCATCTTTTTTGGATCACGAAAGAAGTGCCACTAGTCTTAGTAATCTTAGGGTCTACCTTTGCAGGAGCTTTTATTATGCTTCTCTTAGCTATCTGGCGGGGGCTAAGACAGAAACTGAAGCCCAAGCAAGAAGCGAAGGATGAAAGTCTGATTAATGACCAATCAATCCAATCTGCAAAATTGGCCCCCCCTCCATCCGATAATGAAGATTAAAACCTGGCTGGCACCCACGAAGACATTGTCTTCGCACGGATTAGCCCTTCTTGCAGACACTGACTTCGCACGTGTTAGCTTTCTTGCAGCCGTAGGCGCAGGCGACATCCTTAGTTGCACTTATGCTTCAGACGACGAAGACACCGTCTTCGCACGGGTTAAACCTTCTTGCAGATACTGTCTTCGCACGTATTAACCTTCTTGCAGTATATAACGCAAGTATTATACTTTCTGATAGTACTAGAAAAAACGAGACATTACCCATATAAGGGTCTTGTCTCGTTTCTATTACTTGTTCAAACTTCTATTGAATATGCCGAAGATGGATTAGGTGCTAGTATTACAAAACATGACATATCTTTATCTCCCGTGTTTGTTAAACTAAATACTTCGGTTCCTTTGCAGTGTATAACATCCCCTTGACTAATCTGGTGAATAATCCCATCTACCCCCATTTCCCCTTGACCAACAAGAACGTGAATTATTAAATCGCTTTGTTCATGGTTGTGAGGGGGAACTCCTTGGCCTGGTCGAAAATTTAATACGAAGCTCAGAACTCTGGTTTCCTTAAAAAGGATTCGTTTAGTAAGCTTATCATCCATATAGACAATTTTGTCTGAGAGTTTCTCTATTTTCATAATTTGCCTCCCTTATTTAGGTTTGTTTCTAGATTTATGTTCTACACTTTAGATTTTTAAATACTTAAATTGGGAAAATTAGTGTTGACAGTGAGTACAAAAAAATGCATTTCTACCACCAACTTCTGCTCTTTGAATTGCTTCTTGACAAACAAAACATGGTTGACCAGCCCGATCATACACTTTGAAATAAGTATTATATCCCCCAGTGAAATCATCCCATACGGCAAAAGGTTCCTCCATATCCCCTCCGAGGCGGATAGAATCACGAATGATACTTACTAAGGAATCAAATAGTTTCACCTTATCAGCGTGACTTAGTGTTGAGATCAACCGTGTCGGTATAACGCCTGCACTAAACAAGGCTTCATTTGAATAAGCATTTCCGACACCAGCTATATTTTTAGGATTCATTAGCCACGGCTTGATCATCCCCCTTTTTCTCTCAAGTAATTGAGAGAAGTCTTGGGCACTGAAGTTTGGATCTAAAGGGTCTCTTCCTAATTCCTGTAATTTTGTCCTTAGTTGCTCCTGATCAAGGTAGTGTAAGTACCCTAGTGTTAGTTTGCAGAAAAAAAGTATCGAGCCATCCGATAACCCGAAAACTACGCTTGGTTTTCCTGGCAACTCTTTAATTCTTTTTCTTATATCCTCAGCACTGCTAATTAAAATCTCATTTTGTAAATATAACGCTTGGCTCACGACATTTTTCTGCGGACTATCTGAATTATTTGTCAAGAGGAAAACCCTTCCATCCAGCATCATGTGCGTAAGAAGAGCATGACCGTCATCAAGATGAAATATAAGATATTTACCCTGGCGTGATATGCTTTTTATTTGTTTACCTATGACCAACCTGGTAAATTCTGTACTTTCAAGGTTAATGCTTTTAGCTCTGAAGATATTAACATGGCTGATACTCTTTTCTTTTACCCATTGGTTTAAATAGTTCTTATATATCTCCATTTCAGGAACTTCAGGCATAAAACCTCAATCCCCCTTCACCTCTTTGCCTACTTATAATTCCACGGACCCTCTCGATTAATGCATTTTTCTAATCTAATTTATCAACGTCATAAATCTGTGTCTATAGGCAGGAATTTTACTAAATGAGTTTAGAACTTTGGGAATTTGAGTTTATTTTTTGCTTCCGTGAGAAGACTATTGATAAAGCAAGGAAAGGATGTGCCTAAATGATCAAAGAAATATTCTCGGGTAAACTGCCTGCTGTTTTAAAAAACCCTACTCCCTTTGCGCTAGAATTTGGCTCGGACGAATCACCAGACAGCCAACGACTTCATTCTATCTTAGAACAAATTTCCGATAGTCTTCATGAAAAAGTAGAAATATATCGAGTTAATGTCGACAAAGTTCCAGAAGTTCAAACTATGTATGAAGTAAAGGAGCTTCCTACTATGATTCTCTTCAAGGACGGCGAACCAAAAGACAAAATGATCGGCTATCATTCGGAGCACGAAGTACACAAGTTTCTTACTCAGTAAAGAAAACAACAAAAGTGCACTTTAGTTTTATTCATAGTGGTGCCCAAAGTGGAATGGGGGTCTGATAGTATAAAAGAGGAGACTAGCGAGCTAGTCTCCTCTTTTGATAACTATACCTGTTACATGCCTCCGACAGGAGGAGAAAAAGCAACAATATCATGGTTTTTTAAGATTTGTCCAAATTCAGCTTGACAACTGTTAACCATGCAGATCGCGACTTTATCTAATGGCAAGTTGTGTTGATGGATTATATCAATTACACGACTGTTTTCCTCTAGTACAGTCTTTTTTTCTTCAAAACGGCCTTCACGAAGGTCTCCAAAAAGCTTTACATTAACTTCCATTTTCATTCGCCTCCTTATTAAGAGAGTATTTTATTTCCGCTCAATCGTATAATTCTTTTGCGGATTCTAAAATTGAAACACCTGATCAAGCTCTTCACCAGTAAAATCCCAGGTAACATTATGCGGAGGTACAGGTTCACTGAAGAATTCAGGTAAACGATCATCCTTGTTTGTAAATCCAGCTGCTTGGTTAAAAGCCCTTTCCGTTTTAAGAATATATCGTCCCTGATCAAACCAGTCGTCTACAGACCAGTTCGTCCCATATTGAGCATTGATCATGTCAATAAGGGCATGTGAGACTGGTTCATAGTCTAAAATCGCAAATGCTGTGAAGACACATAGACCTGCACTATCAACGGAGGCAGTAGCAATTTGCAAGTTCCTCGAAAGTTCAATCTGACCCTCTTTACCTAAGGGATCTATGCGACCACCCACATTCAAAACATTTGAAGTAACGGAATACCCAGCTGTATGGTCGGCACCCATGGTAGTCGTAGCATAGGTTACACCGATTCCCTTGACCGCCCGTGGATCATAGGCCGGTATACTTTGATGTTTAACTGTAGGAATCCGGGTTACCCCAAAAGCTCGGCCTGTAAAATCAGCACCATTCCCCAGGATCCGGCCCAAAGGAGTACCTTCCTTAATTTCTTCTTTGAATAATTTCAGGATTCCAGGACCATCCCCCCAAGGAAGGATACCCGCTTCCATAGCCACCATCATGGTCCCGGCGGTCTCAATGGTGTCAATACCAATGTCATCACAAATCTGATCGACATGAGCAATAATATCAAGATCGTCGACCGTACAGCCTGCTCCAAAACCCCAAATGGTTTCGTATTCAAAACCAGAGGTTAGGTAATTATTGTCTTTATCATTATACGTTTGCGAGCAACGAATCACACAGCCGACATGGCAGCCATGAGTGGGATCTCCCTTTCTATCCATGATGGTATCGTACATGGTTTCACCGCAAATCTTTTCGGCACCTTCGAATTGGCCCATTCTGAAGTTCTTAGTAGGTAGACCTCCGGCCTCATTAAGAATGTTGACGAGTACGTTAGTTCCATATTTAGGCAGGGCATTCCCGCTGACAGGGTGACTAAGCAAACCCTTATTAAAAATTTTGGCTGCTTTTTGGAATTTTTCCTTGTCGAGAACTTCAATCCCTTCTCCATCGTTATCATCGAGGGTTATGAACTTGATCCGTTTGGATCCCATGACAGCACCAAGCCCACCCCGCCCTAGACTTCTAATATGGCCTTTGGGATCCTTTACCGAAATATTTGCGGCGGACATTTTATATTCTCCTGCCTGCCCAATAGTGAGTACTCCGGTATTTTCTCCATACCTTGAAGTCAAAGTATGGATTACTTCATAGTTGCCTTTTCCTAGGAGTTCATTCTCTTCTTTTATTTCCACTCCCTCTTTGTGAACATGAAGGCAGTACCATTTATCTCCGTCTGGGATGTCCTCAATGATCAGGGCTTTTACGCCAAGCTTCGCTAATCTTTGGGCTGCAGTTCCCCCCGAGTTACTCTCCTTGATCCCTCCCGTTAACGGGCTTTTAGCACCAGCCGATAAGCGTCCCGCGTTAGCCGCCATGGTACCTGTCAGTAACCCTGGAGCAAAAACTAATTTGTTCTTGCCCCCTAGGGGATGACAGGTTGGTTCAACCTCCTTGGCGATAATAACCGAAGTTAGCCCTCTGCCTCCAAGAACCTTCCACTCATCAGGTACTTCTTCGACAACAAACGAGAGCTTTGCCATGTTGACTCGATATATTTTCACTTTTAAACCCTCCAAGAGTCACAAATTTTGTGAACCCGTCCAGTTTCACATACCCTATTATTTGGCGTAACCACTTGGACTATTCTCTTAGGTGTTCTTTAAGTAAATTATTAAATCATTAAGAGCTGTTTGGCCCATTAATTTATAACCCTCAAGATTCGGATGCACTTCATCCACAAAAAGCTCAGATTCTTCGCCTGCCTCTAAACGCTTCAGAAAGGGAGTATAGAAATCAATCTGCAACAAGCCTTTCGTTTTCACAAAGTTTTTTAGCCAATCTCTATATTGTATCAAAAAAAACTCCTCTGCTGGCACTAAGGATGGAAGGGGCAATCCGAGGATAGGGATGATCCCGGCCTCCTTGCTTATTGATACCATTTCCGTAAAATTTGGGCTTACCTTTTCTAAGGGATAGTTTGCATAAGCATCATTAGTTCCACCAAGGATGATAACATGGGTCGGATTAAAGGATAGTACATCACGTCGGAAGCGCTCAAGGATAATCTCAGTCAAGTCCCCGTTGATACCTTTATTGATGACCTCACATTTAAGTTCCTGAGCCAAATAGGTTACCCAAGAATCGTTTTTGGTATAAGGATATCCTTCCGTAATAGAATCTCCAATGGCAACGATTGTCATATTCCGTCCGCTTACTCCTTTCATGAACCATTTAGTTAGATTGATGCTGGAGGAGTATTCTCGTTATTAATCTCTTGTGTAAAGATCCATGAATTTTCTTTTAGATCCCGTCCTTTTATAACAACCTGATTCCCCTTGACTTCCACATATAAGCCTTTGATGAGAGGCTCTCTTGTCCTGCTTTGCTTTTGAGGGTTCCGTATAATAGTGTAATGAACTGCTCCGGTATGAACCTTCGTAAAGGGTTGATTTAGTACAACACTCTTCTCTGTCAAATCAGCATGTGTATGGGAGGTGAATAGTATAACCTCCGGATATTGAGATAGGACTTTTTTGATTTCATCACTTTGATCTGATCCTACCCATCCTTTGTTGGAATTACTATTCAATGGTTGATGATGAAAAACAAAGATCGGCTTGCCCTTTTCATAGTTCTCAGCCAGTTTAGCAATTAGCCACTGTTGTTGTTCGTATGAAATATAAGATCTTATAGAATCAAGGGTTTGAGAATTTCCGTCCTCTGACCCCAGGGATATAAAATGGTAACCATTAAGCCAAGTGTCATGATATACCCTATCTTCATCTGCAAAATCAAGGTAACGATTAATAAAAGCGTTTACATCTTGGGGGCTGTTTTTTTCTATCTTATAATTAAAAAACTCATGGTTTCCAATATTACTAATTATCGTTTTAGGCAGCAAGGATTGATTTTTTTGCAGAATCCATTGGATTCGATTATATTGTTTCTTAATCCCTTGATCTACCGTATCGCCATTTAGTATTAGGGCATTTATCCCTGGGTTTATATGATAAAGATCATTGATCGCTTTCTGAAGACTAACGGTATTGCCATGAACATCTCCTAAAACTGCAAACGATAAATTGTAATTGGAAGCTTGTGAGTTTGCAGCCTTGTCCGGTGGTATGACCTCATCGTTGTTGAGTAGCGATAGTCCAGTAATAAATATAATACAAAGCATCAGAAAACTTCTTTTCATACTTAATCCATCCTTAAATGAGATCAAACGTTAAACTGTCTAAACATAGTAAACCGGTTAAGATGTGTCAAACATCCTTAACCGGAATTTAAGATTCGTTTTAATGCTAGTATTTTACACTAGGGTTTTACTCTATACGTACCGCAGTACCTGAGGCACTAACCATTAACATGCTGCCGCTTTGGCCGATTACTTCATAATCCAAATCAATACCTACAACCGCATTAGCACCTAGCCTTGCTGCTCGTTCCTCTAATTCCTTTAGGGCAATATGTCGTGCTTCCTGTAATTTTTCTTCGTAAGCACCAGAACGACCACCAATAACATCTGTGATGCTTGCAAAAATATCTCGCATGATGTTGGCACCCATAATAGCTTCTCCGGTAATTACGCCAAAATATGATGTAATTTTTCTCCCTTCAACTGACGGTGTGGTTGTTAGAATCATGATTTGACCCCCTATTTTTCTATTACTTTATATGATTATAGACTATATTCCATGTCTTAACAATGAATAGGGTCCCCGGATCATCTCCAAAAAATTATAGAAATAGGGACAAATAATTATTATGTAACTGGAATATTGTAGTATACTTGGATTATCAGATCATCTATAACCGAAACTTTGCTGGAGGTTACTATGAGAGTATTAAGAGCAGTTGAAATGAACCGCTGTATTGGTTGCTTATCCTGCATGATAACTTGTGCAGCGGTTAATCAGCAGGACCATTCTATCCTGAAGAGTGCTATTCGTATTAAAACAAGCGGAGGACTCACTGGTAAGTTTATTGGGATCGTCTGTCAAGGGTGCAAAGATGATGTACCCTGTGCAGAAGTCTGTCCATCAGGAGCACTTGTAAGACGTCAGGCCGGTGGGGTTTTACTAGATAAAGACAAATGCGTAGGATGCGAACGTTGCGTAACTGCCTGCACAGTCGATGCAATTCATTTTGATACCGACATTAAGAAGCCAATTGTCTGTAAACATTGTGGTGTATGTGCGCGCTTTTGCCCCCATGGTTGTTTACAGTTAATTGAGGAGGTGCAATAATGTTCTACGAAAAAACCACTAAGGTTTTATACATAGACCTCTCAACAAGTAAGATCGAGATCAAGCAACGTACGGATTTGTCCGAGTTTCTTGGTGGAGTCGGCCTAGCCTCGAAACTGCTTGAAGAAACTATGCGGCCTGAACTCCCCCCTCTTGCTTCAGAACAACCTATGATATTAGCAATCGGCGCAATCTCTGGTATCTACCCGCTTATTACGAAGACAGTGGCCATGTTCATTTCCCCTCTGACGGGTGAATTGGGAGAAAGCTATGCTGGAGGCAGACTGGCCTTAGCTTTATCGATGGCAGGGTTTGATGCGGTTGTGATCCATGGCAAAGCGCCTCGGCCTTCGTACATCGCAATTGATGGAGGAAACGTTACTATTAAAGATGCCCGACCAATATGGGGAATGGATTCGGATGTAGTTGGTCAGTTCCTTCGGGATTCAGGAGAAGCAAGCGGCAAGCGGAGCATTCTGAGAATCGGGCCTGCTGGGGAAAAAATGGTCAAGTTTGCAAGTGTTTGTGTTGACACCTATCGGCATTTTGGCAGGCTAGGCCTTGGCGCCTTAATGGGAAGCAAGCTTCTTAAAGCAATTATAGTTACTGGGGATAAAACTACTAAAATAAAAGACTTTAAAGATTATTTCAAAACCTACCAAAGTATTTTTAAAGCAGTGACTGATACTGACCTGATGTCTAAATATCACGACTTAGGGACAACGATTAATGTTAAAGTAATCAATGCTTTAGGTGCTTTGCCCACCAAGAATCTGACGGTTAATCGCTTTGAGGGTGCTGACCAGATAAGCGGAGAAGCCTTTGGCGAAAAAAATCTTGTCCGTAAGATTGCTTGCACCGGTTGCCCAGTCGGCTGTATCCATATTGGTCAATTTCGGAGAAAATTCGATGAGGGTTACGATTATGAATCTGTGAGCGTTGCCTATGACTATGAGCTAATCTATTCGTTAGGCACATTACTTGGAATTAGTAAGACAGATGACGTTTTACAACTCATCGAAGCAGTCGAAAAGACTGGCATGGACGCCATTTCAACAGGTGTTGCTTTAGCTTGGGCAACTGAAAGCCTAATGCAGGGTATTGTGACCGAAACTGAAACCCTGCTACCCCTTACGTTTGGAGATACTGAAAATTATTATAAAGCTATCCTAAATCTAGCGAGTCGTATAAATCCTTTTTACCAAACTCTCGGGGAAGGAACTCGTTTTGCTGGTGCCGCCTATGGTGGTGAAGAGTTCGCTCTTCAGGTTGCAGGTAATGAAATCCCAGGGTATCACACGGGATATGCAAATTTGACGGGTTTAACCGTTGGGGCTCGGCATTCACATTTATGCAATGCCGGTTACGCTGTCGATCAATCTATTAAAACCTTTGACGAAAAGAAAGCCGTCGCTTCACTCTTTGACGAGGAGCTAGAGCGATGCCTTCTAAATTCCCTGGTCATTTGTCTTTTCGCTCGAAAACTATATAATCGGGAGACTGTACTAAAAGCCCTGCAGGCTGCAGGTTATCCACTGACTGATGATCACCTAACAACAATTGCCAAACGGATTTACTCAACAAAACTTCAACTCAAAGAAAAATTAGGGTTTGATCCTCGGAAGGTTGAATTACCAAAACGATTTTTTAAAACTCCAAGTATGCATGGACCGCTAGATTCATCCGTCGTCGAACGCATGATTAATCACTATGCAGAGAAATGTTCGCAATTACTCGCAGAAAAAATCTAAGACCATAGTTGCGCTTATCAGCTGGCCATGGATGGCCGAGTGTCCCTGAAAATAAGTTTAGGTTAAAATGTCCTAGCGCCAAGCCTCCGGCGAAGGCCGCAGCCTTAGTTGCACTTATGCTTGGACGACGAAGACACCGTCTTCGCACGGGTTAAGCCTTCTTGCAGCACTGTCTTCGCACGTATTAAGCCTACTTGCAGTATAATAACGAAGTTTAAACTTTCTGACAGTACAAAAAAGACGAATGTCTGCCTGTAATGAGGCTGACATTCGTCTTTTGTTTTGTCGCAGAGGATATGTACACGTTAGTGTAAGTCGAGGGCGCAAGTCGACAAATGTCCCCAAACTAGCACCAACTTACATTCTTAGTGAACCAGAAATGGTCTAACATCATCAAGGGCTTTTCGTAAGCCCTCTATTGCTTCCTCACTCATTCTTCCTGAGTTACGCATCCTTTCGAGTAGTTCATCAGGGCTGATCCCCTGGTTTTTCATTGTGTTAATGATCTCTTTTTCATCTCTGGTTAAATCTTCCCATTTTCTCATAGGTAACACACCTCCATGTTCTAAAACAGTGTACTGCAACTGCTTAGTTCATAGCTTTTGAGTTATAGTATTTTTCTATGTATAGTAAGTACTTAATTCTTAATCTTTTTTAGGAACATAAGCCGACCTCGAACATGATTCTAGTTAAGTGATAATGAGCGGCATTTGAACTGAAAGGGCAAGGTTTATACGTTTTTCTGCCATAGCCCAATTAACAATTTGCCACCAAGACCTAACATAGTCCTTGCGTTTTGAAAGATAGTCCAAATAATAAGCATGCTCCCATAGGTCCATTACAAGAATGGGGATGCTACCTGCTTGAAAGAGATTCTGATGTTTCTCGATTGTGAGGATCTCTAAACGACCCCAAGCCGGCTGCCATACTAACAGTGTCCAACCAGACCCTTCTACATTTATAGCAGCCTCACTAAATTGCTCCTGAAAGGCAATAAAGCTTCCGAAATAATTCGCAATATATTTGTGTATTTGAGATCCGGGAGTTTCCCATCGATTCCTCATAGGAGACATAGAGGTCCAATAAATGCTATGGAGAATATGACCGGAACCGTGGAAGGCAATTTCTCGCTCCCAGTGTTTTATTAGGCTATAATCTCTTCTTTGCCTAGCCTCTACTAGTTTTACTTCTGCTTTATTCAAACCTTCCACATAGGATTTATGATGCTGACTATGATGAATTTCTAGTAATCTTCCGCTTATAACAGGTTCAAGTGCATTGTATGCATAAGGTAATTTAGGTAACCGATGTTGACCAAGGGGTACCGTTAAATACGGATACTGCATGAACAATCCCTTCCCTTTCCCATAAGGCGTTAGCTATGTTACTTAATTTCATATGTGCTAATCCATTAAGAAATACCTACCTTACGCGCTTTTGGGGCAGAAAGTTAGAACGTGTCAGGGGGACGGTCCTTTTGACACGCTATTCTGTGTCAAAAAGGACGTCCCCCTGACACTCGCTGACACGTTATAGTAAAATGACTGCCTTCGGGGTAGAAGGCAGTCCCATTTATGCTGGCTTTACATTGAAAGCATTCTATTATGCCATGAACATTTTGATATCATCATCAACCGTGGAGATGCCTGCTATCCCAAAGTTTTCAACTAAGACTTTGACAACATTCGGGGACAAGAAACCTGGAAGAGTTGGTCCTAAGTGAATGTTTTTCACGCCTAAGTGTAGCAAGGCTAATAACACGATGACTGCCTTTTGCTCATACCAAGCAATGTTATACGAAATTGGAAGTTTGTTAACATCATCCAGCCCGAAGACTTCTTTAAGTTTTAAGGCGATAACGGCTAAGGAATAGGAGTCATTACATTGTCCTGCATCAAGGACTCTAGGAATACCGCCGATGTCCCCAAGGTTCAGTTTATTGTATTTGTATTTAGCACATCCTGCCGTTAGGATGACGGTGTCTTGAGGTAAGGCTTTAGCAAAATCGGTGTAATAGTCACGGCTCTTCATGCGGCCGTCGCAGCCTGCCATAACGAAGAATCGCTTAATGGCTCCTGATTTTACAGCATCAACTACTTTATCAGCAAGGGCCAGGACTTGGTTATGAGCAAATCCACCAAGGATTTCACCGGTCTCTATCTCCGTTGGGGCTGGGCAGCTTTTAGCATGGGCAATTAGTGCCGAGAAATCTTTAGCCTTTCCATCGGCGCGATCAGCGATATGCTTAACCCCTTCAAAGCCGACAACGCCTGTGGTGTAGATGCGATCTTTGTAAGAGTCTTTTGGTGGAACGAGACAGTTAGTGGTTAAAAAGATTGGGCCATTAAATGAGTCAAATTCTTTATCTTGTTTATACCAAGCATTTCCGTAATTGCCCACGAAATTATCATACTTCTTAAAGGCAGGGTAGTAATGGGCTGGGAGCATTTCTCCGTGGGTGTAGACATCTACGCCTGTTCCTTGGGTTTGAATGAGCAATTCTTCGAGATCTTTCAGATCGTGACCGCTGACTAGAATTGCTGGATTTTTCCTTACCCCAATGTTGACTTTGGTAAGTTCTGGGTTTCCGTAAGTTGTAGTATTAGCCTTATCCAAAAGGGCCATAACGTCCACACCATATTTCCCGGCTTCTAAGACAAGTGCTACGAGATCACCAGCTTCTAGTGTATCGTCAAGGGTCGATGCCAAGGCTTTTTCAATGAATGCGAAGATACCACTCTCTTGATACTCAAGGGTATAAGCATGCTCGGCATAAGCAGCCATTCCTTTTAAGCCGTAGGTGAGCAATTCTCTAAGTGAGCGAACATCTTCATTTTCCGTGGCAAGGATACCAACTTCGGCAGCTTTCTTTTCGAATTCCCCGACAGGTGCAGTCCAAGTAGCTGCATCATGTAAATTTCCAGGAATTGTTCCGCCCACTCTAATAATTGCTTGTTTAAGATCTTCACGAAGTATGAGTCCTTCTTGAATTCGATTTATAAAACGATGTTTATCGAAGTTGGCATTGGTAATTGTACTAAAAAGACTTTCCATAATGAACTTTTCAACATCCTTGCGAACAAGGTGAAGTCCCCGCGCTTGAATGGCATAAATGGAGATTCCTTTTAATGTGTAGATTAGAAGGTCTTGCAAATTCGCAACATTTTCAGTCTTCCCACAGACCCCTTTGATAGTGCAACCGGTTCCTTTAGCTGTTTCCTGACATTGATAACAAAACATAGATTAACAACTCCATTCTTTTTTTATATTTGACGCCTTACCGCGTCTTGGTTTCGTTGGTTCATTCGGTTCGTTGTGTTCCATGGCTTTATACTATCACTATCAATGCCGCTAGTATGTGATTTGGGTCACGGTTCCGCCGTGATTTATTGACAATAAAAAACGCCGGGAACGTCCCGGCGCTTAGGCTTAATGATATTTCAACCAATAATAACTCTTTCCTCTGGAAGATGATAAGACTCTTTATTGTTTTTGCCACTTATAAACAAAAGGGCACTTAAAATTCCAATTCGACCAATAAACATTAAAGCTATAATTACATATTTACCTGGTGTAGATAATTCAGTTGTAAATCCCATTGATAAACCAGTTGTACCAAAAGCCGAACAAACCTCAAATATTATTCCAATGAGCGAGTATTGTTCAATACTGTCCAATAAGATAATCGCAGTAATCACCAACATTATTGATGTAGAGAATACAACGAAACTTTTCATGATATCCTCTGTGGCTAATCTTCTCTTAAAAACACGCACTTCTGACTTGCCCTTTGAATGTAAAAATTGACAACAATACTACTGCAAACGTTGTGGTTCTAATGCCACCACCTACACTCGATGGAGACGCCCCAATAAACATTAAAATTGAAATAATGAATAACGTCGGTGTACTAAATATATTAACATCTAATGTCGCAAGACCCCCATTTCGTGGAGTAACCGAAAAGAACAACGAATGGAATACCTTTTCATGCCAAGGAAGGTTTGCCATAAATAGATCTTTTTCCAATAAAAAGAAGCTTAATGCGCCAAGTAGAATTAAAATAAAAAATATCGAGGTGGTAAGTTTTGTATATAAGGAAAAATGAAAATCAGGGTATTTTTTTGCAAGTTTAGTTCTTATCTCAATTAACACGGGGAAACCCAATGCCCCCAGTATTAACAAGATCATGGTTAGGGTCTGTACAAAGTAGTCTTGGGAGAAGCGATATAATGAATCACCGAATATGTCAAAACCTGCATTAGTGTATGAAGATAGAGAATGAAATAAACCAACGTAATATGCTTCGTACCATGTGGTTTCATATCCACTTAAATAGAAGTATGAACCAAAGATAATTGCTCCAATGAATTCAATAGTTAAAGCAAAACCTAACACCAACCTGATGGTTTGAACTACGCCTCTAATATTTCCCCTATTCTGGTCAATCATTATCAGTCTACGATGTGTTAAGCCGATCTTTCTCCCCATCATAACGTAAATGAATGTCCCAAGAGTCATTAAGCCAATTGCCCCAAACTGCAAAACTATCATAAGCATAAATATTCCAAACACACTAAAAGTATCTACTATGCTAACTACTGAAAGACCTGTCACTGATATTGCACTTACTGATGTAAACAGTGTGTCAACGAAAGACAATGTGACCCCTTGTTTTAAAGTAACAGGCAGAGAAAACAGAATCATAGCAACAAATGTTGCCAAAAAGTAACTGATAACAATAAGCTGTACAGGAGTTAGCTCAAGCCTCTTTTTCAAAAAATTACGTTTTAAATCTATCTTAATCACTCAGCTTTCCGGCCCACTAATTTTAAGAAACTCTGGAGGATATATGAGGTTTCTGATTTTAACTAAAATGATATTACTCCTAAAAATTTGATTTGTAAAGAATACTATATTTTTCTCCTTATCAGATTGACAAAAACTCGATATAAAGATATCCTAGATATAACCTAATTTATCTGAATTGTCTGATTCTTGTATGGGAAAGGGGACTAATTATATGCGTGTAATAAGTTCTATATGGGAATTCTTGGTTTACTTTGGAACTTGGCTTTGGCCTTATGATGAACAGACAGAATTTCAACGTTGATTGACATGGTTTTATCTAACAGTGTTTACCTACAATGTTATCGCAACAAAAAGACATGGACAAAAATTTGTTCATGTCTTTATAATATCCAGCTAGAATTAATTTTCTAAATGCAATTATTTAGGTATTCTAGAAGTTCAATGAAAGAGGTTTGGGTCGTTTCTGGAGCAAGAATAAGCTCAAAATAAATAATTCGTTCCGCTGGGTTAAGATCAGATGTTATATTAACAATAATTCCATTGCGAAATAGCCAAGTAGCTTTAAGTTTAGAAATCGTTAATTGAGCTTCCTTTTCAAGAACGGGAATAATATCATGGTTTTCTTCCATCTTGAATTCCCGACAAAACTTCACCTTATTTAAAGACGCGAACGTGACATGATATGGAACCAAGCAAATCTCTCTTGTTTCTGTGTACCTATTTATCATAGCCACACTTGCATTACCTATAGATAAACCTTGCATTATTTCTCCCTCCGCACTATACCGACATTCGAATTATATTTGGGTTCATAATCCCTTTTTATAATCAATACGAATCCCCTTTTCTCTAAAAGGGGGTCTAGGTTAGTATTTCATAAAAAAGTGAGTGTTGGTTATAACCATCCAATAATTCGGAACACAGTCAAAATGAAAAGCATGACCGTCGAAGAAATTATGACATATAAGCCATTCCAACGAGGCCCTACGTGGATAGGAGACTGACCTGTCAACCCTGATAAGGCAATAACCGTCGCTGATGAAGGCGAAATTGATATTCCCATCGCCCAGCTAACAGCTAAAACAAGGGCTAGGTAAGTCGGAGTAACTCCATAAGCAGCTGCCTTTACCGTTCCTCCAATTATCGTAACAGGAATAATTGGGTGAATGCCTAAAGCAGACAGCATTAGAATACTTAGAACAATGACAATAGCAAGAAATAAGGCATTTTGTCCGACTAAATTGGATAAAACAAAGGATATATAGTTTCCCAAGTGGGAGTAGTCGATGCTGGTTGCCAACAATCCTGCTCCCATAAAAAGAACAATTTCATTTTTTAATTTTGGGAGACCGTGGAAATACACCCAGAACTCTTTTATTAAAATCTTCAAACGTCCAATAAATCCAAGCCACAGAACTGGAAAGATTAAGGATGCAATAGAAACGACTATAACGGTATGTATCCCGGTAATAAATGAAAGTCCCGCAATAGCAGAAATTAAAATAATACTGAATGTACTTAACTCAATTATTTTTTGCATATCAAATTCAACATTAGGTTCCTCATCAATGGAAGTAAAATCCTTACCCGCTTTCGTTTCTTCATGCATTGTCATAAAGTATCCGACCAAACCAGCAATGACTCCGCATAAAATTGCATAAGGAAAAAACAACGGCCAACTCGCGCCGCTCAATTGCACGATAAGTGCTATGGCAGCTGTTGTAGGTGCCCAGATCGTGCAAGTCGCAAAACCTCGGACAATTGCTGAGCTTAGTAACTTTTTATTAGAACGTTTACTACTGGCCTGACTAACCTGAAGAACTAGGGGTACTACAGCCAAATTAACTAAGACTCCAACAAAAGCAGACACGAAACTTACGAGCAAATAAAATCGACTGTTAGAATAAATATAACGTCTAAACACACCTTGCAAAGCTTCAAAATATCCCCCATGCTGAATAGGAATACCTAACAGCGGTACTAGAGTGAACATAACGACTAAATATATGTTTTCTTGGAAAGCTTGCTGCCAAACGATCAGAGGAGCATCATAGAATAGAAAAAGACTTATGCTTAAGCCAAATGACATAGAACCAATAAGCAAACTGGTACCCGAAACTGCAGTAAAACTAAGCACAATTACGACTAGCAAAATTATAAGATTGATTTCTTGTATTAGATCTGATTGTATAAATAGATTCACTAAGAATAAAATCGCTATGTTAAACGTGAGTATACTGCGAATTCGGGGAAAAAAATCCGTCATAACTGAACTCCTCGACTGTATTTTTCGCTTTTTATAATTATATCATGTTTTTCACAAGCTGTTTCCAATCATACCAGTCAAATAAGGAGACAGTTCGTCGTTTAGGTTAGAAACGACGAATTGTCCCCCTGTTTTGACCTATTTTAGGTCATTTATCCAATATTAAGGCTCCCACTTCTTGTAAGTGGGAGTGCCTCTTACTCGATTTTCAGCTCTTAGTTGAACGAGTTCACTATATCCTCGATAAAAGCAGAAACAGCCTCCTCTTGTGTAGCCCAGGAGGTAACGATGCGGATGGCGGAATGATCCGTATCGATTTTTGCCCAAATATAAAAAGAGTACTTTTCCTGAAGTTTTTCGATTAACCAATTAGGCAAAATCGGGAAGATTTGATTGGAGGTTGAGTGCGTCAAAAATGTATATCCAGCCCGGCTGATTTCATTTCTCAGCAACCTTGCCATAGCATTAGCGTGTCTTGCCAGATCAAAAAATAAGTCATCTTTAAAAAGTTCTAGAAACTGAATGCCAAGGACTCGACCTTTTGCAAGCAGTCCCCCTCTTTGCTTAATGTAAAATCGAAAATCCTCGTTAAGAGAATCCTTACAGATCACTAGAGCTTCCCCCAGCAGGGCACCATTCTTGGTTCCACCAATGTAGAAAGCATCAACCAATATAGCTAAATCAGAAAGTTCGATATCATTCTCTTCCGAACATAGAGCCGATCCTAAGCGTGCACCATCAAGGTAAAGATATAAATTGTTTTCCTTACAAAACTGACTTAGCTGTTTAAGTTCACCCTTTGAATAAATTGAGCCAATCTCCGTTGGATTGGAGATGTAAACTAGTTTTGGCTTTACCATGTGTTCGTCCGTGTGTGTATCCAGGACAGTTTTGATATGAGCGGGGGCAAGCTTGCCATCTTTAACTTCGCACGATATGATTTTATGCCCTGTAGCTTCAATAGCTCCGGTCTCATGTACAAGAATATGACCGGTGTTGGCCGCAATCGCTGCTTCGTGAGGTCTTAAAAATGCGGAAATAACAGTGAGATTCGTTTGGGTCCCGCCGGAAAACAAATGAATATAGATGTCATCACGCTGAATTCTTTGTTTTATCAAGTCTATGGCTTCAAGGGAGTATTTATCCTCTCCGTAGCCTGCCAATTGTTCGAGGTTAGAGGCTATTAGTGCATTTAATATCCTAGGGTGTGCTCCCTCGCTATAATCGTCCTTAAAACTATACATCCTTCTTGCAGATTCTCCTTTTCTCTAACAATTAATCCTGATGTGCTTTGACTTGTTTACTTCGTAATTGTCCACATGCAGCATCGATATCTCTTCCATGTTCAAGACGAATACTGCAGTTGATACGTTGCTTTTTCAGAATATCATAAAAAGCGAGCATCGTTGCATGGTCACTTCTCTGGTATTGCTGGTGTTCATCCACTGGGTTATAGGGTATTAGATTAACATTTACGAGGGGTTTTACAGATTTAATCAAGTTTGCAAGCTGCCATGCGTGCTCTTTATGATCATTCAGATCCTTAATTAAAATATATTCTAACGTTATCCTGCGATTCGTTTTAGCTAAGTAATACTCAATAGCCTGAATCAAACTTTCTATAGGATAGACACGATTAATTTTCATAATTTGTTCTCTAAGTTCGTTTGTCGGCGCATGTAAGGAGATGGCAAGGTTTACCTTCAAATCACTATCTGCAAACTCGTAAATTTTTTCGACTAAGCCGCTGGTTGATATAGTGATATGTCTACCAGGTATGGACAGTCCTTTGTGATCTTTAATGATTCGCAAGGCGTTAGCTACATGATCATAATTATCAAAAGGTTCGCCGATTCCCATCACTACAACATGACTTACAATGTCACCATGATTAGCCTTATCCATGTCTTGTTGAACCTTCATGATTTGTTCAACGATTTCACCACTAGATAGATCACGTTGTTTTATCATTAAACCACTCGCACAAAAGCTACAGCCGATGTTGCAGCCTACTTGAGTCGTGACACAAACAGATAAGCCGAATTTATGTTTCATGAGGACTGTTTCAATCAGATGATCATCCTGTAATTTGAATAAATATTTGATCGTTCCATCCGTCGATTCCTGCTTGATATGCTCACATAAGGTTTGGATGACAAAATGGTCCTCTAATAAGTTCAGACAATCGTGATTAACATCCGTCATTACTGAAAACTTTGTTACCCTTTTCCTATAAAGCCAATCCCAAACGTTTAAAGCTCGGGATTTTTTATGTCCATGCAACATAAGCCATTCAATCAGTTGTTCGAGCGTCAATTCATAAATGGACTCTTTTTTCATTCCATTCTTAACCTCTCTAAAAACATTGTATAACAATGCCAGAGTTCTTAACTTTCCGGTTAAGACTCTGGCTTAATCACTATATACTATAACTTTAAAAGTTTGGTTTTAGATTATTACACTAAACCAGAACCCAGAGTTGTCCATCTAAGAAATGAGTAATAACTAGGTTAATTATACCATAACTCTTCAATTCTAGGCTACTACAAGCCCTTTCGATAAGGCAGGGGGCAGATTGGATTCCCTAACCAATCAAATACTAAACAAAAATTATTCTGTCATCCTTGCAATATCGAAACTTCTAGATCCTTCAGTCGTCCCTCCTTCAGGATGACATAGCGCTTAAGTTGCTTTCATAGCAAATGACAAAAGCGTAAAGGATTTTTCATTCATCATGGTGTCGCACAGCGGCGAGGAGTCTGATTAAAAAGAAGGATAGCGCTGCTATCCTTCTATAATAATAAAAGACTACGTTATCCTTTTGTATTCCTTAAATATCATATCCGTGTATCTTTAGAGAATACTAACCGACCCTTCATACATCAAACCCGTTAAAGCATCGACTGTCAAGGACTGTCCATCAGTAACCTTGGAAAAGGCGTCTATAGCCCCGACAATTGTTGGGATGCCGAATTGTAAAGCTACTATGGCCGCATGAGATGTCAACCCGCCTTCTTCAACAACTAACGCTCCTGCCCGAGCAATTAAGGGTACGAAGCTAGCATCCGTAGACTCTGTGATTAAAATTTCCCCATCCTTGAAATCCTCACTATTTGGAATTTGAACTCTGCGGGCAAAGCCAGAATAGGACTTACGTCCGATGCCGGTACCTTTAGCCAAAATATTTCCCATGACTTGAACTTTAATCATGTTTGTCGTACCAACCTTACCAATTGGAACCCCCGCTGTAATGACCACTACATCACCAGACTGAATATAATTATCATTTAATGACGTATTAACAGCAACCGAAACCATTTCATCCGTTCCTGAACTTTTAGGGACGACTAATGGTTGGACACCCCATTGCAGCGCTAATTTTCTAGCTGTTGCTGCAAAGGGAGTTGCTGCAACGATTAAGGCAATAGGGCGATACTTGGAGATCATCCGAGCAGTCAAGCCCGAATGTGTGGGCGTAAGAATGGCAGCTGCATGAAGGTCCTTTGCAATTGTAAAGCTTGCAAAACAAATCGCCTCAGCAACATTGATTTGAGGATGTCGAGAAGCTTGATTGTCCAGACAGGTTATTTCTGTACGCTTAGATATTCTATCCATCATACGAACAGCTTCAATGGGATATAAACCCGCTGCTGTTTCGCCAGATAACATAATCGCATCCGTACCATCTAGAATTGCATTGGCAACATCACTGGCCTCTGCACGTGTAGGCCTGGGTTGTCGAATCATGGAGTCTAGCATCTGTGTTGCCACAATCACAGGTTTACCTAATAAATTACACTTACGAATCATTTCCTTCTGTCTAATAGGAACTTCTTCAACCGGAATTTCTACCCCTAGGTCACCCCGGGCTACCATGAGACCGTCAGCGACTTCAAGAATAGCGTCTAGATTATCCAGGCCTTCTCGGCTTTCGATCTTAGCGATTATATGAACATCCGCTCCCATTTCCTCTACAACCCTACGCACGTCCAAGACATTTAAGGCCTTGCGGGTAAACGAAGCGGCAATAAAATCAATTCCCTGGGAAATGCCAAAGCGAATATCTTCGATATCCCTTTCAGTAACAGCAGGCAGGTCGATAAGCGCACTTGGAATATTAACTCCCTTTTGGGATTTAAGCACTCCGCCATTACGAACAACCGTATGAATTATTTCAGTATCTACAGCGACTACTTCTAATTCAATTTGACCATCATCAATGAGAATATGACTGCCTGGGTTAACCTTTCGCCACAAATCAGTATAGGTAATTCCAACTCGTCGTTGATCGCCAAGGATACTAAGGTCTATATCCAGATCAAAGTTTGAACCATTTTCAAGAGTAACTCCCGTTTCAGGGACCTTTCCAGTGCGTATTTCTGGTCCCTTGGTATCGAGAAGAATCCCTAGATGTTTTCCTGCTTTAGCAGCTTCTTCTTTTAGAATTGCTATTCTTCGGCCATGTTCTTCGTGGGTTCCGTGGGAAAAATTGAGTCGTGCAACATCCATTCCTGCAGCTAGAAGAGCTTGAACCTTTTCCTTGGACTCACTTGCCGGACCAATTGTACAGACAATTTTTGTCCTCCTCATGGGTACCCCCTCCTTCTTAACTACAGACCTTTCGTTGCAATAAGCTTTACTAAATCAATAACTCGGCAAGAATAACCCCATTCGTTATCATACCAAACCAATACTTTGACCATACGATCACCAAGCATCATAGTAGACAAACCATCTACTATTGAGCTAGCAGGATTACCATTATAATCCAGGGAAACAAGGGGTAATTCCGTGTATTCCAGGTATCCTTTCATGCTGCCATTTGCTGCCTGGCGAAAAGCGTTATTCACCTCTTCTTTAGTGGCAGGTCTTGTTAAATTAGCCACAAAATCAACTAAGGATACATTCGGAGTAGGAACTCGTACAGCTAGTCCAGTCATTTTTCCTTCCAATTCTGGTATAACAAGGGTAACTGCTTTAGCTGCACCCGTCGTTGTTGGAATCATTGATTGATAGGCAGCCCTTGATCTTCGCCAGTCTTTATGTTTTACGTCAACCGTGCGTTGGTCATTGGTCACTGAATGAATGGTTGTCATCATCCCTTGTTCAATCCCAAAAGAATCCACTAGCACTTTAGCAACAGGTGCCAGGCAATTGGTAGTACAAGAAGCATTGGAAATTACGTGGTGATTAAGGGGATCATATAGATCGTCATTAACTCCCATTACAATGGTGATATCTTCTTCTTTGGCTGGAGCAGTGATAACAACTTTTTTAGCTCCTGCGGTAATATGTTTTGCTGCCTCATCACGTTTCTTAAATTTACCTGTGCACTCGATCACTATGTCTACTCCGAGTTTATTCCAAGGCAGATTTAGAGGGTTTCTATCAGCCACAATTTCAATACGTTTTCCATCAATAACCAAGGCCTGACCGTCAACTTCCACTGTATTGGGAAGGGTTCCGTGCACCGAATCGTACTTGAGCAAATGAGCTAACTGATCGGGACTTCCCATATCGTTAATAGCCACCACTTCGAATGGGAGTGATTGATTGAGGGCGGAACGCAGTGTAAGTCGACCAATTCTACCGAAACCTGTAATTGCAACGCGGATCATGGTTTACCTCCTCTAATAAAACCTATTTATACTAAAACAAAGTTTGTATACAACATACATATAATTCTGTGCAGATAGACAAATTCCTGCTTTCAATACTTGTATCGCAGTAAATCAGATAGTTTGGGAGAGTATCACTCAAAAGTTCAGACTGCGCAAGCGCACAGCCTGATCCCATTTTCTGAAAATGGCACTACAAGGTAAAAAAGGAACAAACGTTACCTTACCTAGCAAGTCGTAGCTTGCTAGAACCCTTAGGAAAGACGGGTCTTGAAATCTTCATAACCAAATTGTTTAACGACTTTAATGCCTTCTTTTTGGTTGAAACGGGCGATGGAAGGGAGATTAACCCCATTAAAGGTATTGTTCTTCACCATAGTATAGTGGGCCATGTCGCAGAAGACAAGCCTATCCCCTGGCTTTAAAGGTTGTTTGAAGGAGTAGTCGCCAATGATATCTCCGGCTAGACATGTAAGCCCGCCTAGTCTATAGGTATATGAATATTCATCGGGCCCTCCAGCATCTATTATATTCGGTCTGTAGGGCATTTCAAGTACATCTGGCATGTGACATGCAGCCGAAGTATCTAAAATGGCAATTTTCATATCATTATCAACTATATCCAGAACCCTAGCAACTAGATAACCGGTATTCAAAGCCACTGCCTCACCTGGTTCCAGGTATACATGGACTCCATATTTATCCTGAAAGAACTTTATGGAACGAACCAAGGTTTCAATATCATAATCGGGTCTGGTAATATGATGACCTCCACCTAAGTTGAGCCATTTCATTCTCTTAATAAAATGACCAAATTTTTGATCCACCACTTTAATCGTTCGTTCAAGAGTATCCGAATTTTGCTCACACATGGTATGAAAATGAAGTCCTTCGATACCTTCAAGCTCTTCAGGCCTAAAATTATCTAGAGTGACTCCGAGTCTGGAATACTGATAGCAAGGATCATAAATGGGCGTCGTTATCTCCGAATATTCCGGATTAATACGAACACCACAGCTTATTTTTTTTGAAGAGTTTTTCACCTTGTCTTTAAAGCGGTTCCATTGGTCAAAGGAATTAAAGGTAACATGATCACAATGTCTAAGGATTTGATCAAATTCCTCTTCAATATAGGCGGGAGCATAAATATGAACTTCTTTTCCCATTTCTTCATTACCCAGCTTAGCTTCGAATAAGGAACTAGCGGTTATCCCTTTCAGGTACTGACCTACAAGAGGAAATACGGAATACATTGAAAATCCTTTTAAGGCAAGGAGAATGCTGCATCCCGTACGCTGTTGTACGGAATGCAGTATTTCAAGATTTCTTGAAAGTAGTCTTTCATCTACAATATAACAGGGTGAAGGCAGGGCACTGATATCAATGTCCAATTTATGCACCTCAATCAAGGAGAGTTGGCGAGAAACTTTCTTGCCACGGGAGACCACATTTATTTAAAGCTTCCATGAATGGATCAGGGTCAAACTCTTCAACATTGAATACGCCAGGTTTTTTCCAAATACCTTTAAGCATCAACATAGCCCCGATCATCGCCGGAACTCCTGTTGTATAGGATATAGCCTGGGATCCAACCTCAGCATAACACTCTTGATGATCACACACGTTGTAAACATAATAGGTTTTAGGTTTTCCATCTTTGATTCCTTGTATTATGCAACCAATATTCGTTTTTCCTTTAGTTCTAGGACCCAGGGAAGCTGGATCTGGAAGTACAGCCTTCAAAAATTGCAGCGGAATAATCTGTTGCCCTTCAAATTCAATAGGCTCAATCGAAGTCATTCCGACATTTTCAAGAACACGTAAATGATTAAGATAATTATCCGAGAAGGTCATCCAGAATCTGATCCGCTTAACTCCCTTGATATTAACAGCTAAGGATTCTAATTCCTCATGGTACATAAGATAAATGCTTTTAGGGCCTATCTCTGGAAGGTCATAAACCGCTTTCATGGAAAGGGGATCCGTCTCCACCCAGGAACCATTTTCATAGTATCTACCGTTTGCAGTAATTTCACGAATATTAATTTCAGGATTAAAATTAGTAGCGAAGGGATATCCATGATCACCCGCATTAGCATCGACAATATCTATGGTATGGATTTCATCAAAATAGTGTTTCTGGGCATAGGCACAAAAGACACCCGTAACTCCTGGATCAAAACCGCTTCCTAACAAAGCAGTTATTCCTGCCTGAGCAAATTTCTCACGATAAGCCCACTGCCATTTGTATTCAAACTTAGCAACATCCGGTGGTTCATAATTCGCAGTATCTAAGTAATCAACCCCAGTTGCTAAACAGGCATCCATAATCGTCAAATCCTGATAAGGGAGGGCAAGGTTTATAACAATGTTGGGCTTAAAGCTTTTAATCAAGTCAATAACCATATCCGTATTATCAGCATCAAGCTGAGCCGTATGAATTATTGTGCGGCTTCCTGCCAATTGGTTTTTAATGGCTTCACATTTTTCGACAGTTCTACTGGCAATACAAATCTCTTCAAATACATCTGGATTCTGGCAACATTTATGAATAGCAACACTGGCCACTCCACCAGCACCGATAATCAAAGCTTTTCCCATTTAGCACCCTCCTATCACTTTAACAACACTGCAAATTATACCTAAACCACTCTAAATAATCAATTAAAACCCATAAAATGAGCCATAACTTTTTTTTACTACACAAATTCTTGAATTCTTGCTGACTATTAGCTTTTCCTGACCCTTGCAAAGATAATCATTATCTTTATAACCTCGGGTCGACTGGCTCAGCCTCTAAGGCCAAGGTTGCTAGGACACATTCGTGGACTCTTGCAACTGATTCTTTCTTAACAAAACGCTTAACCCCTTCTAGTCCTAAGGCAAATTCCATTAAGGCATGACGTTGCTTTCGATTAACATTACGTCTTTTTAAACGAGCTAAATTCTCAGGCTGTAAGTAATCAATTCCATAAATAATATGAAGGTATTTTCTCCCTCGGACCTTGATTGCCGGTTGAACCAAACGACCTTTTTCATTTCTAGCAATATAGGTTTCTGGCTTAACGACAAATCCTTCATGGCCGTCTTCCGTAATTTCCTCCCACCAACGAATTGCCTCATCTTCAGACACTTCATCCGTAACCACTCTAAATTCCGTTTCCATGAATAGATGAGATACTGCAGCTAGGTCCCTGTTCTGTTCCATATGCCAAAGATGGGGTTGGTCAAAATACGTTCGATTACTATCTGCTAGAACGTGAAACGGAGCAATCTTAATCCCGTTAATTCCATGGGTGTCCCAACAGTAGGTTTGAAAGACGTCCCGAAAAACCTCCGCACGTTTCAATTTAACTTTGAACTCCTCAATCCACGAACTAACGTCCCAGCCATTTTGGTAGGCCAGCTCTAGTTTCTCTAGAATTTTTTGCCGATCCATTAAGGTCACTTCCGAAACATGAGCATACTGTGCACTGATTAATTCTTTGGCCTTTAAGTTCCAGGGTAAAATCTCTGCATCAAGTAAAACAAAGTCTGTCTTGTGCTTAGTAAAATAGTCGGCCTTCCTTAAATCAGTATTCAGTTGCTCTAAAATCGTTTGGGTCATGGCTTGATTAAAGAATGGTCTACCCGTCCTTGTATAGACAATCCCTAAAGTTGAAGTTCCGACATAGTTTTTAGAAGACTCAACATCGTTGAACAGGAGGAGGATTGCTCTACTGCCCATGTGTTTTTTCTCTACTACCATAGTCCTTATGCCTTGTTTTCGATAATAGTCAAACGCTTCTTTCGGATGTTCAAGATAATCCTTAAGAGGAGAAGGATCCGTCGTAGGGCTCATTGTCGGAGGAATATAAACGAGTGCTTCTATAGGGATAGTATAATGGGAGACTTCTTCTATCGAAGATTTAACATACTCCTCTTTGATCCTTATTTCTCCATAATCTTCCGTATTGACGGAATATCCGTTGATAAAACCATGGATATTCGGAGGATCAAACCGTTTGCTCTTCCATTTTTGTATAGAGCTCTCTGGATCTTCTGCATAGTCCTTTTGCGCACCAACTGAAACAAACTTTTTTTGAGGATAGCAATAAGCGGTTAAACTGCCGCCAAAGACAACCCCTTGGTCGATATTGATTGTGTTATTAACAACCAGAGGCTGAGGCTTTGGATCATGCCCCCAGACAATAATCTCTCCGGATTGATGTTGAATAAACCAATCCTTACGAACTGGCCTTCCAGTCTCATCCATCCCATCTGTATCTCCATAACGGCAAAAATCACTAATCCGTTTAGATTGTTTTCCAATATACCGATCCCTAATTCCAGCATGGGTTGCAACAATCCCCTCAACCCCATTTTTACTAAATACGAGATTTGATGGCGCGTCGAGAAGAAAATTTTTAACTTGCTCTTTAAAGCGATCAGAAGCTTCTTTCCCTTGTTCTTGCTCGTAATGCAAAAATTCCGCTGCAACGTTTTCATCTCCATGAGTCAGGTTTACGTTACGACCGGAAAGCCAACGAGCAATCTTCCAACCGTGATTACTATCCACCATATAAGCGAGGCTCTTCTCTACGTGTTTCATGAAAAAGTTCAAACAATCAAGGCTCTTTGGGCCTCGTCCTAAAATATCTCCGACAGATACAAGTTTACGGCCTTCAGGATGAAGGTAAAGACCCTCTTCATTTTGCCGATATCCTAGTTTTTTAAGGAGTTCCAAAAACTCATCATAGCAACCATGAAGATCCCCAATAAAATCAAGCCCTGCGCCAACCTCTTTTACCAAGGGATTGGGAATTCGTACAAAGCTGCTCTGTTCAAGCTGGACTTCATTTAAAGTATATATAGCAGAGTAGCCCTCCGTTTTTAGGGAACCAAGATTATTCTTAAAGGTTCGAACCTGCTGCTTGATTGGATTACGACCCCTTGGGAGTTCTCGCTTCGCATCTCTTTCTAAAAGTATCTTTTCCGGTATATCTAATATAATGGCTATTACAGATAGATGGTTTTTAACTGCAAAATTGACAGCTTTTTGACGGTCTTCAGGCCAAAGGTGGGTCGCATCGACCACGGTAAGTTTATTTAAAACACCTCGAATATTAATGAGCTCACTCATGGCGTCAAAGGCACTTTGAGAAATCTGACGATACTTTGCAGCGAGTACTTCTAATTCACCCTTAGAGTGTTTACCAAAATCAATGAATTCAGTATCGGAAACTAGAACTCGGAATTGATCCGAGCTTACGATTTCAGATTTTAATAATACTCCTTGCTCTACAAGGTTATTAAGGAGTGTTGTTTTCCCACTGTTCGAAGGTCCTACTAACAGAACGATTCCTGCGTGGGGAATAGCAATTGGTTGAGTCATTTTTCGCTCCCCACCTGTCTCGTAAAAATAGCAATCTGAGAGGGTTGACCAAACCCCTCGACTTCCTGCCCAATACCATCGATCTTAACACCATAAGAATATTGGTCAGCCCAAGAGTTACACCTTGCTATAAATTCTGCCCGAGTCCATTCAAATCGATGATCTTTGTGGCGCATCTCTTCTTCCATTTCGTAAACTTGGTTATATTCAACATTGGGAGTCGTTATAATGAGGGTCTTGGGTTGATAGCTACCAAAAATTGTGTCCATGACCCGGGGTAGCCTATGTTCGTCAATGTGTTCTATTACCTCACCTAGAATCATGACATCCTTATTTCGCACCCGCTCATCGTAATAATAGAAGGAACCCCAGATCGGGGTGGGAGAAATAAAGCCTTCCTGTAGACTGGCCTGAGCAAAACGCTTCATCGCTCTGAGGAGTAACCGTTCTGTCGGCTCCACCGCTAGAATTTCTTGAACCTGGGGAATTAAGCCTAAACGCACGGACAGTTTTCCTTCTCCGGAACCAAAATCCACAATGGTTTCTTTCGAAGGTAACGTCTCAATAATCTTTACTATAGTTTGGTAGCGAAGTTCGTTAAGATTAATTGCAGGCTCCCTATTGTCTAAAGGATCTGAAGGAAAACTCTCAGGTATCTTAGTCATTAATTCGGGAGGGACCTTATCTATAAGTTCCCTGAACCGCAGGGACCGTTTAATAATCACTTCGTTGAAGGGATGATTTGCCAACCAACCTTCTCCATAACGTTGAAGTTTTTCTATTTCCCGTTCATCCATAAAGTAATGTTTATAATCGTCTAGCACCGGTATCAGAACATATAAGTAGTTTAAGGTGTTTTGAAGGGTGACCCTGCCTTGAAGATGGAGAAACCGCGCCGAGCTTTTATCTTTCAATTTAAATAAATAGTCAACATCTCCCCGTTCAATTTTAACCTGAAAACCTAAAGGTTCGAAAAGGCCTGTCACTACTGAATCCGATAAATCTGTAGCAACTGGCCCAAAACTCACATTTAACTGAAAAGCATGAGTTACCCAAGGGAGATACTCCTCTATAGTCCGTCCATTTATAGCTGTTGCTAAAGCCGAACGGGCATAGGAACAAAATATACTGCTCACCACAAATTCTCGATCGTTGATATATTGCGTGATCTTGAAAGTATCCGGACTGTTTTTGACCAGTTCAACTGGGTCAGGAGTCACAAACAGGATCACTTCAACTTCCGTTTCCGTAAATACCGTATAGGTTAAACGAACACGATATCCTTTTTCAGTCCGATCATATAAATTCTGGGGGTTTTTTGCTAGGAGAAAGGATAAGGCTCTAGCCCCTTCCCCCACTGCCTTGATTGCTAACTGCACGTAAAAAACTCCTTATCACCTGCAAAAACTTCTTTCTAGTTATACCCAAAAAAGTCGGACTTAACTAATTGCGGGATTAATTCAGTTTTAACAGAGAATACTAAAGTCTTTGAAAATCCCATAGTGTTATAGAAAGCTCATGAGGGGGATTCAAATGACGTATATTGTTCAACCAGGTGATACCCTTTATAAAATCGCACAAAACTATAATACTTCCGTTAATGCCATTCTTGCCCTTAATCCTCAAATTACTAACCCCAATTTAATTTATCCAGGACAGACGATCATAATTCCAATAAGCTCCGTAGAATGCCCGCTTTTACGCCAAGGAGATCGCGGTCCAAGCGTAAGTCGGCTACAGACACTTCTCCGATTTGCCCGCTTTGACCCCGGCGCCATAGATGGTATATTTGGTCCAAGAACTCAAACTGCTCTCGTAGCCTTCCAAAATAGTCAAGCTGAGCTTGAAAGAACAGGGGTAGCCGATGAGGAAACCTGGGTTGCTCTAGGTGCTGAATGCGCACCAAGATCAGACGTTATCAGCTATGTTATAAGACCAGGGGATACATTGTATATCATCGCTACAAGGTTTAACGTAACGATTCAAAGCATCTTGAATATCAACCCACAAATAACCAATCCCGATGTTCTCTCTGTTGGTCAGGTTATCAACATCCCTCCGACTCAATAGCGAAACACGGGGAAACACGGGGACAGGTGCACTGTTTTCTTTTCAGGAGAAGCAAGGGACAGGTGTACTGTTTTTTTCTAAACACGGGACATCTGTACCGTTCTTTTTATTAAATCTATTATTTAATTGAGCCTAATGACGTCTCAAATTCTTAAAGCAGAAAGGATAGTCTCCTACCAGACGGACAAAATAGAACGTATCTAAAATTTTAAACTGGAGGAGATCAAGTTGGGAAATACTATGGTTGAGTTATTATCAAAACTGACGACCTCAGCTAGCGAAATCACTCCCGATATTCTTATTCTGCAATTCAGGGTTGTGAACGCCTTTATGGTCAGTAACCCAAATAAGAAAAGCGAATGGTTTCTAATTGATACAGGCCTAGAAAACTCTGCAGATTATATCCTAAAGATGGCTGAGAAGCGCTTTGGAGAGAAAACTCGCCCTCAGGCCATCATTCTTACACACGGTCATTTTGATCACGTAGGATCATTAATAAAGCTTTCAAATTATTGGGATGTTCCCGTTTATGCTCATGAATCAGAACTTCCTTACATAACAGGAAAAAAGGATTACCCAGTTGGAGACCCAAGCGTAGGCGGAGGAATGGTAGCACAAATGTCCCCGACGTTTCCACACACCAGTATAGACATAGGATACCGCGCTAATTCACTTCCTTCGGACCAAAGTATCCCAGGTATGCATGGCTGGAAATGGATTCCTACACCTGGTCACACGGAAGGACACGTTGCCCTATTTAGAGAACAAGACCGCATAATGATACCTGGTGATGCCTTTACAACCCTGAAACAAGAGTCATTAATGTCGGTTATGACTCAAGACGAGCAAATAAGCGGACCCCCCGCCTACCTAACGACTGATTGGAAAGCAGCTGAAAGGTCAGTAAATCTATTGAGGGACTTAAATCCGATGCTTGTTCTTCCCAGCCATGGTCAACCAATGAAAGGTGACGAGTTATCACGTCATCTAGATTTATTGACTAATTATTTTGAGGAAATAGCAGTTCCAGAACAAGGCCGTTTTGTTGATCAATCCTAGCGAAACACGGGCGAAACACGGGGACAGGTGTACTGTTTCACGCTTTCCAAACTCTCGTTTGTGATACACCTGTCGTTCTTGAGATTTGCCGTATACTAGTACCTTTCAATTGTTTTAACTCTTTAAGTATCTCCTCTTGCCGTTTTCTTTCTTCGTTTGCTAGTTTTATAGAGTCAATTCCGAACTTTTCCTTGAGTATTTCTCTGAGTCTTACATCGCTAATACCTTGTTTGGTTTCTTCTACATCTAAACATACTTCAGTTATCATCTCTCTCGAAAATATCTCAAACAGCCTTAATGCTTCGCTAGATGTACCAGAAAACATCCCTAGGACGTAGTCCTTATCTACAATATGTCCTTGGCCAAAGTATTCTCCATAGCTACTCCATTTGTAGTGCGAAATATCCTCTACTATCTTCGCCTTGATAGGATTTTGGTGAATATAACGTAGAGCTGTTAGAAAATATGAGTCTGTACTTACGATTTCGCTTTTAAATCGTTCCTGAAACAAATGCCCACATCGTTCATACTTCTTGTTGAACCATAAAACATAACTTGAGCTGATACGCTTTATTGAAACTCCAATCGGTTCGGATAGTTCCTGCAATAAAATATGTATGTGATTATCCATAAGGCAATAAGCAAATAGTCTATAGGAATTTTTGTCTCTGAATTCAGCAAGTTTCTCGATGAATTTTAGACGATCTTTTTCTTCTTCGAAGATACTCTGACGATTGATACCACGCATCATGACGTGATAGATACCTGTTGGGCTTTGTTCTCTTGCTTTTCTTGGCATTTGACACACCCCCTCAAACGGTTTGCATATCATTCCAACGAAACAGTGGACCTGTCCCTCTGTTTCACATACAACGAAACAGTGGACCTGTCCCTCTGTTTCACATACAACCGTAAACAGAATCCTGACAGATCACCTTACCTTTTTCTAGAAAAAGATTAAAACCCTTACAGACTTCGATGCATAAACCGCAACCTGTACAAAGGCTGGAATCGACTAAGATATCAGCTGACTCTTTGGTTCGAGAAGTGGGGATAGCCATCAGTTGAACTCCCTTCAGCTTTTCATAATAATTTTCTCTAAATCATTAACTGAAATCCAATGTACTACCAGCCATTGCCCAAGTAAAAGCGTTAGGAAATTCCATCGCTAACTTACTTAAGATAACCGGTCCAGTACAGTGATTTGGGGCCAAACAGTCTAAATCAAGTCCTCTCAGATAGTCCATCGTTTGTCGCTCTTGATTCGGAGTCGCTGGTCCAAGATGAGTTCCACCAATAATAGCTCTTACTTTTTGCTGACCAGTTACCCTTTTAGCATGTTCTACAATGTTTACCAGTCCCGAATGTGCACAACCGAGAAGTATGATCAATCCTTGATCTGTCATATAGAAAAGACTTAAATCATCTCGAATGCTATCCTGAATAAGATTCCCTCCCTTAAACTCAACCAATCGATCATCTAGTTCCTCAAACGTTGTTTCTCGTGGGATTTCACCACTTAACCATAGACCAGGACTTAATTCTAAGGGTTCACTATGCCAGTGAAACTCAGCACCAGCACTCTCCAGTTGCTTCTGACAATACGGCACACCTATATACCTATCCGCATTTCCTTTAACTCCCCGACCGTAATGCCCTTTAAATAAATCCGGATGAGCATAAACTGGGATCCGCCCTCTATATTGCAGGAACTTAAAAAGACCTCCCGTGTGATCATAGTGTCCGTGACTTAAGATGACACGGTCAATTAACCTTAGATCATGGCCTAAGATTTGTGCGTTACTGATCAAATTGCCTTGCTCCCCTACATCAAATAAGATCCTCTCTTCACCAAATTCCAAGAGCATTGACAAACCCCATTCCGCTAAGAGCCCTAAAGGAACTCCTACGGTGTTTTCGATTAAGATCGTTACTTTTAACTTGCTCAATGTCTGAACCCCTTTACATATTTTACTTTTCTTATGCATGCTTTACTATTCTGTAATCTCTTAACAAATTCAATATGCATAACTCTTCATCCTGCAAGAAACGTTTCATAATACTGTTTTATTTATGGAAATAGTTTTACAGACAAACAAGGGGACAGGTCAACTGTTTCGACTACTTCGAAACACTGCACCTGTCCCCCTGTTTACCGATTTACCCCTGTTTCACCGATTTAATATTTTCTTAATGTTTTTATATGTAGCAGTCTACATTTAGTAGGCATAATAACTTTAGAACTATATGAGGGAGGTCAAATATGTCGGGCAAAACTGCCGTCCAATTAAACGGTGTAACTAAGAGAATCTCAGGTAAAACCATCGTAGATCATTTAACGTTTGATATTAATAGTGGAGAAATATTTGGCTTATTAGGGCCTAACGGTGCAGGAAAAACAACGACTATTCGTATGTTGGTTGGGCTTATTTCTATCACAGAAGGGGAGGTATTTATTCAAGGTAAAAGTATCTCTTCTGATTTCAAATCTGCAATTCGGCATGTAGGGGGAATTGTGGAAAATCCGGAATTGTATCCATTTCTTACGGGCTATCAAAATCTCGTTCATTTTGCCAATATGTCAGCGGGTATTAGTAAAGAGCGCATCCAAGAGGTTGCAACCTTAGTTAATTTAGACAAACGCCTTAAGGATAAGGTTAAAACCTACTCTTTAGGCATGAGACAGAGATTAGGTATTGCCCAAGCACTGCTTCACAAACCATCCGTTCTTATTTTAGATGAACCCACAAACGGGCTTGATCCAGCAGGAATACGCGAACTCAGAGATTATCTTAGAAGATTGTCCCAAGAAGAAAATGTTGCGGTAATTGTATCTAGTCACCTCTTGACGGAAATGGAATTAATGTGTGACAGAGTAGCCGTGATTAACCAAGGCAAGTTAATCGAAGTAAAAGATCTAAAAGAATTTATTCGTGGGAACAACGAGGATGTTCCGACATTCTTCGAAGTAGATGATTTGATAAAGGCTAAAGACATTATCACTAAGGTGTTTAGTGATATCCCCCTTTTGGAAACTAGAGATGGTCTAGAGGTAAAGACTTCAAAAAAGAACGTGGCCCTCATTAACTCAGAACTAAATCGTAAGGGAATCCAGGTTTACGGCATTTATACTCCAAAAAAATCACTTGAAGATAAGTTTTTAGAAATAACAAGGGAGGATAATCATGTTAAAACTAATTCTTAATGAAAATATGAAGCTTTACAGTAGAGTTGGTCAATTTATCATGATCTTCATACTCATGGGGCTTTCAGTTTTCACTTCAATATATACCTACAAAACAACCCCTCAAAGTGTAGGAGACTGGAAAGTGCAGACTGAACAAAAAATCCAGACGGCAACTGAACTGCTAAACAATCCCCAGATCCCCAATTTCCAAAAAAGCGAAGTGGAAAAACAATTAAAACTTGATAAATATGCCTTAAGCCATGACATCTCGCCTAATACTACAGTCTATGAACAAGTTGCAAAACAGGCATCCCTCCTAAGTATTATTACTATGATGACTGCTGTAGTGGCTGGAGGAATCGTTTCTAATGAGTATGTATGGGGAACCATTAAACTCCTTCTGATTCGACCCATTAGTCGTTCTAAAATTTTGCTTTCAAAATACTTTGCTTCCTTAATGTTTGCCTTTTTGCTTGTAATTGTCCTGCTGGCAACCTCATTTGTAACGAACGGGATTCTCTATGGTTTTGATAATTCTGATAATCCTTATCTGTTTATTGGCCCGACGGGAGAGGTTTCCCAAATGAGCATGGTGGTACACACTCTTCAAACTTATTTGCTAAAATCCGTAGAAATCGTAATCTATTTAACTTTAGCCTTTATGCTCTCAGTTGTTTTCCGAAGCAATGCCTTAGCCATCGGTGCTACGTTGCTCTTACTTCTTCTTGGTCCCCAATTAACTAGCATGTTTGCTCAACAAACTTGGAGTAAATACATCCTTTTTGCTAATACGGATTTAACCATGGTTACTATGGGTAGTAATCCTTTTGGTCTAACCCTCCCCTTCTCCCTCACTGTTTTAGGAAGCTATTTGCTTTTATTTATTACCATCTCATGGATAACCTTTCAGAAAAGAGACATCGCCTAGTTCAGTTTAAGTCTTGTCAGCTCTTAGCCCCGTAACTAAAGTAATTGCTTTAGGGTGCGGGGTACTCTTATAATGGTAATTAGAGGAATTGAGTCATCAATTTCAAACTAGTTATTGGAGGATGGGCGGGCAGTGGAATCTTACAAAATACTGATTGTTGAAGATGAAAAAGAACTTGGTCAATTATTGCATGACTATTTTAAAAAAGAAGGTTTTGAAACTATCTTGGCCTTTGATGGAGAGCAGGGACTAACTCTATTTCAGCAGCATCTCCCCGTTCTCGTTCTATTAGATATAATGCTGCCTAAAATTGATGGCATGGAATTATGCCGGATTATTCGCAATCAATCCACAGTCCCAGTCCTGATGATGAGTGCAAAATCAAGCGATGTTGATAAAATCTTAAGTTTAGGCCTAGGTGCTGATGACTATATCACCAAACCGTTTAGCCCCGGAGAACTAGTTGCACGTGTTAAAGCCCAAATCCGTCGCTATACCTTGTTATCGTCCCCTATCAAACCCGATGAATGGCTAAAGTTTTCAAGTTTAGAAATTGACAGCAAGGGCTACCGAGTTTTCCTTAAGGGGAATCAAGTAGACTTAGCTACCAAGGAATTTGAAATCTTACGTTATCTCGCAAGCCATCCGCAGCAAGTTTTTACTAGGGAACAGATCTTCACAGCCGTTTGGGGGCAAAACGAATACGGTGATATCAATACTGTAACTGTGCATATACGTAAAATTCGAGAAAAAATTGAGAAAAACCCTTCTAAGCCACATTTCATTAAAACCGTGTGGGGCGTAGGTTATAAATTCGATGGAGGTTCTTAATGAAGATTGGAATAAGACTCCGCTTTCTGCTGATTATATTAGCCCTTATTATTTTACCCATCGTGGTAACCGTTACATCTCTTTATATGACTACGAACAAAATGAAGGATCTTTTAGACCCTACATCCCTTGAAAGCTTTACCCATCAGATAGATAGGGTCAACAAAGAAACTGCTCGTAAGATTGTTGATGAATTTAGTAATATCCATCAATATGATGTCTTTACGGCTGCTTTAGAACCCTTAATCTCCAAGTATCAACTTCATATTCGAATTGTTGATCCCAGTGGAGTGTTATATGACTCTGAGGACAAGTTAGGTTGGCAGGATCAAGAACCCAGCCATCTCCCTCAAGATACTTTAGCGGTAAGCTGGAACCAATCCCTACGTCTAAACCCTTTTCAATACTCCTTACCTATTGTGATCGAAGGAAAACAAGTTGCGACGGCCTTAATCGATGTCAATCCTTCTGTTCCACCATATAACGTTTTCGCAGAAATATTAAAAGGAATACTATCCAGCTTTGGTTGGGGATTCTTGGCCTTAATTTTGCTTATAGTTCTTTTTACATGGTATTTTTCTCGAACAATTCTAAGACCTATTGACGACCTGAGTCTTGCAACACAAAAAATCAGTGAGGGTAACTTAGAGTTTTCTCTTGAGTATCATAGAAAGGACGAATTAGGCAAGTTTGTAAGATCTTTCAACAACATGCGAGATCAGCTCAAGGAGTCCCTAGAAAAACAGAATGCCTACGAACAGTCACGTAAAGCCTTGATAGCCAGCATTTCTCATGACCTAAGAACCCCAATTTCTTCAATAAAAGGATATGTAGAAGGGCTTCAGGATGGAATCGTCGAGGATGAAGCAAGTGTGAAGCGATATTTATCCATAATCCACCAAAAAACTGATCAACTAAACCGGCAAATTCAAGATCTATTTCAGTTCTCTCAATTTGATCTAGGGCAACTGGAAGTCAAACTAGTACCAGAGGATAGCCGTGAAGTTCTTGAAAGTATACTAGAACCTTATGAACTTGAATTTAATAAGGACAAGGGAAAGTTAACCTTGATAATTGATCGTCCCCTCCCCTCCGTTCAAATCCTAGTGGATCGTCAACGAATTGAGCAAGTCCTTTTAAATCTACTTAGTAATGCTCAACGCTATGCCTCAGAGGGCGGGCGAATGCAAGTTAAAGCTTATGTAAAAAAACCAAACTTAATTATATCGGTTTCCGACAATGGCCCTGGAATCTCTCAAGAAGACATACCTCACATATTCGAGAGCTTTTATCGTGGAGAAAAATCCCGCTCGCCCATGTACGGTGGAACCGGGTTAGGTTTGGCGATTAGTAAATCTATTGTAGAAGCACATCAGGGTAAACTATGGGTGGAGAGTAACGAAGGACAGGGAAGTACATTTTCGTTTTCACTTAAAATACCTACTACCGGGAATCTCTGACTTTTTCCTTTGGTTTCTTTCTCTTTGGTCTCGCAGGTCCTAGCGACTTATAAAAAATTCTACGCGAAACACTGCACCTGTCCCCCTGTTTCACCCACCTGTCCCCCTGTTTCACCTGGGATAGTTCACTTGCTGGGTATTTCCTGCTATAATTAGTTTGACCTTGAAAATATATTTTACGGAGGAATCAAGATGAAATTTCTTACTCAATTAAAAGGCGAGGATACTTGGGAGGAAATAACCTTGGAGGAGTGCCTATTCAAAACAGAGGGAGCTGGCTTTTATACTCCAGGCACTGTACAAAAAATGTTAGAAGACGGTTTAGCCGTTGATACGCCTTGGTCCATTTTTAAGAAGGCAGAATAGTTGCTGGATAATCTAGTGGATGATCTAAAGAGCCCGTCTTCTAGTAAGACGGACTCTTTTATATTTAGTCCTAAACAACCCTTCTCAAAAAGTTGGGTGGTTCTTTATTAATCTTTAAAACTATCGAAAGGGTCTGTTATAGATGTTTGATACTGTCATCATGGGTGGTCTAATTGTAGATGGAACCGGAAACATACCCTATCGATCCGACATTGGAATTAAAGATGGAATGATTGCTGAAATTGGACTGGGGCTATCCAATGAATCTGCTGAAATCTTAGATGCAACGAGCAAAATGATCACTCCAGGATTTATCGATGTCCATAGCCATTGTGACTTGGTGCCGTTTATGTCTGGCCCAATCCGTGAAAGCAGGATTAATCAAGGAGTTACAACCGAAATAGTTGGGCAATGTGGTTTGGGTTCAGCTCCCCATCTCGAGAGGATGGAAGACTGGCGCAGCTATCTTAGCCCTATTTTAGGTCCTGGTCCACTTACCTGGAATTGGCCAGATTTTTCTACGTTCTTAAATGAGCTAAGGCAAGCGGACAAGCCAAACAATATCGCTGTTTTAATCGGTCACGGGGCAGTTCGAGCCCAAGTTTTGGGGTTGAATAATATCCAACCTTCAGCAAAAGAAATCACAGCCATGAGTAGAATCGTCGAAGAAGCAATGTCAAATGGGGCTTTAGGAATATCCTATGGTTTAGCATACTTACCTGGGATATTTGCGCCCAAACAAGAACTCCTTGCCTTAAGTTCGGTGGTCGCGGCTTATAACGGAATTATGATGATTCATATACGAAGTCATTCCCGCCAAGTTCGTGAAGGAATGGCCGAAGCACTTGCCGTAGCTAAAGAATCTGGGGTTAAGCTACAGATTTCCCATATGCGCTCCTATGCAAATCGAGATTTTGGCATTACCGCTGAAGAGTTAATAGACATGGTAGAAGAAGCTAGAAACCATGGTGTCGACGTAACCTTCGATGAACACCCTTATAGGGCTGGGAGTACACTTTTGTCTCAGGTTCTCCCTCCATGGGCCAAAGAAGGTGGCAGTACGGAAATCATCCGCAGATTAAAAGACCCTCAACTTCGAGCCAAACTAAAAGATGAACTGAGCAATTCTGGACCAAGTTATCCAGGCTGGGATAACTTTGTGGGCATGGTTGGCTGGTCTAATATAATGATAAGCTCTGTAACGAAGCACCAAAACAAATGGGCAGAAGGTCAAACCCTAACTCAATTAGTCTCAAAAAACTGCTCCGAACATGTTGAATCTGCAAGCGAAATCATCGATTTGCTTACAGAACTGCTAATTAGTGAGGATTGTCGTTGTTCAATGGTAATCCAAAACCTTTTTGCCGAAGAAGATATTATAGCTTTAATCAAGCACCCGTTATGTCAAATTGGTTCGGATGGTATTCCAACCGGCAAACCTCATCCCCGTTTATACGGCACATATCCTAAGTTTTTAGGGGAATATGTCCGTGATAAGAAGATATTAACTTGGGCTGAAGGTATTAAGAGAATTACCGGAGACCCAGCACGAAGATTGAACTTAGCCAACCGAGGATATGTAAGAAAAGGCGATATCGCTGATTTAGTGATTCTTGATTCTAATAAAATCGCTGCCCCAGAAGATTACAACAATCCTTCAAAGGTTCCTTTAGGAATTGACTACACCTTGGTCAATGGTCAAATCGTGGTGGCCAAGGGTAAAGTTCATAAAACAAACGCTGGCCAGCTTTATTCTCCATCCCTTCCCCGATCCTAATAATCATCAATTAATAGCCGATAGTGGCACCTAGACTCACAGGTTGAACTTGTTGAGTTGCAATCGCAACCCACAATTTCCCCATCCTGTCGTGAGTCACCCTCTATTACCTTACGATATATTTTTAACCTTACGATTTTACTAACGATTGAACAGGTCTCTTGCCTTTCTTCGACGTTCAGTTCCAACGCTTACGCCTCCCATGAAGTTTCCAATAAATTTGATTTTTCTCTATTATACACTTAATACCTAAAAATAACGGGTAAGCATTACTGCTACCCGTTATTTTTATTTTAACTTGAGATTCAAATTGTATTAATCACCTAACGATGAATCATACCCCTTGTTACCTTAATAACCGATTTACTATCAGATTGATCGAACTGACTGTTTGCTCTTTTGGGTACGACTTCATTTTGACCATTCACAAGGGATGAACTACGAACGCTTGTAGAATTAGAATTACTCTCACCTTTCGGGCGTGAAATCATATCCCGGGTGATCTTTACAACTGATGATACCATCGCTGAGTTTTTATTATTAACTTCCCTATCGTCTTTGGCTAAACCTTTAGCTCTACCTTTGACTAGTCCTCTATCCAAATTTTTGGCTAAGGGTTTATCTAAGCTCTTAACTATGCCTTTATCTAGACCGTTAACTAAGACTTTATCCGAACCTATTAATAGGCTCTTATCCCTGTTAAAGCTGTTTACATTATTTTTCCCTAGCGACTTATCTCTTGCTTTGACGTTTGATTTACCCTTTGCTTTAGCTTTAGTTTTGTCTTTTGTTAGAGCTTTTTCTTTCTCTTTAGCTTTTCCACTCACTTTCTTAGGAGCCATTTCGTTATCGATTATTCCTTTCCATGCTTCCGAGACCTCGTTCGCTACCCGCTCCCAGCTAAACCTTTCTACAGCTAAGTCCCTACCATTTAAGCCCATTCTCTGGCGAAGTCTGGCATCCTTTACGAGGGTTCGAAACTTTTCGGCAAATTCGATAGGGTCCTCGGGTTGCTCAACAAGTAATCCGTTTTCACCAATTACCACTTCGGGATTTCCACCACGTGCCGTAGTAACAAATGGTAAGCCAGCAGCCATAGCTTCGTAATGGACACGAGCAAGGGGTTCTTGCCACTGAGAAGGACACACAAAAATATCCCCTGCCCAAAACCACTGATGAATTCGATCAGCGGGTACATAACCAGTACTGATCACCGGAAATGGAGCTCGCTCTGCCAGTGATCTGACATAAGCAACATAATCTGTAACTCTGTCGACACTGTACCAAGTTCCACCTACAATCACCAAGGCAATACTCGAATCAAAGGCGTAAAGTTCTTTAAGTGCCTGGATCAACAGATCAGTACCTTTTTTAGGGGTTAACCGGCCTACAAATAAAATAACTTTTTTGTTTTCAAGACTATACTCTTTCCTCAGATTCGCACGAATCTGAGCAGCTGATTTTGATTCTTCCCAAGGTACAAAGGCTTCAAGGTTTACTCCGGAATAAATCGTTTGCACCTTTTCAGCAGCTTGAGGATATAAATCAACGATTGTATTGCCAACATAGTCACTAACCGTGAAAATACGTTCCACTTCATCAATAGCAGCTATTGCATCAGCTTGAAGAATCTTGTTTGTATTAAACATATCATTATGCATACTTAAAATCAGTCGCGAATCAGGCGCAACTTCACGAATTAAGGGAATTAGCCGTGGTCGGTTAAAGACATGAATAAGATCAAAAGATTCTTCTTTAAGGAAATCAATGACTTTCTCTGCATAGATTTCGAAGTTTTTTTCACCATCAACCCTTACATAACGAATATTATCTTGATAACCTTCAATGGGTAATGAAGAATCTGTTGTTCCCAGAATTGTTAAGTCATGTTTTTGGGCTAATATTCCAGATATTCCTTGGATATAAGTTTGAATTGCTCCGCCCCGCACTGGTGGTACTGGCAACTTTTCCGTGCAGATCATGAGAATTTTTACATTCTCGTTCTTTTTCGCACTTGATTTTTTCTGACTCTTCCCTGTTTCAAGAGCTTTTTTCTTGCTTTTTTTCTTAGTTTTAGTTTCAAGAGAACTCCCTTTGATCATATTTGGATTCCTTAAAGAATTGTCTTTGATTATATTTGGTAATGTGGTTTTTTCCGACGTTGCCTTGATTTGCATCATCTCAAGAATTTCGGGTTCAAAAATAGGCATTGAGGCATAATTACCCGATTCGTACTTATGGCTATCCCTTTTCAGCTCGGCCAATACTTCAGCCTTTGATTTTTCTACTAGCTCCAGACGCTGAATGATCGGTTCCACGTATAGATTTAAAAAGTTCAAAGGATCGAACAACATCTCATTTATGTGTTTGTAGAACTCATTAGGAAAGGCAAGATCATTTAATAGAATTTCATAGGTCTCGAGATCCAGAGGATTTGCTGAATGATAGGCATCTATCATTCCCCTTATCCAGGTGATATCCCAGCTTCCCAAGTCGAACATTGTACTCGAAATGAGTTTACGAAGGTCACGAATTGGCAAATCGTAGGACACTCCATCTAAATCAATAACCCATAGGCCACCCTCACCAAGTTGTCCATTAGACCACCCGAAATCTTGGTGAACAAGTCCCCAGTGCTGTTCCCCCATTGCTGCCATCTGAGCATAAGATGATTGCTCGAGAAAGCTTAATACATTGTGAGCTTCTTGTTTATATTTGTCTATAACAGAAAGTAGTGTTCGACTGCCTGGGAGGTCATTATATGCTTGAGCAACGTTTCTGAACCAGTCAATTTTACTGGTAATTTTACGATAATAATCAGGCCAACGATACAATCTGGAAGCTCTTTCGGAACCCGGTGGCGGAGTATATCCTCGGGAATGCCTATGAAATTCTCCTAAACCATAACATAAGGCTTGAGCGCCTTCAAGGTCACTCATTGCTGGGGTAAGAGGTTCAATCCAATCCGTAACAATCCATAACTTCCCACCCTTTTCAACATAGAGAAGGCCGTTTTTAGTTTGTTTTAATTCTGGTACCCTTCCTCCTTGTTTTACAATATAGTCCTGAGCGCCTACACTAAAAAGACTTCTAGCAGGTTTTCGATGTAATACTTTTAAACTTCGGGGCCCTTTATCCGTTTCAATTTTCCATATAGCTCCCCCTTTATCTGATTTAGCCGTAACTAAAATTTTACTAAGGACCTTCATATCGTAGCAATCAATTACTTGGGTCGCTAATTCATCAATTTCTAGGGGGACCCACATATCTAAATCGATTATATCTTGGTGATCTTCATTATCCCATGGTTGAATCGTATATTCTTTCACGTCTTTCCCTCCACTATTATTTAAGGTTAGGCACACAATAATCTATTCAGCTTAGTCTATGAATGGAATCAATAAATGGATAATCTGTCTATTACACTAAAAAATGTACCATAATATGTAATTTTGTAACCTATAAAATTAATTCTAATACAATATTAAAATTGCATTTTATTTGAATAGGTGGAGCGATTAATGAGAATTTGCATCGTAGGCGCAGGTTATGTAGGCCTTACAACAGCTGCTGCATTGGCAGATTTCGGACATGAAGTGTTATGTGTTGATATGGAAGAATCAAAAATAAATAGCCTTCGCCAAGGCAAGGTACCCATATATGAACCAGGCTTGGATGATTTAATTACTAAAAACGTTAAAAATAATAAGCTATTTTTTTCGTCACTAGTTGAAGAAAGTATTAAAGAATATCCAGTAATTCTGATTGCTGTTGGCACTCCTTCCAAGGACGATGGCAGCAGCAATCTCATGTTTGTGCACCGGGTTATTGACGTCATTGCTTCTACTACAAATGTGTATAAAATCATTATCACTAAAAGTACAGTCCCTCCAGGAACTAATGAGTGGATTCACAAAAGATTGATTGAAAAAGGTATAGATGAAGACTTATTTGATGTTGTTTCCAATCCAGAGTTTTTACGGGAAGGATTCGCCTTAAGGGATCTTTATCATCCAAATAAAATTGTCTTTGGCACGAAAACTAGTCGGCCAATTAAAAACCTTAAAAAACTCTATTATAGGGGAAAGGCGCCCTATATCTTTACAAGTTTGACAGGAGCAGAACTAATTAAATATGCTAGCAATGCCTTTTTAGCTACAAAAATCTCATTTGCTAATGAAATGGCGCGCATTTGTGATGCTTACGAAGTGGATTATGATGACATTGCTAAAGGAATAGGGACTGATCCTCGAATAGGTCGCTACTTCCTAAATTCAGGACTAGGGTTTGGGGGATCATGCCTACCAAAAGATTTAAGTTCTCTTAAGCATTCAGCGGTAAAGAAAAACGTTGAAACTAAACTTCTTGATGCGGTAAGAGAAGTAAATGACACCCAAATCGATCTATATCTGAATAAACTTACAACTGAGCTTCCGGATTTAACGGGAAAACGGATTACGATTTGGGGAGTGACCTTTAAACCTGATACAGATGACTTGCGCTCTTCCCCAGCAGTTATGATGATTAAAAAACTTCTAGAGAAAGGTTGTCAAGTTCACGCTTATGATCCGATGGTACAACTGGAATTAACGGGTGTTTATTCCCACACTAATCAGTATGAATCAGTTAAAAACTCAGACGCACTAATTATTTCAACTGAATGGCAGCAATTTCTTGAAACTGACTGGGCTGAAGTAAAATCAAGAATGAAGGGAACCATTGTTCTGGATGCTAGAAATTGTCTTGATGGGAAACTTGTCAGGAAGTTTGGTTTTCTTTACTTGAGAATTGGGTAATGGCTTACCGCAATTGGGAAAACGACCGGGTTCAACTTCAACTAGAAGATAGAGAATAGCTAGAGAAATAACTTTTTGTGATACTTGTCGTAGAATCCAGATTTTGTGAAATATTTGTTTGTTAACGTACCATTTGCTTAAAGTGCTCATATAATACACAAAAATCTCCAACCTATTCAGCTTTAATTAGGTGGAGATGTTGTGTTTTGGAAAATTTTAGTGAGGAAGGGTGCTCAAATATGAATAATGAAGAATTACTGAAATCGCTTCATGATGCACTAGCAAATGGGGATGAGATTGAGAAAATCAATGTTGTTTATATGAATGGTAAGGTGTTAGAATTTGGGTCTGAAGAGGCCGAACTAGAAAATGAAGAAGAAGTTGTCGGTTTTGAGGTAATCGAAGAAGACAACGATGTCGACGATGACGAAGCTGAAGTAGAAGACGTTGATGATGACGATGATGACGACGATGACGATGACGACGATGATGATGATGATGACGATGATGATGATGATGATGACGACGATGACGATGATGACGACGATGATGACGATGATGACGATGATGACGATGATGATGATGACGACGATGATGACGATGAAGTCGATGAAGTCGATGATGATGATGACGACGATGACGATGATGACGACGATGATGACGATGATGACGATGATGACGATGATGACGACGATGATGACGATGATGACGATGACGACGACGATGATGATGACGACGATGATGATGATGATGATGATGATGACGACGATGACGATGATGACGACGATGACGATGATGACGACGATGATGACGATGATGATGATGACGACGATGATGACGATGAAGTCGATGAAGTCGATGAAGTCGATAGTGTAGAAGTTGAAGTAGAGGTTGAGGTTGAATCTACTCCTTCCGAGAAAAAACCAGATGATAGCTATTATGGGAAGAACTACAATTTAGTCGTTGAAGAAGTCAAAGCCGACGGAACAGTTTCTCGTATGCTTAAGTATCCTACAGGGCGCAGGGTTAACGTAATTAATAACTCTTAAAATGCTTTGTTAAAATATTTAAAAAGACGAACTATAGGGCTCTTCTAGATGACCATTAGATTCTTAAATCCAATGAACAAATACAAAGAGGATATCTCAAATGATAATGAGGCATCCTCTTGTTATTATATGAACGAGCTTCAGGGCAAACCTAGTCCTTTTAATAATGAAGTGTTGTTCAAAATCTTAATAACTATTTCAGATTACCTAGAATTAAAATCAGGTAACTTCTGGCCAAAAACATAGCTTTATCTCTGTTTAACACAGATACATTCCCTTGAGAGTGCCTGTCGCAATAAAATAGCGTGCTGTCGCACGCGCTAAAATCAGTTATCCCGATTCAAAAATTTTATACTTTCCTATACAAAAATAAAAAGGGCCACTCAATGAGTGGCCCTACTCTAAATAGATCCCGCAAGTTCCTCCACAATTAATGGATACACGGCTCAAGATTAATCTACTACTAAGCTTTACCAACAATTAACCAGACAATTTGTTAACACATGCACCTTACAATAATCAATTATCTAATGAATCTTAACTCGTTAAAATAGTTTGATTCTTGAACTAATATGGGTCTAACATTTATTAACCTCAAGGTAACCAGCTATTACATGTTATTGGTAACGTAAGGAAACTAATCTGGACAAATCTTCCACTACTTTGTACCTTTTAAATCTCTGCGGTCAATCTGATAACTAATTTTCTCCGGGAAAAACCTAAGCTTACAAATCACCTTAATTCTTTCCTAGCTTGCTTTAATACCACTTAAACAATTTAACTCAGAGTGACTGACTGACTGATTGGAGGAACTTGCGGGAAAATTATCTTTTTGGAACACAAAAACCACCCTTCTAGGTGGCTCAAATTCTCGAAATTCAGCATTAATTCAAACGATTGCAATGCTTAACTTTCGATGAATTCGAAGACTGCCTAGCACGCGACCAAAGATTTGTTTGAACTGAATTATTTGTTTAACTCTTATGATTTAATTATACCCAGAATTCAATTGTTGTCAAGAGCCAAAATGAAAAACTTTGCAGTATTTTGGTTCCTAGATCTGGAAAGAAGTCGGTCCAGGAAAAACTCACAAAAAAATATTGAGGTCAGACAATATTAATATATTAGGAAGTCTTGTAGCACTAAAAGGCTTCCAATTGACTTCCTAATCCACTTTTGTTAAGCAAAATGTGTTAAATGAAGTTTCCTCCGTCTACTACGACCGTTTGTCCGGTTACAAACCCTGCATGAGCTATCAATGAATAGACAACTTCAGCAATATCATCAGGGCTTGCAATCCGACCTAGAGGGGTACCTGCAGCAAGACGAGTAATATGGTCTTCTTTCCCCTCAACCCAACGGGTTTGCACTATTCCTGGAGCAACAGCATTGACTCTAACCTCGGGTGCTAGAACTCTTGCTAATGATTTCGTAACACTAGTTGCTGCTGCTTTAGAAGCAGAATAGGCGATAGAACTGCCTAACCCGGTCAGCCCTGCAATTGATGTGATGTTAATAATGCACCCTCGACTCTTCTTAAGTTCAGCAGATGCGGCACGGCAACAAAAGAACATCCCTTTAACATTAACTCCGAAAATATCATCCCAATACTCATCTTTCATTCCATCTAGATCAGAATGATCTACAAAGTGAGTCATTCCCGCATTATTGACGAGAATATCTAGTGTTCCAAAATCAGCCGCTACTTGACTGACCATTGTTCTTACTTCAGCATCCTGAGATACATCTGCTTTATAAATTGAACTGCGTACTCCTAAATTCTTGATCTCTTGACAAGTCTTTAACGCGTCTTCCTCCGAGCGAGAAAAGTTAAGCGCAATATTAACTCCCGACTTGGCTAGTAATAAGGCAATAGCCTTTCCAATTCCTGTTCCGCCTCCTGTTACCAGTGCAGTTTTACCTTTTAACAATTTAGACTCCTCCCAATTTATGTAATTTTGCATACATTAATATTTCCTAGTATAACTCACACTCTAATTAGGGACAATGGACAGAATAATAATTTTATCAGCTGGATAAAAGTCATTGTTCATTTACTAAAGAATACAATCCTTGTGCCTAAGGTAGATAAATATTTATTTACATTTTGCTGTTCTTATCTAATAGTTCCTGATATTTATCCAATACTTCATCTAAAGCTTGACTTGCTGCTATAACTTCTGGATCTGTGTAGGTTCGCCCATTTTTTGCTCTGATCAATTCTAATCGTAATTCTTCAATCTGCTTAATTAACTCATTTAACGATTGAGACACTTTGTTCCTCCGTTTTAAGTTCATTCCACAATTTTATATTATACAAAAATTTTGTATTAAAATCTAATGATATCTTAAACAAACAGGACTATTTCACATTTGAAATAGTCCTGTTTAATAATACCCAAAATCCAAATGATTTTTTTAAATATCCGTTTTCTGTTGGTTCTTTATGACTGCCCGCAACTGTTTTGCAGCCATTAAGATGTCCTCTTGAGCGAATATGGCAGACACAACAGAAACCCCATCAATTCCCGTAGTCATAACTTGTTGAATGTTTGTTATATTGATTCCACCGATCGCTACCACAGGTATTGAGACTGATTTTTTAATAAGTTCCAATTTCTCGAGACTGACCTCTTTTGCGTCACTCTTAGTTGATGTATTAAAAACAGCTCCAACCCCCAAATAGTCCGCACCCTGTTGTTGGGCAAGTAGGGCTTCGGCCAGAGTACTAGCCGAGACCCCAATAATTTTGTTTGGTCCTAAAAGCTCCCGCGCTTTTAGCATTGGAAGATCGTCTTGTCCAACATGTAATCCATCAGCATCTACCGCAAGGGCAATATCAAGACGGTCATTAATAATTAGCGGAATCCTATACCGAGTTGTTATCTCTTTTACCCTTACAGCTAATTGTAAGAATTCCTTTGTTGAGACTGACTTTTCCCTTAGCTGAACTAGGGTAACTCCACCCTGAATAGCCGACTCAATGCCCTGAGCTAAATCCCGCTCTCCGAGAAGTGTTCGATCAGTGACTAAATATAGACTATAGTCGATCTTGACTTTACTCATAAAAAATCTTACCTTCTTTTGCCAGGATTTCGGGGGTTAGATTATAAATACTATCCATAAGCCTAACTCTAAATGTACCTATCCCTTCTCCTTGGCGCAGCGAAGCTTGGGCTATTTCTCCAGCCAGCCCCATACTGATTATGCCCGCCGCTGCAGCTGTAAAGTAATCTTTAGTTACGCCGCAAAATGTTCCCACTAGAGAGGTCGTCATACACCCTGTCCCTGTAACATCTGCCAAAATTTTATGTCCATTTTCGAGAAAGCAAACATTCAGTCCATCAGATATGACATCAGTTTTTCCGGTTATAGCAATTATGGAGCCAAACTCAGAAGCTAGTTTCTTTGCAACGACTGAACTATCTTGTTCATCCGCGAGTGAATCGACTCCTTTGATGGCCACTTCTAAACCTGCTAAGACTTTGATTTCCGACATATTTCCTCGAATAACTTCAGGTTTAATTTGCCTAATCAGTTTTTCAGCTGTTTTAGTTCTAAGCTTTGTTGCACCTACTCCTACAGGGTCAAGAATTACTGGTATGCCCAATTCTTTCGCTTTTAATCCAGCTATCAACATGCTTTCTATTGTTCTGGAATTTAGAGTACCTATATTTAGCACTAAAGCAGAAGCAAAGCCTACCATTTCTGCTACCTCTTCTAGATCGTCTGCCATAACAGGGGAACCTCCGATGGCCAAAACAATATTAGCACAATCATTGACTGTAACATAGTTGGTTATATGGTGGATCAAGGGACTCTTCTCTTTAATGACACTTAAGCTTGCACAGATTTTTTCACGTATTTCCATTTAGCAGTCAACCTCCATGTAATAAGATGTACAATACTGATAATTGACATAACCGGAATAGTCGCACCCAGAACAAAATCAAATTTGACAAACTGGTAGTATAACGCAGTTCCAAGTGCACAAAGTGTTAATGTGCCCCAGTTAATCACAAGGTCCGCTTGGATCTTCTTATTTTTCAAAAGGAAATAATCCGTTAACAGGATTGCAAACAAAGGAGCAAACACTGATCCGATAGCATAAAGGAAATATTCATACTGCTCGATATTCACGGCGATTGCTAATCCAGTACCAATAGCCGTCATAACAATCGTAACCGATTTCTCATTTAATTTAGGGAAAATATTTAAGCACGAAACTCCAGCTGAATAAGCATCAAGGAAAGTCGTTGTTACCGTTGCTAAAATGATAATTCCTAAGGCAACTATACCGAGATTTGCAGCCAGTAACATTGCAGACGGATCAGCATCTGAGGCGATAATTGCAGATCCCAAGCCAATTATATACATCCAACTACTTCCGATGAAGTATCCTAGCCAACTTCCTCCTGCCCCTCCACTCTTTGTCTTTGCAAATCGCGTATAGTCGGATATTAGCGGCAGCCAGGATAAAGGCATGATTACGGCTAGTTCCAAAGCAGAACCAAAGGCCAAATCTCCAGCAACCTGCTTTGTAAACAACTCGTGGTTACGGAAAATAATTGAGCTTAAGACCAAAGTTAAAAGGAAGAGTAAAATAACGGCGAAATGGTTTGCCCTTTTCCAACCGCTATCTCTACCAAGCCATGACCAAACCATTATCAAAATTCCGATGATTAAACTCCAAACAGTTATATTATTAAACGCCCATAAAGTATTAGTGATGTGATTAACCGACCGGGCCCCAACAATAATCATAACTGCTGTCCAACCTAATAACTGTAAAACATTCAAGATCGAGAATAAGTAGGAACCGTATTCACCAAAGGAGATACGAGTCGACATGAGAGCTGGGATTCTCTCTTGGGTTCCAATGATTCCTCCCAGCACTAAAATAGTCGTCCCAACCAAGTGTCCAAGCAGGATAGCCAAAACCCCCATCTTAAATCCCAAGGGGGCTAGAAGACCACCCGTCACTATTTCAGCCACTGATATAGCTGCACCAAACCATAGGGTTGCAAAATTAAACCCACTTAAATTATTTTTTGAAGTTGAACTCACTCAATTAATCCCGCCTTTTTATAAAGTGTATAGAAGTGATGGGTTGGGCCTACGCCTTTTCCAATTGGTAAGGAATTCTGAATAGCAATCGTTATATACTCCTTTGCTAGGGTGATAGCTTGATTAAGGCTGTGTCCTAAGGCCAGATTTGCCGTGATGGCCGACGAAAGTGTACATCCCGTTCCGTGAGTATTCTTAGTTGCAATCCTTGCAGAGGAATAGTATCTAAACTCCTGTCCATCAAATAGGATATCAATAGAATCCTCTTCCAAGTGCCCCCCTTTAAGGAGTACATTCTTCACTCCCATCTGAAATATAGCTTTGGCAGCCTCCTCCATATGCTTTAGCGTGTGTATGGACTTATTCGTCATAACTTCAGCCTCTGGAATATTAGGTGTAACAACCATTGCCATTGGCAGTAATTCCTTAATTAAAGTTGCTTCAGCTTCTGGATTTAACAAATGGTAACCGCTCTTAGAGACCATGACAGGGTCTAAAACAATGGTTTTAGGCTTATAGATTCTTAACTGTTCCACAATTACCTCTATTGTAGGAACTTGTGAAACCATACCGATTTTGACTCCATCAACTTCAATATCATCAAAAATCGCCTCAATTTGCTTTGCGATTACGTCTTTAGAGATATCCTGTACAGCAAATACCCCCTGGGTATTTTGAGCGGTGACTGCCGTAATTACGCTCATTCCAAAAACCCCATGAGCAGAAAACGTTTTTAAATCAGCTTGAATCCCTGCGCCCCCACTAGAATCTGAACCAGCTATAGTAAGTACCTGTTTCATACCGCACCTCCAATATGTTTAAATTCTCTTTTTAAAACTTGGCTACCCAAGAACCTCATAAAACCAAAAAGAGCACATATCTCCAGAATAAGATAGTGCTCTTCCAATTTCATAAAAGAGTAAACTGCTTACCTACGCTGGCATTATCCAGATCAGGTTAAAAGGGTCTTAGACTTATAAGGGTCTAAATCTCAGCCAGCCAATTCCAGCACCCCTGCTCATTATTCAGTTTTTATTAAATTAACATGTGGAGAATATAAAGTCAATGGTCAATACTTAGCTCTTTGAGATTTAAACGAATTTAATTTAATTTACCTGATGGCTTTGATAAATATGGGCACAAGGTCGGGATCAAATTGCATCCCCATGTTATCGATTAATTCTTTAAATGCTTGCTCCTGGCTCAAGGCTTTCCTGTAGGGTCGATTGCTTGTCATTGCATCGTAGGCATCAGCTATTGCTAAAATGCGGCACTCTAAGGGGATATCATCTTCTTTAAGCCCTAATGGATAACCTTGACCATTCCACCACTCATGGTGTCTTAGTATACAATCAGCGATCGGCAGTAAGTCTGGGGCCGACTGAGCAATGCGATGTCCAATTTCACTATGTCGCTGCATTTCCTTGAACTCTTCCTCTGTAAGACGTCCTGGCTTGAAAAGAATACTATCAGGAATACCCACTTTACCGATATCATGGAACTGTGCTAAAAGTCGTAAATCTGCAAGAGTCCGCTCCGATAAAGCCAAAGCCTGACCTAGTGTGATCACTAGTTCTTGTAACCTGTCCGCATGCCCTTCAGTAATAAAATCTCTTGCTTCGAGTGCTTTCATCATGGCCTGCACCAAGGCACTGCGCGTACTTTTACTTCGATGTAGTTTTTCGCGATACATTCCATCGTCTGCTTCTCTAAACACTTCGTCGACATTGACAATTGTTTTCTCGCTTACTGCAAAACCCATGGATAAGCTAAGAGGAAACTCTTTATTTTCCATATTATATGTTTCGACCACTTTTCTAATTCTGTAGCAGGCTTGTTCTACCACCGATAATTCACTCTTTGGTAGAATGATAGCAAACTCATCCCCGCCAATCCTAAATATTAGGTCCTCTTCACGGAAACACTTTTTTATAAGACCAGCGGTCAACCCGAGTAATTTGTCCCCTGTCGTATGTCCCAGTGTATCATTAACTAGTTTTAGTCCATCTACATCACAAACTATAATCCCAACTGGAGCAAAATCCTGTCCACCAAGTAAACGTATCTTTTCTTCAAAATATGCTCGGTTATACAGGTCAGTTAAGGCATCGTGGAAACTCATGTGCTCGAGCCTCTCCTGAAATTGCTTACGCTCAGTGATATCTTCTCCGATACTTGCGATCCCCGAGATATTACCCTCTGAATCAAACAAGAGGGTATGGTTCCAGTGAACAACACGTGTATTCCCGTTTTTTGTTTGAATAGGATAAATATTATGAACTACAATATTCTTACTTTCTAGGACTTCTCTAAACCAAGCATTTGCACTTTTTCTTATACCTATCGGAATAAAAACATCAAAGAAGTTATGTCCTACGACCTCATCTCTTTGAAATCCTGTTAGACCCAGTATAAAGTCATTACAAAAGATAATCCGACCGTCCTTATCCATAATCCCTGTAATAAGTTTCACGTTCTCGAGCATGGATCGGAAACGTCGTTCTGATTCTCTATGTAACTTTTCCTTGGATTGAAGTTTTTCGTAATTAGATCTTAATTCTTCTTCAACAGCCTCAAGTTCTTCGTAACTACACTCTAAATCTTTTTGAACCATCATTTTTTCGATAATCTCTTGTTTAAGATTCACTTCGGAACTTTCTAGCTTTCTAAAGTTTTCTTGTAGTGCTGCAGTCATCCTCCGGAAGTTAGTAGCAAGAGCCTCAACTTCAATTACTGGACTCTCTAGCTGATAATTACTCTCACGTTCATATATATTATCATTGAGTTCTGCAGTAAATTTTGTCAATTCAGTCAGGGGATGGACAAGCCAACGCCTCATTAAAACGACCATAACAATCCCTAAAAAGCTCGTAATCGCGATAAAGTAGATGGGCAAGTAATACAGCTGATTTAAAACATAGGTGACCGGAACCGTAACACCTAACGACCATTCAATGCCTGGTACTGGAGCATAGGCTAGGTATTTATCTCCATCTTCAAATGTATTCTTTGTCACTCCAGTTTCACCGCGAATCATTTTTTTAATGGTATCCCTATAATCTAGTGAAGTACGATTATACATTCGCCCATTGTAACTCATAATATAATCCTCTTTAGGGTGAATAATCATCAGACCATCTTTTTGAACAATAAATGTATTACCGATCTCTCCAACCCTTTTTGACGAAACGAGTTGGATCAGTTCCGATAAATTAATACTCCCACCTAATAGACCTACCACCTTATTCCCTATCCTAATCGGAGCAGCAACAACAATACTATGACTACTATTCCCTCTGGAAAATAAGGGATCTGATACTACAGACTCGCCTGTAGCCATGACCTCCTGAAAGTAATGACGATCGATGATACTACCTCTCTGGCCGGAATTTAGTAAGTAATTACCTTCGATATCCACATAGAAAAACTCTTCATAGTCTTTATTACGCTCAATTTCTTTATTCATATACGCTAAAATTACGTTCTTGTCTCCGTTTTCAACGTAGGGTGTATTTGCCATAATCTCTAGTTCCGATTTGTGAGCATTTAACCATAAACCGACTTCAGAACTAGAATATAATGTTAGCGAGGTGATTTGGGCCTCTAAATTAGTTCTTAAGAGATCTCTTGTCTGAAAAAAGGCTAAAAAAGACAAGCCCCCTAAGCCGAAGGTTAAGGCAATTATCATAAATGCTGTTACATGTATCTTAATCTGTTTCATTTTTCCCCCTGGTGGAAATGTATTTTAGTATAATAAGATTTATCTCTAAACTCCTAAAATTCTCTCTTCAAAGCTAAAACTCCTCTTTATAACGGTGAATTAAAGATAATAATTTTACTAATATCCATAAGGATTAACATATCGACAAAAAAGCCTAATTTATCACAATGTTTGCTGCTTTAACAAACCTTTGTTTCCCAAATGTGATAAAGTAGTTTAGAAGTACAACTTAGGAGGATCTCATATGACAGAACCGTTTATGTTCGAATTAATTCAAATCATCATAGGCATCATTACTATCATCCTACTCGTCATCATAATAATCCGCTCATCAACACATCCTTTTGTTAAGTTCGAGAGTAAATTTGATTCTTTAGAGAAGAACCTTGAACGCAACGAACGAATCGTTAATGGGGAGATATCCAAAAACCGCGAAGAAGCTAGTACCAATGCTAGACAAGTCCGCGAGGAATTAAACCAATCCGTCCGTTTGTTTAATGATTCCGTATTAGCTCGAATGGCAGAAATCGCCGGTCTTCAGCGCGATCAATTGAATATCTTTGCCACACAACTAGGCTCTCTGACCAAAACCAATGATTTAAAATTAGAACAAATGCGCAAAACAGTAGAAGAACGTCTCATTTTACTTCAGCAAGATAACGGCCAGAGATTAGACCAGATGCGCGCAACTGTGGACGAAAAGCTGAGCTCTACTCTCGAACAACGCTTAGGAGAATCCTTTAAAATTGTCAGTGAGAGATTAGAAGCAGTCCATAAAGGACTAGGGGAAATGCAAACCCTGGCTTCAGGTGTCGGAGACTTAAAGAAAGTTTTGACCAACGTTAAAACCCGAGGAATTTGGGGCGAAATTCAGCTCGGCAACTTGTTAGAGCAGATCCTTACTCCCGAACAATACTCGACGAACGTCGTAACTAAAGCTGGAAGTAATGATCGTGTAGAATATGCTATTAAACTCCCTGCTCGAGACGGACAAGATACGGTCATCTGGCTTCCAATCGATGCCAAATTCCCCATTGAAGATTATGAACGGCTAATAGCAGCACAAGATCAAGCCAATTCTACACTCGTTGAAGAACTTGGTAAATCTCTGGAAAATCGAATAAAGCTTGAGGGGAAAACTATCAGGGATAAATATCTTGATCCCCCTAACACGACAGATTTTGGCATCTTATTTTTACCCGTTGAAGGCTTATATGCTGAGGTTCTACGCCGCCCTGGTCTTTGTGAACGCCTCCAGCGAGAATACAAGGTTATTATTACAGGACCCACCACGTTGGCTGCTCTCCTAAATAGCCTTCAAATGGGCTTTAAAACCTTAGCTATTGAGAAACGCTCCAGCGAAGTATGGAACTTACTTGGGGCAGTTAAAACCGAATTCGGCAAATTTGTAGAAGTCTTAGAAAAAACTCAGAAAAAACTTCAAGAAGCAAGCAACACCATCGATACAGCCACTAAAAAAAGTCGGACGATTGCCCGCAAGCTGAGAGATGTACAGACTCTCCCAGCTAATGAAGCAGAATTAATGCTGGGGCAAGAGACTGATCGCCAGGAGTAAGCATGCTGGTAATGAGCTGATTAATAAGATGTAAAATCGTTCCCTAATTGAGTGGGATTACCTGCATATCCCATAGTTTCCGATAAAGACCCTTTTGTCGGAGGAGTTCATGGTGCTTTCCACGTTCAATAACCTGACCTTGGTCAAGAACTAAAATCTCATCCATTCTTTCTAATCCTGAGAGGCGATGTGTTATAACCAGAGTAGTACGCCCTTCCATTAGTTGATATACCTCTCCCATGATCTCACGTTCATTGAACGGATCAAGTCCTTCCATAGCTTCATCGAGAATTAGGATGGGAGCATTTTTTAACAAGACTCGTGCAATTGCTAATCTCTGTCTCTGTCCTCCAGATAGTTTTAAACCGCCTTCTCCGACGTAACTGTCATAGCCTTTGGACAATGATTGTACAAAATCGTGAAGCTTAGCCTTCTTAGCCGCTAGGATCAGTTCTTCATCATTTGCCTCCGGTTTGGCTAGCAGAAGATTTTCCCTGATTGTGGCATTGAATATATGGGTTCGCTGAGTCACGACCCCTACATAGTCCCTAATCTTTTGCTGGGTATACTCTTGTATAGAATATCCTCCAAAATCGATCCTTCCCTCTTCGTAGTCCCAAAAACCCAGGAGAAGATTTACGATACTTGTTTTGCCTGCTCCACTTGCCCCGACAATCGCCACTCTACCCTGTTCAGGAATCTGAAAGGATAAACAATTCAAAGCCCAAAGTTCCTCTGGTCCATACCTAAAATTCACTTCCTGAAAGGTAATACTCATCTCTCTCGGCTTGGGAGACATAGTATCCTGATTTTTTATTTCGGGTTCAGCCTGAATCAACTCTAGCAGCCGATCCGCAGCAACTCGATTTTGTTCTAGATGATGAGGAACGAGGGCTAAGGGAAACAATGCTTCAAAGCTACTTAAGGTTCCTAAGGCTAGCATCCCTAAGTTAACTCCACTCAATTTCCCTTCTTCAACAAGTACAATTCCCAATACAAGGATTAGCCACATGCTGATATTAGCCAGCATCCCTGTCAACGCTGAAGACAGAGCAGAAAGCCAGACGATTTGACGTTGCTGATTCGTAACTTTCTCGTTCGTCCGCCGAATTCTAGCCAAGTACACGTTTGCTTGACCATAAGCAAGTATTTCAGACATTCCAAATAGGCTATCGGCAACCTGTGTGTTCAATTCTGCTTTTAGAACAACTAACTGACGCCCAACCCCCTGACTCAGAAGTTTAATTATCCAGGGTATCCCAAGGCCCGCCACTAGGAAACAAGCTGACAGAATGACTGAAAACCTTATATCATAACTCGCTAGAAAAGCTCCATACCCACAGAGGACTAGTAAGGCTACGATGGGAGGGGCGAAAACCTTTAAGAATAGTTTTTGCTGGATTTCTACATCCGCCACAATCCGACTCAGTAAATCTGCACTGCGAAAGTTCAATAGTCTGGCAGGAGCTAAAGGTTCCAGCCCCTGATAAAACTTCACTCGTATTTGGCTTAGAATTCGAAACGTTACGTCATGCGAAACATACCGTTCTAAATAGCGAAAAACTGCACGAGACAGTCCAAAGAAACGAACTCCGACAATGGTTACCATTAGGTCAAGGACCGGAGGGTGAAGGGCTGCACGGGCTAAAAGATACGCGGAAGTTGCCATTAAGCCAATATGGCTTGTGATTGTCAGAGTACTCAGTATTAAAGCCAGCAGGATTCGTCGCCAATAAGGCAATATCAAGTGAATTAACCACTTCAAGCTTTTCATCTTAACTCCCCTCGATATTCTTTCACGAGTCCATAATATAGTCCCTGTACTCTCATCAATTCCTCATGGTTTCCTTCTTCTACAATCTGCCCGTGATTCAGTACCAGGATGCGACCGGCATGGTATACCGTATCTAAACGATGTGCAATAATTAATGTGGTCCTTCCCTTTACCAGGCGTTTCAAAGCCTCCTGAACATAGTACTGACTTTCCAAGTCCAAATTTGAGGTTGCTTCATCCAATATAAACAATGGAGCATCTTTCAACATAGCCCTTGCCAAGGCAATCCTTTGGGCCTGTCCGCCACTTAAGCGCGTACCTCCTTCTCCTAGGTTGGTTTGGTATCCATTTGGAAGCTTCATAATAAATTCGTGTGCTGAAGCCTCTTGGGCCGCGCTTACAACGTCTTCGAGGGTCGCGGAAGGTCGAGCAAAGAGAATATTTTCTGCTATGCTGCCAGCAAAAAGATGAGGGTTTTGAGGAACATAAGCGATTTGCTCCCTCCATTTTTCTGCGGATATCGAGCTAAGCAAAGCTCCATTAACTAGAAGTTTTCCTGTAGTAGGTTCAACAAAACGAAGCAATAGTTGAGCAATCGATGTTTTGCCTGCTCCGCTCGGACCAACAAGGGCAATGGTTTCTCCCGAATTTATGGATAGATTAATTCCGTTTAAAGCGGGTGATTCTCCAGTTTGATAAGCTAAATGAATATCTTGAAAAGAGATTTGATAATTTGATGCTAATACTTGATCCTTACTCCTTCCAAGAAAATCGTTGTTGTCCTGTTGATGATGAATCTGGTTCCGGAGGTTCTGGTCATCCCTGTTCTTTTCATACATCAGAGGGAGGTCCAAAATCTCAAAGATGCGACTAGCAGCATTTAGCCCAGACAAACCAGCGTGAAAATTTAAGCCCAGTGTCCTTAAAGGAGTGTAAAATTCGGGAGCAAGTAGTAAAAGAAATAATCCCGAAGAGTAGGAGAGGGTTCCATTGACCAACCTTAGCCCTATGGTTACAGCAACAACGGCTGTACTAATCGTTGCTAAAAACTCTAACATCAATGCAGATAGGAAAGCTATCCTCAACACACTCAGAGTCGATTTTCGAAAAGAATCGCTAACTCTCTCAATCACACGTATCTGATCTTTTGACCGACCAAACACTTTAAGTGTTGTTAATCCCTGTAAAACATCTAAGAAATGAGCACTCATCCAGCCTAAGTTTTGCCACTGCTGAAGGGACTTCTTTTCAGCCAACTTTCCGATCAGAATCATAAAAATCGGAATGAGCGGACCCGTCAAAAGAAAAATTAATCCGGATTTCCAGTCTAGAGGAAACACAAAACCTAAGATAATTAGAGGTATCCCTGTGGCCAAAACTAGTTGAGGAAGGTATTTGGAAAAATAGTCCTCTAGGGATTCAATCCCATCTACCACGGTTGTAATTAATTCTCCCGTACGTTCCCCTCGAGCATAAAGCGGTCCCAGAGCAACGATATGGTTCATTAACCGCCGGCGCAAACTCACCCTGATGTGGGATGCTGCTTCATGAGCACATATCTCACTGAACCATTGGAAGGCTGCACGTAAGCCAATGATCCCAAGAATCATTAAAAGAGAACCCCATACTGCCTTTAAGCCAACTCCCTCTAAGAAGACCATGGCCACAACACGGGAAAAAAACCAAGCTTGGGCGACTGCCAGCAAGGCAATCCCTGTCCCAAGCACAACCGTAAGCAACAGTAATCCCCAGACGGACCTGCCCTCTCGAACTAAACTCTTGTCAAACATAAATATAGTCATCTCCTAGCTCAAGTGGAACAGGTCATTCTGAACGAGGTGAAGAATCTTAAACCTTTAGGGTCTTTTTTCAGAGTAGACCTCCATGCCGCTTCGCAGCACCATCAGATGATGAAAAATGAACAACAAGTCATATTTCTGACTACTATATATTAAGGGCAAGAAAAATCTTGCCCTTAATTCTATATGACATGGTCTTAATAGTGAAGGTCTTTTTGAGTGATTCGTTTGCGAAAAACCCAATAGGTCCATCCCTGATACAGAAGCACGATGGGAACCATAATCAGCGCTATGATCGTCATAATCTTTAACGTGTAAGGACTGGACGAGGCGTTATAAATTGTTAAACTCCAGTTGATATTAAGACTGGAAATCATCACACGCGGGAAGAGTCCCCAAAATAAGGACGCGGTAAACAACAGAATGGTCAAACCATTTATAATAAATGCCCATCCAGCTTTACGAGAACGGATCAATAATAAAGCAAGGATAAGAGCTGCTCCAGAACAAATCAAAGTAATGCCTGCACCAAAACTAGCGAAGAGATCTGTCTGAAAATAGGTTAGAACCGCTAATAATAAAACTACTGGGATAGCCACTAGAGCAATACTCTGGGCTGCTTTTGAAGCTCGTTCGGCCATCTCACCTGTTGTCTTTAGACTAAGGAACAAAGCTCCGTGAAACATGAAAACGAGTAGTGTGGTTAAACCACCTACGATAGTGTAGGGAGAGAGGAGATCAAAGAAGGTTCCAACATATTGCATCTTTGCATCAATTGGTACTCCCTTAACTAAATTTGTAACAGCAACTCCCCAAAGAACTGCGGATAGGAAACTTCCTGTGAAAATCATCCAATCCCAAGTGTTTCGCCAGAGAGGATTGGAATCACTGCTGCGGAATTCAAAGGCGACCCCACGAATTATTAGTGACACTAATACTAGAAACAAAGCAAGAAAAAACCCACTAAATAAGGTGGAGTACCAATTAGGAAATGCTGCAAACATGGCTCCACCGGCTGTGATCAACCAGACTTCATTGCCATCCCAGTGTGGTCCGATTGTATTAATAAGGACACGACGCTCTTGATCGTTCTTACCTAAGAAAGGAAGCAAAATTCCTACACCAAAATCAAATCCTTCTAGAAAAAAGAACCCTGCGAACAAGACTGTAATGAGTATAAACCAAAGGATGTTTAAGTCCATAATGACGCCCCCTTAACCTCACTATTCAGGTGTTCATCCCTGTTTGCCTCTTCTGGACCCATCTTTATATACTTAACCATAAGGTAAATATCCGCCACTGCTAAGGCACAGTATATAAGCAGGAAGCCAACAAAAGCGATTAGCATGGAGAGAGCTGAAACGGAGGTCGAAACACCTGCCTCTACTGTCTGTAATCCGTAGACTATCCATGGCTGACGTCCCACTTCTGCCAAGAACCACCCTGCAATATTTGCTATATAGGGAACTGGGATCGTCCATAGCATTAGTTTCAAAAACCAGGTTTTTTGCTCTAATTTGTTAGTTTTAGTGAAGTAAAGTGCTAGTATCACCATCAAAACTAGCCACATTCCAGCCGTGAGCATAATCCTAAAACTCCAGAACAAAGAAGTTACCGGTGGGACATAATTACCTGGTCCGTATTTCTGAACTGCTTTATTCTGAAGCTCATGAATTCCCTTGACTTCCCCTGTGAAACTATTATAAGAAAGGAAGCTTAACATGGTTGGAATTTTAATCTCAAAATTATTTTTCTGTCCTTGTTCATCAATTAAGGCGAATAATGATAGGCCAGCTGGATTTTCCGTCTCCCAATGCGCCTCAGCAGCAGCCATCTTCATGGGTTGTGATTCAACAAGATGCATTCCTTGTAAGTGCCCTACTCCAGTAACTCCTACAGTACTGATTAATCCAAAAATTAAAGCCATATAAAAGGAACGCTTAAAGAGATCGAGTTGATTCTTTTTCACTACATGGTATGCGCTAACACCCATTACAAAAAAGCCTGCGGTTACAAAACCACTAAGCACGGTATGGGGAAACTGATATAGAACATGGGGATTTGTAATTACAGCCAGAAAATCGATCATCTCTGCCCGGCCATTACGTAATATGTATCCAACTGGTTCTTGCATAAAAGAATTAGCAACTAGAATAAAGAACGCTGATATATTAGAAGCAATTGCTACAATCCAAATAGTGATTAAATGAACTTTTTTAGACAACTTATCCCACCCAAAAACCCACAAACCTAAAAACGTTGATTCGAGAAAGAAGGCGACAAGTGCCTCAATTGCTAAGGGTGCTCCAAAGATATCTCCAACAAAACGAGAATACTCCGACCAGTTCATCCCAAATTGAAACTCTTGAACTATACCAGTAACTACGCCCATGGCAAAGTTAATAAGGAATAATTTACCCCAAAACTTAGCCATTTTTTTGTAAGTTTCATTTCCCGTCTTAACATACCAAGTTTCCATCATTGCAACAAGGATCCCTAGTCCTAATGTTAACGGTACGAACAAGAAATGATAAGACGTGATCACCCCAAATTGTAATCTGGACAAGATGAGTTCAGTCATTTCGTTACACCTCCGATAATTTAGTCATAAGTCCTTAATCTGTGTCGTTTTTATTTCCCCCCCCCTCTTCTCTAAAGTTGTTTTTTTCCATGGTAATTCAATATAGAATATGTATAGAATTCCATAATTATTATTTAATATTATACTAATTACTATTTGAGTAGTCAATCAAATTATATATACTAAACGTTATACCGACATAGATTTTGATTTGAAAACCGATAAGGGCTGCAAATCTTCCCTCAGGTTAGAGTTGCAGCCCTTCAAATTTCTCTCAAATTCACTTTCATAATGAGACATTATTTAATTCAAATCCCATTGACAAACTTTAAATTTCTTTTAATCGCAAAAATCTGCCCAGTTAGCTGGATAGGTACAATAGAAAACTTTACAAAACGTTGGTGAGGAAAAAACCACTTGGCTTCCCTTTGGGATATAAACCACGTCTCCTGCCTTAGCGTGGAATACTTTTCCCTCAACCTCAAGGACGAAATCACCCTCAATTATATAATCCACTTCATCATAGTTTAAAAGCCATGGCAATCTGGAGTGATCAAAAGTCATAAAACCGGATGCAAGGTTCCCCACTCGTGCATCGATCACATCGACAAGCCCTACTTTTTGTCCAGGTGGAGCTTCCAGAAAGGGCTGGATTATTACGGTCTCCCCTTTGACATGAGTCGCTTTAGGGTTCTCGCAGGCGGGTTTGAGGACTTCACCCAGAATCTTTTGCACGACTTTTTTGAGGTCGGCGTTTTGGATTGCCGTTTCTGTAATCTCTGGTGTTTCATTGACTTCTTTCAGGGTAATTGATAAGTTCGAAGACTGTCCCGCCGATTGCCCGACGACACTGTGACTGACAATTTCTTGTCGCCCTTTGCAAATCGTGATCCCTAACTCTTTGGCAAGATCTTTTGCGGAGGGAGTTAGAACACTATCTTCTTCTAAAACAATGGTTTTATCCAACTTGGCCAAATCTCGTAATACGGCCGCCGAGATAAATCGTCCCATAGTACTCCTCCTTATCGATGTTCGAGATTCGATATTCGATATTCGTGGTTCGATACTTAAGTTTTCGTTATTAGATTCTAGGGTTAAAACTTAGGCGCTTTGCGCCTCGTTTATACCAGACTCTCCATAAGCTGCTTCGAGGGTCTTGGAATTACCACTTGGCGAATGAGTAAACCTTTCTCACTCGCTAAGGCGCTTCCTTCTTCGACCGCTGCTTTAACGGAGGCTACCTCTCCTGTGAGAAGAGTATAGCTCTTGCCGCCGATTCCGAAAGCTAAATGAAGGAGCAAGGGCTCAACGTCTCCCGCCTTTACTGCTGAATCTGCTGCTTCGACTAAGGATGCCACACTATAGGTTTCGATAATCCCTAAGGCTTTAATGTCTCTTAGGGTGTTAGCGCGGCCGATGGCGGGTAATATTGAGGGATGAACATTGGGGATGACGAAGGAATCGACGACAGTCTCCGCTCCTAAGTCGATGCCGGCGTTTACAGATTGCTGTACCCCTGATACATCTCCGCTTACCAAGACCATATATTTTCCGGGACAAATGGTTTTTGCTACCAAAATGGTCACATCGGCTGTTTTAGTCATGATATCGGCGCATTCAATGCCCTGTGCTATGCTTGTAAATTCCACCAGCCCTATGGCATGGATCATTTGGCTGCACCACCTTTCCGTATCGTTATGGTTTGAGGGGTTATTTGAGTTACGGAACCCTCTATGCTCGCATGGACTTTTGCTCCTAGTGCACCTTCCGGGATTTCTCCAATCAGTTGTCCGACACGAACGACATCTCCAACTTTGACGACAGGTATTGCGGGTGCTCCAATGTGCTGTTGGAACTTTAGGGTAACTTCGTCTGGTTCATATACTTTTAGGGATAAGGGGGCTTCTTTATACCAGGGTCGAAGTCTCAAGCGATCCATTAATCGGGAGGATGGGACTAAGCGATGTTTGGCCATCGGATCTTCTTTACCAAGTTCCCCATGATATTTGATGCCCTTAGCACGTAGCTCTGCTTTTAAGGCGATATTCACTCTTAGCGGCGAGATTCCAACCGGACAAGCATAAGCTTCACACACGCCACATTCCGAACATGTTAGGGCGGTGGTCACTAAGGACGGGTCTCCGATACTTTTGTAATTCATCGCACGAATAAGTCGATGGGGAGAAAGTTCGTGACCAATGATGTGCCTTGGGCAAAGCTCTGTGCAGAAACTACACTGTTCACAGACGGTTTTGGCAATTCTTAAGACTGCTTCAACGGTCATGGTTTTTCGCTTTATAAGAGGATGTTCTTTAGGCAGGCCGATCAAACCTCCGGTAGTTTTGGTCACAGGAGTCGAGAGATCGGTGATTAACGTTCCCATCATGGGGCCTCCGCTGATATACATGAGATCTTTATCGATGCCACCCGCTAGTTCGAGAACATCGTGCATAGAGGTTCCGATCGGTACTGTGACGGTGATAGGGTTGTTAACTGCCCCTGTAACCGTGAGAGTCCTCGTAGTAACGGGCTTTCCATCCACTGCATTGGCCACATTGATCAGGGTTTGAACATTATTGACCACCACCCCGATATTTAACGGGATGCCTCCCGGGGGGACTCGTCGTCCGGTGGTTAGCCAGATAGTAATGACTTCGTCTCCTGCTGGATAGATATCCGGCATAATGGCAAGCTGCATGTTGGGAGTTAGATGGGGCTCTAAGACAGCAATCGCGTCTTTATATTTGGCTTTTAAGGCAATAATCCCTTGTTGGGCTCCGGTTGCTTTCATGCTTAAGCTTAGGCCTTTGACAACTTGGTCAGGATAACGAGCTGCGAGTTGTTGGTCGGTTTTGAGTAGGGGCTCGCATTCGGCGGCGTTGACGATGACGATCTCAGCTTTTGCTGAGAGTTTGACATGGGTTGGAAATCCGGCTCCGCCTGCTCCGACGACCCCTGCATCCTTTACATGGGTGCTAATTTGGTCAGCACTTATATCGATTATATTTACGTCGTTCATTTATCTTTCACCTACTTAAGCTCACGCTTCAAAGGTTTCTTTATCAATGATGCCCACGATGGCAGCATCAATGGGGATGTTATGATTGGTAAGTCCCTGACGGGCTGAGGAACCGCTGGCAACCATGACAATATCATCTTCACCAGCTCCGATTTGATCCGCTGCAATCATGGAATTCCCATATTCCGTTAGCTTAGGTAGTCCCTTTTCGTCATAGGTGAGTGTCACAGGTTGGACGACGAGGAATTTCAGACCACGTAGGGATTCATCTTTACGTGTTGACCATACATTTCCAATCACTCGAGCTAGGATCATAGTCGTCCTTCCTCCTTCTCAACACACACTTCAATTCTACGAAGTTTTAAGGTATCCCGGGCTAGCGGTGAGATGACAGTCCCCTGTTTCACGTGGATCTTTGAGTCTTCGGGAAATCCATAGGCTTGTTTGTCCCCTAAGAACTTTTTCTCGAAGTAGATCTCGCCTCGCAGGGAAGCATTTTCTACATAGGGGGCTGATTGCTTGTGTTCATAGGTAATTGATGTCTGCTCTTGTTGGTCTAGGCTCTCGTATACTCTGACGCCGTAGGTCTTTAATTTCTGGAGATATCCCTCATAGAGTTCTCTGTACGCTTGAGGGGTTTTCGCGGTCAAACCAAGGTACTCTATGACTAACTCAAGGGGTTTCCCCTCGGAGATCCCACGTCCGATAATTTCGCTCATGGGGTTATCCCTAATTCCTAAGGCTGCTTTAGCAATAATATTGGGAGAACATGCGGGGAGGATAATTTTATCCCACTCTCTCTTAGTTAAGGCGTCTTCAGTAGTGATCCATGTCATTCCTTCTGGTAGTATGGGTTTCGCCATATAGACTTGGTCACTAGGCAAAACGTTTAAGGTGTAGTTAGCTCCATAGCGGTTCTTGACGGAGTTTAAAACACGTCCAAAGTCTGGAACATAGTTTAAGAGGATAAGTCCGTTTTTTATAACTGCCATAGGTTTTCCGTTTCCAGCCAGGCCACTATTGAGGAGATTTTGTAGGGCCGGATCGGAGAGAATTCGACGAACGATTTGGTTGATAAGGTCTTCGTTCATGGTTTATACCTCCATGAGCACTCCGTGGCTCTGTGGATCGATGAACGCCGCATTGGCTTCATCTAAGTCCAAGTGCAATTCTTTTTGGTATTGGTCACTAACTCGAATTAATACGTCCTCTAGAACCATCGGGCGTTGCCCTTGCAATTTGACGCGCACCCGATCTCCTTCCTTGAGAGACCACTCTTTGGCATCATTGGTGTGCAGGTGAATATGCCGACTGGCGACCATTACACCAGCTTCTATGGCAACGCTTCCTTGAGGCCCGATGATCTGTAGGCCTGGGGTTCCTTCATGCTGGCCAGAATCTCTTATGACGGGTTTGATTCCGAGTTTAAAACAATCCGTGACACTGAGTTCGGCTTGTGTGCTTTTCCTTACAGGTCCGAGTACACGTACGTTTTCGATCTGTCCTTTGGGTCCTACGAGGGTGACGGTTTCAGTCGCGGCGAACTGGCCGGGTTGAGAGAGAGCTTTTTGGGGAGTTAATTCATGGCCCTCTCCAAATAATGTTTTTAAATCATTCTGCGAGAGATGGAGATGCCGATTTGAGGTTCCTATTGGGACTTTTTTCTCGGTTTGCCCGTGTTTCTCGAGTTGCTCAGCTTTCACGGCGTTCACTGCTTTCTCGGCTTGGTCCTGGTTTATTCGTCCCAGTGCTTCACAAGCAAGGATATAGAAGGCACTAGAGAGGCGATTTAAGGCTTGGATGAGGTCGGTTCTGCTGCATACGCCCGCCTCGTCGGTGAAGGCTCGGTTGGCGTAGAGTTCGACTTCTCGCGATTTTGCTCTTAGGTGATGAAGTTTGGCGACGATTCTCCCATTTGTGTAACTCAAAGGTGTGTGGTCCACTCCAAAGTATTTTTGTGGATGGTGGGAGCGCTCGCGTAGGTCTCTAGGGCTTAGGCCAATTAGAGTCTCCCATTGAAAAGGAGTTTCTTTTACTTCACTGACCATGAGTTGCCGGGCAAAGGCGGAGATTTCTTCTAGTTTTTGGATTAAGTTTACTTCACCGTATTGTTCGAAGAAGACTTGGGCTTCGATGAGTTCGCATTGAAAGAGGTCCAGTTGACCTCGGTACACAACAACGGGGTGGTTTTTAGTGACTAAGTCCCCGGGGCGTAAATGGGTCATGTGTTCCGGCTTAACGCCTCCGGTGGGTTGCGGCTGCCTTTGTGACAGTGCGTTCAGTTTTTCTTCGGACCGTCTTAAGTAGTAGGGTTTAATACTTTGTTGGGCATTGGAAAAGCTGCTCTTATTTAGGTCCTGAAGTCCGTTTCCTTCGATTTGAACCTCGATTCCCTTGGAGCGAATAAAATCCCGCGCAGAGGGTGTGATCACGCTCCCAGACGGTAGTATTATCATTGTTGCTTTGGTTTTGTGCCAATTGGCTCTGAGTTCGTTTTCTGTGACGATCAAGTCCGCTCACCTCCCTCTACAGAAGTCAGAGATCAGATGCCAGAGATCAGAGGTTAGTTATTGAACTTCTGACCTCGAACATCTAAAGTTTGCTTATTTATCTCCAAAACTTTTGTTGTCACCAATGGGTAGGATGTATTCCACGTCTCCGTGGGGGCGTGGTATAACGTGGACGCTAAGGAGAGCTCCGACTCGTTGGGCTGCTGCGGCTCCTGCATCGACAGCGGCTTTGACGGCTCCGACATCTCCTCGTACCATGACTGAAACCAGTCCCCCAGAGACGTGCTCTTTTCCACACAAGGTCACATTGGCCGCTTTTAACATTTGATCGGCTGCTTCGATCGCAGGGATTAATCCTTTAGTCTCTATCATTCCGAGTGCTACAACACTTCGATCTTGTGCCATTTTGTTCCCTCCCTAATTTCGTAGTTCGATATTCGATATTCGTGGTTCGATGCTTATGCTCCATCCAGAGTCACTGGGCTTTATGGTCTCGTTATAATGATCTACTTCATGCCGTTAAGGTGTTGCATGACTTGGTTAATAATTTCTTGAACCAACTGGGCATCGACTTGCGGTGTTTGAGCCTGATTTTGAGTTTGGACTCTCTGACTGCTTCCCTTAGGGGTCATGGGTTCAACGGGTTTACGGTCTGGGATTCTCAGATGCCAGGCGACTCGTTTGATGTTTAGTAGGTGCAGGGGCGTGACGTTTTCTGAAACGCTCGATCCTGCCCAGGTTCCACAACCAAGGGTAAACGAAGGTGCAAGACCGGTAGTGGCTCCGACGCCGCCCATGGCGGCTGGGGTGTTGATGAGCAATCGGTTGACGGGTTTTTTGAGGGCAAACTCACGTATAACTTCTAGGTTGTTAGTGTGCATAGCGAGACTATGACCCACTCCGCCAGCTTCTAAGAGTTGGAAGCAGCGTTCGCAGCCTTCATGCCAGTCGGCAACTCGGTAAAATCCGAGGACGGTGGTGAGCTTTTCGTAGGATAAAGGCCATTGTGGACCGACACCGCTTAGGGGAGCAATTAGGCATCTTGTTCGATCGGGGATACTAATTCCTGCGAGTTGGGCGATAAATTTCGGGTCTTTTCCGACTACTTTTGGGTTAACACCTCCGTTTGGGAGCATGACGACCTTAGAGACTCTTGTGACATCTTCGGGGTCGAGGAAGTGCGCGCCAAATCGTTTAAGATGGCTTATGAGTTCATCGGCAATACAATCTTCGGCCACGATGGCTTGTTCGGAGGCACAGATAGTTCCGTTGTCAAAGGTTTTCCCCATGACGATATATTCGGCAGCTTTGGCAAGGTCGGCACTGCGTTCAACGAAGGCCGGGACATTTCCAGGGCCAACACCGAGGGCAGGTTTTCCACTGCTGTAGGCCGCTTTGACTAGGGCACTTCCACCAGTTGCTAGGATCATTGCAACGCTGGGGTGTTTCATGAGTTCGTTGGTAGCTCCCATAGAGACATTCATGATGCATCCTATTACTCCTTCAGGGGCTCCTGCTGCGACGGCTGCTTGGTGCATAATTTTTGCGGCTTCATTAGTGCAGCGTACGGCGCTGGGGTGAGGTGAAAAGACGATGGCGTTGCGGGCTTTGAGAGCTATCATGGCTTTATAGATTACGGTTGATGTGGGATTTGTAGTAGGAATAATCCCTGCTATGACTCCGACAGGTTCGGCAATTTCCCATAGCTTTTGTTCGTGATCTTCTCGAATGATTCCCACGGTTTTCATGGGTTTTATGAAGTCATATAGAGTTCGGGAAGCGAAGTAGTTTTTAAAGCATTTATCTTCGTAGTTTCCCATTCCGGTTTCGGAGACGGCCATCATAGCCAGTCCTGCTGCATTTGCTTCGCCAGCTTCGCGCATCATGTCGATGATATGATCGACTTGTTCTTGAGTGAAGTCTTTAAGAGCTTCTTGGGCATTGCGCGCAGCTCGTACTAAATTTCGGGCTTCTTGTAAGGAACATAGGTCTCGATCGAGTTCCATACTAGCTGCACCTCCCTTTATGCTAGAATTTTAGGCCATTTTCACAAACGTCGATTACAGCTCTCTGGAAGGCTTCACAGGCTGATTTGCAGGCACTTTGTGAACCGGTTAAGAGTCCGCCACCAAAGTTAGTTTCGGTCGGTGGTCCGTAAAATGCTTTCATGGTAACCTCCGCAGCTTTTAAAGCCGCATCTAGGCCATACATTGCTTCGATTGGGGGCGCGATGAGGTAGGACAGTGCTTGCCCTTCTTCGATTCCTGCCAGTTTAGAGAGATAACTTCCGGTTCGGGAGACGGTATGTGGGAACCAAGCGGTTTTTCCACCGTCACAAGTATAGAAGAAGCATTCATTTTCGAGGTGGTCGATGCAAGCATCAACTCCGGCTCGCACTTCGGCTGGGTTTTGACCGGCTAAGATTCCTATGATTTCTCCAGATAACGGACCTGAGGCTCGGGCTGCTCCGCAATAAAAACTTTTGGCATAGACAACTTCAACCTCAGCTTTTTTGGTAGCTTCATCTAAGGCTACGTAGGTTGAATCATCGATGTCTGCGGTGATCATGCCGATGGAACGCTGATAGCCAGTGAGGCCCAATTTTTCGGCGAGATCAGGGGCCACATTAGGGATTAATCTGACAGCTAATACTTTTGGCTTAATGGGCTCTATCATGGTTACCCTCCCTATTGATGCCGGACGTTTATCTTACTTCCGACGGTTTATTTCGTGTTCTCAACGTTTTTTGTTTTAGGCTTATCATCGACTACAGGAAGCTTCGGTAAGATTGCTTCAAGCTCCTGATGCGGGCGTGGAATGACGTGACAACTGACGAGTTCTCCAACTCTCTCTGCTGCGGCGGCTCCAGCATCAACCGAGGCCTTGACAGCACCGACATCTCCTCGGACCATAACTGTTACTAAGGCACCACCTACTTTTACTTTCCCGATAAGGGTCACATTTGCTGCTTTGACCATGGCATCGGCAGCTTCGATGGCTCCAACGATTCCGCGGGTTTCTACCATTCCTAGTGCAACAAGATCTTCTCTTATAGCCATTGTGCTCTCTCCTCTCACTCTCTCTTTATAAATTGGTTACATATTTATTCTTACCACCCATTATATAAGGACAATTTAATTAACATAGAACACTTTATAGTCGAAACCACCTAGTAGAGTTGGCTTGCTACTGATCTTTACTCTAGATTAACACCCGACGCCTTAGCATCAAGAATTTTTTTAATTAAGCTTGCCAAGTGCGCTCCAGCTTCTGCTGCAGGAGTCCCACCTTTGTGAATATTACTGATCACTGTTCGCTCACTCTCTACCATGCCCAGTCGTGGATTGTATCCCATGTAGGCGCTCATACTTTCAGCAGTTCCCAATCCAGGGCGTTCTCCAATCAGGATTACAGCAACTTCGGGTTTCAACTCTTCACCGATTGTATCCATAACGGCTACTCGACCATTTCGAACAAAGATTGGGGTGCCTAGTTTAACACCCATTCCTTCAAGGCCCTGGATTAGGGCTGGAAGAAGGTTAGGAATATTAGCTTCAACCGCTTTACTGGATAGTCCGTCTGAAACAATGATTTGAACCATGGCTCCTTTTGGGCATCCTTTTGTGAGAATCTCTAAATTCTCTTCATCAAGTTTTCTTCCCAAGTCCGGTCGGGTGAGATATTCATCTTTCGACTTACAGAGGGTTTGAATGGAAACCATCTTATACTTTGCTGGAAATTCTTCCGGAACCACACCGAGTACAGAGTCCTGCGCTACTGCGTGATCTGCGCGAAAACGAAGTAATGTATCCGTCAAAGGACGAGGTCCACTTCGCCATACTCCGATTCGAGCAGGTGTCGCAAGCTTCATCTCATTATAAATTTCCTTATTAACTGGATTGGGTACTTGTAAATAACGTTGCAAATCGATTTCTGCTAAATCTGTTATCTCACCTTCGTCCATAATCGATGAGTTTGCTAAAGGGGAAGAACTATTTGAACTTTGATTCTTTTCCTTCTCTATTCCTTTTAGTAACTCTTCCACGATCAAGCGAACACTATCTTCTAAGCTCATTTTCTTATCCCCCCCTTACCTTGTGAATATCGTTGCATCACCAGCGCGGGCTGAAAGCTTACCCTTAGCTAGGATTCCCATGGATTCCGCCCATGCTTCAAACTCTGGTAATGGTCTTAGGTGAAAGAGTTCCCTCAACGTTGCAATATCGTGGTAGCTTGTACACTGGTAATTTAACATCACATCATCCCCCATGGGGATCCCCATAAAGTATGTGCAGCCTGCCGCGGCAAGAAGAGTTGCAAGATTTTCAATATCATTTTGGTCTGCTTTCATGTGGTTGGTATAACATGCATCCACTCCCATAGGTAAGCCTGTAAGTTTACCCATGAAATGGTCTTCCAGACCTGCCCTAGTCACTTGACGGGTATCATAAAGATATTCCGGACCGATAAAACCAACAACGGTATTCACTAAAAACGGGTTATAATGACGAGCTAAACCGTAACAGCGCGCCTCCAAGGTTACTTGGTCAGCACCATGATGTGCCTCAGATGAAAGCTCAGAACCTTGCCCTGTTTCGAAATACATAATATTGGGCCCAGTCGCGCGACCCTCTTTTAATCCTAGGGCATACGCTTCGTCTAAAATTTCTTTAGTGACTCCAAAAGCTTCGTTTCCAATCTGAGATCCTGCAATGGATTGGAATAACAAATGAACAGGAGCACCTTTTCGTAAGGCCTTCATTTGAGTTGTGATATGCGCCAGAACACAAACCTGAGTAGGGATCTGCCATTCCTCTACAAAGTTATAGAGGGTTTCCAAGCTCCGGATGGTAGCGGGCACAGAATCGTCAACGGGGTTAAGTCCTAACACTGCATCTCCCACACCATAAGACAATCCTTCACGCAAACTTGCTAAAATTCCATCAACCCCATCCGTAGGATGATTCGGTTGAAGCCGGGAAGCCAGACACCCTGCTTTTCCAATCGTCGTATTACAATGAGCCAAGTTTTGAATTTTGGCAGCACCTAAAATCAGATCGAGATTGCTCATAAGTTTGGCGACGGCAGCGACCATCTCTGAGGTGAGACCGCGACTTATCCTATGGAGGGCAGATCCAGTAGTTTCAGTTCTAAGAATATACTCTCGGAACTCTGCAACACTCCAATTTTTAATCGTATGATAGATCGGTTCGTTGACATCAGCATCAATAATGCGTGATACCTCGTCTTCCTCCAGTGGTACAACAGGGTTTCTTCGTAGATCTTCCAAGGTTAATTCTGATAAAACTCGTTTGGCAGCAATCCGTTCTGCTGCATCTTCCGCAGCAATGCCAGCGAGAATATCTCCTGACTTAACTTCGTTTGCTTTAGCCAGAACATCTTTGACATCTTTAAATTTAAAGGTTTGACCAAAAAGTCGTGTCTTCAGATTCACGATTTCACATCCCTTCTGTGGAAAGTATTAACGGGCAAAAATCAGAGTTTTGACAATAACAGGCACTGTATCTTGATAGGGTAATGGTTTAGCAATATCCAGAAAATCTCCAAAGGCCAGCTCTATACCATCCAAACAAACCAAAGGTATAGCAGGAAGAAGTCTTTGCAGGGTTTGTCCAAGTACTTTAGCAATATCTTGTTGGGCAATAACCACTTTAGGCTCTCCCTTGATTAACGGCAATTCAGAGGCTAGAGTTTCAGCTAAGGTAAGAATCGTTAAAAAATCCGTATTGGGCAAAGGTGGAACTATCAGCGCAACTGTATGGTAGAGAGAGTCAAGATAATTATCTACAGATTTAAGCCACGAAAACTTACCTGACGTCTCCGATTCTGGAAAAACAGCTGGTACATTGCGTAAAGGCAATGAATGCTCGCTAACCGTAATTGTCGACCCTGATACATTCACAGTGTGAGCTCCCGCCCCGAGCACTGTAGCATGGATTGTTTCTGATCCTTCATGTATAGGGAAAGAGGAATAAATCCGACTCTCCTGAAATGCTTCTGCTAAGAGTGGCCCAACATCTCCGTGAATCCACCATTCCTCAATTCCAGGCAGATAAATATATTTTGCAACCCCTCCGGAAAAGACCACACCATCGATCTTAACATTCGGTAACAAATTCGTCATTACTAGGCAACTGTCCTGAGCAAGTAGAGGTTCTTGAAAAACAACCCGTTCCACACATTCCACCATACTCCGTAAGCAGTTTTTTACCGAAACTAATTCGTTTCCACTTTGAACTTTTGAGGTTTCTGTACAATACTCATTCAGTATCTTCTGGGCAGGAGAGGAAATGTAAGTTAAACGGTGCGATATTGGATCAACCTCTAAGAGCCGTCCACCAACATTGATACACGCTGTCCCTATACATTTACCCCGATCAAAATATGCAATATTTGTAGTCCCTCCACCGATGTCGATGTTGGCAATACACGCATGTAAGCGCTTGGAGAGCGCCTCGGCTCCCGATCCTTTTCCAGCGATTACACTTTCAAGATCTGGTCCAGCCGTCGCTACGACAAAATCTCCCGCATAATCTGCCAAAGAATGGATGATTTCCGAGGCGTTCTCTTTTTTAGCGGTCTCCCCAGTAATAATAATAGCCCCTGTGTCAATCTGTTCAGGCTTCACTCCTGCCTTCTCATATTCTTTGGCGATTATTTTTCGAAGTGCGCCGCCGTCAACATGCCTGCGATCTTCAAAGGGAGTGAAGTGAACTTTACCCATATAGGAGATGCTTTTATGGCTAATTTCTACTTTTGGCACTTGACTTCCAGGCATTACATTAACTAAGGTAAGCCGTGAAATGACCAACTGAGTCGTTGTTGTTCCGACATCGATCCCCACACTGACTAGAGTCATCTCTTTAGCCATGATATTTTCTTTAACTCCAATCTTTTAAGAGGCTTTTCTTCCAAGATACGTATTAGGAATCCAGTTCATCTAAAACGCCAAACTCTTCTTCAAACGGTCTAATATTCTTGTTACCCCAAATAAAGTAGTAGGCGATAGCAATGACATAAACAAGTGCTGCCCATTTTAAAGCGGGAACACTTGATATAAAGACACTAATCGTCAGAAAAATACCCGTAATAAAGCTAATGACTGGGACCACTGGATAGGATACTTTAAAGGGTCGTTTTAGATTGGGTTCTTTTGATCGTAAGATAAACAGGCTGATTAAGCTAAGCATATATAGGGCTACAGAACCAATAACTGCTATAGTAATAACGATCGCTGTCTGTCCCGTGAGAACGACACCCAGTCCAACGATTCCAGGAACTAACAATGCCCATACTGGAGTATGACGTTTAGGGTCGACGTAAGCCAAAAATTTAGGCAAATACCCCGTCCGAGCCATCGCATAAGTTTGACGAGAATAACCCACGATAATCCCATGCAGAGAAGCAATTAAGCCGAACAAACCAATGATATTGACTAAAATAACGATAAAGGCAGTATCGCCAAAGACTTGGGCTAAAGCAATGGGCAAAGGAAAATCCACTGCTGAGACTAAGTTGTAATCTGCAATACCTGCCGTTAGGAAAAGGGTTAAGAAGGCCATGATCATTAAGGTGCCCATACCACTCAAGAAACCTTTTGGGATATCTTTTTGTGGATTCACCATTTCTTCGGCAGCCATAGCTCCGCCTTCAATAGCGAGATAGAACCAGATTGCAAAAGGAACAGCTGCCATAACTCCTTTCATACCGAAAGGAAGGAGCGGCTCTGCCATAACTCTTGTCATCGAAAAGTGAGGAGCCGCAGCAACCCAGAAAATAACTAAACCAACAAGGGCAATAATGGTAACCACTAACTCTACCATGGCAGAGGTTCTCATTCCTAAGTAGTTCACAAAGATAAAAAATAAGAAAGCGGCAACAGATGCAGTCAAGGTTGGGACGGAGGGAATGAGAAAGTTAATATACCCACCGACAGCCAAAGCAATAGCTGGAGGAGCAAACACAAACTCAATCAAACAGCTAATACCATTCATATACCCCCAAAATGGACCCATAGCTCTACGCGCATAAGCCGAAGGACCGCCAGCATGAGGGATTGCCGTTGCCAGCTCAGAGTAAGACAAAATAAAGGTTACATAAAAGATCGTGACTGGAATTAAGGCTAGGGCTAATCCCATAGGCCCACCTGCCCCGAATCCATAGCTCCAGCCAAAATAGTTTCCCGAGATGACTAAGCCTACTGCGAGTGCCCATAAATGAATTGGTTTAAGTACTCTGGATAAATGTACATTTCCATCTGTTCCGGGAGTCACTAGTTTAGTCTCCGTTGTCACACAAAAAACCTCCTTTAATATTATGGGATGAGACACTTAATACCGACAAGGGCATATCAACGTTTTGTCCTTATTTCTCCTTTCTTAACTTTTAGAAAAAAATAATGCCCTTTATCACACCCCGAAAATCCAGGATGTGATAAAGGGCATTATTGCCCGCTATTCCTTTGTATAAACTAACGTCTCTGCAAGGCAGAGCTATTCTTCATCTATAATACAATAATTCGCGGTCTTATAGCTTTTTCCTTCTTTTTAAGCATCGTTATTATAAATTTTTAAACATCTTAAAGTCCCTTTGTTACACTGTTTACAATCTGAGCAGCTAGTTTAATAACAGTTATTCGAAGATCCATTGCCTGATGAATTAGTAATTGGTGAGCTTCATAATCACTAATTCCCTCACGAGTTGCTAGGATAGCCTTAGCTCGGGAAATTAGTTTTTGACTATGCAACTCTTGCTGAGTCGTTTTTAATTTAAAGCGGACGTCTTGCATCTCTCTCCAACGCGCATAAGCAATTTGTATGGCTGGCAAAAGATCTTCTTCAGTAATTGGTTTTACAAGGTAGCCATACACACTTACTTTCTCTGCCCGATTAATAAGTTTTGACTGACTGTACGCGGTAAGCAATAAAACAGGAATATTCATGGAGTGTAAACATTTTGCTACTTCCAATCCATCAATTCCCGGCATCATCACATCGAGGATTGCTAAATCTGGAGCAAACGATTTAGCCAATTCAACCGCTTTCAGCCCATTGTTTGCTTCAGCACAAACAATATGTCCAGCCCCTTGCAACATTTCTTTGATGTCCAAACGAATTAATGCCTCATCATCCGCAACTAAGATGGATAGCTCGCTCATAACTGTCCCTCCGAACTATGTTTTGGAAAGTATACCGTTACAATCGTCATTCCTTCAATACGTTCCATTCTGAACTCTCCACCTAATTGATCTCCCACTAGTGAATCAACAATCTGCAATCCCAAGCGTCGTTGTTTCACTTGATCAAAAGGAACCTCTAGTTCCGGTCCGTTATCTCTTATTGTAAGGGATATGGTTCCTCTTTTTTCTGTAATTGATAAGATGATAAGAGCGTTATCTAAATTACGAATTCCATGTTTAAAACTATTGGTCAATAGTTCATTAATGACTAAAGCTAAAGGGACAGCTTGACTGCTTGGTAAGAGAAGCGTTTGGCCTTCGACACGAGCATCAATGTTCTGCTCAGGTGGCATCGAACCTTCTAATAAAGCACTTAGGATACGCTGAGAAAGCGCTTTCAAATCAATAGAGTCACAGTTTTGACAGGCGAAAACGTCATGGACCATTGCAATAGATATAATTCGATTAATGCTTGCCGAAAACTCCGCTTTTACAACCTCTAAATCCGACCGCCTCATCTGTAAACGTAGTAAAGCCGCAACATTTTGAAGGTTGTTCTTAACACGATGATGAATTTCCCGGATTACCGTACTCTTAGCATTTAGTTCCTGCTCTTTTCGACGAAGGTCAGTTATATCTCTAAAAGATATAACACAACCACTTAAATCTCCATATGTGACTAAGGGATACGCCTGAAAGAGGTAACTTTTATTAAGAATACAAAACTCGGCCGGATTTTCAAGATTATCTAGTAGTTCGTTTAATGAAGAACAATTAAACATTGTAAACAAAAAGTCTTGCCCAAGAGCCTCAAAGCCATGATACTCTTGATAAATCTTAGCTGCTTTTTTATTTACATAGGTAATTTTGCTATATTTGTTTAAGACAAATATTCCATTTCCAACCCAATTTTCAAACTGTGCGCCTGTCATTGACAAATTCATTAAAGTATTACTTAGTCGTTCGGCCGTTTGAGTCAAAAACTCTACTTGCTCTTCTTGCCGTAATTCTTCTGAAATATCCCGTTCCATTATCAGAGTACCTATTACGTCCTCTGCAGAATTGCGAATAGCAACGACAGTCTGGGCGATGGGAATCCCCTCTTGGCTTACACCTCGTACATTACGACTGGTTTCACCAGTTTTTAAGGTTCGATAAACTGCAGGCTCACTAGTAGCTAAGGCTAATTCACCAACGACATTATGACGATATAAGGACCTATTCTTGGGGCTGGCCCACGCCAATACTACGGCATCTACCCCGTCTTTCAGAGGTGCATCAATAAAAATGTCTGTCCCTGTCATTTCGGCAGTATGCGGGATCTGTAAAGCCATTGTTTCCAATATCTTAATTTCTTCTTCAGTAAGGCTTGTGTATTTAATACATAAACCTTTAACCGTTGCGCAATTCATTCAACTCCTCCAATCGCATTCGCAAAGGAGCAACTCCTTCCCCATTCATGACGGACATTGTATAAAAAGGCTCTTCTATTCCAGCATAATTCAAAAACGAATGAGCTTGTATTATATTGGCTTTTGGCAAATCAACTTTAGTGATAATTCCAATAACAGGTTTGCGGAAAACCTTTGAGAATTTGGGAGGATAAAATGTCCTTTGCTTCGTAGCATCTTGAAGTGCCCAAATTTCTGAAACCTGATGGCTTGTATCAATTAAGACATGATAAAAGCGCGGAATCTCAAGATATTCACCCGGACAATCAATAAAGGTGTGAGAAAAATCTAGCATCTGTGTTTTTTGATAGCTGACTTGCTCATTCATAAGCATTTGCTTCAAAGAGGTTTTGCCAGCACCAATTCCCCCAATTAAAAGTATTCTACCCATTAACTTCTCGTCACCTCAGCCGCTGAAAACCCTAAAATGTTAACAAGGGTACTTACGGCAGCCCGTAAGGCAGCTTCAACACTGGAAACATCCCCTGTAATGACCAGAGAACCAGTGAAGCGATCTAAAAACCCAAGTTGAATATCCCCGGCTTTGCTTGCAGCATCAGCTGCAATAATAGCTGCCTCGCTGGGCGTAATCGTCATAATCCCAATGGCACCTGTAGTTACGATCCCTAATCGTTCGTGAATATCTCCTTGTGGATTCGGGATAATATGAGCCATTGTCACTTGTTTGCCCGGTACGTATTCCTGGATCACACGCTGTTTTTCCTCCAAGTTTAACACCTCCATTTCTATACTTTCAAAATAATAAGTTAATGAATAATATTTCGTCGAAACTTGTCAAAGTCCTTCTTATTTATATCCCGCTACTTTAAAGTAATTTTTTCGAATGACGAGATCTGAGATATCGATTCCTTTGATATGGTGTTCAAATTCAGTACTATTCTCTGCGTCTCCCATGTATTGCCGGTTGGCTAACACTGCGAAATCCTTTTTGGTATTTAGCAAATTTCGTCCAAACACTGTATTACTGTAACGTTCTTCATTAATACCCATCAGATAGGCAATCGTGGGCATTGTATCAATTTGTCCACCTGTGGTCGGAATCTCTCGTCCGTTCATTCCCTTATGGAAGATTATAAGAGGAATTCGTTTACTGTCATCGAGCCACCAGCTTTCTTGGGGCTGAATTTTTTGAACTTCATCATTATAGTATTTGTGAACTCCTGTATGATCCCCATAGATTACAACCACTGTATTATTCAGAACCCCGCTTTTTTCAAGTGATTCCAAAAAAATGCCGATTTGCTCGTCGGTATAACGAATACTTTGAAAGTATCCTCCGAGCTTCGTCTTATCAAGGTCTTCACTAAGAATAAGTGATCGATATTTTTCTGGTAAGTCAAAGGGGTTGTGACTTGTTAAAGTAACCATAAAATCATAGAAGGGCTGCTTCTGTTCTGGTATAATAGTTGCTATTTGTTTAAAGTAGCTTCCGTCAGAAATTCCCAAACCAATCTTCTCTTCTGTGTTAAAACTGGCTTCATCCATTGTCTTTTCAAATCCCATGGCCTTCAGGGCTGGCATCCAATTCCAATAAGATCCTTTATCAGGGTGAATAGCTAGGGTATTATACCCATCCTCCCTTAAAATCTTAGGTAATGAATTATAAGAATTATTAGGGAAACGAAAAAAGGTCGAACCGGTTCGTATGGGATAAACCGAAGTATTAGCCATTAAATCCGCATCTGAGCTTGAGCCATTATGCACTTGTTCATAAAAATTGGAAAAGTATAAACTATTATCTAATAGCTTATTAAGATTTGGAGTGATTTCCTGACCGTCAATTTTTTGGTTTATAACCGATGTTTCGAGAGACTCTACTTGAATCATAATAAGATTTTGGCCCTTAAAAATACCCTCATATTCATTGGACGGCAATTTCTCTTTGTTTTCAATAAGCCAATTTTTAATCAGTTCTTTTTCCTCAGAAGTTATTTTTGCGTCCTTACTATCTTTGAAATAGTTATAAATGTCAAAAGCGTGGTACCCTAGGGGTGAAAGATTAGACATGGTCTGATTCGGAGACCATGCGACCCTGAACAGCATCTCATGGCCGTTTCCTTTTAGGTCCATTTGAACATGCTGATAATAAATATACGAGACTGAAAAAATCAAAAGAATTATCGAGGTGTAAATAGCTCTTTGTGTCTTGAGATATACGGTCTTATACTTCAAACCTATAACTAAAAAGAATAGCAGGTCAAGGACAAACAACAGATCAACTTTACGCAACATTGATATTATACTGCTAGACAGATTGTCCAAATTAGTTGTTTGTCCGATCAAATATGGAGTAACAAAGCTACTATAGCCGCGATAATACATTAAATCTATAATAAGAAGCAGAGAAAATATACTATTGCAAAAAAACAGAAACCAAAGCCGGTTCCTGCCCTTAGACATAAAGGCTAAACTCAGTACTATAACACTGAAGAAAATATAGATATCTATAGGGGGTGAAGAGCTAAAACTGTAAAATGCTTTCACAAGACTAAATCTCGTCGCATTATCATTATTAATAAGTCCTATAAAGAGAATAGACTTAACTAACATTGCCAAAGTTGTAAATACATACCCGATGTCTGTAAGCCCTAATACAGATACGAAAGAATGTAACCCTCTAAATAGATTTCGTCGATGATAAACCGGTTTACTTAATTTCCTATTGATATTTGCGAACTCATTTTCTAAACGAGCCAAAATCCACCATTCCTCTACGAGAATATTATTAACTTTATTTTATTCGACAAAAATCTCATCTTCCCTTTAAAATAAGTTGGAGGGCTAAATTATATATGCAGCTAATTATTGGATAATGAAGAATGAAACCTTATTTATAAAAACCACGGAATAATCGCCTACTTTATGTCGGCAAGGTTATTAACTCCTACCAGAACATCCTCCTGCAAAATTTGCTGCATTTTTTCGGGCTCTTCAAACAATGGACTGTGCGCTGATAGTTCAAACGTGTAAAATCCTTTAATAGGCGCCTGTAGTTCCTCAAAATAATCCTGTGCCAAAGAATAAGATACCGTATAATCATATATGCCATGTATAAAATAAACAGGAATATCCAACCCCTGCACCTTCTTAGTTAAATCTGTTGCAACCAGCTTTCTCCATAAATCGTAGGTTTTTGTAGTTAAGAATTTGCCACGCCATATGTTTATCTTTTCGCTTAGGGTATACTCATTGTGCAGCATTATAGGTAAAAAGACACCACTGATTACAGATTTCATATTATGCGTAGTACCAATGCCAAGCTTGTGCATTGGCGCGTCACGCATAGTATAGTATGAAGGCAGGTTTATCTCATTAATAGAGTATTTCTCAAACTTTTGTAACATACTTTTGTCCCCAAGCCTGCTAAACTGTTCAATCATATAGTTGTATGCCAACTTTTCTGACTCGAGCTGATTTGAAATCTGAGCCACGGCAATATAGGCCTTGTAGAACTCTGGGGCCCGTGCCGCCGCTTGGATACCAATAAAGGATCCCCCCGAATGCCCCATGAGGTAAATCTTTTCCTGTCCAAAGCGCTTGCGAAGGTATTTGTCACTTCCAGGGTGTCTGATATCAATTGCTCAAAGGTCATTGTCTCGGGCAGAATATCAGAACTGTAGGAAAGTCCGGCACCTCGCTGCTCCCACCAGCAGACAGTAAAGTCGTTCTCAAGAACTAAAGGATATTTTCGACTAACCGCATATTCGGGCATACCAGGACCCCAATGCAAGAAAAGTATTACAGGCTTAGTTTTATCCTTACCCTTGATAAACATCCCCTGCCCCACCCCATTGATATTGACAAAGATTTTTTCTGAAATGCTACCTGCCAAAGGCCTTCCGTTTTCATCTAAGAAAGGTTCAACTTTTCCAGGACTAGATGCCAGCAGTACTCCCACAAGAATAAACATACAAACAAGTAAACAGCAGGTATGATCAGCATACTACGTGCCACCCCTCGCCCAAACGATTTAACTGAAATCGTTTTTATAGTTGTCATTTTACTCCTCCATATATAGCCAAAAGAATGTATTTTATTACAAATTCACCCAAGTTATTAACTAAATAACCTTTCTATATTTTTCTCATATATCCTTCAACCATATCTAAGTGCCAATATAAAAAACTAGTGACTGTTGGAAAGACGACAAGAACCTCTCTCATTTGTTCTCGGAATTTAAAAGGAGCTGCCTTTTCATGAATGTCCTCAGACTTCATTATGAGACAAGCCCCTTGTAATACTTTTTTACTAAGCGATACTTCCTCCCATTTGGATGGCTGCACCTTCTCTACCCGTTGACCCACCAAAGAAGACTGTAAGAAATGTCCCTAAATAAACAATCGGTCCCATTCTCCTTAGTACCTTAGCTTTTCCATGGATTCCATCTATAATCAGGTTATTTCCTTTAGCAGCATCATTTCCAGAGTTCATACCATACTTCATATATATATAGCCTATTGCTATGCCTCCTAGAGGGAGAAAAAAAATTAGCCAAAAGTTTGCTTGTCGAACATCTCCAAGGAAATCGTTGGTCGTCAAAAGGAAGGCCGTTATTGAGCCTATGGTTACACCGATAACCCCTCCCCAAACTATCCATTTAAAAAGGATAACTATGAATGTTTTATACTTTTGCAATACATCCATTCTTTCTGCCTCATTTCAAGTGTTCTGGTGGACCTTTTAAATGTTCCTTATTTTTAACTTCTGTAAATAGGTTATCGGATACATTTGGATCAGTAACTGGTGTTCGGATAGGTACACTAGGCATGTTTGCTTGAAGCATCGATATTAACACCTGGATATCCTCTTTAGTAGCGTATTGCTTTTCAGGTTTTAGCATGTACCCCAATTGACCGTTTGCTTCTATCGTGGCCCATTGTAAATCACCGATATTATGAAGGCCTAGCTGTCTGATTCTTAGTTCTAAAGTATCAACCGTTAAACGTAATTTTTTGATATTTCTTTGATTAATCGTACCGTTTTCAACCACTATAATTGCTTTGCCGTAAAAAAAGCTTTCAAGGGTGTCAAATTTTACGACCATATACTCAATAACAATCAGCAAAAGTACAAGAATAAATGTTATTACCATAGTAATCCAAATATTTCTTTCGCTCACTGGCTGAATAATTAATGATCCAACAGCAACCATCATTACTGTCTGAGCAACCGTCAGTTGTGAAATTGATTTTCTTCCAGCTAAGCGTAGAATAAGTACTCCACCAATTACAATGACGCTGGCTTTCCATATAAAACTGAAATCCAAATCTAATTCCTCCTTACAAAGCTGCAGTCAAAGTTAATATCTTAGTTTCAACAAGTTGAGAAGATGTACACAATATAGAAGTATCCTGAAGCGGCTATTACTACTAGGTTTTACGGGAATGCAGTAGATCTCTTCATCATACTTGCCCTTATTATTATAAATTTTATCCGAATATATACTCATTGTAGTGTTTTCTGTATAAATTGCATTCTTCTCAAAGCAGCATTCCGATATGGAGTAATTGTCCAAAGAATAAAAAACACCTGCCATTTTTTTGGTTCAGTGATATTAACTACTCTACGGAGCGTTTATTGAAAAATTACCTATTAGCAATTATATTTTAGTCATAGACAAGGAGGTAACTGCTATGGACTGTGGTAAAGTAGGAGTTTTAATTTCAAGCTTGCGAAAAGAGAAAAACATGACCCAAAAAGATGTCGCCAATAAGATGAATATAAGCGATAAGACAATCTCAAAATGGGAGCGTGGTCTTGGTTGTCCTGATGTATCATTGCTAGGTAACCTCTCCAAAATATTAGATGTTAACATTGAAAGAATTTTACTAGGTGATTTAGAACAAAAAGATCCTGATGGAGGAAATATGAAGCGAATTAAATTTTATGTATGTAAAACTTGCACCAATATAATTACCAGTACAAGTGAGGCTGAAATCTCTTGCTGTGGTAGAAAACTAGAAGGCTTAATTGCAAAGCTGGAGGATGAAACGCACAAGATTATTGTGACTGACATTGAAAATGACTACTATATTGCAATAAAACATGAAATGAGCAAAAAGCACTATATTTCGTTTGTATCCTATGTAGCTTGTGATAGAGTGCTGCTTGTGAAGTTATATCCACAGCAAAATGCAGAATTGCGAATTCCAAAAATGTACGATGGTAATCTCTATGCCTACTGTAATGAACATGGCTTATACAAAATAAAGATTAAATAACCAGAAGGAACTGATCTTGTAGGCGAAGGAACTTAAACTAATGCATATAATATCTGTAGACCAAAATAAAACATGCTTATACTAGAACGGTGACCAAAGAAAATAGGAAAGTGGGAATGTGCTAATGAGTGAAGATCAGAAATGCCCTATCTGCCCAAAATGCGAGAAGGAGTATAACTATACTAAAAAATCTAACGATGAGATTAATATCTGCCCCAATTGTGAAATGATGGAAACACTAAGAATATACGCAAAGCACCTAGCCCAGGAGCAATAAAAAGTAACAATTTATACAGTTATCCAGTCGACTAAATGTCCCAGCAATGTAACGAAAAGCACGATAGTCTCCAGTGACGAAAGTCTCCGGTACGATAGTCTCCAGTGGAGAGTATCGCCGAAGCCGTGATCCGTAAAGGAATACCTTTCGGCGTAGGATAGAGTTTCGCCGAGCCACCCGCCCCAAAGGACACACTTCGTGGCGAAGGAACGCGCTTTTCGCCACACTGCGACTTATAACGCATACTCCTGCAGTGTGACGAAAG
>DOPM01000031.1 GCA_003513495.1 Desulfosporosinus sp.
AGGCTGCTTAGATAAATTTTTGTATTTACACTGTCTACTTGACGGGGTGCAGTTCATTTCTGTGGTCTCTACTTCTTATTTGGTCCAGACTATATTCGACCTCTAAAACAAGATTCATGCATCTATTATCCCGACCCTAAAAGCAATCTCGACAAAAGGTAAGGCCGTTGATTAAACCGCCTATTATTACCACTTTGTTTTTCCTATAAGGTACGCTCGCAGGACTATCCCATTCACAAAAACATTTTACCAGGCAACGTAAGTAATTACCTTAAAGGCTTCTTAGCTATAGCTAATAAAAATATTATGCCAATACCTGCTGGATTGTATGCCCAACTCACGTAGTACTTCCCAGCCACCAGAAATAAAAACAGCCCTTTCGGACTGTCATGATACTAAAGGGGCGGATTGATAGAGACCTCCCCCACTAAAGTAAACCAAAATAGCTAATCGATAATGAATCGGTGGAGGAGGTTAGGCGGAGACTAAGAATTATCTCCTTAACCGCGCCCATATGGTACGATTTTCAAGTTTTGCAAAAACAAGTCTTATCTGATTGATGGTGTTTTTGAGGTCCATGTTAGTCCAAACTGATTTTATTATACTCAGTCCTTTCATCTGTATTACTTATAATATAACCGTGCTTGTGCATTTCTAAACATGGTCATTTTATGAGATTGATCCCAAAGACTGAACTTACTCGAAAAAGTTGAGGCAATCACTTAGGTATAGGGATATTCAATAGAGGGGTATTATCTAAGGCCATCTAAAAACCTGCCTAAAACAGGTCTTTCATAACCACGCTGAGTCTAAAGCGTCGGACAGTTAGTCTTAAAGAGCATTTACCATATCCAGAACGTCAACAACGGATGCTGTCCCACTATGAGTAATAGAACATAATTTCCAAAATTTTTAACTTCCAGTTTTATACACACCACACCAAATTAGCCATCAGTTACTTATCCACGAACACAGGAGAGGAACAGCTATACCTCTCTACATTGATAGGTTTTCTAAGCCCATAGACCTTCCACGTCTTTCTTTAATTCCCACCTGCGGTCTCGAAAACAATCCATGAAATACAAAAATCCAGAGAGTGTCGATTATGAGGAGCTCTCCATAATCGTTATACTTTTGCTGCGATTCTCCTGGAAGAAGCGAGGATCGTGAGAGTCATTCAGGAATAACTCAGTCACACTGACATACGGACAACTAAAATCTATACTCCAGTCTAAAGAAAACTAAAAGAAAAAGCAGCCTTGAAATAGATAGCCACTTAAGACCAAAGAAAAAGAAAAATAGCGTCGTAACAACGTAAAAAATTGGGTTGCAACGCTATTGCAACGATAAGTAAAAACGAGCCAATTCCGCTAAATACAAAAACACCGCAATTGCTTGCGGTGTCTACGTTTCCAGTGGAGCCAATGGTCGGAATCGAACCGACGACCTGCTCATTACGAGTGAGGGAAAAACCATTTGTGAAGAAAGGCTCAGATTGACAAACCGTTGATACATGCGGCTTCTGGGTTTTTGTTTTTTTGTTCCATTAGGTTGTTTTGGGCGACGATTGGGAAGTTTGGGCGACGATTTGGCGACGATTTTTTGGTATACCAACTACACCTAACACCGCTCACAATGAAGGATTTTCGCACCACAATGTGGAAAGTTATTCACCGGTGATGTATATGGATAAAGGTTCAGAGAAAAACGTGCCCAATAGACTAAAATACTATCGCGAAAAGTTAGTAGTTACGCAGCAAGAAATGGAATGGCGCACAGGTGTTGGAAGTCGAAGTTGGCCTCATTATGAATCAGGTATTCGGGAACCTAAAATTAAACTAGCACAGAAATTTGCTCAGGTATTCAATGAGATTGCAGCTGAAAAAGGAATCGAAATAAGCCGCATTTCTACTGACGACCTATATCCGATTGGTGGATAAATATTTATCTATCCGAGACCTCCCACAATTTGGAGGTCTTTTTTTATTACCCTTTAGTCATATTGTGTAGTTTTCAACGTATTCTTTATCAGTGACACAAACGAATCCCATCTAAAACACACTTGAAGCACAGGAGGGTCACACTATGAAAGAGATAGTTGTTATCAAGGCTAGGCTTCGTAAGCGCGACAAAGACATCCAGCAGGCGGTGAGGGGTTTAGAACTGGCAGAAGGTGAAATGGCAGATATGGTCCGGGATGGTTTTCGGATAAAGCTAGCTGAATTGGGTGTGTTAGGAGCAAGGATTAAACCCCTGGCACCCATTACGCCGGATACAGCCCAGCTAATCGCCAGGGAGCTAATGCAAAACTTTAAAAGGAGTTGATCCCATGTCCGATATCTTAAAGATCCAGAAAACCGTCCGCAAGTCAATCAAGGATTACGCCATCGCCGGAAAGTATGAGGAAGAGGCCCTAATCGCGCTTATCTCCGTGGATCTCTGGCTGATTTTAAACGCTGAGGAAACGAACACTTCTCTTAAACCAAAGACTAAAACAAAATGCCCCGATATCCCGAAGGACACCGGAGCTCAGACCGCGCCTATGTAAGTTTAAAGGTTTTAAACTTTATGCGAAAACTATCCGAATTATGCATAAAAAGGAGCGTGTAAGCATAATGGCAAAATTTACTTTTAATCGTAAGTCTGTATTACAAACTGGAATCATAGTTTTAGTCTTGCTCCTCTCCCCCACTGATGCACTTGCAGCAGGCAGCGTAGATGACGGAGGAATGAGAGCATACAAGAAAATATTTTCAGTTGGCAAATGGATCATCATTGGCAAGTGGGCCCTGGATGCAATTCAATGTGCGCTTAACGGGGACTACGATGGAATCAAGCAAAAGTCTATAGCTTATGCCGCTTGTGTTGCCCTGATTATTTTAATTCCATCTATAGTATTTCAAATTGAAGAGTTTTTAAGTTAGGAGGTAAAAACTATGCTGGCTCTCGCCTTGAAGGGAGGGGTACTGGCGGCCATTGTTACGCTAGTGACCGCTAAGCCGGATCTGTTCTTGAGTTACATGCGCACTGGAACACTTGTGGGATGTACTATTCTAATAAGTTCAACAGCCCTGGTAAGAGCAGCAACATTTTCTCTTTGCTGGGCAATCTGTCGCTCGTAAATTGCACTACGGGAAGTAAGGGCTTCCATAGAGTCGGCATTGTCACCAAATGACGCGGTGTTCAGTCTCATCTCGGACCCGAGTAAACGGAGTTCGCGAGCAGCCGCCTGCATTTCCTGCTTGAATTTCTGTTCTCCATCAAGGGCCAGTGTTGTTCTTATCTCGCGTACTGCCATTTAGTCCTCACCCCGCGTTTTCTTATTCCGGACTATCCCGTGCAGGAATTCCTCATATTCCCGAGTCCATTTCCAAAAAGTTATAATGCGCCCTGGTGTAGTGAGCCAAGCTTGTTTCTCACTCATACCACAGCGCATCCCCAAAAATACTAGGCGCAAAGGATCTATTCCCTTGCGCCCATCTTGTTTTTTGATGCAAGTACCTCTTCTAGGACCTCGTCGACTTCTTCTTCAGTTTGATCTGGATTCGTTCCAGAATTCATCCCATCGCTTATCACGCTAAAAATGGTTTTGCGGTGCGCGGTAAATTCATGAGGTTTCATAAGTAATTGGATCTGGTCCGGAGTTGGTGCTTTTTCGTCTGTGCCTTCTTCGAAGTTTTTTAACGCAATTCCCTGGCCAATAAGTAAGGCAATGATCCAAGAGTATTCATCAATCGCCTTCACATGATCTTTCTCAAGTTCTTTACCCATTTTTTCAATACCACCGTAGCGTTGCGTGATCTCTTTCAACGCTACAACATTAAACATCGCAGGGTAAGTTCTTTTCCCTATCTTTATTTCTTTATCACTCTCATACATACGCTAAACTCCTTAAACACGTGTTACTAAGGCGGCCACTGCAGTTTCAAGGAGACTTTCTGCCGCATCTACTCTTGCCTGTGATGGATTCGCCATTGCCGCTACCTCTACAGCTTCAGCAAGGGAATTAGCTACATCAACCCAGGATACAGAGGTGTATGTTTCTGGGTTAAGCGCCTGAGCGCTAGTTATAGCTGCATTAAGATTCGTTTTACTTGCCGGTTCTCCGATGTTAGCCAGTTCATTCAGCCATGCAACCGCATCAGACTCGGTTGTGAACGTTGCCATGTCACGCCATGAATTCTTATCGTCTTGAGCTGTCATGATCGCCCCCTCGACTTCGGGCGTTTGCCACTCGATCGCGCCATCCGGCTTCGTGGCTGCATCCTCTGAAGGGATCCCCCACTTAGTTTTGTAATACCAAAAAGCCCTATAGGACCTAACACCATTCTTCTTACGAACCCGGTAATATCCGAAACCACCGTTAGGGGCCTCATAACCTACCGCAGATCGGATTGTTGCAACTCCATTCAAGGTTGCCGCTTGTTGCCCAAGCCAAATCTTTAATGCATCATCGGATAGATCGTCTATCCCAGTTGTGATGGTACCAGATATAAAGCTATTGTCCGCCTCTACAATCATGTCATCTGCAGACAATTTACTATTTGATAGTTCGATTGAAACATTCGCCGCAATTGCATGCCCCACAATAAGTCCCGCTCCATAGGTTGGAAAACTATTCGCTGGTTCTGTAGCGATTGGTGCAAAGACAGGATGCTTTAACCCGATATATGCCATTTACTTCACGCTCCTTGTAAGCTTCTTAAAAATCGATCAAAAATCTGTTCCATGACATCAATTACAAGTGGCCCGGCCGCTTCATCGGCATCATCAACCCAATGCGTTGGCCGAATACTTGACGAACCATAATGTAGAATAAATGCTTTTTCTGCGTTCCTGGTTCCACGTCGGTCAGTTCCCTGGGGATAGATATCAATGGTTTTCACACCACCAACATTCTTAGGCTTGTTCGGGTACCCAATTGACTCAATCATGTCGCCGGTCCACTTCAAGCCGTGCATGCCTGCACTAATTCTCCATTGCTGCTTTACCTCTTCCGCTGCAGCCATTAGCATTTCTTCTCCAACTTGTTCACCGGCTTCTCCAAGCTTAGTAACCTCTCTGATAAGACCTTCAAGGCCCGTAGTATTAAACCTTGCCACTATGCCACCTCGCAGTCCCATATATGGTGGATGTAACCGGCGTCTTCCTCGTAATCTACTTGATAATCAAAGGAGATATCATCGCTGTCCAATACTGAGTCAATCTCTTCAACGTTAGGGTCGAACTCCGTTTTTGTGAAAAGATCAACCTGGACTTTAATTACCTTCTCCTTCATTTGACTATCAGAATTTAGTTTCTTGGTGCCGAATTCAGACCAAACTATATAACTCTCTGTCTGCTTTGAGGCATGATAATGATAAACTGGAACACCGACAGTTAGCAGTAGATCCCTTAGCTCAAGCAATGTCATAGACAGCATCAACCCTTTCCAAAGATAGATCCATCACTGGCGGATCCACGTCCGGAGGGTACTGGATCTGCTTGATCTCGTATTGCTTCCCATCGTTTGGAATAGCTATATCCTGCGAAGATACACCTCTGAGTTGCGGTACCCTTAGCACCATATCGATGCGTGCTTTTGCTTGCATAGCTGACCAAAATCGGCCCATGCCCACTATGCGCTCTTCATAACGCAAAGGGCCAACTTTAAAAGTCAGCCCTTCTTTCGGCATGTTTCCTGATGGTGATATATTGCCGACCTTATAAATACTCACAACGCCATCGTTAAACGCTTGAGTTTGCTTGCTCATAGGCTGCCACCTCCTGAGTGATCTGCAGAGTGAGGAGCTCATGTAAGTAATTATTCTGGAACTCATTAAGAGCATTTGAGCGAGCATAACGACAATAGTCAAAAAGCAACTCACGTGGTTTGTCTTCAATGGAGTAATCCATAGATGCGCCAGCTATCCCATCGATATACTTAATTCCACGGGCTATAATGCCGGAGAGTTTTTCATCTCCGGCAAGATCGTCCCATGTGATATCTAGGTAATTCTTAACTGATTCAAGGAGGCTCCAGGCTTGGGTAGTCATATAGACCTCCTATTACGACTTAGTAACAATCACTGTATAGGTTTCAGTTTCGGTTCCGCTCGTAACCGTAATTGTTACAGTATTTTCACCGGTCGCCCATGTAGCCGCTGCACCATTAGCCACCGGAGTCTCTCCGTTCAAGATTTCGATTGTGGCCTCACCGTCTTTAGCAACCGCAGTGATGGTATTGGTTGCGTTAGTAGTTGCTGCAGTGTAGACAAATACAGACTTATTAAAGGCCGGAGACAATGTTAATGCCCCAACGGCTAAGCTTGCCAGTCTGGCATCAGATGCTTGATAGAACGGTATTGGGTCAGCTTCAGTATTTGCAATCTGAACATTCCATGGAGTTGGCTTGAGATTCGTAATATCCAGGCGTAGAAATGACTTATTGTCCAATGGTTTGCCATCTCCATAAAGTTTTGCTAGATATACGCGTTCGTCTTCAAGGAAGCGATACTCATCTGAGTATTCGATTTTGCCGCTTTTCCCGGTACCTAGGCCCATAAAATAACGGTTTCCTAAACCCATAATCGCCTCATTCTCTGGCACATAAACAGACTGAACAAGCCGAGTTGGGAACGGGAAGATATTATTTACGTACATGCCATCTCCAGGTTGTTGGAAAGTCGTTGCTGGGAAGATTTTTGCGAAATAATCCTTAGGGCTGACGACAAAAATAATTTCCCGTATTGTTCGCTGTAGTCCTGTGGGGGCAACCGCTAACTTCGCAAGTAGGGCACCGTAACTCTTAGGTGTAATTTCGTTTAACACTTCTGCATCTAGGGGTGCATAACCTGTCACAGGATCAAGGGCAGAGCCTGGATTTCGTCGCATTCCGATAGGCGAGTCAATCCCAGGGCCGTCAATAATTCCGAATTCTAATCCGTTGAAGATTGATTCAGAAAGATTAGCCCTTACATATCGGTCAATCCAGACAGGACCAAGGTCGAGCATTGCTTTGCTGATTGGCAAAAATGCAGACAGTTTTTTGTTTCCCACGTTAATGGTCATGAATCCAGCAGAAAGTTCTTTAATGATCTCGTCAGTGAGTTTACCCCAAGTTGACAGTTGTCTCCCGTCAAGAGTACTAACGATCATTTCGGTAAGAGCCCCAATAGGCGTGAAATTAATAGCATCCAAAAGGGGATGTGCTTCAACAATATCCTCAAAGACAGCTTCTATAATTGTTTCCGGTAAGGTGACGTCGAGCTCGGTTAGAGCTTGCTTGGGATTTCTAGATTTCATTGCGTCAATGAGGGATTGATAGTACTTGGTTTCTTCGCTAGTTAGCGCACGCGCCCCACGTCCTGCCAAGACCTGGTTGTCTGCGGCCTGAACCAATCCTTTTGCTTCAGCCATGACCGCTTCTTGGAGAAAATCAAAATACTCAGCGGAAGCTTGGGCAAGATTTTCTTCGTTACCATCCTTCATTGCTTGATTAATACGCTGAAGAATCTCCATTTTCTTTTGTTGCTGTAAATCTAGATTTTTCATAAAATACATTCTCCTCTACAAAAAAATTAGCGGAACAATGCCGCCATTAACTTTATGGTTTTATTTTCTTGTGGTTCTGGCGGTGGCGCCGATGGATCCGGTGGTGTTGGAGGTGTTGGCGGTTCTGGGGGCTCAGGGGGTTCAGTCTTTTGGGATAACTCTCTAACCTGCGCAGCCAAGGCTTTATTGTAGCTCAAATGCTGCTCTAACGTCATGTTCATCTTTTGAAGCATCTGCTTAGCTCCGGTAAGATCGACCTCTTGACCCAGTATTTCATCAGCAAATCCATAATCAATACATTGCTGTGCGGTTAACCATGATTCTGCATCTAACAGCTTGATAAGCTCTTTTTCTGAGATCTTACCGTTTGACTTTTCTAAATAAGCTTGTCTATTACCTGCCATGATTATGTCAAGATCATCGGCAGCCTTACGCAATTGCTTAGCGTTCCCTACCGCTATATTCCACATGTTGTGAATCATCTGCATGGTGTTTGAGTACATAACGACCTTATCGCATGCAGTGAGGATAAATGATGCGGCCGAACAAGCAAACCCATCGACATAAGCTGTCTTGGCAGCGGGATGCCTCTTGAGTTGATTCCTAATAGCCATAGCTTCATACACCGAACCGCCGTAACTATTGACGTAAAGATTAATCTGCTTTGCATCAGGATATTTCGCTAGCTCATTCCTGAAGTGGTTAGCAGATGTCTCGCTTTCAACCATATCCCAAGTCCACCAATCAAAATAATTACCTTCGATGTCTCCATAGATGAACATTTCTAAGGTGTCAGGGTTGGTGGATTGCTTTAGTTCCCATAACTTTTTCAAACGTTTTCACCTCCCTCCAAATGTAACAAGTTTCTGTTTTTATCCACTTGGATTTCCTCCCTCCAAGGCTGCCAGTAGATCGGCAACCGTTGAATAATTCTTGGTCATAAAATGCTGATTCGCCCAAGGCTCGTCGATAACCGAATCGCCGCAAGCCTTACGAATGTCATTAATGCAGTAAGCACCTGAGCCAATAATCTTATCGATGGCATTTGCCACGCTGAGCAAATCAATATGCTTAATCGCTTTTGTATCAATCTGCAGATAAGTTCCCTTTAGATAGTCCGTTCTCCCAACACGCTTCCGGATAATTTCTTCGGAGAACATATCGGTCAAAGGATCAATACCGAAAGTCAACAACTGATCTACCGCATCCGATGTCCCTTGAATATCTCCTCGAAGTAATGCCGGAGGAATGTTAAACCCCTTAGCCGTGAAGTCGAATATGTCATTAATCATAGCTCTAATATCTCTGGTACCCTCACTCGAATAGGTCTTCGATGTGAGCTCAGTAAACTTCTGGCCCTTTCCAAGAGGGATAACACCATTGTCCGCTTCTAGCCATGCTTTAAATTTTTCATTTACTAGACTGTTGAAGATCTTTCGTTCCTCTGTGCCATTAACCGGTAGAGTTTCGTATTCAAATTTCCCCTTTGTGCCTCGTGATTTTTGATAGTACTTCATTGAGTATGCAATAAGCTTCGAGTAACTTTGATATAGTCCATTGATTACTTTCCGCATGTCCTGGCTTGAGAGCTGCCAATATAAGACTTCGCTCTGGTTAAAGGACCGTTTAAATGTAAAATCACCGACAGTCACGCCGGTGAATACATCATCAAATAACGCATAGGGAGTTCTAATAAAACTGTCAGCAACGAGCAATTGTTCATTGTGTCCGATAATCAGACATTCGTTATTCCGGTAGAGCTGAGAAATCCACTTATGGATAAATCCACTGGAGTTCTGATTCTTATTCGGTTCAATATTCCATAGGTAATATTCATTCCCCTTAGTCTCCTTCCCGTTTAAGAAGGTCTTAAACTCGCACTTGCTTACTGCGTTGGCAATGATATTGACTGCACTCCAAAAGGCCAGCTCACGAAAATAAATATCTGCCATCAAGCCTGAGTATTCATCCAGGGCACCTGTCACATCGCTACCGCTCAGAAATACGGCATGTCCGCCAAGTCTGTCTTTAATCCAAGTTATTAATCCCAAATTTTCACCTCCTTAGCAGACGATCACCGGTAGATCATCATAGGTACTATCTCCATCGCCCAGCTCACCCTCAATGGTCATTGCAGCCACCAAGGCCATAAATGGATCGGTCTTTCTGCTTTTGGCTTCGATCTTGGCATAGTAATAGTTGCCCGTGTCTTCGCCTTCTTTTCTGCCCGACCTGACTTTCTTTGTGTTATTAACGGCCCATCTCATGAGAGGGTTATCTCCCCAAGCAAATTTGTGATTGATAAAACAACTTTTTATGACAGGTTCGACAATCATCACATCAGATGGCCTAACTAACTTTACGTTTTTGTGATCTTTGTAATCAAATCCAATTGTTTTAAGAGATTTTTTCACGAGAGCGTATCTGAAATTATCCAAAGCAAGTTTCGAGAGATTGTATTTGATAGCCTGGTCAGCTATCCAGCTACAAATTATATCTGGACTAATTTCTGCATCATCAACGAATGTTAATAAGCCCTGCTTTTCCCATTCTTTTAAGGGTGCCTTTATTCTCGGAAGGTCCAAAGACTGTGTGCATACCCA
>DOPM01000048.1 GCA_003513495.1 Desulfosporosinus sp.
AGCAAACTTCCGTTCAAGCGACTCCAGACCGGGGCAGTGTACAGGGATGTACACTGCCACCAGTGAGCCACGGACGGCTCATCTGGTGGGAACCCCGCGCCCCAAAGCCAAAAAGCTTGAACGGTTAGTTTGCTCTGCGTCGTAAGCACCGAGCGCTGTGTCATACAAGTTCTAGGTACTCCGGCCCGAAGGCCTCCGGCAACAAACTCTTCAAGCTTGTCCATCGCATTTGTCCTTGCCCATTTATCAGAACCACCGGACAATCCAGGGCAAACTCACGGATCACTTGCCGGCAGGCACCACAAGGAGATGGAAAAACATCACTTGGAACTGCGATAGCAATTCCTTTTAATACTCGCTCTCCACGCGCTATAGCTTGAAAAATCGTATTTCGTTCTGCACAAATCGTTAAGCCATAACTGGCATTCTCAACATTACATCCACTATAAATCTTTCCCGAAGAAAAGAGCGCTGCTGACCCAACTGGGTAATGAGAATAGGGAACGTAAGCTTGCTCATAAGCTGCCTTAGCATGAAGAATAAGCTCATCTAAGACCTCTTGAGAAATCATTTCCTGAATTTCCGGCTCTATTACCCCGCTTGCTTGAGATTCATCGTGCCTCACGCCAACAACTCCTTTAAAACAATTTCTTAGAAACCAAGCTAATTTTTCCCTTTACTACTAAAACATCCTGTTCGCAAATCGTTGCAGGGCAGGGGCAAAGACAATCATTCCTATCACTGCTGCTTGAATGGCAGTCACTAATACAGCACCAGCAGCAATGTCTTTTGCCATTCCTGCTAAGGGATGATAATTTGGCTGTACCATATCTACCACAGTTTCAAGGGCTGAATTCATGATTTCGGCACTAATCACACTACCAATCGCGAATATTAGGATCAACCATTCATATCGCGTAACCTCACTCCACCAGGCCAAGAGCAAGACGCTGAATCCTGCAAAAACGTGGAATTGAACGTGCTTTTGAGTTCTTAAAGTGTACATCATTCCCCGCCAGGCTTGATTTAGACTGCGCAAAAACCCTGGTCTATGATATATCCCCATATGCTCCGTTGCCTCCATTTGAAGTTATAGACCCTTTTGTTTGCTATACTCTCTCTAACTTCAATTTAGCCATAACCTCTTCTTCTTTAGTACGCATCTCTTGTTTGCCATTCTCTTCTTCGTGATCAAAGCCTAATAAATGGAGCGTCCCATGGACAGCTAAGTAAACAATCTCCCGCTCGAAAGAATGCCCATATTCCTCTGCTTGATCTCTTGCTCGTTCTATGGAGATCACAATATCTCCGAGCATTTCATCTTCTTCCTCTATCTCAGGTTCGTCTTCCATCTCTTCCTGTAACGCAAAGGAGAGAACATCCGTTGGGCGGTCTACTCCTCGATACTCACGATTTAACGTATGAATGCGCTGATCATCTACTAACATCAGGCTTACCTCTGCCTCTTTTGGCCCTTCTGATAGTTCGATAGCAACGCTTATAGCTTGATTTAATAAAGCAGCCAACGGTTCGCGCTGTTCCTGCAAGATTGACTCTTCTTCCCAAGTGATATCTATAATCATACAATTTAGGCAAACCTCACCTCATTGAACCATGAATGGGATTTACCCATCTCCCCCCTTCAGATTGTAATATTATCTAGTATGCCCAATGGGATATATTCTTAAGGTATAATTCAAGGATATTTTAGTCTCCATCCACTTAAACCTATATGCAAGTTATGCCTTCTAGGCTAATCTTCTTGAGATACTTTAGCTTCAGCTGCCCCCTCGGGGCTATCTGGCTGCTTCTTTGTCTGGGCAGTTTCAGACTCCTCCACTTCTTCTGAGGGCTTTTTATTCACAGAATCATTGCTGCTGCTCTCCCTTATACTGGGCATCTCCGGATACTCTACCCGGGAATGGAAGATTCCACTTAAAACACGAACAAAAGCCATAGCGATCCGGTCTAGATCTTGGAACGTCAAATCACATTGATCCAATTGTCCGTCATTTAGCTTATCTTTAATAATTTTTCGAACAAATCCTTCGACACGACCAGGGGTTGGTTGCTTCATCGATCGTACTGCAGCCTCTACGTTATCGGCCAAGGCTACTAAGGCAGCCTCTTTAGTCTGGGGTTTTGGTCCTTCATAATGGAAGGTTTCCTCAGGAACATTCTCGTTTTCTTCTAACGCCTTATGATAAAAGAAGCTTACGAGACTATCTCCATGATGTTGAGCAATAATATCTTGAATTTGGAGTGGAAGTTTATTCTCCTTGGCTAATTCCAACCCATCTTTGACATGAGATGTGATGATCAACGAGCTTAAAGTCGGAGCAATTTTATCGTGAGGGTTATCTTGGGTGAATTGATTCTCTATGAAAAAATAAGGGCGTTTTAACTTTCCAATGTCGTGATACATAGAAGCAACTCTAACTAAGGTGGCATCTGCGCGAACAGCTTCCGCAGCTGCTTCAGCTAGATTACCTACCAGAATGCTATGATGATAGGTCCCTGGAGCCTCCATCAGCAAACGTTTTAATAAGGGGCGATTAGGGTCAGATAGTTCTAAAAGCCGAACAGAGGAAGTAATATGAAATCCTGACTCAAACCAATGCAAAGCCCCTACTGTTAAGAACGAAGATGCCAAACCATTGACAATCCCTAGAATCACACCAACCCCCCAAACTGCTAAACGCATATCTGAGGATAAAGCAATTCCACTGATCATTAAAACATTGACACCAGATACAAAGATTCCAGCACGTGCCAAATCAGAACGCTGACTTAAACGAGATACACTATACACTCCAACAATACCGCCAAAAAGAGCCACTACGCCTGCATGGAGACTGAAGGAGGTCGAAAGAGCAGGATCTACCAGAACAGCCACAAAAACCGCTAAGACCACTGAGACCATTATGGCGATATCCACTCCCACTAAGATCGCAACTGTCATCGTTGCCCAAGCCACTGGGATAAGCATCCCTGACAGAGTATTAAAGTCTGCTCCCAGATTTAAGGCAATCACAGCGCGTCCAATAGCTACAACTAAGATCATAATGAGCCCAATCAAGACAAGACGATTGGCCAAGAGGAAAACATCCCGTTTATATTGGTACAAATACGCAGCGATAGAAGCTATTCCAATTAGCACTATGAGAGCAATTCCAGACGCTGCCTTCCAGGTATTCTGGCTATTGATGAGACCATAATCGACTAAGACCTGGTAGATTGTTTCATCAACGATTTCACCTGCACCAACAATTTTTTGGTTCGCTTTGTAATGGAGTACTTCCTGTTTTATTTCAGCTCGCTTGGCCGCTCGCACTGCTTCTGTGGTTGACTCGTCTACGATCAAGGTTGGCTGGCTCACCTCTAGGTCCATAAAAACCTTAAAAAAAACTTTAGCATCTTGAGTTAAATCAGACTGATCAAGTTCTGCTTTAATACGATCACGAAACACTGCAACATCTTTGCTGGTGCGTGACCCTATATCTAAATCGCGTGCTCTAGTTAAGATAATGTCTCTCCCGACTTTTTCAGACTTATCTAATTCATCGGGCAGGGTTTCGATAAGCGAAGTTAGTACACCCTCAGGCAAACTCGCGAAGAGCCGAGTTTTCTTAAGTTCGCTGATACGTTCATCTTCTGAGGCTGAATTTTCGCGCAAGGCGGCGAACGCGTTTCCTAGTTCTTTGGTCAACAAGGCCAAATACTCTTCATCCGCCTTATAAATGGGTTTAACACCCTTTGCTGCCGCCTCTTTTTCTCGGTTGTACTTTACTTGATCCACAATATCCTTGGTCCACGGTGCAGTAATAAGCTGAGGACTCGGCTCTCCTACTTCTATCTGAAGTGTTGATACAAAAATGTTCGAGGATAACAGAATCGTAAACAACAGAAAATACATCACCCCAACAATGGCGCGCAGCCAAGTGGTGTGATGTTTAAGCCAATCCAGATGGCCGGATAGCTCATCCCAGATCGTTTTGATCAATTTATTCTTCAATACCATCATCCTTACTTCCCAGTGCCCTACCTAAGGTTCACGTGCTCCCTAGGGCTAAAATATTCCCACACACTTTTATGGGTTGGCATAGACGGCCAAATCTTCGTAAGTTTCAACTTCAACTCTGACCCGTTCTAAACCGGAACTGTTGGAGAGCACCCGTACTGTTTCTTCCACAATGGGAACCCCCTGAGTAATTTTTTTCCTAACTTCAACTCGGGCGGCTTGTTCCGCTAGTTTACGAGCTTCAGCAGCCGAACGTTCAATATGCACATTACGGAGTTCTATATGATCTACTCTTATACCTTCGACAGGAAAACGCCAATTCCTCCAGAGTTTTAGTGATTGACTCATCTCTTCTTTACGAGATTGCTCAAATGGAGAATTTTGTGTTGTTAGCATTATAACGCGAGAACCAAATTTTATACCCCTTCCTATGGCAACTCTTCCACTTTCTTCGACTTTGTCTTCGACTAGGGGGATTTGTGCCTCAGCACTATACCACACCCGTGCCCGAACAAATCCTCTAGCCACGGAAACCGAGGAGGGAGCTTTTGAATCGATTTGAATATTGTTCTGAGGACTCGCTATCAACACTTGTCCAGCCCTGACAGTTTCTCCCTCATGAATCATAGGCGTCCCGTCAATGACCATAATTTCCTTAACGATTCCGGCACGGCTAGCCACAAGGTTCCCCGCTTCATTAGGAATGGACGGCCGGGTTTTCTCTGAAATTCTAATTTGTATGTTCGTTCCATGACGTTCAATGCCTATCCAAGCTGCATCCGGCAGTTGTTCCTGAAGTGCTTTAGCAATCCCATTCAAATCTAAATCTTTGGAAGGCACCCAAGTTTTAAGCCCGAGCTTCTCGGCCCGTTCTAATACCTCAGGAACCATGAGATTCTTATTACCCAAAACTGAAATAGAAAGTACCAGTTGCGACAGAAAGGTTAGAACCGATGCGATGATAACAATTCCTAGCAATAGCCCCTTTCTTCGCCACCAGCGTGCTGCAACAAAAGGCCAGCCATATTTAGCTACAATATGCAGCCTAGTATGTGTGCGGCGTGCAGGCCTACGTAACCTCCGAAAATCTGCAAGTTTAATCTGGGCACGCATCCCTCGCTCAGAACGTTGGGTATGATAAAGTATGACACCGTCTTTTGAGACTAGATTGACGAAGCGTGCTAACTCGTCCCCCTGCGCAAGGAAAAGGATTCGCCCATACCAAAACGTTCGCAACCAATCAAACATTACTCTATCTCCCCTCCTCCAAACGAAAAGGAAGTCAATTCCCCTTCGATCTGCAGTTCTGAGGCCAAAATTACCTTAAGCATAAACCCTTTACCCCTAAAAAAGATATCCCCGTCTGCGGTTTCTAACCGTATCTCTTCCTCCGAAAAATTAACAATGCTCATATAATTCTCCACCGTGATTTGTCTTCGTCCAATTATTGTAATTTTAGGACCTTCTCCCACGACATCCGGTGGAAAATCCAAAACTTCTCCGACACTTGTCTGTAGTTTCTTGAACAAAAAAGCCCCTCCCTTCTATGGATATTTATGAAGGGAAAAGCCATAATAGTCCAAGCCTTTCATCAAATTATTTTCGCATAAAGAAAACCCCTGTAGGGACAATTCATAAATTAGCCCTACAACGCGTTGAAACTTATTTAGGTTAATGTCATCCTGAGCGATAGCGAAGGATCTAGGGCTTAAGATTCTTCACTTCGTTCAGAAGGACAAAAGAGCAGTGGTTTTTCATTCATCAGTGTGCCGCGAAGTGGCATAGGGGTCTAAGATTTAAAGAGGCCTAGTTACTCGCGTAACTAGGCCTCTTTTTAGCATTACTAATTAATTATGCCCCAAGAACTTCTCGTACAATCTGATTGACAAGTTTGCCATCAGCACGACCTTTGGTCTTAGGGGTTACTGCCCCCATGACTTTTCCAAGGTCTTTAAGACTTTGTGCCCCTACTGTGGCAACGGTCTCCTGAACGAGTTGGCGAATATCCCCTTCGGAAAGCTGTTGAGGAAGGTAATCCATCAGAACGACCATTTCCTCTTCCAAAGCCTTAACCGAATCGGGGCGATCCGCTTGCCCGAAAACTTCAAGCGCATCCCGACGCAGCTTCATTTCGCGTGCTAATACCTCGATGACTTGCTCATCGTTAAATTCCATCTTTTTTTCGATTTCAGCATTTTTAATGGCAGCCCTAGCCATTCGAATGACGGAAAGTCTTACCTTCCCCTCCTCTTTGGCCTTCATGGCAACCTTCATATCCTCAACCAAGCGATCTTTCAGGGTCAATTCGAGACACTCCTTACTTGAACTTGCGTTTACGTGCAGCTTCAGACTTTTTCTTTCTCTTAACACTTGGTTTTTCATATGCCTCGTGCTTACGAGCTTCTGCGCTTACACCTGCCTTTTGACAAGAACGCTTGAACCGGCGGAGTGCGGCATCAAGGGATTCATTTTTACCAACTTTGACTTCACTCATTGTCTATCCCTCCCTCCACTGGATCATCACAAATATACTTTATTATTATACCGGATGATGTAGGTCGCGTCAAGTTCACTTTGTCGCCGTAACCAAAATCATCCAATCCTTGCGTTTAGGGCCTGCCCCCCAATTAAATGAAAATGCAGATGCCCCACGACCTGTCCTCCGTCCGTCCCAGTATTAGTGACCACTCTATAGCCTGACTCTGCCACCCCGAACTCCTCCGCTAGGCGTTTGATCACCCCAAAAAGATGCCCGATTAATCCTTCATTTTCTGGCTTCACATCATTAAGACTACGTAAATGAATTTTGGGGATAATCACCAAATGAACAGGGGCTAACGGCTGGATATCTTTGAAAGCAATTAACTCATCATCCTCATAAGCGATTTCACTTGGAATGGTTCCTTGTGCGATTTTACAAAAGATACAATCTGACATTGCATTCTATCCTTCCTTTATCTTATTCACTTCAAGTCAAATTGACTCCCTAAATAATTATTCCTCAGTCAGAATGTACAGCTAACATCCGGCTAAGAAAGCTTGATATTGTTTTCTTTCAAAACAAGCGTTACAAACTCCCCAGCGCTCCACCCTTTTCCATTCTCAGGAGAGGGAATCTCAACCTGAATATAGTGCGGAGTATGCCCCACCCCACATCCTTGTGGATCAACTCTTTCAATCAACACCTCTACTGAATCTCCAATAAAGCGACGACTAAACCTTAACTGGCTATCACGAGCAACCACCAATAATTCCTTTACCCGTTGATCCTTTAGTTTCTTCAGAACTTGATCAGGATAATCAGCAGCAGGGGTTCCTTTTCTCTTAGAATAGGGAAATACATGAATTCCAGAAAAATAACAGGACTCGGCAAACCTGATCGTTGATTCATGATCTTCATCCGTTTCCCCAGGGAAACCTACAATAATATCCGTTGTAACAGCAAGACCCGGAATTCGCTGGCGGAGTTTTTCTAGCAACTCACGGTACTCCTTCAAGTTATAAGGGCGGTTCATACGAGCCAGAACATTATCGCTTCCACTCTGTAAAGGTATGTGCACATGGGGACAGACTTTTTCTGATAAAACGATGCTCTCAATCAACTCATCCGTATATTCCATTGGCTCGATAGAACTTAGACGCAAGCGACGAAGGCCAGGAATCTTATCCAGCTCCCCTATTAAACGAGCTAAATGCCATTCGTCCCCCAAATCCTGCCCATAGAAGCCCGTATGGATACCCGTCAAGACAATTTCCGGATACCCTTCCTCAACTAACCTCCGAGCCTCAGCAATAGCGTTCTCAGGACGCCGACTACGCAAAGGCCCCCGTGCATAAGGAATAATGCAATACGTACAAAACTGATTGCACCCTTCCTGAATCTTCAACATCGCCCTCGTCCGATGCTCCTCACTAAGTTGGGGAAGTTCTTCAAACTCCTCAGCATCCCAAATCCCACGCACAGCATTCTGAGGAGCCTTCTCCGCCTTCACACGCTCTATCCACTCCAAGATCTTGGAGCGATCCTGAGTTCCAAGAACCAGATCAACCCCCTCAATCCCAAGAATCTCACCCGGCGCAGTTTGAGCATAGCACCCCATCACCACCATAACACTATCCGGGTGAGCCTTAATCATCCGGCGAATGATCTGCCGGGATTTACTATCCCCCGTATTCGTCACAGTACAGGTATTAACCACGACAACATCCGCTTCTTCTTGGGAACTCACCACCTGATACTCCGCCTCTCGAAAAAGCTGAGCCATTGCCTCACTTTCAGTTTGATTGACCTTGCAACCTAAGGTAACAAAACAAACCGCTTTTCGTGGTTCGTGGTTCGTAGTTCGAGGTTCGATGATTGGATTTTGAATATCGAATGACATTAATATACTCCACCTTTTATCCTAAGTCTCCAAAATGCCCCAAAACCAACGTCAGCGCCGCCAAAGCCGCAGTCTCAGTCCTCAGAATCCTCGGTCCTATCGTAACACTTTGAGCCCCCAGCTTCTCTTGAGCCCAAGCGACCTCAGACTGCTCAAAACCTCCCTCGGGGCCAATAATGATAGCAATAGGATGTTCGGCACTCATCGTTCCAAGCACAGTGGCCATCCGCTGCGTTTTCTCCTCTTCATAGGGTATCAACCATTGAGTATCCTCAGGCAAATGTGCTTTCAGGTCCTTCCAATCACTGACCTCAAATATTTTAGGTTCCTGTACCCTATGAGATTGTTTGGAAGCCTCTGAGGCAATTTTTTGCCAGCGAACTACCCTGTCTTGAGCTTTTTTTCCTTCAATATGTACAATCGCACGCTTAGCGCGCAAGGGAACGAGGCCAGCCATGCCCAATTCAGTTCCTTTTTGAATTACCCAGTCCATTTTTTCCCCTTTTGAGAGTCCTGACACCATAAAAACCTTGGTATGAGCCTCTACATCGGGCTGATCCGTACTAAGAATTCGGCAAGTGACACTTTTGTCCTCAATATTCACAATAACACTGGTATACTCTTTTCCAGTATTATCATAACCCACAACCAAGTCTCCTGGCGAAAGCCGCAGCACCCGGACAAGATGTTCCCGTTCCGCATCACGCAACCAAAAAACATCCTTCCCGAGCTCAGTAATTTTAAACCGATTCACCCTAAGCCCACCTCGCTCGAAATAAAATCCAGCCAGAGTCTTCGACACGTTCAATAATTTCAAACCCGGCTTCCTTCATGGCAGTTTTCACCTCATCCGCCCGATTATCAATGATCCCCGACGCTAAAAATTCACCATCTTTATGCAAGATCCGTTTTAGATCCGCAAGCAATATTAGGATTACATCGGCAATGATATTAGCGATGACGACATCTGCCTGTCCCTGGAGAACAGTCCCTAAATCCCCTCGTAACACCCTTACCTGATCATCCACCTTATTTAGGGTGACATTTTCTTGGGCCACCTTGATAGCAACCGAATCAAGGTCCACTGCCTCCACCTTTGCCCCGAGTTTCGCAGCCGCAATAGCTAAGATTCCAGAACCTGTCCCTAAGTCGAAAACTGTCTGTCCTGGTTTTATAATGTCCTCTAACGTCCTTAAACATAACGTTGTGGTAGGATGAGTTCCTGTTCCAAAGGCCATACCCGGGTCAAGCTCAAGAACAATATCCCCCGGCCTAAGCTCAGCTTGCTCCCAAGTCGGCTTAATCAGAAAATGCTTACCAATATGAATCGGTTTAAAATAGGCCTTCCAAGCAGTTTCCCAATCCTCTTCCTTCAAGGAAAGACCCTTACTCTGGATAAGCCAATGAGGATAACGCTCCAAGAAATCACGAATACCTAGATCAAGCTTTTCAAGCTTGTCCAAAAGCTCTTCATCTTCTGGGAAGTAACCCTTCACTACCGAGGTTCCAGTGAGCTTCACTTCTTCAAACACATGGTAATCCCACTCGCCGGATTCCATGTATTTTAGTAAAAGTTCCGGATCTTCAATACTTACACCAGGACAACCCAACCCATAAAAAAGATCGGCAACAGCTTCCTCTCCTTCAGATGAAACTGTTACCGCAACTTCACGCCACTTCATTGTTTATACTCCTTTTCACCCCATTGCATCGCGAAGGTTCTCTTTAAATTTTTCAAACAACGACTTTTTACCCATTTGTTGCTGTTCTGAAGTAACTTCCCCAAATTCGCGCAGGAGTTTCTTTTGTTTATCATTCAGCTTAGTTGGCGTAGTCAAAACGACTCGAACATGCTGATCACCACGACCGGTTCCACGTCGACGTGGTACACCGTGCCCTTTAAGCCTAAAGATCGTAGCTGTTTGTGTCCCTTCAGGGATTTTCATGCTAACTACCCCATCAAGAGTAGGAACCTCAATCTCTGCGCCTAAAGCCGCTTGGACGAAGGTAATCGGAATCTCACAATAAATATCATTTCCATCCCGTTCAAAGAACTTGTGAGGTTTGACCTGGAGAATGATATAAAGGTCTCCCGGAGGCCCCCCTTTAGATCCAGCTTCCCCATCTCCGCTAAGCCTCAAGTTCAAGCCGTCTTCCGAACCTTCAGGAACACTAATTTTAATAGTCTTAACCTTACGTACCTTCCCTTGTCCGTGACAAGTTGAGCAAGGACTACTGACTGTACGACCTTCTCCTTGACAGGTTGGACAAGTTCTTGCCGTTTGGATCTGACCAAAAGGCGTCCGCTGCGTGACCTTAACTTGCCCACTGCCATGACATTGGGAACAAGTCGTAGGGTGCGTACCCGGCGCAGCTCCAGAACCTTGACAATCCATACAAGTTTCATCACGAGGAATCTGGATCTCTTTGTCTACACCAAATACCGCCTCTTCAAAGCTCAAGGTCATAGCATAGCGTAAATCCGAGCCCCGTTGTGGACCGCCACGCCGTTGCCCGCCGCCTCCACCAAAGAACATATCAAAAATGTCACCGAAACCGCCAGCATCTCCAAAGCCACCCATGCCCCCCATGCCAGGATCTTCATGCCCAAACTGGTCATAACGCGCCCTCTTCTGCGGGTCGCTCAAAACATCATAGGCATCCGTAACTTCCTTAAACTTTTCTTCCGCTTCCTTATTTCCCGGGTTCACATCCGGATGATATTGGCGAGCTAACTTTCTATATGCCTTTTTAATCTCCTGTTCACTAGCATTTCGCTCGACCCCGAGCACTTCATAGTTATCGCGTTTCATTATTTTCCTCCACACTCCTGCTTACCCATCCACTCAGACAGTAAAGTCCTATAGTATTATATGACCCTTCAGCCTGAAGCACAAGGAAATATCCATTTAAATGGAATTTTTAATAGTTTTCTACAAACAAATGCAGGCACAAAGGCTTAAAAAGCTTTGTGCCCTTAGAATTATCTCTAAAAAATATTCTAGGAACGATCCTAACCTCCGTCAGTTCCTGCCCCGTCGACCCCAGCCAGGCTGGAGCGAACTTGCGCAGCGAACCTTTAGGCAGAGTCGCGTTAATAGAGCTTACATTACGAGGTGCCAGCGTGGCACGGGACTTGTCCATGACTCGAACAGGACGTTCGAGGTTAGAGCGTCGCCATGGACGGCAAGGCGCCGTGATGGACTGATGTCGCGGTACCAAGGATGGCAAGGCGCGACGCACATTCAGAACAGCCCAGAGGTTTGCCAAAGCTCACCTCGTAATGAAGCTCGATAGCGACGGCGCCGTGGTGAGCGGAGCAATTTCGCTCCAGCCCACCCCATCGACCCTAACCCTCGCTTATTACTGATCCTTCTTCACTTCAGTGAACTCAGCATCTACGACATCATCCTCTTTTTTAGCTTGTTCAGCTCCAGGTTGTGCTCCAGCCCCTGCATTTGGATCTTGAGCAGCTTGTTGCTGATACATTTTTTCAATATAAGGATGGAGAACTTTATTCAAGGCCTCAGTTTTCGCATTGATCTCTTCAACGCTATCCCCAGCGGCCGCTGTCTTAAGATCTTCTAGCGCCTTTTTGATACTTTCGACTTCTGCAGCGTCACCTTTACCTTCGAATTCCTTCAAGGTTTTCTCGGTTTGATAACCAATCGAATCTGCTGCGTTCTTAGCATCAATAAGCTCTCTGTGTTTCTTATCTTCCTCTGCATGAGCTTCAGCATCTTGCTTCATCTTCTCAATATCTTCTTTGGATAGACCCGTAGATGAAGTAATGGTTACTTTTTGTTCATTTCCAGTAGCCACATCTTTTGCGGAGACGTGAACAATACCATTGGCATCAATATCAAATTTTACTTCGATTTGTGGAACACCGCGGGGTGCAGGAGGAATTCCTGACAGTTGGAAACGTCCCAAGGTCTTATTATAACTTGCCATTTCACGTTCTCCTTGGAGGACATGAATGTCGACAGAGGTTTGATTATCCGCAGCAGTTGAGAAGGTTTGAGATTTCGTTGTCGGAATTGTCGTGTTACGATCAATGATCCGGGTAAATACTCCACCTAGGGTTTCAATCCCTAAGGACAGGGGAGTAACATCCAACAAGATCATATCCTTAACTTCGCCACTGAGTACGCCCCCTTGAATAGCAGCTCCCATAGCTACTACTTCATCCGGGTTAACTCCTTTATGTGGGTCTTTACCGCTTACTTTCTTAATAGCTTCTACCACCGCAGGGATACGGGTAGATCCACCGACTAAAATGATTTGATCAATTTGATTCCAAGAGAGTTTAGCATCCTGAATCGCTTGACGTGTAGGGCCAACAGTAGCTTCCACAAGGTCAGAGGTGATTTCCTCAAATTTTGCGCGAGAAATATTCATATCTAAGTGTTGTGGTCCCTCTTCCGTCATGGTGATAAACGGCAGATTAACATTAGAATTTGTCACGCCGGAAAGCTCAATCTTAGCTTTTTCGGCAGCTTCTTTTAAACGCTGAAGAGCAACTCGGTCTTTAGAAAGATCTGCTCCATGGCTTTTCTTGTATTCTGCTACCATATAATCAATTAGGCGTTGGTCAAAATCGTCGCCGCCCAAATTGTTATTTCCACTGGTAGCTTTAACTTCTACCATACCTTGGCTCAATTCCAGAATTGAAACGTCAAAGGTACCGCCACCCAGGTCAAACACTAAAACCGTTGAATCATCTTTTTTATCGAGACCATAGGCAAGTGCCGCAGCAGTAGGCTCGTTAATAATCCTTAAAACCTCAAGTCCGGCAATTGAACCAGCATCTTTGGTTGCTTGGCGTTGAGCATCTGTAAAATATGCAGGAACCGTAATAACCGCTTGGGTAACCGGCTGCCCAATATAAGCTTCTGCATCTGTTTTAAGCTTTTGAAGAACCATGGCAGAAATCTCTTGTGGGCTATATGTCTTATCTTCAATCTTTACTTTGTGATCTGAGCCCATATGACGTTTAATGGAACTTACAGTTTTGTCTGGATTCGAAACAGATTGGCGTTTAGCTACCTGTCCGACTAATCGCTCACCAGTTTTTGAAAAACCTACGACAGATGGAGTTGTACGATTCCCCTCCGCATTAGGGATGACAACAGCTTCTCCACCCTCCATAACTGAAACACAAGAGTTAGTTGTACCTAAGTCAATACCAATAATTTTACCCATTATAATCTTCCTCCTTTAACTTAACTAGTTTGAAACTTTAACCATACTAGGACGAAGAACTTTCTCTTTAAGGTAGTACCCTTTTTGAAGTTCTTCCACGACAGTATTCTCGGAATGGTCATCTGACTCCACTCGAAGCACCGCATCATGAAGGTTCGGGTCAAAAGGCTGACCCACAGCTTCTATCGGCTTAAGCCCTTCCTTGCCAAGTGCCGTTTGTAATTGACGATAAATCATGTCCACACCTTGTGAAAAAGCATTAAAATCGGGGTTTGATTGAGCCGAGCTGGCAGCCCGTTCAAAATTGTCCAAAACAGGAAGTAACTCCGCAACAAGACGCTCAGTTGAATGTTTAATGATCTCTGTCTTTTCCTTCTGCGTTCGTTTTCTGTAGTTATCAAACTCTGCCTGTAATCTTAACACATGATTGTAGTGCTCATCCGCTTTTGCTTTAGCTTGAGTAAGCTCAGCCTCCAGCGTCATAATTTTTTCTAAAGAACTCATATCATTGCTATCCAGAGTATCTTCACCCGGAGGATTCTCTAGGTCACGCTCTTGCGTATCCTCCACTTGACCCTCATCCTTAAGCTCTCGGCCTCTGAGAGTTTCTTCTCTCATTCGCGCCATGCATAATCACCTCTCGCACTTAATCACTATTTATATAGAATGAACCAAAAGGCTCAGTCACCGCATCTTTGAACTATTGCCAAGCAGAGCTTCAACGCACAGGAAAATTTGAAGGAATTAATCTCAACTTACTGTTGAGCTCAGTGTTGAGAGCGAAGCAATTCAACACCTTCCCCATTTTCCCCAACCGTTCCTAACCTCCGTCGTTCCCAGCCCCCGTCTCCCCAACCAGGCTGGAGTGAACTTGCGCAGCGAACCTTTAGGCAGAGTCGCGTCAATCCAGCTTAGATTTCGAGGCGCCAGCGTGGCACTGGTTCACTTCAGGTATTACCCAGAGGTTTGCCAAAGCTCGCCTCGAGATCAAGAATCGATAGCGACGGCGCCGTGGTGAGCGGAGCAATTTCACTCCAGCCCTCACTCAGACTTCACTTCAGCCCTCGCTCAAACCTCACTCCAGCCCTCGCAAACTACCGTCACCGCCTACGTCTCGTCAAAACTTCCGTCAAACTTCGAGTCATAAAGTCGACAATGGCTATGACTTTGGCGTAATCCATACGGGTCGGCCCAAGTACGCCCACCGCCCCGATTGTTAAGCCATTGACTTTATACGTCGCGGATATTACGCTGCAATCTTGAAATTCCTTCAATATATTTTCTCCACCGATAGTGACATTTAGTCCCTCTTGGCGGGGGGTTATTAGTTTTTTCAAGGGTTCATTTTCTTCGAAGACTTTGAATAAGGTTTTAACCTTGCCTAAATCTCTAAATTCAGGCTGATTAAGCATATTTAGGGTTCCCCCAAGATAAATACGATCCTTTTCCTCGTTATCATCTAAAATAGCTCGTAACATATCTAACGCATTATCAATTAAAAGTCTCTGCCTCGATAGTTCACTATATATTTCATGCAAAAGGCTGCGTTTGACCTGACTAATGGAATATCCCCGCATTTTTTGGTTAAAGACCCCGGCCACATGCTGCAACTCTTCCGCCGTAAGATTCTCTCCAACATCAATAATATGATTTTCTACCACGCCATTTTCTTTGACGATGACCATAATCACCTGACCCGGTTGATAGGGTAGAAAATGCATTTTCCCAAAGGTACTCTTCCCTTTATGCGGTCCGAGAACAAGACTCGTCAGATTTGTTAGCTCAGACAGTAATTTGCTGGTGTGCGTAATAACTTCCTGAAGCTCGTTGATTCTTTTTGCGCTCTCACGTTCGATAATTTCTATTTCCTCAGCATTAAGTGCTTGAGGATCCATTAGACAATCTACAAAATATCGATACCCTGCGTCCGAAGGTATACGGCCTGCAGATGTATGCGGTTGCTCAATAAATCCTAACTCCTCTAAATCCGCCATCTCATTGCGAATCGTAGCTGAGGATACTCCTAAATCGAACTTACGTGCAATTGTTCGAGAACCAATCGGTTCAGCGGTAGCAATATAATCTTGAACTATCGCTCGTAATATTTTGCGTTTGCGTTCATCCATTTGCATACATGCTCCCCCGCTTTCTTAACTGATCCCCTGTTAGATACTAAACACACACACGATAATGATCGGGGTTTTTTGTTGTTAGCACTCTACCTTGATGAGTGCTAACAGTTGATGTCTTCACATTACCACGTCATTTTCCCTTTGTCAAGAATCATTTTAAGATAATTCTTCTCTTTAGATGACGCGTTGAAAACTGTGTTATCTAATACTAAAACTCCCAATTCTACACGCAAAAGTCGGGAGGGATTTCACTGCTACGTCCTTAAACAAATTCTTGTAAGATAGAGTTAGCTATAAAAGAATATTTGGGATTTAAGCGAAAGTAATCCCCCTTAACCACAAAAACATCCTGATGATTATAGCGTTCCAAAACATCTCTATAAATATCCCTAAGATCCGCTCCAAAATCATGTTCAAAGGCTTTGAGATGAACCCCCTCCTCAAGACGTAAGCCCAGAATCATGCGCTCTGCCATACACTCGCGCAAGGATAGAACTTCCTGACCGGACTCATCGAGAGGGCTTTGCTCTTTCCTCAGAAGGTTATGATAAGTAGATACTTCCTCAATGTTTTTCCAACGCACCCTATTTAAACAAGATACTCCACCGGGACCAATGCCTAAGTAATCCTTTCCTCGCCAATAGCCTAAGTTATGTTGACATTCAAAGCCAGGGCGCGCAAAGTTAGAGGTTTCATACTGTCTATATCCCCCTTGCCTCAACCGTTTCACAGCCCATTCATACATCATGGCCTGTTGATCCTCATCCGGAAGCCGAGGAATATTGTTACCTAGTTTAAATCCCCTAGCGGAAGAAGGGGCAGAGTATCGTTCGTAAAGCGGCGTTCCTTCTTCTAGCATTAAGCCATAGAGGGAAAGGTGTTCCGGCGAATAGGATAAAGCTTCTTCCACAGACGCCTGCCACAGGGCCATATCCTGGGCAGGTAGCCCAAACATCAAATCTAAATTAAGGTTTTTAAATCCTGCGTTTCTCAATCCCCCAATTGCTTCACGCGCTTGCCCAGCAGTATGAATACGCCCTACAGTACCTAGCAATTGATCATTAAACGACTGGACTCCTAAAGAAAATCGGTTGATACCAAGACTTCGTATGAGCTTTATTTTTTCATAAGTAAGGGTCCCAGGATTCCCTTCCATGGTTTGCTCAGCCTCAAGTACTATGGGGAAATACCGATGAATCATGGCCAGTAGACGCTCTAAGTCGTTCACATTTAGGACTGTAGGGGTTCCACCTCCAATAAAAAGAGAAGATACCCCTTGAGGGGCATCTTTTTGCCTTTTAGCCATCTCGACTTCTAAACCCTCGAAATACACTGAGATAAGATCCCTAGGGGATTCCACCAACGAGTGGGAATAAAAAGCACAGTAATCACATTTTTGCCTACAAAAGGGGACGTGAACGTATAAGGATGGCATTCGCTTACAACTCTTTCTTGTTTATAAAAATAAGGCGTAGGTTAATCCTCGATCTTCAATACCGCCATAAAAGCGTCTTGTGGGATTTCCACACTACCCACTTGTTTCATACGCTTCTTACCAGCTTTTTGCTTCTCAAGAAGTTTGCGCTTACGGGAAATGTCTCCCCCATAGCATTTAGATAGGACATCCTTTCTCATGGCACTCACCGTCTCCCGAGCAATGACTTTATTACCGATCACTGACTGAATTGGAATTTCAAACATCTGTCTTGGTATAATACCGCGGAGTTTTTCAACCATCTTCCTTGCCCGACTATAGGACTTATCCCGGTGAACGATGAACGAAAGGGCATCCACCATTTCCCCATTCAAAAGGATATCGATTTTTACGAGATTCGTTTCTTTATAGCCCGAGAGTTCATAGTCCAAAGACGCATATCCTTTGGTCCGCGACTTTAATTGATCAAAATAATCAAAAACAATCTCACTCAACGGAAGTTCATAAGTCAACCTCACGCGATTGGTGGATACGTAATCCATATTACAATACGTTCCACGCTTTTCCTGATTGAGTTCCATGATTGCACCCACGTACTCAGATGGAACTAAAATCGTCGCCTTGACAATGGGCTCTTCTATACTAACAATTTGATCGACTTTGGGAAGATTGGAGGGATTATCAATATTTAAAACTTCTCCCTTTATAGTGTTCACCTTATAAATAACGCTCGGTGCCGTCGTGATCAAATTAAGGTCATATTCCCGTTCTAAACGTTCCTGAATTATTTCCATGTGAAGTAAGCCGAGAAATCCACACCGAAAACCAAAACCTAGAGCAATTGAGGTTTCCGGCTCGAAGATCAGGCTTGCATCATTAAGGTGAAGCTTTTCCAAAGAATCACGCAGTCGGTTGTAATCACTCGCCTCCACCGTATAAAGTCCGCAAAAGACCATAGGCGTTGACTTCCTATACCCCGGAAGCACTTCAGTGGCAGGATTGTCCGCATCCGTAATTGTATCCCCGACCTGAGTATCCTTGACATTCTTGATACTCGCGGCGATAAACCCTACTTGACCCGCTTTAAGCTCGTCTACAAGAAGCATTGAAGGGGAAAACACTCCTACTTCAGTGACTTCAAAGGTTTTTCCAGTAGACATCATTTTCATGGTCGTGCCTTTAGCAACTCGTCCCTCCACAACTCGAATATAAGAAATAGCACCTTTATAGGCATCAAACTTAGAATCGAAAATCAGTGCTTTTAGGGGCGCTTGATCATCCCCTTGAGGAGGCGGGACCATGGTTACAATCCTTTCTAGGATCTCTTCAATGCCAACCCCTGTCTTTGCCGAAGCTAGAACCGCTTCACTTGCATCTAACCCAATTACATCTTCGATTTCTTGTTTAACCCGCTCAGGATCCGCACTAGGGAGGTCGATCTTATTAATAACCGAAATCAGCTCTAGATCGTTTTCTAAAGCCAGATAAACATTAGCCAAGGTCTGAGCTTCAATACCTTGAGCAGCATCCACCACCAACAATGCCCCTTCACAGGCTGCTAAACTACGAGATACCTCATAGGTAAAATCCACGTGACCGGGAGTATCAATAAGATTAAGTTCATAAATCTGACCGTCTTTAGCTTGATAACTTAAGCGCACCGTCTGAAGCTTAATCGTAATTCCACGTTCACGCTCTAAATCCATGTTATCAAGGACTTGCGCTTCCATTTCCCGTTTACTCAAGGCCCCGGTATACTCTATCAGCCGGTCAGCTAAAGTCGATTTGCCATGATCGATATGTGCAATAATAGAAAAATTACGGATACGTTGTGAAGCCTGTGCCAAGGTCCTGCCCTCATTTCTATAGTCAAGTTTTAATTAGCAAATTTGATATTCTAAATACTTAGTATAACAGCTCTAAGGGGAATTTCGCAAGAAAACAGTGTGGCGATTTATTTAATCGTCTTGATTTCCACAACCACCAAATAATGCGACACCCACTAGGTACCGACACTTCGTGCACAATTATGTAGGGTCACATCATTATCTCTTCTCATGAGGCTTTAACCCAATGCCAAATAAGAGCCTTCCATCGAAGACTCTTATATTTTTAAACGATGTTCTATGAAAATGTTATTCAAATATACCTCGTTGGTCTTCAACCAATAACCTCTTTAGCTTTAGCCAAGATTAGTTGATTATATTTATCGGCATCTTCTTGCAACACCGCGATCTTATCTCGAATAGTTTGAAGAAAGGCCTCATCCTTAATTGAACTCAGATTAATCTTGACGTTGAAAATCCCCCCTTGGAATCCTGCATAGGCCGTGACCCCAGAAACCGCTGCATCACAGGCAGTGTTTGGATTGCCGATTGTTAAGACCCTGAGCGAAAGTTTCAAGACTTCAACGCAAGACTCTGCTACTTTAAGCGGCAGCAACGTTGCCTGCTTTGTAGCCTCCTGAATTCGTTCTGACCTGAGTAGTTTTTCATCGTCGGTTTCCTTAGGTAATCTATACGCCTTCATGACCTCATCGAAGGCATTCGTATCTGCATCAACATAATCCATCAAATCATTCTTTAAGCCCAGACCTTGTTGCTTAATCTGCAAAATCTCACCTTGGACATCGCTAAACTTAGGCTTGCCTTCTGTAAAATTACATACCATGATACTCAACGCCGCCCCTAAGGATCCAGCAAGAGCCGCCGCACTCCCACCACCAGGAGCCGGAGAATTACTGGCTAACTCTTCTACAAATCCACTCACGGTCTTATCAATTAACATTTAACTAACCTCCCATCGATATTTGATTTCTAAACTGGGATGGACTATGAGTTCCCAATCTTCATTCGGTAATTGACTCTAGCTTCATCTGAAAATAGCGATCCTCGTCCCTGCCCCCCGTCGCCCCCAGAGCAGGCTGGAGCGAACTTGCGCATCGAACCTTTAGGCAAAGTCGCGTTAAAGAGCTTACATTACGAGGTGCCAGCGTGGCACAGGACTTGTCCATGGATGGACTGATGTCGCGGTGCCAAGGATGGCAAGGAGCGACGCACATTCAGAACAGCCCAGAGGTTTGCCAACGCTCACCTCGTAATCAAGCTCGATAGCGACGGCGCCGTGGTGAGCGGAGCAATTTCGCTCCGGCCCACCCCATCGACCCTGGCCCTATTCTTCACCCAAATTCTCTTCAAAAACCTGTTTACGATCAAAGTTCTCTAAACGTAAATAAAACTCAGCCACGTCAAGAAGTGCTTGCAAAGGAGTTACTCCTACTAATTCACTGCCAATAATGTTTACCCCATAGCGAGCCGCCTCGGATTTAACAGTCTCAAACACCCGAAATAACGGGGTCCCAGTGTAATTAACCATATTGATCGATACCTGAGCAACATCTCGTTCTTCTAACATAACTCCCATTGCCCGGACATACTTAAATCCACCTTTGACTTCACGGATGGAATCTGCGATTTTCTTTGCAATACTAAGATCATTTGTACCAAGATTGATATTGTAAGCCACCAAAAATTGACGAGCCCCGACAACGGTTGCCCCAGCTGTAGGATGCATTTTAGGCTGACCGTAATCAGGATGGCGTTCAGGCTTAATTATTTCCGCCTTTAACCCTTCGTACTCTCCTTTTCTTACGTCAGGAAGTCTCCTTCTACTCGGCACTTTAGCCGCTTCCTCGTAAAGATAGACAGGAATGCCCAGTTTGTCGGCGATCTCGGCTCCAAGTTCATTGGCCAGCTGAACACATTCCTCCATACTAACCTCTTTAACAGGAATAAACGGAACCACATCCGTGGCTCCAACCCGTGGATGCCCTCCTTGCTGTTGCTCCATATCAATCAACTCACAAGCCTTGGCACAGACATTGAAAGCGGCAAGTTTGACACTCTGTGGTTCACCTACAAAGGTTACAACCGTTCGATTATGGCTGGCATCAGGCTTAACATCAAGAAGTTTTACTCCCTTGACCTTCTTAACCTCCGCTACAATCGCTTCAATAACCTCCGGGCGACGCCCCTCACTAAAATTCGGTACACATTCGACCAGTTTTCCCATATTACTAACCCCTCTCCGATTTTAATGCTAGTGCTATATTTAAGTCTTAATCTATTAGAACATCCCCGAGCCTCCAGTTAACACTCTAATAACTAGATAGATAGCTTAAGAAGAACAACCCCTGCTAGAGCAAGTATAACTCCGATAATTTTTCGTTTCAAATTCCATCTCTCTTTAAGAATTACAATACCAATAAGTATCGTCAGAACGGTGGATGTTTGAGCAAGGGGGCCTACTACTGAGAGGTCTCCCCCATATTTATAAGCTGCATAGAGAGCTAAGGTGGAAATCATTTGAAAGACCGCGCTTGCAAGAATGATAAAGGTGGTTTTTTGTGGTTTTAGAAAATATCTGAGACCGTTGAAGGTCTTAGGAATAAACATTACCGTAAAAACTGCTGGAATTATGTATATCACCACTTGATATAGAACAACCGAAAAAGAGTTTAAAGCAATTTTGTCTAAGGCATAAGCACTGCTGATTAAAAGAGCGTAGATTAAAGTATATAAATGAGGTTTTCCAAAGCCCTTAAAGCTCCCTTTGTCCCAGTATATAACAATTAAGCCTCCAAAAATAAGGGCAATGCCTAGAAAATTACTTAGGTTAACCGTTTCTCCAAAGAGGAAACTCCCTAATACCATGAACCATATTGAACGTGTAGTCGCAATAGTTTCAACCTGGCTAACTTCCGTCCCTTTTAATGCATGATAATATAGAACCATACATGCCGTATAAAAGAGACTGGAAAGTATAACTACCAGCCATACTTCTAAACTATTAATAATACTAGGCTTCTCCACCCAAAGGAAAGGTATGCTGATAACTCCCACAATGAATAGAAAAAATGCACTGAAGGCTGCTGGATCAATATCTCGATCCTTCAACGCCTGTTTCTGAATAACCTTGGACAATGAATTTGTTACAATATAGATTAAAACCAGTTGAAACCAATCTAAGGACATTATGCAACCTCTTTTCAGCTAACTATCCAATCCGTTCAATTCTACGCCAAATGACAAAAACCTTCTTTCTAAGCACGGTGCTTAAAAGAAGGTTTCTATTGCATAATCTGTAGGTTTGTACTCCAGTTATATTTTTTCTTTTACTAACTTCTCTTTTTCTGTAAACAGATCAACTGAGTAACCTTCCAATCAATCCCCTTATAGAACTCCAACGCCCGTGTGTTGTTTCGATCAGCTAATAACTGCAAGCGCCTTACCCCTCGTTCCCACGCCCAACCTTCCACGGCTAAGAGCAGTTCCTTACCTATCCCTTGCCTACAACAAGCTTCTTCAACGACCAAATCTTCGATTACGGCTGAGATTCCACCTTCAGCAGTGGACACCAAAATCTGAGCCGTACACATTCCTATGCTCTTTCCATCTTGCTCTGCTACCACTATGTACCTATTTGTCAAATCTTCTAACATTAGTTCCAGACCCTTTTGTTGGTTACCTTCATTAAAGTCAAAATCAGTTTCTAAGGAGAACAAGGTCCTTAGCAGTCCAATCATACTGCTGATGTCAGAATGTTTAGCTCTTCTAATTTTGTATTGCAATAGTCAATCACCTCAACAAAGTACAAGAGCCAAGAACCTTCTTAATAAGGATATAGTAGAAGGTTCTTGGCTTTCTCTTTTCTTCTAGCATGCGCTTACAACAATCCCCAAGATATCTTCTTCCTCCAAGGGTCTTTTAAGTTGATTTGTTTTACTTGAAATTTTCATTAAAATATCCTCCACAATTTCATGATTAAAATCAATCCCTTTTGCTTTTAACAACCTTAAAACCGTCTTACGACCAGAGTATTTACCGAAGGAAGTTGAATGCTGCCTTCCCACACTTTCAGGGGGAAAGGGTTGGTAATTGGCAAAGTCTTTTTGAACGCCGTCGATGTGGATCGAAGACGTATGGGTAAAAACATCTTCCCCAATAATAGGTTTGACCCGAGAGATTTTACGGTCTGTAGCCCAGCTGACCATCATGCCGATGGAATATAAACGTTTCAAGTCAAGCCCCACCCTTTGATTAAGACTGTATTTCAGCCCAACAGCAACTTCTTCGAGGGCAGCATTCCCGGCCCTTTCTCCGATTCCTCCAACTGTAACACTGATTGCTTGAAAACCAGCTTGAACTGCCGCAAGAGAATTAGCTGTCGCCATGCCTAAATCATTATGAGCATGAAATTCCAAAGGGATATTAGAAACACTCACTAATTCTTGGAGAGTAAAAAACACTTTCAGCGGTTCAAGAATTCCTGTCGTATCTGCAAAACGCACCCGATTCACTCCTAGCTTTTCAGCCTCAGATAAGATTTCTTTGAGAAAAGAAAACTCTGCTCGACTGGCATCTTCAAGCCCAAGAACAATATAGCCAACTTCTTTTTTGGCGTTATGGATACATTGTCCCATTTGCTCAAGAACCCAAGCCCGGTCTTTTCTCAATTTGTTCTTGATCTGTTGGTCCGAGGTGGGAATGGAAATGGCCACTCCCTCGATTCCTGTTTTGTAACTTGCCTGAAGATCTGATAAAACCGCCCGATTCCAGGTGATCAGACGTACGGGCAGCCTTAGAGCAACTAACTGAGAGATCGTTTTAATCTCTGACCCGCTCATGGCAGGCACTCCTACTTCCAATTCATCAATCCCAGCCTCTACCAGGGCCCTAGCAATCATTTCTTTTTGATGAAGGCCGAAGGCTACACCGGGGGCTTGCTCACCGTCTCTTAAGGTGGTATCACATAACAAAACCCTTTGTTCCATCTCCACTAATTCTTTTTTCATCATTAAAGCACTCCAATTGCATCTGCACGGCATTGTTGACAGTGGCTCATTTGGGGAAGAATTGAACCCAGTATGCTGCGGTAATTTTTAATCAGTTCTTTAGGTGGGGCTATTTTATGAGCAAATTTTGCTTGAGGGATTAAAGGGAGTAAATTGTGAATATGTGCTCCTCGCTTTTTAACCTCTAAAGCCAAACTATATAAAAGGTGCTCGTTGATCCCCGGAATAACCACCGTGTTGACTTTTACGGTCATTCCAGCCTTTGACGCCATCTCAAGTCCGGTTAATTGATTATCGATCAGTATCCTTGCAGCATCAGGGCCAATCATAGTTTTTCCTCCCCAGCGAACATAACTATAAATTTTAGCCCCCAATTGTTCATCAAGTGTATTAATGGTAACTGTAACGTGAGATACTCCTATCTCCACCAATTCAGGCAGTTTTTCCGGCAAAAGAAGTCCATTAGTACTTAAACAAAAAATCATATCCGGAAAGTTCTGCTTCACGTTTCTCAAGGTTTGAAAGGTTTCTTCATTAGCTAAGGGTTCTCCAGGCCCCGCGATTCCAATCACCGTAAGTTTTGATCCAATAGGAGAGGATTTAGCTTTCTTGACTGTTTCAATCCCTTCATCCGGATTGATGACCTTACTGGTTACTCCCGGACGCGATTCGTTGGCACAATCAAATTTGCGCACACAGTAATTGCACGATATATTGCACTCTGGTGCTACCGCTAAGTGTATTCGTCCGGTTCTGCCATGCCCGGAGGTTGAAAAACAGGGATGTCCCTGATTTAAATGCGAACTACTTATTCCCCCATGATTACATTCTCTATGCATCTTAATCTCTCCCATCGTTCATCTTATTTGTTAATCCACTTCTAAGGCTCCTACTAAAAATAAGCAGGAACCCCATGACCGTCGGGAGTTTTGCACTCTCCTTCGCTGTAAAATAGAATTATGCCACAAAGGCGGCCCCACAAAGAGCACAGACTTTCACCCCTTACGAAGCCCTTTGAGACCCGGAAGCACACATACACTCGAACCTCGAACTTTGAACACAGTGCCTCGCGCCTATTTTTCCTTAAACGTATAACAGTGTCGTATGCAGATACTGCCACAGGCCTGGCAGCCGATACACTGATCCTTATTAGCAATGATCGCAACGTGCCGCTCTGTCCCCTCATCATCCTCAAAACTTTCCAGACCTAAGCATTTTCGCACACATAATTTCACACACCGTCCACACCCAAGGCACAGGGAATTATCTATTGCTTCCACAAACTGAGGCGTCCAAGGCAATCCGCCAAAGGTTTTGTAAATCAGTCCTTCACTCATTTCCATCCTCCTATAGGGTTTCTAACAGTCGCCCACTTTCTTCTTTAACCAAGGCGGTAGTTTTTTGGAAAGCAGTAATTTGTTCAACTTATTGAGTTCATCAACAATCTCCGCCCCGACAGGCACTTTCAAGGGATGAATACCGCACTGAACTAAACGAGCTGCTGCGGGACCCCCAATTTGTGTGCAATAGACTATCGCACATTCTTTAAGCATTCGAATGCGTACATCCACCTTATCATTCGATTCCATCATATCCTCAGAGGATAGAGATGTATGGATGATCCCTTGAGGTCCCCCAGTAAACTTATACATCTCAAACCTAGGGGCGGAAGCAAAATGCGAGTCAATTGTTTTCCCATCGCTGCTGGCAAAGGCTATAAGCATACCTTTAACCTCCCTCTATTCCTAAGACCTTCTCTCGATATCTCCTCATTCTCAGTAGTTCGTTCTATAAAGTATTGACTTAGTGACCCTTCTCCCTAACTTAAGGAATTCAAAGTGTCAAAGAGAAATTGTTGAGTGCCTGAATAGCCAATCCAGCATTTTTGTGGATAACCTACCCAATCAAACACTGGCAAGCCCGCTCTTAAATGCGGAAGCTTAAGCACCCCTGCGGCTTGACGACCATTTGAATTGGCAATAATTAACCTGCTTCGACCCCCTCGTTCCTCGAGTGTTTCCAGATCTCCCACTTCGATGGGGATGGGTAAAGATAATTTATGGATACCTGCCCGAGATGCTGCCAAGGCTACAGAAATCTCAGCACCTACCTCGACCAAACAAGAAGCCAAACTATACAGCAGATCCATCTCTAAAGCTATGGCTGTCTTTAGGCTCCCTAGCTGGTCATGATAGTCAGCTAGGGTATCCAACAAGCGGCTTCTTTGACGGAGGAGTTTCTCCGGTATGGGCTTACTTGATAATTTGGCCAGAGTCAGTACAAATTCGTCGCTTGCTGCAAGGCCAGTTATTGAAGGAAAGTTATGATGAGGAATTTCATGGGTTCGTTTGAGTATTTCTCCCGATGTTTCCATACTCAGACCAAAGGACAGACACGCTTTACATTTGGACAGACGCTGAAAATCTTCAAGCAACGTTCCACCCTGAACCACCGGGGCTGCTTCCAGTTCGGCATGCCCATCCAGAGAAATTGAAAGATCTGGAATTGTAATCGGGCTAAATCCAAATTCCATAACGATCTCTTTTAGTTCATCCACATCCCCTGGAGTTAAATGACAGCCAGGCAATAATGCAATAGACGGTACAGAGACATCGTTGAAAGTTGAGTTGAATTTAGAACCAGATGGTTCGAGGGTCTTGCTTGAAGGACCGGCCAAGGTCGTAAGCAGGGCCTCTACCGTCCGTTGATAACCTTCTTGCATTGAACCCATATAGTCCGGCGTGCTAGAGAGTACTATGGGCAACTCCTTTAAATCCGGCCTTTCCGAGCGAAGGCTAGACAATGCACTGACCATGTCATCTCCATAGGTTTCCGTCAATCCTGTGCTCATCACGCCAATAATTTGCGGCTTATATTTATCGGCTGCCACTTCTATTCCTTTTTTAAGATGCTCCCAACCGCCAAAAATCACGGAGTCTTCTAAAAGGGCTGTTGAATTTAGGGGAATAGGTTCCTTGTAATGCCTGGAAAGCTGTAAGCGAATGAAGGAGGAACACCCCTGAGAACCATGAAGTAAGGCCAAAAGTCCATTAATACCGAGGTAGGCTAGCGTTGCCCCCAGGGCTGGACTGTTTTTCTGTGGATTCCCCTCGTAATGTCTCGTCTTATTTGCATTAGTAGGATTAGTCAACTTGTTCACCCTCCTTCGGGGGAAATTTACGTCTCAAATGCCCCCAAACAGGACTGAGCACCGTGCGAGTTAAGGTTTCAGCGAAGGTAATCATCCCTTCATAACCGGCATAGGGAAGCTTTCGTCCGTGGTTAATATCTAGAAAGGGTGTTCTTGTCTTATGGGCCAGATACTTTGTTTTCCCTCCAGCGACGATTAGATCTGGCTTTTTCTCCGCAATAATCTTGAGAAAACCCGCCGAACTTGTATCTTCAATGATCTGAGCCGAGGGATCCATCAATTCTTTCATACGCTGGAAATCTTCAGGTGTTGAGTTTTGGGTTCCTCCAGCTAAGATATTGATTCCTAATTCGGCCAAGGTCGACACCATTGACCAAGTTTTAACCCCGCCCGTAAACAAGACAGCCTGTTTATTCTCAAGTAATGCTTTGTAACCTGCGATGACCTTCCGTGTTTCCTCTTCCTTCTTGCCAACATAGACCAAGGTCCTTTCCAACAAATCAGGATCACCTAGGGCTTTGGCAATCTTGATCAAGGTCTCAGAAGTGTCATGAATACCATAAAAGGACCCCTCCATAAAGGGAATACCATAGCGGATTTCCATTTTCCTGACTAGGTTGGTCAGGCTTTTGGAGCAAATAAGCACATTAAGGCTAGCTCTATGAGCTGAGCGTAAGTCCTCGAATTTGGCATCTCCTGTAATGGCCGTTTGAAGTTTGATCCCTAAGTTTTTTAAGTCGGGTAAAACTCCCCAAAGATCTCCCGCAATGTTATACTCCCCGATCAAGTTAATGGAAAGGGGTATTTTCTCACTAGGCCCCGACCCAGTCCCTATAACACGATCATATAAGACTTCCCCTGCAATACGATTTCCGATATTCTTATCTCCCAAAAAACCTGGGCAATTAACCGCAATCACCGGAATCGTCAGTTCGGTTTCCGCTTCTTGACATATCTTTTCTACGTCATCTCCTATTAACGAGGAGACACAAGTTGCATAGACAAAAATTGCTTTTGGATCATGATTCGCCGCGATTTCCAAGATTGAATCTTTCAGCTTAGTTTCGCCGCCATAGATTACATCATTCTCCATAATGTCTGTGGTCAGCCCCCGGCGGAAGAGCTGGGAACCGGAGGAGCGAGCTCCTCGGTTATCCCAAGAGTTTCCGGCACAAGCAATGGGTCCGTGAACAAGGTGGGCTGCGTCCGTAATGGGCATAAGCACAACTCGTGCCCCGTCATAAGCGCAACTTCTCTCTGCGCCCTCGCCAGGCAGGGCCTTCATGCATAATTTTGGTGAACCGGCATCTGACATGCATTTCTTATCTTTGAGATCCAATTTTGTAAGATTGGTGAACACAAAGACCCCTCCGTTCTTAACGCATCATTTCAAAGTAGGTGTCTGAAGAAGTCCTATCTTTCTCCTCCAAAAAGGTATTAACAATCATGGTTATCATATTAATCACTCCGGAATACCCAACAATGGGATAACGATGGAGATTCACCCGATCCGTGATGGGAAAACCTATTCTGACTAGCGGAATATCGGCATCACGTGCAGCCCACTTCCCATGGGAGTCACCGATTAACATATCTACCGGGTCCGTGACCAGAAGAGATCTGAGATGCCAAAGGTCTTTGCCGGCATAGAGTGTAGCTCCTTGACCATAAGGGCTTGACCCCAGCAAACTTTCCATGGCTTTCTTAAATAAAGGGGTGGAATTCGAACAAACAATGTGGACTGGTTCTCCTCCCATTTCAAGTAGAAATGAAACAACGCCAATCAGAACATCAGGATCACCAAACAGGGCAAATTTCTTACCATGAATATATTGATGGGCATCCGTCATGGCATCGATGGAACGTCCCCGTTCAAGGGTAATTTCCTCAGGTACGTCTTTCCCCGTGATTTTGGCAACAGATTCTATGAATTTGTCCGTGCCCGCTATCCCGATGGGCATAGAAATCACTTCGACAGGAACTCCCTTACTAGCCAGATATTTACGGGTTGTCGGAGTAGAGTAAGTCTGGGTGAATAAGAAACTTGCAGCATTTAGAGCATCCTTCATCTCTGTTATAGGCGTCCCTCCAGGATATAGTTCATAAGTGCCCAAATTAGGAGCATCCAGAACCTCACTCTGGTCGGGTAAGAGAGTATAAGGCGTATCCATCACCTTAAGAAGTCGTTTATACTCACGAAGATTGGCAGTATAAGTGTCAAAACCAGGAACAACATAAAGTCGTTCGTTGAGTTTATCCTCTTGTCTAGGCGCAGCCAGGCAGTCAATAAGACCTTTGAGCATTGAGTCATACCCTGTGATATGAGACCCCTTAAAGCTCGGAGTGTTAGCCAAAGCAACCGGCAGATCCTTGGGAATCGCCTCTTGATCTTTGGCATTCCCTAAATAAGCATTGATATCATCCCCAATGACTTCAGCCATACAGCTCGTGAATATAGAGATCACTTGGGGGCTATAAAGTGTATTAGCATTCTTCAAACCTTCGATAAGATTAGACTGCCCTCCAAACACCGCAGAATCCTCAGTCATTGAATCGGATACTGCTGCGACAGGTTCTCTGTAATGGCGGGATAAGGTGCTGCGAAAATAGGCGGCGCATCCTTGAGAACCATGAACAAAGGGGAGGCTGCCTTCAATTCCTAAGGCACAAAGCAAGGCGCCAAGGGGTTGGCAAGCTTTGGCAGGATTGATGACCAGCTTTTCACGAGCAAAATTCTTTTCTCGGTATTCTTGAGTATTAAGCCAATCTTTTGTTACCTTAGTACAAGTTTCCATGTGTGACATCCTTTCTGCCCAATTAATTTTAATGGCTCTAACCCCTTCTTATTTCCAAGGAGCTTTAATTGCTTTCCAGGTTGGGCTGTTAATGGCCATATCCATATCCCGGGCAAAGATGGGGAATCCTTCGTAACCGTGATAGGGGCCTGAATAATCCCATGAATGCATTTGCCGGAAGGGAAGGCCCATTTTCTCAAAAACATACTTTTCTTTGATTCCCGACCCCACTAAATCAGGTTTTAACTTCTTCACGAACTCTTCAAGCTCTAAAGCTGTCACATCGTCATAAATCAACGTTCCTTCCTTTAATGCCGGAATGGTCTTCTCATAATCCTCCTTATGGGCAAACTCGTAACCCGTTCCAATAACCTCCATGCCCAAATCTTCATAAGCTCCCACAATGTGTCTCGGTCGAAGCCCTCCTACATAAAGCATGACGCTTTTTCCTTCCAGACGCGGGCGGTAGGTATCAATCACTTTTTGCATGGGTGCTGTATATTTCTCGATAACTTTTAAAGCTTTTTCCATAATTCGTTCATCAAATTGGGCAGCAATTTTAAGAATTGATTCCTTAATTTTTGTTGGCCCGAAGAAATTGAATTCAATCCATGGAGTTCCATAAGTTTCTTCCATGTATTTAGCAATATAATTCATACTTCTAAAGCAGTGGATTAAATTAAGCTTGACTAAATGACCATTCTGAAGCATCTCCAAGGTAGAGTCCCCCGTCCAAATGTTGACCACCTTTAAACCCATTTCCTCCAGAATTTTTTTACTAGCCCAGGCATCTCCGCCGATATTATAATCGCCGATAATTCCAATGTCGTAGGGTCCGATTTCTCTAGCTGGACCTTTACCTATCAGATGATCCCGAATAGCATCATTAGCGATATGATGGCCAAGGGACTGGCTTATTCCCCTAAACCCTTCACAACGAACTGGAATGACTGGAAGGTTATGTTCCAGACTTGTTCGTCGAGCAACGCTTTCAATGTCATCTCCAATCAGTCCAACGGGGCATTCTGATAAAACAGAAACTCCTTTAGCATTCGGGAAAAGCCCCACAACCTCACTGATTATTTTTTCCAGCTTTTTGTCCCCGCCGTAAATGATATCGCTTTCCTGAAAGTCCGAGGTGAATAAAAACGGCACAAAGTTGTCAACTCCGATTTCTCCATCTGCCAGGTTCCGGCGGTTGCCCCAAGAATAATAGCCACACCCTACCGGTCCATGGGAAATATGCACCACATCCTTAACAGGTCCCCAAACAACCCCTTTAGCCCCTGCGTAAGCACATCCCCGAGCGGTCATGATACCAGGCACGGTTTTCGTATTGGATTTGACCGCGCAGCTAGAACACTCACTGTCTTTAACCGCAATATGCTGTCTCCGATTCTTTTTGGCCTTTTCCGGATAAATCTCCAAAACCTCTTCCACCACTTGTTTTCGGAAATCTATTGTCTCCCGTGTGCTCATAACCCTGTCCTCCCTCATATCTCCATCGTTGATCAACCTTACATCTCCATGATCCCGAATTCCATCATTAAATCCTCCAAGGCATCCATCGAAAGCGGCGTTGGGATGGTCATCATGGTATTACGTTCAATTTTTTTAGCTAAGGCTCGATACTCATCTGCCTGTTTATGGGTTGGGTTATATTCGATAACGGTCATTTTACGCACTTCAGCACGTTGCACCTCATTATCCCTAGGCATAAAGTGAATCATTTGGGTATTTAAAGCTTTAGCCAAGGCTTCAATTAATTCATTCTCTTTGTCAGTTTGGCGACTGTTACAGATCAAGCCTCCCAGACGAACAGTCCCAGTTTGTGCATATTTTAAGATTCCTTTGGAGATGTTGTTGGCTGCATACATGGCCATCATTTCACCTGAAGTTACAATATAAATTTCCTTAGCCTTATTCTCGCGGATCGGCATTGCAAATCCACCGCATACTACGTCCCCTAAGACATCGTAAAAAACATAATCCGTATCTGTTGTATAGGCACCGTTTTCTTCCAAAAAGTTAATGGCGGTAATAACTCCTCGACCGGCACAGCCGACTCCTGGTTCTGGTCCCCCAGATTCTGAACAGCGAACCCCTAAATACCCTTCCACTAACACATCTTCCAGCTCTAGATCTTCAACCGTCCCTCTTTCCCGGGCTAAGTCCATCACCGTGGTTTGAGCTTTACTGTGCAAAATCAAACGCGTAGAATCTGCTTTGGGATCACAGCCCACAATCGTAACTTTCCTGCCCATTTCAGCCAGTGCTACCACTGTATTTTGGGTCGTGGTTGATTTCCCAATCCCACCTTTGCCGTAAATTGCAATTTGTCTCATGTCAATACATCTCCTTATCTAAAATGAATCAAATTCTTCGCTGCCCTATACAACAGCTTCACTTCCCAGTTCTCCAGTACGAACTCGAATAACCTCTTGCAAAGGACAGACAAAGATTTTACCGTCCCCCATGTGACCCGTTTGATTGGCCTTAACAATCACATCGATAACCTCTTCAACTTGATCATCCTGCACTACAATGGTTAACAAGCGTTTGGGAATCCAATCAAATTTCGGCTCATCGGCGGGTTTGTTCTTTAGCAGCGCATTCAATTCAGGATCCACTTCCGCAGCCCATCCTCCGATGCCGCCCTGCTTCCCACGACCCTCCACACTTTGAATCGTCAAAGCAGGAAAGCCTGCATCTTCAAAAGCCTTCTTTGTCGCCGGTACCTGATGACGTCGAATCACCATCATAATTTCCTTCATAGTTACAACCCCTTTGTGCCATTACTTACGGTATAGGCTTCTACTACTTCAGTCACAAAGACTTTCCCGTCCCCCATAGTCCCGGTTTTGGCATTTTCAAGAATTACGGTCAGAGCTTCCTCCAGTTTTTCATCTTCAACAACCATTAGCAGCATGGTCTTAGGGAACTCATCATAGACAACATCCCCAATCCGAATTCCTTTGGTTCTACCCCGACCAAAAACGTGCATTTTCGTCAGTGAGGGCAATCCAGCCAGTGCTAGGGCCTCAGCCACACCCTCCGTTTTATCCGGTCTTACGATGGCTCTAATCATTTTCATATAGTTCATCCTCCTTAAAATTGAATTGAATTCATCTAATCATGAGTCTCATAACGTTTACATTTAGCGCCGTAGAGTGAGTATCGCCGAGCCGCCTTTCCCCATAGCGGCGAGGAGCTCGTCTTCGCCATCGCATCACCTCCCTTAATCAAAACTCGACATATCCAAAATTAATCCATGAGGGTCTAATTATTATTAAAGAAAAAGACAAAGAGAGCCCTTAATTCGTAATAATTAAGGGCTCTCTAAAAACACTTTTCCGCTCCAAATCTTCTCAAGATTTGGTGCCCGGTTATGAAATTATACTAGTCTCCTAGAAGTCTATATCACTTAATACTCTAGTAACTTCAACCACTTTATCACTTTTGGTACTCTAAGAACTCTTCCCTTGAAACACTTAACCTTCACTCACTCTACTCAAAGATGCATAACTCCCAGTCCTATACGAGCGTGTTCCAAGAGAGGATGGAGAGACGAACGACCATATATTGCTACCGCAATCCATTCAGAATCCGTTGTCAAACCAATTTTCAGAGCAAAACTGGCATTACTGTTCGTATGAATAAAGATACTGTTGCTGGCTTCTAACGTGGCATGTACAAGGGCGTGTATCTTCCGATCTTCTTTGGGAATGACCCCTGTATTAAACGCAGTTGCCATCACCGAATTGGTAAGCTTACCCGTATGTTGGAGATTCGCTACAGTTCCTCCAAGTTCCGTCACACCGCAACGTAAATTAAACGATTCATATAGAGATTTCTTAAGCGCCGCCTCTTCCTCTCTCGTCTCTGTCATAGCTAAAAATAAGGCTGACCGTTCTAAGGAAGGTTTCACTTTTTCCATGGATACGGATACTTTCAACTTTGCCCTCCCCCTTCCTAACAATAGCACTGCTTGGTCCAACCTTAAAGGATGGCCGAGTTTCCCTGGAACATTTTTCATCATCTGCTGATGCTGCACAGCGGCATGAAAGGCTAACCTGAAAATAAGTTTAGGTTAATGTCATCCTGAGCGATAGCGAAGGATCTAGATCCTTCGCTATCGCTCAGGATGACATAGCGCTCAAGTTAATTTCATAGCAATGACAAAAGCGCACTGTAGTTTTTCATTCATCAGTGGTGCCCAAAGCAGCATGGGGGGCTGATAGTACCAAAAAAAGCCGCCAGATATCTTTAAGATATCTTGACGGCTCCATTGCCCAATACTTAACATTAAGTATATACCATATAGTACTTGACATTTCGCCCATTGTCACCACTCAAAAAAGCACATATTTGTGTAATACTATTAAATATATCCCATTTAAGTTACTGTATTAGACTATTACGCCGTATTACTTAATAATTGGCCTTCAGCTTTGCAGAACCAGTCACTTCAAAAATTCGAAATAGTTGCTCCGAATAATTTTATCGGCGATCTCCACCCCAAGCAGGGCACCTGCCCGCTCTTTCTCAGAGGGAGAACTTCCCACTAGCTGCCCATTTGCTAAAACCGCAAAATCCCTTTTAGTATTCAGGAGATTTCTGCCCATTGCCGTACCCTGATACTCTTGAGGATCTACCCCCATGAGATAGGCTAAGGTTGGCAATATATCAATCTGCCCACCAGTGGTCTTAATTTCCTCGCCTCTCATCTCCTTTGAATAAATAATTAGGGGTATTTGGTTATACCCTTCAAGCCACCAACGTTCCGGGTTCTTCAGCTGCCTTATCTCGTCATCGTAAAACTTGTGCACCCCAGTGTGATCGCCGGACAGAGCAATAACTGTATTGTTTAATAATCCGTCCTTGTCCAATTTATCGATAAACGCCCCAATTTGTTGATCCGTGTAATGAATGCTCTGAAAATATCCGCCCAACTTAGAATCATTTAGAACAAGGTCTAACTTCAAACCCCAATATTGGGCTGGCAAATTAAACGGGGCATGACTGGTAAGTGTGACAAGGAACGTATAAAAGGGCTGTTTTTCCTCCTCGATCAGCGACCCTACCTGCCTAAGATAACTCCCGTCACTAAGGCCCAAGCCAATCCGTTCGTCCATTTGAAAATAACTTTCATCAATGGTCCTTTGAAATCCGATTGCAGTAAGAGCCTGACGCCAGTTCCAATACCCTCCCTTGTCAGGATGGATAGCCAACGTTTGATAACCATGCCCTTCCAGAATTTTGGGTAGTGAATTATAGGTATTACCAGGGAACCGGAAGAATGTAGACCCCTGACGCACCGGATACACAGAAGTGTTGGTCATTAAGTCAGCATCCGAACTCGTACCATTCCACACTTGTTCGTAGAAATTGGAAAAATACAAGCTATTGTTTAACAGTCTATTCAAGTTCGGCGTAATCTCCTGGTCATTAACACGCTTCCCGATCACAAAATTCTCAAGAGATTCTACTTGTAAAACTATAAGATTTTTTCCCTGAAACTTGCCTGAATAGCTATTTGGTGGAAGTTTCTCTTGATTATCTAGAAACCACGCTTCGACTCGCTGTCTATCCTCCCCACTTAAAAAAAGCGGTTCACTGTCTTCCCAGTAATTATAAGCATCAAAGAGATGATAACCAGCGGGCGAGAGGTTTGACATGGTCTGGTTCGGTGACCAAGAACGTTTAAACAAGTAATATCCAGTATCTTTACCTAATACGTCCACCACAAGATGATTAATAAGGAGATAACTTGATGAAGAAAGAACCAACATTAAGAAAATCGGGAAACTGCGTACCACGGATTTAAACCTTGGTGCTGCTTTATATCCAACCAGCATGAGCAAGATAATATCAATCCCAAACACTAGATCAATCGGCCGCAACATGGAAACAATGCTCGCAAAAAGATTGTCCAAATTCGAAGACTGGGATAATGCAAAAACTGAAAAGAAATTCCCAAATGCTCTAAAATTCATTAAGTCCACAATTATTATAAATGACAGAAGCAAATTAAAGATCACCAGCGCCCAGTAATGAAGCTGCCCTCTTAACAGAAAAGTAACGCTAAGAAAGGCCACTTCAAAGCATATATAGACCAAAGGAAATGGCGGATTGGTAACCAGTTCAAATGCTTTAATTAAGTTGAAGTGCACCCCGTCATTGTTTACTAAACCTAAAAAGAAGAAGGATTTGAGCATTATGACGAACCAAGTGTAGTGAAACAGCTTTTCATGATGTCGTAAGCGGTGCAGACTTGCTTGCAATGAGTGTAACGAAATTGTAGGGTAACCCTCTTGAGTTCTGATAGTCGTTTGTTCTACTTGCTGCAATAAACTCATTCCTTCACTACAATTTGAGGATATCGACTTTCTTTGATTTCCTAGTGAGCTCCAATCTTTCGTCTCACCAACCCCATCACTTGCTCAAACTCTTTCATCTTCAAGAGCTTCGCCATCCCAGCAAAGACCAGAGCGCCAATGCCTGTTCCGGTAATCAGCACGATTACCGAAGCGATGGTACTGATCCCAATCAATGGAATCAGCCACTCACTCCACACCCAGATTACCACCGCCATAAGCAGCGACGCCACTAAGGATTTTAAGCTTGTCAAAAACATAGCCCAGCCGTCCATTTGCCCTATCTTCTTGCGCAGAAGGTAGAATAAAAGAAGCATATTCACAAACGCTGCAATCGTTGTAGCAAAAGCTAACCCCCCATGAGCTAGTGGACCAATCAATAAATACATGGCTAAAATATTAACAGCCATAGCAATAATTCCTAAAATAACAGGTGTCCAAGTATCTTGAAGGGCATAAAAAGCCCGGGGCAAAATCTGAATCACCGCTTGCGAAGATATCCCAAGCGAAAAATAAAATAAAGGAATCGCCATTATCAATGTATCCTTCGCCGTGAACTGACCATGCTCAAACAAAACCCGAATCAAGGGAAAACGCAAGACGATCATGCCAATCGAAATGGGTAGAGTGATAAAAATAACCATACGAATGGCATTGGATAACGTCTGCCGAAAATCATCCCACCGTTTCAGGGCAGCTTGTTCAGTCAACGTTGGAAAGGTCGCCACCGCAATCGCTAAAGCGAAGATCCCCACTGGTAACTGGAAAAGGCGATAAGAATACCAGACAGCAGTAATGCTCCCCGGGAACATCATCGACCCAAAATTATTATTGACCACCACCTGAATTTGGTTCAGAGAATAACTGAGAATAATAGGCACAGCCAAAGCCCCTATCAAGCGAACACCTGGATGCCGCCAGTCAATGATCGGATAATAACGTATCCCCACTTTCCGCAAAGCAGGGATTTGAACCGCAAAATTAGCAATCGCTCCAAAAACAACCCCAAAAGCAAACCCAGAGATACTTTCAGGCTTCGCCGGATCCGCCAGAATCGTCCCAAAAAAAATAACACTCGCATTGTAAAGCACTGTCCCCACTGCAGAGGGCCAAAAAATCTTATACGAATTTAAAATCCCCATCGTCAACCCGCTTAAGGCCATAAATAAAGGCTGAAGCAAGAGAATTCGAGTTAAGTGGGTAGCAAGGACCATGTTTTCAGGTGCAAACCCAGGAACCACTAGACGAATAAACTGAGGAGTTAAAAAAAGCCCCATTAAAACGAGCACCCCAAGGGTAAGCAGAATTAAATTCACAACAGAGCTAGCTACCCGCCAACCCTCATCCTCATCGCCCTTGGCTATATATTCAGAAAAGACAGGAATAAAGGCGGCACTTAAAACTCCGCCCACTAACAACCAATATAATAAATCCGGAAGAACAAATGCCGTATTATAAGCATCCGTAACCCCACTCTGACCATAAAAACCCGCCATCAATGTTTCGCGTAAAAAACCTAAAATCCGCGAGATCAATTGAGCAGCCATTAAAAACCCAGCTGCTTTCATAAGTGTTCGGTTGGTTGATGACATATAAAACTAACCTCTTCCCCTATCGCTCTCTGCCATCCGAATTATAGCACTTTTCCCCAGGCGAAAAAAGAGCAACCCTCCCTAAACTTACATGCACCTTTGCGTCAAAGACGCAAACAGCCCCAAAACGAAGTCTAACCCCCGTCCACTCCCCGTCGACCCCAAAGCCAGAGGAAGTTTCTTAGCTTAGAGAGCATGTGAGAGGAATCGCGTCAATGAGCGCAGACGACGAGGCGTGAAGAAACGCAACGGGACTTGTCCATGGATGGACTGATGTCGCGGTGCCAAGGATGGCAAGGAGCGACACACATGCAGTAAAGCCCAGAGGTTTTGCGTTTTAGCCTCGGCGGCAAGTGAATAGCGATGGAACGAGTGCGAACGGGCTAAGAAACTTCCTCCCCTAACCACTCTGCCAAAATCTCCGCTACAGCCTCCGCCGCCCCATTAGCTTCATCTAAGGTATTATACTGACTCCCAAATTCCAGCAACAAGCCGCCCTCAGAAAGGTGTTGATTATACCGTGCATCCGCTGCATAGCTAATATTTGGTGCAAAAAGTCCAGGATAACTTTTTTCAGCGATAGCCATCAGTTCCTTAGCCAACGCTTCGTTCTTCTCCCAGTGGGGATTCTTCTTCCCAATAACAACCAAAACCTTACTGACTTTCCGGTCTTTAACCGAAACAGTTGCCTTCGGGAATCCGGGGGGAAGACCATCCCGATGAACATCAATTAAAATTTTTAACGAAGGATAATCCTTAGTCAATTGGGTTGCCGTCTTTAAAGATTCACTATAGGCTTTCATGAAATCCACCGCATCATGGATTGTCCGATCGTGAACTGCACCCACTCCATTTTGCTCAAGGGCTTTTTTCAAAGTTGCTCCAACCGAAACAATATCTCCGTTTTCTCCCTGTACCCGATCAGGACCGCCATTTCCCGCATAACTTTCACTATTATGAGTATTATAAATCCCTACGACCACTTCCTTGGCACCAGGCACGGGAGGAGTCAGATTGGGAACCCTATTTTGATCAGGTATTTGAGGTTCAATCGGTTCAAGAATTGGGCCTTCAAACTCAGGATCATCGGGATTATATGCCCAACCTAACCAAACCGGACCTTGTGGAGGAGGAGAATAATAACCAAGAAAAAATGTACGCGGATCTGAAATATTAACACCTGTCAATAAAAACATGCTCACTGCTGCACCTTGATGCCTTGCTAAGTCCAAACGAGCCCGTTCCGGTTGAGAATAGCCCGGAGCCCCTTCTAAGAGAATTGCTTCGAAGGGAAATGCTTGCTGAGTTAAAAAATGAATGAATTGGTGAGAACTCCCGCTGCGAAGAGCATAAGCTAATCCTAAAATAAGTATAAAGCTTACGATCCCGAGCAAAAACCCCCGCATCCATTCTCTGAATGTCCAAATCCTAAAATTATTTTTTCTTCTATGATAAAAATCTTCCCGTAGCAAAGGACTTGTCCCCCCTTCCTCTTATGAAGAAGTATGAAGAACAAGTCCACAGTAGAACTCAGTAAACACTTTTTTGAATATATTTTAGTCTATACTATGTTTATCGTAGCGTTGTTGGAACAAAGCTATCAATAATCCCAATAACTAGGGAAGCTAGTAAAGCACCAATAATGGAGACGGAAATGGAGCCTGGTACAAGGAACTGGCTGAAGTAAATAACAACGGCTGCTGTTAGAAAACCAACCGTACCTCGTCCCATACGTGTAATCTTATCTCCGAACAACCTTTCAATCACATAACCCATTATGGCAATTACTGCAGCTGCAACTAAAGCTCCCGTAAAACCAGCGACACGAAGTCCCGGAACGATCCAACTTACTAAAAGCAACACCAGAGCTGATACAATAAAGCGAACGATCATTCCTACCATTGCAAGACCCTCCAATCATTATTTTTGCTACACTAACGTGTTTAATCTGATACAAGGTTTAGTTTAAACAAAATGATCCATATTTATTTACATTGCATTAATTTCCTGATTTTCTAGGACTGCATTTAACAATAACAACAAATTTAACTATTTTCCTTGATAATTCCGAGCCCTGATGTTAAAATATAGTTTGTGCAACAATTAGAGAGAATATCTACCAAAGGGGGTGACTATTAGTGCCAAACATTAAATCCGCCATTAAAAGAGTTGAGTTGGGAAAAGCTCGCACGATTAAAAATGCTGCTGCAAAATCTGCTCTACGGACAACCCTTCGCCGTTTTGAAGAAGCAATCAGCACGGATTCCGAGACTGCAGCACTCGCTTTGAAAAGGGCTGCTCGTGCTTTGGATAAAGCCTCCTCCAAGGGTTTAATTCATAAAAACTTAGCTGCTCGCAAGAAGTCCCGTCTTACGAAACGCTTCAGCAAGCATTTTGCTCAAGTTAGCTAAACAAGACATAGCAAAAAAGAAAGCGACGAAATCGTCGCTTTCTTTTTTGCTATGCACAATATTAAAATAACAACCTCTCACCATATCTTAATAACCCCTAAATAGAACCTCATAATCAGCCCAGCGCTTTTGCGTCAAGACGCAAACAGCCCCATTCCCCTGTCGACCCCCTAGCCCGAGGAAGTTTCTTAGCTTAGAGTACGATTAGTGGAATTGCGTCAATGAGCGCAGTCGATCAGGCGTGAAGAACCGCAACTGGACTTGTCCATGACTCGAACAGGACGTTCGAGGTTAGAGCGCCGCCATGGATGCAAGGCGCCGTGATGGACTGATGTCGCGGTGCCAAGGATGGCAAGGAGCGACTCACATGCGACGGCACAGGACGTGCCTAGTGTCGAATGCGCCAAGGACGGCATGGCATTCGACCAGAAAGCCCAGAAGTTTTGCGGTTTAGCCTGAGCGACAAGCGAATAGCAATGGATCACGATACTCTCCGGTACGATAGTCTCCGGTGGAGAGTATCGCCGAAGCCGCGATCCCAAAAGGAAAACCATACGGCGGAGGATAGACTATCGCCGAAGGCGCAGACATAAGACGAACACTTATCGCCGTAGGATGCTAAGAAACTTCCTCCCCACAAAACCTCACAATCATCATTTCCAACAAAAACCCCGGATCCCCGCCTCCAGTTTTCATAGCCAGGTCTGTATTTAGGCACTCGGCTAACCCCTTGGACAATTGTTTGGTCGACAATCTTGAGGATTGCTGCCAAACTTTTTGGGCTTCATAGGGTCTGATCCCTAAGGCTGAAGGAACATCCGCCACATTTCCCCCCCGCTTGCGCAGGGCATCACATCCAAGCAGCAATCGGACTTGACGCACCATTAAGGTCAAAACTTTTAGGGGATGCTCCTCGCGTAAAACCTCATGTAATTTCTTAATAGCCTTGGTGGCAGATCGTATAGCTACCGCATCCAAAAGATCAAAGATGCTCGCCTCGATGGTTTGAATCGTGATAGTTTCAACATCTTCCATGGTTATCTTTGTTCGATCCCCTACAAAAATCACAAGCTTATCTAACTCTTGGCTTAAAACACCGGTCTGATGACCTGCCCATTCAATAAACTGAGATGTCGTTCGAGCCTCCATTGACTTTCCTCGAGCTTTTAACTCTAGCTGTACCCAAGCAAGCCAGTCTTGGGGACGTTTAGGAGCAGAGAATTCCAAGATCTCTCCTGCCTCTGCCCGATCAATAGCCTTATAAAACTTCCTTCCTCTGTGAACATTTTCCGCGATAAACAGAAGACATGTAGAAGGATTAGGGTTTGCAATATATTCTATAAACGGCTCTAAGTCTGCCGTTTGTCCGTCCTGAAAATAGGTCACCTCGTCAACTACCACTAGTCGATTAGCAAAGAAGGACATTGTATTAGCCCGCTCTACAATTTCAGCCGGTGACAATTCTTTGGGATCTAGCACTTCAATCCCACTTCCAGAAGGGTCCGTCATGAAATAGAACGACTTAAGGACTTGCAGTCCTTCCTGTATCAAAAAGCGATCTTCTCCATGCCAAAGGTAAACGGATGCAATCTTCCCCTTTTTTACACTTTCCTTAATTCGTTCAATCTCACGCATCTTTTTATCACCTCTCTCTTTCTAAGTTTAATAGACACGGACAAAAAAAGCCAGCAAATAAAAAAAGCCCTCCACGGTAGTGGAGGAGCAAAAGAAAGAGGAGGAGAAAAGAGATGTTCCTTGTTATTGTTACCCAGTATTTCCTTTTTATACATGCAATTCTAAACTAGAATAAATAATTATTACTTCAACTTTAGAATTCGCTCCCGGCCAGGGATGATTTCCAGCCCACGTTCTCCCAATAAAAGCCTGATCGTTCCATGGTCGTCCGTCCGAAAAAGAGGAATATGACGTTCCTCCCAATACTGCAATACCTCCCGTGTAGGATGACCAAACGAATTCTTTCCCACTGAAATCATCACAGCCTGGGGTTCCATACTCTCTAACCACGGAGTATACAATGAAAACCGACTTCCATGATGCGGCACCTTAAATATATCCGTTCCTAAATCAACCCCCGTCTCAAAAATATCCTGCATTTCTTCTTCCTCTATATCCGCAGTTAACGTGACACTTTGCCCTAAGTAATGAAGTTTGAGCACCAAAGAGTTATTATTAGCATCCGAATTCGTCCCCTCGAGGACCCTATGCGGGCCTAAAACGTCTAACCATGCTCCAGAATCTAGATCAATGCGATCACCCGCTTGAAGCAGACGCAGCTTCTCAGACTCCCGAGTTAACCCGGCGGGCAGCCCCTCTCGCCATTCTTCATTGTCCAGACGATCACCTACAGCAGGTACCCCTACCCAATCAGTTGGGATGACTGCAAGGACCGACCGTACTCCACCAATATGGTCATCGTGTTCATGGGTAATCAGTAAAGCATCCAACTGACCAATACCCGTATGCAACAGATACGGAAGAACAATACGCTCCCCCGCATCAAAGGTTTCACTGCGCGGTCCAGCATCGATCAAAACAGCATGGTCCTCAGGGGTCCTAATTAAGATCGCATCCCCCTGTCCCACATCAATCATAACTACTTCCAGATCATGATGCGAATTCCAGGGACTCCATAGTAACAACAAGATTAATACAAGACCGCCCCAACGTAGGGGCAATCGTTTACCAGCAGCTGGAATAAGAGACAAATTCACTAGCCGTCGTTGGACAGCTTGAGCATACTTTCCGGGACATCTCCCAATCAGTTTAGCGGCAAGAGTGCTTAACCCTCTGCGGTGATAAACCCACCTTACGTTTAGTGTAAAGAGAGTGCGCTCTCTGCCCCACAGAACGACACCGATTCCACCATACCAAATCAACCAAAAAAGGGACCCGGGATTGAGAACCCAAACATCAGCATAGGGTAATTCTGCCAAGATTTTTAGAATAGTATTCGTTCCTTTTAACAACCAAAGACTCGCTTGAAACATAGGCGCAGACAACTCTCCAAAAAATGAAAGCATTACCCCGATAAGCCCAACTTCCAAGACACTACCCAAGATAAATAAAATAAAGACGTTAACGAAAAAACCGATCAACGACAAGCGATGAAAGGCAGCAATCAGCAGTGGCAAGGTAGCTATTTGCGCGGCCACTGTACCGGCAATAGCATAACGAAGCAAAACCGGCATGTTCCCCAGCAACCTCGTCCCAGCAATCCGAGGAGAGAGTACAACAATTCCCCACGCCGCTGAGAAGGAAAGTTGAAACCCAAGATCTTGAATGATTAAAGGGTTATGAATAAAAAGCCCTACTGCAGCAAAAAACAACCACCTCAGCGTAGCTACTCTTCCTCGCCCTAAGCGTCCGAGTAAAAGTGCTATACCTAGAATAGTTGCTCTAACAATCGGAGCATTTCCTCCACAAAGTGCAGCATAAAGCAGCAGTGCCAAAATCGTTCCGAAAATCCTGAGTTGCCTTGGCAAAAAGCTGAAAAGCATCCAAGAAAGCCCCAGCACAAAAGCCACATTTGAACCTGAGGCCGCAAAGACATGAAGAACACCAGTCACCTTATAGCGCTCTTGAACTACGTCAGGAATCCGACTTGAATCCCCAAAAAGAATTCCCTCTAATACCCCTGTTTCCTCTGAGTCCCATGTTGAAAGCTGATTTCTTACCTGCTGACGTATCTTCCACGTTAGGCTAGACTTCCCCGCAGACAAAAGCACAGCATCCCCTTGAGCATACATAGTTCCACTTAACCCTCTGACCCCATAGTAAAGCCGTTGATCAAATCCCCCTGACGTCCCCAAAGACTTCGGCCTCTCCAAGTGCCCTCGGAAACTTATCTCATCGCCAGGCTGAAACCGCTTCCACTCACCTGAAATCTGCCCCGATTGATCCGGATAAACACTTAAGCGATAGGTCTGACCTTTAACCTCACCTTCCTCGACCAGGATAATTCCAACAACCTTATCCTCAGCTGCATTCCAATCCTTCACGAGACCAACAATTTCTACACGGTCCAAAACAAGAGGTTCCGGCAAAGCACGCTCAGCAAGGGCCCCATAAACAAAGCCCAGCAACAAACTCGCCGCTAGCAGAGGAATCTCCGGCCGAAACACACGTCCAAAGAAATCACGGGGGCGCCACAATAAAAGACGGACTCCTAACAAAACAAGAAGCCCGAAAATCCAAACCCGCCCCTGCACCGGAATGTATGCTCCAAAATATCCCCCAACCAAGAGGACTGCTGCTCGTCTAATCCACGGGTCTCTCATACTCATGGACCAACCGTCACTTGGGAAGCCATCTTTTCATAGGTCTTAGGACCAATCCCAGACACATTCTCAAGGTCCTCCGCCCTAGCAAAGGGCCCATGCTCTGTCCGATATTTAATAATCCGCTCCGCTAAAGCCGGACCAACACCCGACAGCTTGTCCAGTTCGGCTAACCCCGCAGTATTAATATTTATTTTTCCATCTGATACCGGGATCGCTACAGGTATTGGAGCAGCGGCCTTTGATGCAGAACTCGCAGTCCCGGCATTGTTTGTTCCAGAGACTGCCGGAGCCTGAGGAACAACCACCTTAAACGGAACAGTCACCTTTTGCCCATCTTTAAGTTTTTCCGCCGGATTCATACTCTCTAAATTCGCCTCCGGCAACAAACTAACCTGTTTAAGAGCATCATCTACACGAGCATCCGGCTCTAAACGAACAAGCCCCGGCTTCTCCACCGCCCCTGTAACGTAAACAACAATCTCTCGACTTACATCTGTTTTCTGAACATAGGCAGAAGTGCCATGAGGAAGAAACAGCTTCCAAATCGCTACAACCACCAAACCAACCAACACAACCCACCAAGCATAGCGAAGCTTACGCTCCATTCTCCTGCCCCCTACCATCACAAATAATGTTCCATAGTTATTGTCATTTTCTCCTAATTCCTTCTTTTTCCTGCCGCGAAGTCTCGTTTATCCTGTCGATTTATACCCCTTTCGAGTTTCGGACTTTACACAAAATACCATAGGAATTATAGTATTCTTAAAAATAAATAACCAAGTTATTTTTAGGAAATTCCACACTATGAATAAATCCAAAGGTTAATTTCGAACAGGAGGTTTAAATTATGTCTCAACAACTCACAGCCTCTGCTGAAATGGTTAATCAAAAGGTAAAATTCATTGGCACATCAGGATCCAATCCAGAAGTCACTTTGGACTACACTCCCCCGATAGGAGATGGCGAGGGCTATACCTCATTGGAGTTATTTCTTGTAAGCCTAGCTTCCTGCGCCGGTACCGCAATTGCCAGTTTACTGCGGAAGATGAGAAAAGACGTATCTGGTCTCAAAATCAATGTTAAAGGTAATAGAAAGGAACAACCTCCTACAGGTTTTGAGAAGATTCATATGGAAATCATCTTGAAATCCAAAGATGCCCTTGAATCGGACGTAAAAAAAGCAATAAGCCTATCTGAAGAATCTATCTGTCCAGTGTGGAATATGATTAAGCATAATGTTGAGATAAGTAGTGAATATGAGATAGTGAGAGTCTAATTAATGGAATAGTGATGCATGAAAAAAAGCAGATCGCTGAGTATCTGCTTTTTTGCGTTACAACCTATGACTGACTAACTATTAAACACCAAAATAGACTCACCCTGCGCTCCCTCCAGCTATGAAGGTGCACATAAAATGTGCCTTTGACCCAGAACCGTTCCCTCCCCCGTTCCCCCATCTACCCATGACCAGGACGCAGTGTCACACCATCCCGTCTTTAGTTTGGAAGCAAGAGAACCGTCCTTTCGCTTCCCCAGATGAAGGCACACATGAAATGTGCCTTCTACCCAAGAATCGTCTCCCCCGTTCTCCTCGTTCTCGCCGTTCTCCCGTCTACCCAAGCCCAGGACGCAGTATCACACGAGCGTGAGGTCTTTACGTAAGCAGCTAAGCAAACTTCCGTTCAAGCGACCCCAGACCGGGGCAGTGTACAGGGATGTACACTGCCGCCAGTGAGCCACGGACGGCGCATCTGGTACGATAGTCTCCAGTACGATANNCCGAAGGCGCAGACCCACAGACGAATACTATTGCGCCGGAGGATAGATTATCGCCGTAGGCGGGTTCTTCAAACGAATACTATTGCCGAAGGATGAACCCCGCGCCCCAAAGCTAAGAGCTTGAACGGTTAGTTTGCTCTGCGTCGTAAGCACCGAGCGCTGGGTGACACAAGTCCCCTCAAGTCCCCCCTATAACAGCCCCGCCGCCCTCGTAGCCAACTCACTCCGTTCCCCGCGAATCAGTCGAACCTGGCCATAAAAAGACTGCCCAGACAACCTCGAAGCGAGATGGGCTAATCCATTACTCTCTTTGTCCAAATAAGGATGGTCGATTTGATCCGGGTCCCCACAAAGCACTATTTTTGTGCCCTCCCCAGCACGTGTAATAATCGTCTTTACCTCATGTGCCGAAAGATTTTGGGCCTCATCAATAATAATGAATTGGTTAGGAATACTTCGTCCTCGAATATAGGTCAGCACTTCAATTTCAAGTTGCCTCTTTTTGATGAGAAGATCAATGGCGCTGTCAATCACAGATTCACTGCCTCTCTCGCGATCTTTCTCTCGCCGCGTCCGCAGGAGAAACTCAAGGTTATCATAAATTGGCTGCATATACGGACGGACCTTCTGATGCTTTTCTCCGGGAAGGAACCCTATATCCTTGCCAAAGGGAATAATCGGGCGGGCACAAAGCATCCTAACATAGATTTCGGCATGGATTGTTTGCTCAAGGCCACAGGCCAAAGCAAGTAACGTCTTTCCAGTACCTGCCGGACCCATCAGATTAACCAATTTAATGTCAGGATTAGTGAGCATTTCCAAGGCCCAAGATTGCTCCAGATTTTTAGGCCTGATATCCCAGGGAGCCAGCCCTCTCCCCATTTGATAGATTAACCTTTTCCCATCAGAAGATGAAACAAGTGGCAAAACGCTATCATCACTTAAAACCGCCTTGACACAACGGTTCGGAGATAGCGCTGACTCGAGGAGAATATACCTATCTTGATAAAGCAGAGACACGTCATGATCGTCAAGAGAAAGGGTTAAAATCTCCTCCACAATGGGAGGTAATACAACTTTGTCATTATGATAATCGTCCGTTAAAATTCCTAACGCATCCGCTTTAACACGCATGGCAATATCTTTAGTAACTAAAACAACAGGTCGTTCTTCTTCGTGGGTTAAACTCAGAGCAACTGCAAGAATTCGATTGTCTGCCAGTGCCATATCTGATTTTAAGGGCAAGATCTCATTGGAGTAATGATTTAATTCAATGCGTATCTTACCTCCATTGGACAGAAGAACACCTTGAGATAGTTGCCCTTTTTCTCGCAATCGGTCAAGATGACGAATCGCTTCCCGAGCGGCCCGACCGATGTTTTCTAAGAGGCGTTTCTTACTTTCAATTTCCTCCAGAACTACATAGGGAATAATGACTTCATTCTCTTGGAATTGATAGATGGCATTAGGGTCATGCAATAACACGCTAGAATCGAGTACATATACTTTTTGCAACTATATACACCCCTTCGTCTAAACCGTCCTAATTATAGTCTATTCCATAAAATTCCAAATTCTCTATTTTTTAATTAGATATTCCTTTCGATATTCAAACCTTTTCTAAATGTATATTCCCAACCTTACCAAGCATTCGCAAAACCTATTTTCATACGTTTTGTCCCTAAGGACGACAAACTTATTTTTATAAATAAAGACAAGAGCGGTTCTATCTTGGCATCTATAAAAAGCCAAGATGAACCGCCCCTCTAGGACAACCTATATAACAATTATAAGCAATGCTTTCTAAGTTTTTCGATATCGATTAACGAAAGAGATTGGTCTACTTTCCGTTCAGAACCATTTCAGCCTGCTTAATAAGATGATCTGGAACAACCACCGATCCACCGAAGGCTCGAACCATAGGACGATATCCTGAGTCGCTGAGTTTTTTGAGGTAAGCCTCAGTTGCAGGAGGTAGTGTACTAAGTTTAGGGTTAATCAGAAGAACCGGATCACTGGTCTTTGCCGCTAAGGCACTTCCTGCAAGGGCCTCAAGGTTTTCATACCCATTGGCCAAATAAACTGTCCGAGGGTTGAGTGAAAACTCGTTGAGAACTGCACCCGCGGTATCAAAACGATCAAGTCCTGCAAGACGGATTACATTTGCTGAAGGCACTAATTCTTTGACCTGAGCTTCTAATGTCTCTGGGATAACCGCTGTACCGCCAATGATATACACAGTAACAGGCTTATTAGTTGAGATATAATCCTTTGTTTTGTCAGACAGATAATTTTTACCTGTAAAAAGTGCTGGATACTGCTTTGACCCAACAAAACTAGCAGTACTCAGCGCATCGGGAAAGCTTTCGCCAGAAATTAAGAACACCGGGGTTCCATACTCTACGTTAACCTGGTCTACCACAGCCATAGCTGTTTCGTAACGATCAACTCCACCCAATCGGATAATAGTTTCATGCCCACGCTTCCTAAGTTCTGTTTCAAAGGATGTGTCAATTACCCCAGTACCGCCGACTATATAAAGTTTCGTATCAGGATTTGCATGTGAGGCAATATAATCAAAGGCTTCCGAAGACTCTTCAACCGTTGCCCCTACGAGCAAAATCGGAGCATCCAATTTCTTAGATAAACTACTCGAGGATAATGCATCTGTAACGTTGAGACCGGAGGCTACAATGATGTTTGCACATTGACCTCTGTTATACTCTTCCCCAATGACTCTTGACGTAGTGTAGCCATCCTCTCCTGCCAAACGAACTGCACCTTCCAAGGCTGCAGGAGGAGTAAGGGCTTTGATTAAATCCATGTAATCAAAGGAGTTATTTTCATTTACTTCCGGAATTTCAATCTCGATCGGCTTGTTAATATTTGAGGTAACCGTACTAAAGTCGACCTTCAAACTGCAGCTGCCTGTTGCTTCTTCCGTCATGCTTTGTCCCGGGTTTAGAGCCTTCATCAATTGATTAATCTCAGCCAACTCCACCCTAAGATCTAGAGCACCACTTTTCTTTACCACATACCCATCAACAATAGCATATTCCAGCTCTAATCCTTGATCACCTAATAAGGTAACATCTTTTAACTCATCCATAACAAGATTAAACTGGTCAAGAAACTCTTGTTTCTTAACCTCGAAATCCTTTAAATCCTGATCAAAGCTACTTTCTCCCTCAGGAACTTGACTAAATTTTAAGATAGTATCCATATACTCCTTAACAAACAACATTGCCTCTTCGTCCTGGGTAGAATTGTTAACAGTGTATCGGATAAATTCCTTTAGTTGTTGGTCATTAAGTTTGATTTCATAAATTTCGGCTGACTTGCTACCCTCGTTAGTTTCCAAGTACCGACTTCCTTTTGAAACCACCTTAATGTCCGGATTAAATCGTTGAGCAAAACTAGTTAAAAAAGCCACTTGCTTAACTTGCATACGTTTGCTAAATTCCGCAAGTTTGGACATGTTCATACTACTTTGTTCAGCTGCACCCATATTATTCGGATTTAAGACTACATATTCCTTGCTAGCAAACTCGGGCGATAAAGATCCTTTTGCTAGTTCAGGAAGCCTAAAAATCTCAATAATTTTTGGAGTGTCTCCGGTTAAATCCGAATCTACCCAAACTGGCATCGTTATGTTCATCCCCTGTAAGGTCAAATTCATGTCTACTTGGGATTTACTAACCGTTCTCTCTTCATTGCTATTCATTTTAGTATCTAGGTTTAAGGTAGCATTATTCACAAACGCAACAGCTGTATCAACTTGTTGTTGGACAGCAGGGTCAAACCCTGAGCCACTTAGTTTGAAGGTCATAGTCGTCTGCTGCTGTAAAGACGTTACATTTTGCATTTTCATGCCAGCATCAAAAATGGCCTGTTGATTCTGACTACAACCTGATAAAGTAAGTGATAGTATCAGTAACATTGCGACCCAAATTAGTTTTTTCTTAAATTTCACGTAGTTTCCTCCCTACTTTCGGATTTATACTACTTCTATAATAAACTACTGATACCTCCCCATAACAAATTTTTTCCTAAAAATATACTATGTAATAGATTGATTGTTAATGTTTTCATTAATAATTCTCCAAACTTGCATAAACAAAGGCCGTTGGCTTATTACGAACTATTTCCTTCGTAAGCCAACGGCCTCTATGTCTTATTTAACGACAATATTAACCAGTTTACCCGGAACTGTAATCACTTTAACAATGGTTTTTCCTTGGGTCCATTCTGTAACTTTGGGCTGAGCCATGACCAACGTTTCCAGCTCAGCTGCTGAGATATCAGCTGCGACTTGAATCCGGTCCCGAACTTTCCCGTTTACCTGGAGAATAACTGTCACCTCATCTTGTACAAGAGCCGCTTCATCCACTTCTGGCCAAGGCTGGAGGTGAATGCTTTCTGTATAGCCTAATTCACTCCAAAGCTCTTCTGTAATATGGGGAGCAATGGGGGCTAGAAGAATAAGAATTCCTTCCAGAGCCTCTCTTCCAACTGCAGGATCCGCCGTTGGCTTTTCCTTGTAGAGGTACAAAGCATTGACCCATTCCATAATTGTGCTAATGGCAGTATTAAAGTTATAACGCTTCCCAATGTCATTAGTTACTCTCTGTATGGCCAAGTGAGTATGCCGTCGCATTTCTTTACTATCTTTGTCTAAGTCTTTCCACTTATCTGAAGCTGTGAAAGCCGATGTTTGACTTTGGACCCCTCTAATGAGGGGCTCGTATTGAGCCACCAAGCGCCAAACTCGATTTAGAAAACGATAACATCCTTCAACCCCTTGATCGCTCCACTCCAAATCTCTATCTGGAGGAGCTGCGAAGAGGATAAACAAACGGGCAGTGTCTGCTCCATATTTGCCAATAATCGCTCCCGGACTAACAACATTCCCCTTCGACTTGGACATTTTAGAACCATTCATACAAACCATCCCTTGGGTAAGTAAGTTTTGGAAAGGTTCATCTGCTTCCAAGTAGCCAAAATCTCTTAAACCCTTAGTAAAAAAGCGTGCATATAAAAGGTGCAGGATTGCATGTTCCACTCCACCAACGTATTGATCAACATTCATCCACTGATTAGCTGCTTCTTTAGAAAAAGCCTTTTCTGGATTGCGCGGGTCAGTGTAGCGAAGGAAATACCAGGAAGAACAAGCAAAGGTGTCCATGGTATCCGTTTCTCGCCGAGCAACTCCCCCGCACTTAGGACAGGTTGTTTCGATGAACAAGGATGAAGTCGCCAAGGGATTTTCCCCCGATTTAAAGACTACATCAGGTGGCAGCATAACTGGCAGTTGTTCTTCAGGTACAGGTACGGTTCCACAGGAATCACAATAAATCATGGGAATCGGAGCTCCCCAATAACGCTGACGAGAAATAAGCCAATCCCGCAGACGGAAATTAACCTTCCGTTGACCTATACCCAGCCGCTCTGCTTCATCGGCAATACGTTCTAAAGCCTCATCACTCATGAGTCCATCAAAAGAACCGGAATTAACCATAAAACCTTCTCCAGTGTAGGCAGCTTTAAGTGGCAGGTCCTTCTCTTCCAACAACTTTTCCAGAGGCATAATAACCGTATTAATATCCAAGCTATACTTGGTCGCAAATTCAAAGTCCCTTTCGTCATGAGCCGGCACACCCATAACTGCCCCGGTCCCATATTCTAGCAGGACATAGTTTGCAATCCAAATCGGCACTTTCTTGCCACTTAAGGGATTTAGACAATAAGCTCCGATGAATAGACCTTCCTTTTCTGCATCTGTAGCTGTCCGGGCAATTTCATTGAGACCTTTCATTTTTTCGATGAAAGCTAACACGTCCGCCTCATAGCCTGTCCCACTCACCAACTCAAGAACCAGCGGATGTTCCGGTGCAAGAACTACATAGCTCACCCCAAACAGAGTGTCAACACGAGTCGTATAGACAGAAATTTTTTCAGGGCGTTCTTCCAAGGCAAACTTAACCTCTACACCTTCAGAACGGCCGATCCAGTTCCGTTGCATAGTTTTTACCTTTTCAGGCCAACCCGGTAACTTATCTAAATCCTGAAGCAAGGCTTCCGCATAATCCGTGATTTTGAAGAACCACTGTTCCAGATTTTTCTTTGTGACTAAGGTATCGCACCTCTCGCACCCGCCGTCTACAACTTGTTCATTAGCAAGCACCGTGGCACAGGAAGGACACCAGTTTACAGCCGCCTTCTTCTTATATACCAACCCATGTTTATGAAACTCTAAGAATAACCATTGTGTCCATTTATAATACCCGGGATGACAGGTCGCAACTTCCCGGTCCCAGTCATAGGAAATCCCCATTTCTTGGAGCTGGCGCCGCATATTTTCTATGTTTTTCCAGGTCCAGTCCGCCGGAGGCGTCTGATGCTTGATAGCTGCATTTTCAGCGGGTAAGCCAAAGGCATCCCAGCCAATAGGGTGAAGGACATTATGTCCGGTCATCCGTTTGTAACGAGCAATGACATCTGCAATTGAGTAATTCCGCACATGCCCCATATGTAGATCTCCCGAAGGATAAGGAAACATAGCCAAAGCATAATACTTGGGTTTTAAAGAATCTTCCTCCGTTTTATAAGCCTTTTTCTCTACCCATTTTTTCTGCCACTTAGACTCGATCTCAGGAAACGAGTATCTCTCTTGCATAAAAAAATCTTCCCCCTTAGAAATAACTGAAAAAACTCCCGTCCCTAAAGGGACGAGAGAGCCGTCTTCGACTTAGTGCTCCGCCGGACTTGATGACATGACCTCCGCATCTTTCCAGAGACGTTCAAGCTGATAAAATTCACGCTGATCCGGAGTCATAACATGAATCACTAAATCACCGCCACAATCCATCAACACCCAGTTAGCCGTTGGCAATCCTTCAAGATGAATGACAGGTATTCCAATTTCCGGCAGCTTTTCTTCTAAATGGTCCGTGATCGCTTTAACCTGAGTCGTCGTATTTCCAGTCACAAGTAAGCAATAATCCGTGACCATTGAAATTCCCTTTAAATTCAAAAGGGTAATGTCTCCACCTTTTTTGTCTTCTACATAACCGACCACTTGGTTAAGCATTTTTTGATCCAGTTCCAATAGTTAACCTCCTTTGTAAATCATCAAATGTCAATTGAGTTAAAGGATGAATGGGGCGTTTGCCCTCTTTTAAATATATTAACGTGTGTTCGACACAGGCTAATGTACCCTTTTCTAAATTATCATACAAGGATTGACGCAAAAAGTCCACTTTTGCAAAATCACGGTCAGGTTCCGTTAGATCAGCACTGTAAATCAACATCTCCAAAGGGCACATTCCCGGCCTTCCCAAGGTATGATTGGCAACAGCTGCCAGGATCTCTGCATCATCTAATCCGTAATAATGTTCCAGCCAATAAGCCGCCACAGATCCGTGTAGAACATAAGGGCTTTGCTCATCTTCAGGATACTTAAGCAAATTCCACCGCCGTGCATACCTTAACTGACTTTTCAAGGGAACTTCCTTTGCTAAATCATGCACTAATCCTGCACAACGAGCTTTAACAGGATCCAAGCCATGATGTAGAGCCAACTTTTCCGCCCAATCTGCGACCCCCACCGTATGTCTAAAACGTTCTTCTGAAAGAACACGAGCCGCTAGATCCCTCAGCACCCCAACTTGCAATATCACGTATCTCGCTCCTCTTTTATCTCCAACATTCTCTTAATTATTCTATTTTAACAATTATCTGCCTAGGATGCAAAAGGGAGACCTCCACAAAGCTTGTTAGAGGTCTCCCTTACAGTCCGCAGAGTATTACATTTGTTTCGGTTTGGCTTCATTGACCGTTAAAGGCCTTCCACCAAAATCTTTGCCATTTAACTCCTGTGCCATACGTTCCGCATCCATTTCTTCAACTTCGATAAAGCCAAACCCCCGGGATCGGCCAGTCTCACGATCGGTAATAATCCGACTGCTTTCCACCTGACCATACTCGCTGAAGAATTCTCCGAGTTCCTCGGCTGTCGTATTCCACGGAAGATTTCCTACATATAGTGTTGTTGCCATGATAACTGTCACCTCTTGTCTCGTATTAATCACTGATCGTTTTTAGTATGGTCAAATACGGACAGAGTATGCGACAAAAATTTTGATAGTTCTCAAACAACTAAAAATAAGCAATCTTACTACCTCAAAGAACTTATTCTACATAAAGCCCAAGCTCTTCCAGATAAAGACGAACAGGCTCAGGCAAAAGGTAACGGATTGGTTCTCCACGCCGAACTCGTGCTCTAATATCCGTTGACGAAATTGCCAGAGCGGGGACTTCCAAATAATGAATTTTCCCCTGAGTTTCTGGATGTTCCTGTTGAACCTTTAGGAAAAAGTCACTAGCATCAAACCCTGGACGTGCGGCACCAATAAATTGAATCAACTTAAAAATCTCTTCCGCTTCACGCCACGAAAAGATCTCTAAGAGCGCATCTGACCCCGTGATAAAGTAAAGCTCATCTTCCGGCCATGTGCGTCGTAAAACACGTAAGGTTTCAACCGTATAAGATGGACCTTCCCGTTCTATTTCCAAAGCAGAAATATCAAACGCGGGATTATCCTGAATAGCACGCTTCACCATCTCGAAGCGCACTTCTCCTGCTGAGATGTCTCTTCGATTTTTATGCGGCGGAGTTCCAGTTGGAATAAATAATACTTTGCTTAACTTGAATTCCGCACGCGCCATTTCCGCAGCAACCAAATGCCCATAATGAATTGGGTCAAAGGTTCCTCCCATGATTCCGATTTTCTTCATTTTCGCCTCTAAACCATTATTATTTTAACTAGTCGACAATGCAAAACAAATTCTTTATCAGTATACCACTCTCAACCCATTATCACGCGTTTATCCGTAATAAATATTTGTAAATTGCACACTTTTTTTAGACTCCTTGCTCTAAAGGTTTTCCTTGCTGGGAAACAGAGCCCCTAGCCCTGACATCTGGCAGAGTAAAGGCAAGTATTATACCTAAGACAGGCAATAGGCTTATCAGGTTCATAGTTAGAGGCAAGCCAAAGTTGTCCGCGATTACCCCTAGTAAGGTTACCCCGATAGATCCCATACCAACACCAAACCCAAGCATTAACCCCGAGGCTAAACCGACGTTATTAGGTAATAGCCTTTGCCCGAAAACCACGGTAACTGAAAAGGTCGAGATGATTGACGCGCCAGTAATAAAAGCAAAAATGGGAATCCAAGTACCATTGAAGTGTAAAAACGGGTAGACAGTGAGTAAGGATATAATCATAGAAATCACCAATCCATTCCGTCCACCAAAACGGTCGGCAAACGGCCCGCCCAAAAGCGTTCCTACCACCCCGGCAATTAAAAACGTGCTCACCAGATATTCAGGCTCAGCAATTCCTTTAAAGCTGGGAAAATAAAAGGGAATGAAATAAACTAAACCAGAGTGTATCCAAGATCTCACAGTGATATATAGTATCAAACGAATTAAGCTTCCTGTTCTCTTTCCATTACCAGCAATTGGTGTCTGTTCTATTCCCCTTTTTTGTGGGTGGGATTTTTGCGCTAAAATTTTCTTAAATCGAGGCAACAAGAAAATAAAAATAAGAGCGGTCAAGGCCCCCGGAATCATGAGCCCCTCAATTGAGTCCAAGCCCGCAAAACCCAATAGAAACATTGCGAACATGGGGCCAAGGCCAAAACCAAGATTTCCTCCTACGGAAAACACTGCCATGGAGGACCCGGCCTTGCTATCCTCGCTGGCAAAATGGGCCACTTTGGACCCTTCTGGGTGGTATCCCGCCACCCCAATACCACTTAGCAGTACCGCAACTAACAGCAATTCGTAGGAGTTAACCATTCCTGTTAATGCCAAACCAAAGCCGGAAAGGAAAAGTCCCAGAGGCATTAACCAAGGCATACTGTACCGATCGCTAAACACCCCAAAAATAGGCTGTATAATTGCTGAACTAAAGGTAAAAGCCAACACAACAGTACCAACTTGAAAATAGCTAAGATGAAGGCTTTGAGCTAAAAAGGGCATTAAGATAGGAAGGATTCCCTGACCTAAATCGACAACCAAATGACCTAAGCTCAAAACCCATAAGTAAGGGTTAATCAATTTTTTCCCCCTCTTTCTATTACCTTCTGTGATTCTTTCTAATAATCATTCCATAAACTAGCTCGAATTCCTTCCGCTTACCCTTCTTGCACCACGCTCAAATCAACAGAAAACTCGAGGAATTAGTAGGTGTAAAAATGCGAATAATACTAGAGTTATAAACAAACCTTTCTTCAAAGCTGGAAGAATCCTTACGATAATTACGACTTAATAACTAAGGGGGAGGTGAAACTAGTGATTTCTTTTACCGAACTTTTTACATCTGATTTCATGCGACATTACACTCAGTATGAATCCATCGATGAATTACTATCATCGGGTGGATTTGTCGTAAATTCAGAAGAAGATTACGAAGCTATCCCTGATGAAGCTATAGATGCGCACGTCCGAAAGACGACTAATTTCCTTTCATGGAAAGAAATGCTCACTGAAGCCGTAGATGCATATACTCATTAAATCATTACATATAGTCTAAGAATTTATTACCAGCTTGGCGGACTTGAAAAGGGCTTACTGACATTATCAGCAAGCCTTTTGTTTAGTGGATAAGATTTCTAACAAACAATCTATTCCCTTACACGATTTTCGTTGTCCATTCCTCCAGGTTCCACACATCCGTGACCCAATCTTCGTAAAAATCCGGTTCATGGGAAACGACAATGACAGTTCCTTTATATTCCTTAATCGCCCGCTTAAGTTCAGCCTTAGCCTCTACGTCCAAATGATTCGTAGGTTCGTCAAGAACCAGCCAGTTCACATCTTTCAGCATCAGCTTACACAAGCGAACCTTGGCATTCTCTCCCCCACTTAAAACCATCATTTTGCTGGAGATGTGTTCACTAGTCAAACCACATCTAGCTAAGGCTCCGCGCACCTCAGAGTTTGTCATGCCGGGAAACTCATCCCACACTTCCTCCAGTGCCGTCTTAGTATTCTTGCGACTGGATTCCTGCTCGAAGTAACCCGGGTAAAGGTAGTCTCCTAACTCAACTTCACCGGACACCGGCGGGATAAATCCGAGGAGTGTCTTTAGCAAGGTGGATTTTCCTAATCCGTTCACTCCACGGATAGCAACTTTCTGTCCACGCTCCAGGGCTAAATCCAAAGGACGAGTTAAGGGCTCATCATAACCCAAAACAATATCCCTTGCCTCAAAAATCATCTTTCCGGGGGATCGAGCTTCTCTAAACTTAAACTTTGGTTGAATCCTCTCCCGAGGTCGCTCAATCAGATCCATTTTTTCCAGCTGCTTCTGCCGGCTTTTTGCCCGCCCAGTCGTTGAAATCCGTGCTTTATTACGAGCAATAAAGTCTTCGAGGCGGTCCACTTCTTTTTGCTGCTTATCATAGGCTTTTAGTTCCTGGATCTTTCGAGTTTCTAGGAGCTCCATAAATTGCTCGTAATTTCCTGTATAGCGTGTCAACAGCGCATTTTCCACGTGATAAATAACGTTAATAACACTATTCAAAAATGGCACATCATGAGAAACAAGGATAAAGGCATTCTCATACTGATTAAGATAGCGTTTTAACCATTCAATATGCTCTACATCTAAAAAGTTCGTTGGCTCGTCTAAAATTAAAATGGTTGGATTTTGCAGTAATAGTTTGGTCAATAAAACCTTTGTCCTCTGTCCACCGCTCAAATCCGCTACATCCTTGTCCAGACCAATTTCTCCAAGCCCCAGTCCATTAGCAATTTCTTCAATCTTTGCATCAATCATGTAAAAACCATTGTGCTCTAGAATGCTCTGGATTTCTCCTACGTCTTCCAGAAGCTTGTTCATTTCACTTTCGGAGACATTTCCCATTCGGTCATACATCTCCAAGGTCTCTGCTTCTAAGTCATACATTCCCTGGAAGGCCTCTTTAAGCACATCTCGAATGGTCTTCCCTTTGGACAAAACCGTATGCTGATCTAGGTAACCCACCGTCACTCGATTCGACCATTCCACCTTACCTTTATCAGGCATAAGCTTACCTGTAATAATATCCAGAAAGGTCGATTTCCCTTCCCCATTCGCTCCAACTAAGCCAACGTGCTCACCTTTTAATAAACGAAAGCTAACATCTTCAAAGATCTTACGTCCACCAAACCCATGGCTGACATTTTCAACAGTTAAAACACTCATCTGACTTTACTTCTCTCCCTTAAGTAAACTTATATGTGCAGAGCTCCTCCCCTTTGAAAAAGCGGGAGTCTTACTTATCAAACATTCCACCGACCTTGCGTCGTTTGATGCCTTTTCTCTTTTCTCCGATTTTCTGCGTAGCTTTAATAGGACCGCCTTGTTGAGAGCTCTTCAGTTTCTTCTCCTCAACCAACTTTTTCATCAAGTCCAAGGTGTTTTTATCCATTATTTTTATCCTCCAATTGTTTAAGTCAAATCGCTAATTCAAAGAACATTGTTCCTAGCCCTTGTTTTGCTCTATCTTCTCTGCCAGTTCCGTCAAATACGTCCAACGTTCCAGCAGATCATCTAGTTTTTGTTCAAGGGTTTGTTGTATTTTTACTAACTCATTTAGCTTTCCAAAATCACTACCCGCCTCATTCATGGCTTGGTTGGTTTTTTGAAGTTCTTCTTCAACTTGAGCAATCTGAGCATCAATCTTAGCATATTCCTGTTGCTCTTTATAGCTCATTTTCAGAGGACGTTCTTTCTTCCTCTCTGATTCTTCCTTTTCCAACCCCACATCAATGCCTCGGAAGTTTTTTGCTAAAGACGCTAGTTTCACGGCCTGTTCAGCTTCTTGTTCAGCAGCGTATGCCTGCTCACGATAGTCCGAGTAATTTCCCTCATAGGATCGGATTTCTCCGTCCCCTTCAAAAGCAAAGATCTTATCTGTGACACGATCCAGAAAATAGCGATCATGAGAAACAGCGATGACTGCCCCCGGAAAATCATCCAGATAGCTTTCCAAGATCGTTAAGGTTTGAATATCTAAATCATTGGTAGGTTCATCTAATAAAAGAACATTCGGCGCACCCATCAAGATCCTCAATAGATACAGCCTGCGCTTTTCCCCTCCGGAGAGTTTATTAATCTGGGTCCATTGAACGGCTGGTGGAAACAAAAAGCGTTCTAACATTTGAGAGGCCGTCAAAAAACCTCCATCTGCCGTGGGAATTACTTCCGCTACGGCTTTGATCGCATCAATCACTCGTATATCCGGATCGAAATAGGTGTTTTCCTGAGAAAAATATCCCAAGTTAACCGTCGTCCCCAATTCTATGCTTCCACGATCCGGTGTCAGGTTACCGGCGATTAGATTTAGCAACGTAGACTTGCCGCTTCCATTAGGGCCAATAATCCCTATCCGGTCATTTCTCAAGAGGATATAACTGAAGTTCTTAATGACCACCCCCCGATCAGGAAACTCTTTTCGAACGTCAGTACATTCTAGAATCTTCTTTCCTAAACGAGATGCCCCAGTCGGCATTTCAATCCGACCTGCCTGCTCCAGCGGCTTCTCAGCCTGCAGTTTTTCAAACCGTTCAATCCTAGCCTTTTGCTTTGTCGTTCGAGCCTTAGCCCCTCTCCGCATCCAAGCAAGCTCGCTGCGAAAGTGATTTTGGCGTTTTCGCTCAGTAGCTTCCACCTGCTCCTCTCGTTCTGCTTTTAACTCCAAGAAGCGGCTATAATTACCTGGATAAGGATAAAGCTTCCCCTGGTCTAACTCCAATACTCGACCAACCACACGATCAAGAAAATACCGATCGTGGGTGATCATTACCAGCACACCTTTGCGTTTATGAAGATACTGCTCCAACCAGTCGACAGTATCGTTATCAATGTGGTTGGTTGGCTCATCAAGAATCAGGATATCGGTAGGGGTAATGAGAGCACTAGCTAAGGCAACCCGTTTTCTCTGTCCACCTGAAAGATTTCCTACCAAGGTGTGAAACCCTGAAATCCCCAGCTTATTCAAGATGGTTTTGGCCTCGTTTTCAAGTTGCCAGGCATCCAACTCATCCATTTGCTGACCTAAGGTGATTAACCTTTGCTGAAGTATCGGATCATCGGAATCTTCATTCAGCTTTTCTAAGGCTAATTCATACTCCCGCAGCAACCTCATCTCCGGGGAATTCCCTTTAAAGACCTGCTGTAAGACTGTTGCAGAATCCTCGAACTCCGGATTTTGAGGGAGATACTCTAAGCGGATACTATTACCTGTCGTAACTTTGCCCTGATCTGGCCATTCGATACCCGCCAATATTTTAAGCAATGTAGACTTGCCCGTCCCATTGACTCCAATAATCCCTATTTTTTCCCCTTCGTCGATCCCAAAGGAAATGTCTGTGAAAAGAACCTTCTCGCCATAACTTTTTGTCAAATTCTCAGCAGTTAAGACATTCATACTAACCCTCTTTTCCTTAGCAAAAGCTGTAGAACATCTTATTATATCATAGTTCGAGGAAGGATGCCCAATGATTAGAGACTCGAACAGGACGTTCAAGATTAGAGCACTGCCATAGAGCAAGGCCTTATGGCCAAGATTCCAGAATAGAAAAAAAGCTGCTCTTAGTTAATCCAATTCGGAAACCAAGAACAGCCTCTCTGGGGTAGGCGGCCGGTGAAACCGCTCCACTTTTTTTACGAGCTTATCTTAAGTCTTTTCATTACATAAAACTCGTTAATCAAGGCATCTAATTTACAGCTAATACTCACAACTCGATAATCAGTGAGATTTTTGTCGGAAGCAACTTCATGCATTTCTAATCTTAATTCTTCTATTTGCTGATCTATTAACTGCTCCATTTTGGAAAACCTCATTTCAACAAATTAATGAACCTTGGAACATTCTAATATATTTTCCAAATATCATCAACAATATATTAGATAAACTTTTGTCGAAAGGAGATGAATTGAGCAGACCAGAAAATAGTCAGTATATTCCAATAGTTTCCTAAATACTCCAGACAACTTTTCCTCTCTTAAACACCATTTCAACGGGATTACTTCCAAAATGATAGGGCAAATAATTTAGATTTGGAATATCTAGGATAACCACATCTCCTTGTTTTCCAACCTCTAAACTCCCTATTTGATTTGCCCTTCCGATAGCATGCGCTGCATTAATCGTCACCGCAGTCAACGCTTCCTCCGGGGTCATCCTTAGGTAAAGACAGGCCAAGGTTAAAACCAAAGGCATAGATTCCGTAGGAGAGGATCCGGGGTTCGAATCCGTAGCCAGCGCTACAGGTACCCCTGCTCGAATCATCTCCCTCGCTCTGGCATAGGAATTCTTAGCAAGATTAAAGGAAGTCGCCGGAAGCAGCACGGCAATCACACCTTGTTGGGCTAGAGCAGCGATTCCTTCATCTGAAGCTTGCAGTAAATGATCGGCGCTAATAACACCTAGTTTTGCTGCTAATTGTGCTCCTCCTGCTGAAGCTAATTCGTCTGCATGCATTTTTAACTTTAAATTTAAGGCTTGCGCCTTTAGTAATATCCGCTCGCTGGATTCAAGACTAAAAACTCCGGGTTCACAAAAAACGTCACAGAACTCCGCTTGGCCCTCAGCAGCAATTTGAGGCAACATCTCATCCACAACATAGTTGGTAAACTCCTCTTCGCTGTAACCTGGCGGAACCGCATGGGCTCCCATAAACGTCGGTACCAAATCAACCGACTGTTCTCCATCTAACTCATGGATAAGACGCAAAGCCCGCAGTTCTTCCTCCACCGTTAAGCCATAACCACTCTTCGCCTCAACCGTCGTGGTTCCCATGCTGAGCATTGTCCGAAGTCGACGATGTGTTTGCGCCTTAATCTCTTCATCCGAAGCCTGCTTTGTACTCCGAACCGTCGAAAGAATTCCTCCACCTTGTTTAAGTATCTCGAGATAAGGAACCCCTTTTAACTTTAAGGACAATTCATTCTCCCGTGAACCGGCGTAGAGAACATGGGTGTGAGGATCCACGAACCCCGGAGTAACAACTTTACCCCGTGCACTTATTTCCTTTGTATCAGGTCCTACCCAACCCTCGGCGCGAAGGTCCTGTGTTGTGCCTACTGCAACAATTTTTCCCTCTCGGATAGCCACGGCCCCGTCTGCGATCAACCCGATCTTCGACATATCTTCCCCGCAAGCTGGACTCTCGGAATAACCACTCATCGTCGCCATCATTTGCGCAGAATGGATTAAGAGATCGGCATAAACCACATAATCATCTCCCTTCAAGTCAATTTTAGAAGCAAAAGAACCGTCCCCTGCTTCCTTAAACTGTTTTCCAAACTTGGAGAAGTCAACAACTAGTTATACTGGTTTGGATTTGCCAAATTTTATGCGGCTGTGAGCACAATTTTGCTGTTCAGCACACATCTCACAAGTTATTGCGCAAGACAAATTCGGCTTATTGAGCTTTTCACCAACTGGGATAACTAAGGTGTGAGATTTTACCGGAGACATTAACATTCCTTCCCCTAAGGTGATGCCCAGTTCACCCCCATCAAGAAGAGTAAATAAGATTTTCTGAGCTTCCAGAGGAATCTGATAACCACCCGGGCATAAGTTATGACCCGTCTGTAAACCGCGAGCTAGCACCTGCTCAACAACCATGCCCCTTAACAATTCCAAAGCCTCATCAAGGGCAACGGTCCCGCAACCATCCAAGACCATCCCATCGAGCATCTCCCCTGCTTCAAACAAACGGATTGATTCTTTTTCGAGAGGAAAACCAATCGTCTGAATCGCAATTAACACCTCGGTTGCTCCCGTAAAAAACGAGGTAACAGCCTTAATAGGATACTGGTTTGCCAGAAGAATTTCTCCCGGACCCGTGACTTCCACCGGGATATAGTCATAGATACAGCGAGCTTCAATAAGCTCTAAAGCTTTGAGGCGCATCTGTTCAATCACAGGTTTAAAGTTCTGACTCCGCTTAGAATCTGCATCCGGCATGCCGATTCGCCGATAGATCTCTGAAGTATCTAACTTCAAGTTATCCCACGTAATAGATTCCATTATTTCCCCCCAAACTTGCAGCCTCCAAAGATGCTATAGCCTGTCCAAACCCGAAATCCCAGTATCAATAATTAAACTCAAACTGGGAAGGCTATATGTGATTAATTCTTAAGGAGGCCGTCAAAATGCTCTGTGCAGAAGTATCAATTTACCCGCAAAAAACGAATAACGCTAGTCAAGTCATTACAAATGCTATTCAAACCTTATCCCAAGAAAACGTAGAATACAAAGTGGGTTCTCTCAGCACCCATATTGATGGAAACGATGAACAAGTATGGACTGGAATCAAGAAAATCTTCACTGAAGCTCAAAACTCAGGCGAAGTAAGCATGGTAGTCACTATTTCAAATTCCGCCCACTAAAATGCAAGGAATCGATCCATCGAAGGGGTTAGCAATCAATGCTAACCCCTTTTTTCAACTTCAAGAAGCAAGAAATACTGCTTCGAGCCCCAAGCCAGAGTAAGTTTCTTAGCTTAAGGAGCACTTTAGAGGAATGGCGTCAATGGACGCAGACGACGGCAACTTACTCTCCAACCAACCGATCAATCAATTCATCCTTAGGAATAAACGGAACTGTAATATGTCCTAAACCTTTATACCGTTCATTAAACTCGATACTCGTCTCAATGGAATGTTCGTTTCTAGCCCAAGACCGTCGCGCAACTCCACCGATCACGTCCCATAATAGAGCAGATTTTATGATGCTGTCCACTCGCTCGCTCCCATCAAGCACCAGGCCAAATCCACCATTGATAGCTTTGCCAATGCCGACGCCTCCTCCATTATGTAGAGAAACAAGACTCATACCCCGGGCGGCATCTCCCGCGAAGCTTTGTACCGCCATGTCTGCCATGACATTACTGCCATCTTTGATGTTTGCCGTCTCTCTAAATGGAGAATCTGTTCCACTTACATCATGATGGTCCCGACCCAGCATGACGGGCCCAATCTCCCCGCTCCGAACCATTTGATTGAATTTGAGAGCAATCTTAATTCGCCCTTCGGCATCTTGATAAAGAATTCGGGCCTGGGTTCCAACGACTAGTTTGTTTTTCTCAGCATCTTTAATCCAAATATAGTTATCTCGATCTTGACCCCGGCGATTAGGGTCGATACAAGCCATCGCTGCCGCATCAGTTTTACGTAAATCTTCCGGTTTGCCACTTAGACAAACCCATCTAAAGGGTCCATACCCATAATCAAAAAGCTCAGGTCCCATAATATCTTCTACATAGGATGGGAAAATGAAGCCATCTTTCTCATCCATGCCGTTTTTTGAGATCTCCTTTACTCCGGCATCATAAACAGCTTTCATAAACGAATTACCATAATCAAAGAAATACGTCCCACGTTCTACCAGCGTCCGAATTAATTTAAATTGACGAACCAAACTCCGGTCTACAAGCTTTTTAAACTCGACTCGATCAGTTGCCAGTAACCTCGTCCTCTCGTCGAAGGATATCCCTTGAGGGCAATACCCTCCTTCATAGGCAACGTGACAGGAGGTCTGATCACTCAGCAAATCCACTTTGATTTGATGATCAACCGCATACTCCAATAAATCCACAACATTACCCTGATAGGCGATGGAGATGGGTTCTTCTTTTTGCACATACTCAGCTGCAATACGAAAAACTTCTTCTAGATCTGTAGAGGCTCTACTGACCCAACCCTGCTCATAGCGAGTCTTGATTCTAGACTCATCAACCTCAGCAATAATCCCCACACCACGGGCAATCTCTACGGATTTTCCTTGAGCTCCACTCATGCCGCCAAGACCTGACGAAATAAACAAACGCCCTCTTAAATCCCCATCGTGGGGAATACCTAACTTCATTCGCCCAGCATTAAGTAAGGTATTAAAGGTACCATGCACAATTCCCTGGGGGCCAATATACATCCACCCCCCGGCTGTCATCTGACCATAGTTCGCGACACCCATCTGTTCAGCAATCTCCCAATCCTTCTGATTGTCAAACATCCCGACCATTAAAGCATTGGTGATGATGACTCGCGGAGCTTCTGGACGAGAGGGGAACAATCCGACGGGATGACCGGATTCCATGACCAGGGTCTGCTGATCCGTCATAACTTCCAGATAGTTCTTAATCAAGCGATACTGCAACCAGTTTTGACAGACACTTCCTGTTTCGCCATAAGTCACAAGTTCGTAAGGGTAAAGTGCCACCTCAAAATCCAGGTTATTATCGATCATTACCTGAAAAGCCTTACCCTCTATACAGTTTCCCTTGTATTCCTCGATAGGTTTGCCGTACAATCTGCCCGCCGGACGATAACGATAGGCATAAATCCTGCCTCTGGTTCGTAGTTCCTCTAAAAATTCCGGAGCCAATTGTTCATGTAATTCTTCGGGAACATAGCGCAAGGCATTCTTGAGAGCAATTTTCGTTTGATTGAGAGATAGGCTATACCCTCGATCCGGAGCCCGTCTAATCCCTTCCACAAATTCTTGCATTTCAGGCAATTCTGAGTCCAGCTTAACTGTCATAGCTTGAGAAATGTCATAGTTACTGATCATGCTTGATCACTCCTCACTTGAATCTTTAAAAGAAACTTGACGAGGTACTCAATAGGTCTTACCCCAAGTCTCTATGGTTCTCATGGTTTTAGAAATAGGTACAGTCATCCCTCAGGACTCCTGTACCCTTTCATTATACCTATCTTAACCTATATTATCTGTCATACCCAATAATCACGGATTAAATTACTCCTAGGCGATTAATTTTTTACACAAATCTGTAGCTGCTGCAGCATCTGGTGCATATCCATCTGCACCAATTTCCTCAGCAAAACTTTGTGATATAGGGGCCCCTCCAATTACGATCTTGACAGAATCACGTAAGCCCTCTTCCTCCAGAGCCTCAATGGTATCTCTCATCGACAGCATAGTCGTTGTCAGAAGAGCGGACATACCAATAGCTTGGGGCTTATGTTCCTTAACAGCTTCAACAAAAGCTTCCGGACTTATGTCAACACCCAGATCAATAACCTTAAATCCAGCACTTTCCATCATCATAACGACAAGCTTTTTCCCGATGTCGTGAAGATCACCCTTTACCGTGCCGATTAACACCGTCCCTGCAGAAGGCATGTCTCGATCCGCAATCAGGGGTTTTACCAGTTCAATTCCTGTGCTCATAGCCTTAGCAGACATCATAACCTCTGGGACAAACATATCCCCAGCTTTAAAGCGAACACCAACAACATTCATACCCGCCATTAATCCCTGATTAATTATCTCCAGGGGCTCTGTGCCATTATCGATCAGCCTCTGGGTTAATTCCTTAGCCCCATTATAGTTCCCACTGATCACCAGTTCTGCTAAATCATTTAAACTGCTCATTTAGATTTTTCCTCCTCATAATATAGGCTATCCAAAAGGTGCGCAACATAAGTTTGTTGCAGATCAATACTACTAAGACTATATTCTATCATATTTAAAGTGGACTTGTTCTGTAAATCTGAACTTCCAGACTTTAGCAAGGCACGAGACGCCTCTCCGCTGCTAGCCCGGGCTTAGCTCCCCCCAAGCTTTTCCTTAGCCTTCCGAAGAACTTCATTAATCTGAGCCTTTACTTCCTCAGAGACAGGTTTTGGCTGATGAGTTTCTAAGATAAGTTTGATGCGGTCTCTTGCCCGTTCAACCATGGTCTTACTGCCGTTCTCAGTCCAGTTTTCATAATTATTGAAATCCGAAAGATCTGGCATCCAGTTCTGTCTAAAATGCTTCGCCGTATGGTCATCTCCAAGGAAATTTCCTCCTGGGCCAACCCGCATGATTGACTCGACTCCTAAGGACTCTTTATCTGTATCAATCCCCTTCAACAACCGCCGGGTCCGTCCAATCACCTCATTGGAGATAACCAGCAACTCTAAAGAGCCTGTTATCCCAAATTCCATGTAGAAAACATCATGCATAATATTGCACCCTTGGAGGGCTCCCATTAAAGTGAACATCGTCGACTCCATGATTGCCTGTTCATCGCAAACCTTAGAGTTACTGCATCCAGCATAGCCCCAAGACGGAAGCTGATAATAGTGGGCTAGATCAACGGCTCCTCCTTGAAAGAGCACAGCTTCAGGTGTACCATAAACAGCCTGCATCGTGCGCATATCGAGGGGAGAATTCCCATAACCGTAAACAAAGGGAGCCCCCGGAGCTTTCAGCTGATGAATAACTAACCCGCTCAAGGCTTCAGCATTGGCCTGTACCAAAGCCCCTGCCACTGTCGTAGGAACGGATGCGCCGGCAACACCGCCACAGGCGAAATTTGAGGGAACTCCATATTCTGCAGCAATTAACAACTTTTCAATAGATTCCTTGGGATGCTGGAGCGGCGAGGTCGGCTCCGTATAGATCATAAACAGAGGTTTCTGACGCAAACGATCGTTTCCGCCTCTAACACTAGATGCCATCTCAATAATATCTTTCAGAGTATCCCCGTCTTCGGCAATAACTACTTGAGGTTTCTCTGTGTTTTGAACCATAATTGCATATTGTTCCCGGTTAATCATCAAGGGATTCACATCAGATAATAGCCCCATTGACATGACAAAATCAATATTGGGTAATTTATCACAGATTCTAATCGCCTTAGCGACATCCTCCTGACGCCAACTCCGCCGTTCTAAGGTGAAGGGATCAAGATAGTTCAACGTATCAGATCCTGTGCCAAAGTAAACATTAGACCCTTCTAAATGCAGCGCAGCATCTCCATTACGGTTATATAGTGTCACCCGTGAAGGGGCCGATTGCAATGCTTGCTTCACAAGAAAACTCGGAAAATAAACCCGGTTGCCATTTTCTACATGCGCCCCTGCCTTCCGAAGTAGTTCGACTGCCTCCTCATGGTGAATCACCATGCCTGTATCTTCGAGGATTTGACAACTTGCGAGATGTATCTCCTCTGCTTGCTTTTCCGTGAGCGTTCGAAAGAACAGCCCGTTGCCGTGTGAACTTCCTACTCCCATTACTATACCCCTTTCATACAATCCTCGGAACACCCCCTCCCCAAAGTGGGTGTTCCCTCGTAGAACTTACTTCCGACTTTGATAAAGTATAGCCGTGTCGCCTTCCCCATTAAGAAGGAGTTAGAGTCCGCTACTTCTGTACTTCCTTATTTCTTTCGTCTACTAGTCGCTTTCGCTTTATCCGTCTCAGCAATAATTTCATTTAATCCCTGCCGGATGGTTTCGTTTAATGGTTCTGAAGTATGATTAGCCACAATTTCTTTTGCCAATTCCTCAGCATTATCTTCCATGGATTTAGACCCTTGCTCTTCCCAAATCTCCCAGAATGAGCGATTAAACTGTTTAGGCGTCCACACTTCTTCACGGAAATGCTTAAAGGTATGTTCATGGCTAACATAGTTTCCACCGGGTCCCACTTCATCAATTACATCGACAGCCATGGTCTCTTCATCAATACGAGTTCCTCTTCCCATGTAACGAGCATTATCCATGAAATCGTTGCACATAGTGAGGAAGGTCAAGGAACCGGTTTTTCCGCCTTCTAGATATCCCACATCGTGAACTAGATTAGCACCCATTAACTGAGCCATTAAAATCCCATTTCCAGCCTCCATACCTGCCTGAGCATCAGGAACCGGCGAATTGACACAACCAGCTTCCGTAAAGTTTGGAATACCATAAAATTGGGATAATTGAGTCATGATAGCATAGTTCATCATGGTTTCCGGAGATCCATACAAGGTCGCGGTAGTTCTCATATCCATAGGAGTTGCACCGCCGCCAATGATAATAGGTGCTCCTTTTTGTTTTAATTGAGCCATGACGACTCCCGCTAACGCTTCAGCATTCATTAATACAATGGTTCCGGCTTTCGTTACCGGCGTAGTAGCCCCAGACAAAATTCCTGGAGTATAAACCACAGGCACCCCATATTCAAAGGAAGCAAACATCTTGCCCACCCCGTCATTGGTGTGCACTAAGGGAGAGATTGGCTCAGAGTAAAGTATTAAGAAGGGATTTTTCCTAAGCTCTTCTTTACCACCAACTACTAAAGCCGCCATCTCTAATTGAGCCCGCATGTTGATTTCATCATGGGCCGTAACAATCATCGGTTTTATCGTATTAGAAACCATTGCTTCTAATTGATGAAGATCGCTCACCTTAGAACTCGTATCCGAGGCGATAGCATAACTCATGACAAAATCATAATTAGGTAAATAATCCATAACCCGGCAAGCAAGCTCCACATCGTTCTTAGTAGAACGTCGACGCTTACCTGTTTCTAAATCTATCGTGTAGGGCAGGTCTGAGCCTGTTCCAAAATATGTGCGATTCTTTTCTAAAGGCATAACCCGGTTACCCTTCCGATTAGCTACCACAATTTTGCTCGGTGCTAAGCGAATGCATTCCTCTACTAACCAACTCGGAATTCGAACACGGTTCTCATTAACAATACATCCCGCATCTTTCAACAGTTGTAACGCTTCTGGGTGATCTACTTTAACTCCCGTTCGTTCCAGGACCTCTAAGGTTGCAAAATGAATTTCCTCAATCTGTCCCTCACTCACCCAGCGCAATAATGGAGTTGTTTGTTCTATACTATTGGAACGAATCTTTTTCATTGGTAGTACCTGGTTAATAAAACTTGGAAAAAACCTAACCTTTTCCTTTCCTAATTCTTATCTGTTTATCGTTCTACACTCCAAGTTTTTGATGTCTCTCTGCTTAGCTTATCTCCAGAGTTATCTCCAATACCTAAACAACTTCAGGTATTATTGAGCTATAAACTCTGCTCCTCGCTTGCCGATATCCATATCCGCAAGTGGGTTAAGACCTCACTGACAAACGTTGCAAGTTTCATGCCACTCCTTAGGAAAGGACAAATTCCCGACTTGAAGTTATTTGTTTAAGCCTTAAAAGATTCATATAGGCCCCTATAGGCTCAGTCAGACTAATTATACCGGCTTCCTTAAGGCATCTTTCTACCTTACCAAGACAAAGAATTCCCCTCTAAATAAAAGAAAATAAAAGAAAGGAAAGCGTTACCGCAAAAAATATTTGCTTCCCTATTCTCTCTAGGGTCCTAACTTTTCAAGATATCTACGCGCCAAATATTTTAGCTCCGCATAATATTATTGCGCCTTTTCTGCCCCATCATCGATAGCTTGGACCATGGAAATAGCCTTACCGGTACAAGCCTCGACACAAATCCCGCAACCCCAACATTTGCTCTGGTCGAACATGACCCTTCTGCGCGCCTTGCCCTTCACGACCGTTTCCGTATCTCCCAGATAAAAAGCTTCGAAATGGCAGCGCTTAGCACATGCTCCACAATGTGAACATTTAGTTTCATCATACTGAGCCATGTAACGAATGACTGGAAATACGCCCTTGGTTCCCTTTTCTTGAGCTAGGCGTAAAGGGTAACAACAGCAGGAACAACAATTACAAATATAAGTCGGTCCCTTTGTCTTCCAGTCACTATTTACTTGATGCATCAGACCTTTCCTATGAGCCGTCTTGATAAGCTCTTTGGCCTCTTCCTTCGTAAGCGAACGACCTGATGTCCGGTCGGTTATGGAGTCATCGAAACTCAAACAAGTTTCTACTGGCTTAGCACAATGCTCTGCCAACTTGCGACAATTACAAGGAACTACACGAATATCGCTCACGGACTCCAGTACCTCGTCAAGATCTTCAATCATTAGAAACGTCTCCGGACACCTATCCACTACTTCTCTGTTTTTAAGCGAATCAAGATAGGAATCCATTCGCTCAGCGTAAACACTATAACACCACTGATCTAAAGCTTTTTTCAAACCCTCTTCAATCAGATAATAGTCTATATCAAACTTACATAAATAATCCAAAAGCTCATAGAAATCCGCCCCATAATAAACAAGTTCCCCATCAAGCTCTTCCTTATGAACAATATGCCTATTATAACAGCTAATCAAAAAATCCTGCACATCCTCTAAAGCGCCATCTAACCTTGACGCCACTTCAAGCACAGAACACTTCTCCCCATCCAGCCGAATCACCAGCTCCATCTCACCCTCAGAAACAAAACGAGAGAGGTGAGGAATGACAAATTCAGGCACACCAAACAAAGTAACAAACCGATCCAATTTAGCCATATACAAATCCAGCCTTTCACGAAGCAAAAGTTTACAAAGCCACTTTACACCCCTTGAAAAACAATTGGGCATAAAGTGGCCAATTTAATTAGGTAAGCGACTTGCCAAAGAAATGCCTCCCCCGTTCCTAGCCCCTCGGCGCAGCACCGAAGTTGAGGTGCGTCCGCCCAGACCCAAGATAAGAGGCATTGACTTAGCTTAATGAGCATGTGAGTAGAGTCGCGTCAATGAGAGCAGCCGATAAGGCGTGAAGAAACTCAACGGTTCACATTCAGAAAGCCCAGAGGTTTTGAGTTTTAGCCTTATCGGCAAGCGAATAGCGACGGCACACGATAGTCTCCAGTGGAGAGTATCGCCGTAGCCGCGATCCCAAAAGAATACTTACCGGCGGAGGATGTGCGAATGGGCTAAGTCAATGCCTCCGCCCCAAACGGGCTCGCACCACAACTTTCGCTCCAAGCCGACCTACTTAATCAATCCCTTACTCTTTAAGAACGTCGTTGAAACTTCCTCAATGGACTTCTTCTCAACGTCAGCTTGCATGTTCAGTTCAGTAATCGTCTTGGTATCTAACACAGAGCTCAATTTCTTAAGATCCTCAGCCAGGGTAGGATACGCATCCACGACTGCCTGACGTACAACAGGAGCTGCATTATAAACCGGGAACGCCTTCTTATCATCCTCGAGCATCACTAGCTTATCCGTGACAATTCTCGGTTCCGTAGTGAAAGCCAAAGCCAGATCCCCTTTTTTGTTGGCAAGAGTCTCATAGTTGAGACCCATAGCTACATTGACAAAATCTCCTTTTGGCATTTTAAAATCATAAACCTTTTCAAACGATGGCAATCCATCTGCTCTTCCTTCCCATTCAGGGAAACCAACAAATTTAAGGCTTTCACCCTTTTTCACTTGAGCAACGTAGTCAGAAATAGTTTTTAAATTATACTTTTCAGCAATCTCCGGACGGACCACAATTCCGTAAGTATCATTAAGCGGGGCATAATCCAGCCAAGCAATTCCATTCTTAGCATCCCATTCTTTAATGAGTTTGTAGCTTTCTTCAGCCTCAAATACAGGCTCATGCTCCATTAAATTCATAACACCTGTACCTGTGTACTCCCAATAAAGATCAATTTGCCCGGAGGTCAAAGCAGGTCTGATGACGGCTAATTCGCCAAGTCCCATTTTGTTTTCGACAGGATAGCCAAGCTCTTCCAGATACTGAAGACTCATCGTTCCTAAAAGTGCAGCTTCAGTAAAGGTCTTGGAGGAAATCTTAATGGTTGGTCCTTCTTTCGCCTTGTCTGGAGCCGGTGCATCCGCAGGCGTCTTTGATCCGCAACCAATAACCCCACCTAAAGCTAATGCCAGGGTCAAGATTGCAACGAGAAATAATGATCGTTTCTTCATGTACATACCCCTTCCTTTAATTGAGTTGTCCTAATTATACATCTTTTCACAATATTAGCGTAGACCCAATCTTCATTATTTTGGCAATCCCCTCCTTTTTAACGGTTCAATAAATCACCTTAGTTCCTTAAGCGCCTTAATGTTAGTCGATATGCAAGCAAAGAATGCCAGGCCAAGAACCGTTCACTCGCACTCTTTCCGCTTACTCAATCTACATCCCTGGCGGGGTAATTCGATACTCAAGATAATTGATCATCCGATCTAAAAAGATAGCCATCAGCGCCCCAAGTCCTGCACCAACCAGCAAGTATTCAGGCCTGAAAAGAGTTAATCCACCCTGAATAAGATTGCCCAAACCGCCGGCCCCAATAAAAGAGGCTAGTGTACCCATACTTACGACATAGACCGTTGCCGTGCGAATACCGCTCAGAATAATCGGTATAGCCAACGGAATTTCCACTTCTAAAAGAATTCTCCGTTGGGACATTCCCATACCGCTGGCAGCTTCCTTAACATCTGAACTAACACCTAATAAACCAGCAATCGTATTTCTTACGATGGGCAACAGACTCTGGAACAAAAGCGCAATTATGGCAGGCTTCATTCCCAATCCAAGAAAGGGTAAAGCCAAGGCAATAACAGCAAGTCCCGGAACAGCTTGTAAAAGGTTGAGTATATTCATGGTAAAAAGGCCGAACTTTTTAAACCTCGGACGACTTAGGAAAATTCCCAGGGGTATGGAAATCAAAATTGCGATCCCTATTGTGACCACAACAATCATAGAATGCTCCAACAAAGCCTCTGGAGCCTTCTCGAAAAGAGCAAATCTAAAATTCTCCCAACTCATTTACTCCCCCTCTTTCCTGTACACATGCTTCCTAATCCCTTTGAAAGAGAGCATTCCACATAGTTCCTCGCCCTTTAAAATTCCGAGATAATCCGCATCATACTCCAGCAATAAGGAAAGTGCATCAGGGAACGGCGTGGTTGTTTGCACGAAAGCCTTTTCCGTCCTACCAATTCGTTTTCGCAACCCCCCCAGGTCCTTCCCAAACTCGTCAAGATCAGAAGAGGTGATATGCCCACAAGCCTTACCCGCTTTGTTCAAGAGAAAGGCAACTTCTGCCCCGGCTTCCTTCATTTTCTGAGCAGCATTACCCAATTCATTTTCCTTCACAACACAACGGATAGGTTGCATTGCATCTCCAGCAGAATATAAATTCAGCTTTTTAACAACCCTATCACGACCAATAAAGTCCTCGACAAACTCATTGACCGGATTGGTTAAGATCTCTTCAGGAGTTCCAAATTGCACTAGTTTTCCGGCGTTAAAAATAGCAATTCTATCCCCCATTTTTATAGCTTCATTAATGTCATGAGTAACAAAGACAATGGTCTTCTTTATTTCTTTCTGTAAACGAAGCAATTCATCCTGCAAATGGGTCCGAGCAATGGGATCAACTGCTCCAAAAGGCTCATCCATCAACATAATAGGCGGATCAACCGCCATTGCCCTTGCCACCCCTACTCTCTGCATTTGTCCGCCACTAAGCTGAGCAGGATACTTGCCTCTTGTTTTCTCCAAGTCAAGCCCCATCATAACAATCAGCTCATCAACTCTTTGCTTGATTTTCTCCTTCGGCCATTTATATAACCGAGGTACGATGGCAATATTTTCGGCGATGGTTCGATGGGGCAGTAGTCCAATTTGTTGAATGACATAGCCAATCCCCATCCGCAGCTGGTCTGGATTTTTCTGTGTTACGTCCTCTCCGTTAATTTTCACGATCCCCGATGTCGGTTCGATCATACGGTTAATCATGCGTAAAATTGTACTTTTCCCGCAGCCTGAGGGCCCGACTAAGACACATATCTCGCCTTTAGGAATGGAAATAGACAATTTATCAACTGCCGGCATAGCCTGACCTGGGTATTTTTTTGTAATTTGTTCTAGTACGATCATCAAATTCCGTTGCCAAAACTTCATAAAAGTCTATAAAAGCTTTGTTTGCTTCCCTATTCATAGTGTCCGATTTTGTCCGAAGACTACTTTCGTTTGATATAACACTCCAAGGGCTTAAATTCCGATGCAACTAATCGTACACATTAGTAGTGTCTTTTGAGTGACTAGACTACTAATTTATATCTCGAAAGATTAATGGATGCATTGAAATCTCGATCGATCACTAAACCACAATCACATCTGTACACTCTATCTGACAATTTCAAGTCTTGCTTTACAGCCCCACAACTAGAACACAACTTACTAGACGGATACCATTTATCTGCCTCAATGAGTTCAATGCCCTGAATCTCACATTTGTATTGAAGCTTTGACTTGAAGTCGTATAATTTTTGCTTGACTATAGCTTTAGATAGATGTCGATTTTTAATCATACCCTTGATATTTAAGGTTTCCATCACCACTTTGCAAGGTTTGGTTTTCACAATTGCCTTAGTGGTTTGATGGATATGATTGTTTCTGATCCCATTTAACCTTCGATGCAGCACACGGATTTGCTTTTCAACTTTTACAATATTGCAGGTTTTGACGAAACGGCTTCCCTCCTTATTTAGTTCATATTTACGAGAAACTTTACGTTGCAACCTACGAAGCCGTTTCTCTAGCTTCTTGACACTTTGAGACTTATTGATGTTTTTGAATGTCATGCCATTAGAGCATACTGCAAGTTCCTTTACTCCGACATCAATACCAACTACTTCACTGGTCAGGGGTTCAACGATTTGCTCTCGTTCGCTTCCTACAGACAGATACCAATACTTTCCGTCAAATGATACTCTGGGATTGGTGTAGTTTACACCCATGGGAATCTGTTCTGATATTTGCACCCAACCTACCTTTTCGATAAGCACCGATAATTTCTTCACTTTCAACTTTACGTTATCATTATAAAAGCATGGTTTTGACCTTTTTTTGCTCTTAAATCTAGGTTTATCAGCCAGTTTGTTAAAGAACTTCTTGTAGGCTTTACAGGCATCTTTAAGGGCCTGTTTCGTAATATTATTGGAGACATCATAAAGCCAAGAGTACTCTTCTGTTTGCTTCAATTGAGTCAATTCTTTCCTTAGGTCATTGTCTGAAAGGAACTTTCCACCACTTGCATAGTTCTTCTCTTGTTTGTCCAATGTCCAATTATACGCCCACCTTGAGGTTCCTGCCGACTTCCACAACTGAAGCTCCTGCTCTTCAGTGGGCTTGAGTCTAACTTTCTTCCCCAGTATCATTCTCTAGCAACTCCTTGATCATCTTCTTAGCCTTATGTGGATTTTTGTAAACCTTTATATGGTTCTGGGTACAGTATTAAGCCTCCTCTGAAAACTCTATCTTGTCCTCAGTTAGACCTTCTGTATTGATGAGGAGTTAGCGGCTGATTCTTAATCCTTTTGGAACAATTCGTTTCTCAATCAGTCCAAGAATAGTATCTAAACCTATAGCAATTACCGAAATAATCAAAGCACCTGTGACCATCATAGGAGTATTTGAACGAACGAGACCTTCCTGAATAAACCGCCCTAAATTACGCTCTCCAATATAGGTAGCTATCGCCGCAATCCCAGTCGTCATTACTACCGTCACTCGAAAACCCGCAAAGATAATCGGCATACCTAAAGGCACAAGAATTTCAACTAGAATTCTCCTTGTACTCATACCCATCCCTCTAGCGGCTTCGATTACACTGCGATCGACGTTTTTAACCCCGTCATAAACACTGCGAATCAAGGGCATCATCGCATAGAGAACTAATGCCAACAAAGCAGATTTTCGACCTAATCCAAACATCGGAATAGTTACTAAAATTGCAAACATGGACAAACTTGGAATACAAAATATCGTGTTTGCCAGAGCTAAAACCCTAGCCGCCCATTTATCACTTTTTGTCAACAAGAGCCCAACAGGGACCCAAATTGCCAAGGAAATTCCCACTGCCAATAAGACTAGGGTAAAATGATTCTCAGAATACTCCGAAATAGTCCTAGTATTTTTCATCAGAAAATCAAGAAAATCCGATAAAGCCACACTCCATCACCCCACTTTCTTCATTAATGATTAGGAATTTCCGGCGAGAAAGGACCGGCGACCTCCTTAATTGCACCGTGAAATCAGTCTTTTATATAAAACAGAATAGAACTTAATAGTTTCTGCAAGAATTGTGCCTACTTTCAGACAATTGGGGTTTCCCCTTAATATCTCTTAGGCCGCAAATTTCTTTTGCCCTAAAGATTGGAGTACTAAACAACTCTAAACCTTGCCAGACATGTAATAACGATTAAAAGCGTACATTTTTTGCGCGCCTAAAAATTTTGCATACGAAGTTTTTTCATTCTATATTGCAGGTTTTGCCGGGCAATCCCTATGGATTCAGCAGCCCTGGTGATATTCCCCCCATGGTTTTTTAAGGCTTCCCAAAGCACTTGTTTCTCTACCTCACGCAAAACGTGAGCTAAAGTACTAGATCCCTTTTTATATAATTCAAACGAAGTTCCATCCTGACTAAGAAACTTCGCCTTAAGGTAATGTGGCAAATGGTCAACGGTAATAACTCTTCGCCCATCAAGCATGTTCATCGCGCTTTCAATGATATGCTCTAACTCCCGTACGTTTCCCGGCCATTGATATCTAAGAAAAACATCCCTTAGATCAGCTCCAATCTGAACCGCTCCTAATCCATAGATTTTTTGGTATCGATTCAAAAAGAAGTGAATTAAAGCCTCTATATCTTCCTTCCGATCGTTCAAAGGAGGAATAAAAAGGGTCATAACCGCTAAGCGATAAAAAAGATCTTTTCGCAAACTACCGTTATTCACGGATTCCCACGGATCAACATTCGTAGAGCTGATAACTCGGCAGTGAACAGGAATCTCTGTGGTTCCGCCAACTCGCCTCACCATTTTTTCCTGGACCACCCGCAAGATCTTAGCCTGCAGGGCGATACTCATACAATTAAGTTCATCCAAAAACAAGGTTCCCTGTCCAGCTTGTTGGAACAGCCCCTTAGATTCTACCGCCCCTGTAAAAGCCCCCTTAGCCGTCCCAAAAAGAATACTCTCCAAGAGTGTTTCTGGAATGGCGGCACAATTAATCGCCACAAAGGGTTCGTTTTTGCGAAGGCTGTGATTATGAATGGCTTGAACCAGTAGTTCCTTACCCGTTCCGGTTTCTCCAAACACTAAGATAAACCCATCCGCTAAAGCCGCCTTCTTAGCTGAAGCAATCAGTCTCTGCATAGTGGAGCTAGCATAGATTATCGATTCAAAGGTATAACGGGTTCCATTACTACCACGCTGTTCTTGCCCTTCCATACCAATTTGATCATGCAATTGCATTGTTTTAGTCAGTAATTCTTTGAATTTAGTAATATCCTTACACACGGAATAGACCGCAACCACCTGATCGTTTTCAATTACGGGAAACGTACTGGCGACAATAGTAACCTCTTTACCTCTGTTCGTGAAATAGGTTTTATGTTTCTCTAGAATAGGTTCATGAGTTAAGGCAACACTCAAGTGTTCACTGCTTTCAACTGTTACAGCGTCATAGACTTCGTTCAGATGCTTTCCGACAACATGTTCTGATAATAACTCCTCTAACTTAGCCATTTCAGCATTATAGAAGATGATCTTCCCCTCGGGATCAGTCACGATGACCCCTTCATCAATTGAATTAAAGAGATGCCTAAAAACTTGAACTATAACTTCATTTGCAGGCATACTCCTACCCCCTAGTTAATGTGGTTTTAAAACTCTATGATTCATTTAATTCTCCAAGTAACGACAAATATCCTCTTTATTAACGAATTGTGTACCATAATACATAACGAAATTATAAATTGTTACTACTTTACTTAACACTACTTACCTTACCCGAGTTTAAGAGGGAACAAGTCCTCCAAGAGATCGTAGGCTAACCCCCGAATAGCCTGACGTTTATACTCCTGGGAAGCACGACCAGGGATCGCTTGATCCACTACACCTGTTAAATGGTCGGCAATTTCCTGGGCTAAGACAGAATTAATCCTCTTCCCCTGTATTTCTCGCTCCAATTCCTCTAAACGAAAGGGCGTGCGCCCTAAAGCTCCTACCGCCCATCTTGAATTTAGAATCCGTTGATTCTCCGCATCAAACTCCAGCATTGCCGCCATATTTAAACGGGCAATGGAAACCGCAGTACGACTTCCGACTTTCCCAAAGACGCTGAGAATCTGCACATTTCCCTGAGGCTCCCACACTGGAAAATCAATCTCTGTTATCAATTCTTTCCCCTGCAAGCCCACATCTCCACCGGCCTGTAACTGGGCAAAGGGTACTCTCCGAAAGCCCTGAGGACCAATAACACTGACCCAAGCCTCAAGAACCAGTAAAGCTGGCAGACTATCTCCAGCAGGTGAGGCATTAGCGATATTTCCACCTAGGGTAGCTCGATTACGAATTTGGGCAGACCCAACCTGAGACGCTGCTTGACTTAAACATCGAGCCTTCTCCCTAACCAGATCGCTCTCACTAATTTGAGCGAAGGTTGCCCCACTTCCAATCCTTATCCTACCGTCATCTTCCTTAATAAATTTCAGCTCTGGAAGCAAGGAGATATCCATAAGCCAAGCAGGTTTTACCTGACCGCCCTGCAGCTTAATAACAAGGTCTGTACCACCGCTTATGAACAAGACATCCTCATTGATTCTAGAAATAGTCTCAATTCCCTCGGACACTGTCGAGGGACAAATAAATTGACATTTCTGCAACCTAAAAACTCCTCTCTTGCTTCCCTTCTACTTCTCCACTTGGATGTTCTAACTATTCGATAGCTTGAGCAAATATCCCTTCATTTCATTATAAGTGGCAAAAGTTTAGGAATGTTGGTTGGGCGTTTTGCATCCAGAGCTTAAACCTTGACACAGGTTGACTTCATTAAGCTTAAGATTTGTGATTTAAAAGACTGATCTTTACGCAAACTAAGTTTATATCTTTAGGGAGGCGAAAACTATTGGAAGCCATATATCAGGTTACTACACAAAAGTCATTCGATGACGCAGTTTTAGCGGTCCAGACTAATACTCAAGTTAATGGATTTAGAGTTCTCCATACCCATGATGTGCAGGCGACGTTAGCGGAAAAGGACTTTCAACGAGAACCTTTGAAGATCATCGAAGTTTGCAACGCTAAATACGCTCATACAGCTTTGATGATCGATATTACAGTTAGTCTGTTAATGCCCTGTCGTATTAATGTCTATCGCGAAGCAGAAAAAACCGTGATTAGCACGGTTAAACCAAAAGCCTTAGTAACAATGTTCAATAATGAGGATTTAAAAGATTTCGCAAATGATGTAGAAGAAGTCTTATTAAAAATCATCGATGATAGTGTGTAATTTTATAAAGAAAACTTGGCTGGCACCAAGCCGCAGGCGCCGGCGGCCGGCCCTAGTTGCCCTTATGCTTCAGACGAAGACACTGTCTTCGCACGTATTAGCCTTCTTGCAGTATATAACGCAAGTTTATGCTTTCTGATGGTATTAAAAAGGGATCGACCGCTTTAATGCGTCCGATCCCTTTTTCCAGTACCCCTTTACTAGGGTAACTCTATTACCGGCTTATCCTTCGACTGCTTAAACAGCAAGAAGTTGCGACCGATCACTTGAACCAGCTCCGATCCGGTCCGTTCGGCAAGTTCTGCTGCTACGGTTTTCGGCTCCTCCAGGCAGTTTTGCAAAACCCTTCCTTTGATCAGCTCCCGGGCTTGCAAGGTCTCATTGGTTTGAGTGACGACGGTTTCCCCAATTCCACCCTTACCCACCTGCAAAATAGGATCCATTTCATTTCCCATAGCTCTTAAAAAACGCTTTTGTTTACCTGTCAACACAGAAATCTTCCCCCTAATATTCACTACTCATATCTCAAGGCCGCCATTGGTTCTAGTTTGGCCGCTTTTAAGGCCGGATAAAAACCGAAGAAAAGTCCCACTCCGATGGAAAAGGATACGGCAAATATAATCGCCCATCCGGACAAAAGTGGCGGCCAGTTCAAAAGGTAGGAGGCTATCAGCGCACTCCCTACCCCCAAAGCGATCCCCATTATCCCGCCGATCAGAGATAAAACAATAGCTTCTAATAAAAATTGCATTAAGATGTCTCGTTCTTTAGCCCCCACGGCTTTGCGCAGCCCGATTTCTCGTGTGCGTTCTGTCACAGACACCAGCATAATGTTCATAATTCCAATCCCCCCCACTAAAAGGGAGATACCTGCAACTAAACCGATAAAACTTGTTAGAATCCGCATAATCGTATTCGCGGATTGCACTAGTTGCTGTACATTAAAGGCCTCATACTGATTGGTTGTCCCATGACGCACATTCAAAATGCGCTTGGCGCTGTCAATCGTACTAGCCAAATCCGCCTCCCGAAACGTCGCACCTTCTAATTGGTCCACTCGTCGTGACTGAAACACATCCGACCAGGTTCCCCAGGGCACATAAGAATAAGCATTCTGAGGCCCAACATTGAATTGAGCAAAGGCAGATTTATCCTTAGCTAAAACCCCAATGACTCGACAAGGTACACTCTGAATAATAACCTGCTGTCCTAAGGGATTTCCGGCGCCAAATAAGGCATCCCCTAAGGTTTGGTCAATCACCACCACGCGACGGTCTGCCGCAAATTCTTCCTCGGAGAAGAAACGCCCTCTGGCAATATCCCGATTGCGCAGGTCCGCAAACTCCGGGGTAGTTCCTACAACCATAGCAGACGATCGCTTTTGGTTGACCTCTAACGTAGTATACTCGATACTCGCCGGAAGTAATATTTTGATTTGAGGAAGGGCACGTTTCAGACTCTCCCCATCCTGAAGAGTCAAGCGCCCCCCTTCGCCCTGTCCACTACTTCCGGAGGACTTGGCATACATAACAAACAGGTTAACCCCGCTTTTCTCCATTTCCTGCATGATGGCTGCCTTGCCCCCCAGCCCAATGGTAACAACGGCAATCACAGCAGCAATCCCAATAATGATTCCCAGCATGGTCAATCCCGATCTCAGCTTATTGGTCCGCAAGCTAAAAAGTGCCCCTCGCAGTCCTTCTAAGAAGCTCATGAAACCCCACTTCCTGCCTCAGGGGTTACCAGCATCCCTTCCGAAAAATCGGTAGAGGGATCCAATACCATCTGATCTCCAGCCGTTAAACCGGAGGTAATCTCTTGGTGGGTGTCATTTCCTATCCCAATCGTTACTTCTGTTTTTTCAAGCCGGCCAGCTTGGATTTTGTAAACATAATTTTTGTTTCCTTCTTGAAAAAGAGCTTCTTGTGGAACAGCTAAAACGCCTTCCTTTGTCGCTACAACAATTTCAACCGCCACTGTAAAGCCAGGCTTTAGTTCAAGGGGTGCTTTTTCCAAGCGGATTTTTACACCCACTGTTGGGGAAGAGCTTCCTTGAATACTTGGCTTAGATACTGCAGTCGGGGCTATTTCTACAATGGTTCCTTGAACAGACTGTTCACCTAACATCTTACTGGAGATGGTCACCTTTCCGCCTAACCGAATCTTTCCCGCATCAACTTCATTCAGTTGCGCCTCGACATTCATCTCAGACAGATCAGCCACCACTACTAAGGGCAGCTGCACAGACGTTAAATTTCCTTCTTGAGCATTGACCTCAAGGACAGTTCCAGCCATCCCAGCTTTATGGACTAGCTGTCCCTGTTGCACCTGGGCAACCTTCAGCATTTCCTTAGCCTGCTTTAAAGCCACCTTGCTTTGCGCCAAAGCACCCTCCGCTTGCGCGATAACAGCAGGAGACACCAGGCTTTCCTGGACCGAATTCTTTTGTTCGCTCATAAAATCCGGAAGCAGTGAACTAACCCCGTCTTCCGCATCTGCCCCGTCTGGACCCTTCCCAGCGACGTTAAACGATGCTGCCGCCGACTTCGCAGCACTTTGGGCTTTTTTCAGCTCGTCCAGATTAGCCTGAGCCGTATTAACAACGGCTTGGGCTGCCTCGACACCCACTCTAGCCTGAGCCACTTGGGCATCGGCAAGAGTAGTATCTAAAGCAACCAGAATCTGCCCCACTTGAACAGCATCCCCAACCTTTACTGCCACCTTCTCTACTCGCCCAGGGGTCAAGACACGCACTTCCTGGCGAGACACTGGAACGACACTCCCCGTCGCATAAACATCTTCTTGCATTGATATCGGAGCCACCACTCCAGCTTTGACTTTCAGTGGATCCTGGGGCCTTCCCCAAAACCACCATACACCCAAGGCTAACGCAAGAACAGAGAGCATTGCCCCAATAATCCACCAGAGACGTTTCGTCACATTGTTACCCCCAAACCACCCAAAAATACCCCTAAGCTAAGCCTATACCCAATCAAACTTAACTCCTGCAATTTCTACTTGATCCCCTTCTTTAATCCCTGCTTCGCGGAGAGCGTCATCAATCCCCATCATCTTTAAGATGTTCTGGAAACGATAAACACTTGCCTCCCGATCAAAAAAGGTCATTTTAACATGTTTTTCAATTTCGGAACCTTCAACGACAAAGAGCCCCTCGTCCTTGCGAATCTCAAACCTCTTGTCTGTCTCCGCCTTCGTCACTCGATGCTCTGCCGGCAGGCTGACAATCTGCGGTGCTGGGATATCCGGCAAGACTTGGGCAATGTGATAAACCAAGGCTTGTAACCCTTCTCCAGTAGCTGCAGATACCGCAAAGATTTGGTGCTGGTCGTTAACCTCATCTTTCAAGCGCTGTAAATGCTCCTCAGCCCCCGGGATATCCATTTTATTTGCAACAATAATCACCGGACGCTCAGCTAGCGCTGGGCTATAAAGCCTCAGTTCAGCCTGAATAATTCGCATATCCTCAAGAGGATCTCGTTCCTCTGAGCCTGAAATATCTAACACATGCAAAATCAAGCGTGTCCGCTCCGTATGGCGTAAAAATTCATGCCCTAATCCAGCCCCCGTGTGGGCACCTTCGATCAGTCCTGGAATATCCGCCATAACAAAGCTTTCCCCATCCTCCATATCCACCACGCCTAAATTCGGAACCAACGTGGTAAAATGATAATCGGCAATCTTTGGTTTTGCTGCAGACACCTTTGAAATAATCGTAGATTTCCCTACATTAGGGAACCCAACCAGACCAACGTCAGCCAAGAGCTTCAATTCCAGACGCAGCCAATGTTCCACCCCTGGTTCCCCATTTTCTGCCAACGTAGGGGCTTTATTGGTATTGCTCATAAAACGGGCATTACCCCTGCCCCCTCGTCCACCCGCTGCCACAACCACGCGCTGTCCATGCTCAGTGATATCAGCAATGGTTTCCCCAGTTCCATCATCAAAGACCATGGTTCCAACGGGTATACGCAGAATAGTATCCGTACCGCTCCGGCCACTCATATTCTTGGCCTGGCCATGATCCCCTCGTTCCCCTTTATAATGCCGCTTATAGCGAAAGTCCACAAGGGTCCTTAGGCCCTCATCTCCCACAAACACAATATTTCCACCGCGCCCGCCATCTCCGCCGCTGGGACCGCCTTCGGGGACATATTTTTCTCGACGAAAAGCAACAGCACCTGCGCCGCCATCCCCGCCTTTAACATAAATCTTTGCCTGATCATAAAACATACATGATTCTCCTTAACTGCTAGCAGTAGCCCTTTGTTCTTAACTTGCTGCCCTAATTAAACGTGATTATTTTATCCCAGAGGACTGACTCCTCATCAGATAAGATAAACTGACAAGCCAGGCCTCCCGGTTCATCAAACAAATAGACTTCAGCATATAAATCTTTGGAAGTTTTAAACCGCGAAACCACTTCCATCCATTCTATAGTGTACCCGTAGAACCCATCTACATATTCTTCCCGCCAATGATCTTTCCAAAAGTCACTCTGTTTCATCTCCTCAGGAAAATCAAGGGTCGCCATAACCCCTTCTTGTCTAAGACGAATCACAAAGCCTAACAAAACAGCTCCTAAGAGAGGTTCTGGAATTTGCCCGATCTTTTGCTCTTCAAGTGACTCAGAATTTGTCTCCCGCATATACCGCAGGGCTTCCTCAGGCCGGTTTAGCTGTAAATTTCCCATAATCACCTGCCAGTGATTCATATAATCATGTCTTTGCAAGCGATACCAGTGTAACAATTCTGATAAAAGAACCCGATTTATGTCTGACATAAATATACCCTCTCATCCATCACAGTTATTGTCGCAAGAACTACAAATAGATATGTATTAGCATTTCCTATCAGCAAAAAACTAGGCTAGTAGAAAGCCATAGTTGCGGGCCAAAACCCGAAATAGAAGTTTAAGAAGTATGGAATGTCATTGCTGTGACAGCAACTCAAGCACTATGTCATACTGAACGCAGTGAAGTATCTTGACCCTCTACTGTTTTTTCATTCATCAGTGGTGCTGCCTAAGCTGCTTGGAAGTCTGATATTACACGAAAAACCCCTGGGGTAAACCCAGGGGTAATTAAGAAACAGCTTATTGGGCGATAGCCACCGGTGTTTTTGGGCGCTCAGCATAAACACTTACTTGTTTATGTGTCCGATCCTTATGCTCAAATTTAACATAACCGTCAATCAGAGCAAATAAGGTGTCATCTTTACCCAAACCACAGTTTTTAGCGGGATGAAACTTCGTACCGCGTTGACGTACGATAATCGTACCAGCAGTAACGAATTGGCCATCACCACGTTTTAAACCAAGACGTTGAGCGTTACTGTCCCGGCCGTTACGTGAGCTACCTACCCCTTTTTTATGGGCGAATAATTGCAGATTCATTTTTAGCATGGAGTCCACCTCCTTCGATCAATTAATATATAGTTTTGGCCGTAAGCCGTTTGTATCTTTTCAATACCTAATATCATTGTCTGCAAAATCCACTGAGCCTTCTCCAAGTCTTGCGCAGAAACCTCTACAAGCCGGCAAGTGATGTGTCCATCCGCCTCCTGCACCGTAGGGGCAACCGTCAAGAAATGTTCTAACCCATTGACAGCCGCAATACTCAGTGCGGAAACACCCGCACAAACAATGTCCCGACCCCTTTTTGCAAACCCGGCATGTCCAGACAACTCGAATTCACGCACTTGCCCTTGATCATCCGCCCATATAATGAAGCGGATTCCGTCTTGACGCTTACGCTTGGAGTGCCTCGACGAGAACTTTTGTGTAAGGTTGACGATGTCCTTGTTTGCGTCGATAATTCTTCTTGGATTTGTATTTGAAGACAATAATCTTCTCCCCTTTACCGTGCTCCACGACTTTCAGCACTGCTGTAGCACCTGCCACAACTGGGGTTCCAATTTTTACAGAACCGTCCTTTTCAACGAGGAGAACTTGATCAATCGTTACTGCATCTCCTACATTAGCATCCAATTTCTCAACGTAAATCTCGTCGCCTTCTTGAACGCGGAACTGTTTACCACCGGTTTCAATCACTGCGTACATTATTATTACACCTCCCATGCCCTAGACTCGCCATTGCAGGTCGGTTCTTAAAGAAAAAACCGGTTAATACCTGATTCGAGCGGTTGCGGTGAGAAGTCACCACATTTAAGTATTTTAGCATTTATCCACTTCATTTGTCAACTTAAGAAAAATGCTACGCATCTTTTTACTATATATGTCTTTGTTATGAAAGAAACTTAAGCACTGTGTCATCCTGAAGGAGGGACGACTGAAGGATCTAGATCCTTCGCTAACGCTCAGGATGACAAAATAATCTTTTGTTTATCGTGATGTGGGTAACGCATGGGAATTCTGAGGCATAGCCGAAGAATCTTGACTTATACTGCTGAGGGTAAACCACACCTTAGTTGAACAATTTACTTGGATAATATCAAAGCTAAAAAGAAATAGTTATAATCAGATAATTCTTCAAATAAACATAAAATTTAAACTATAAACTTTTCATCTTTTAAAACTTTGTACGTTTTTATGTCAACATAGGATAATCAAACACGAAACTTTGCTTATTATGTAAGTAAATATTTATGCTCTAAGAAGGAGTTCTTGAATAGTAACAGAATTACTATATTACCTTAAAATGTATATTAACTTAAAATGTAAGGAGTGATGCACCATGCCATGGAAGCAATATAAAAATTCTATGTTTCACATCCCCTCACATGAGGAAATTATCATTATCGCGGCCTCAACCGTAATCTGCTTACTTATTGTTGCGTATTTTATTTTTACTTCCTAATTAGTATTATTACCAAGATTAACTTAGATTGTCATCTTTTAGATTAATTCTTATCTTAGACGAATTAATATCTTTTTTAACAAATAAAATAAGATAACGACTATCCTATAGATTGCAAAGGCAACTAAGAATCCCCATAGGCCTTCTACGATATCTTGAAATTCCATATTGCCGCGCCCTGTTACTTTTTGCCCAATCTCGATGGCGAAAACAAAAACAACTAATACTGTAAACGTATAGATAAAAGAAATCGCCGTAAGGCTATACCGAACCAAACGCTTAAAGAGCTCATGAACTAAGATAAAAAGAAGAATTCCAATAGCCCCTATCACCAAGAAATGAAGTTGTTTATCGTTCAATTTAAGACCCATCAGCTTTGATAACAGAATTAAGTGATCGTGAAAATAGTTAATAATTCCGGTTATGAATTTCAATGCACTATTCAAATTACTTCCCTCCAAGAGCCTTTTATTCCTTCGCTTGAATGAACAAATCTGTCGCAAAGGAAAACTTTATGCATAAATCCAGCCACAAACACGAGCCTAACAAGGGCTTATTTTTGTTTACCCTAAGAATCCCCCGCTCTTCAAGTAGGAGCGAGTTCCCTCATTATACCATTTAGTGGGTATCAGGTCACTTTAGGACTTATGTCACTTTTTCAAAGAAAAAGAAGGATTTTAGGTAATAATTCGAGAAAGTACTTCAAAAAGGAGGGTGTCTACTTGACAACTAAGAAGATGAAATTGTTCTCAGCGTTTCCGGGCTTTCTAGCTTTTTTCCTTATGACCTTTATAATGTTGACTTACGCGCCTGCTACCAGCGCTTCTACATCGACTAACCGACTTGCTGGCTATGACCATTATAAAACTGCTGTTGCTATAAGCCAAAGCGGCTGGCCTGATGGAGCAGATACAGCAATCCTAGCCCTCGGGGAGGACTTTCCGGATGCCTTAAGTGCAGGACCTTTAGCCAAGAAATACAACGCCCCTATTTTACTGACGAATTCTTATGCTTTAAATAATGATACTGCGACTGAATTGAAGCGACTCAAGGTTAAAAAAGTTTATATAGTAGGTGGAACCGCTGTTGTCTCTAGCGGTGTTGAACGACAACTTTCCTTAATGAGTATTACCACAAAGCGCCTAGCTGGAGAAGATCGTTATGATACAGCGCTGCAAGTGGCCCAAGAAATCGGTGTCACACAAGGGGTTTTCGTAACAAACGGTTTAACCTTTGCAGACGCTTTGTCCATAGGCCCCATTGCAGCAGCATTAGAGATGCCCATCCTACTAGTCCCTCCAGATAAACTTACTCCAGCATTAACAAACTTCCTAAGTAAGAATGAAATTCCCACTTCTTATATTGTCAATGGTTCAGAATTAAGTTACAACGTAGTTAATCAATTTCCGAATTCCGAGGTCATTTACGGATATGATCCCTATGAAAGAAATATTAACCTCATTAACCGATTTGAGGCTAGTCTAGAGCTTGACAACATCTATCTCGCTACTGGGCAACGGTTCCCCGACGCTCTAGCAGCCTCTGCCTTAGTCCAAAAAGGGAAAAATGCCCTTGTCTTACTTCAAGGGGATACGATCCCTTATCCAGTAACTTCCTTTATGCGGTCAAAACACATTTCTAAACTCACCATTTTAGGCGGTACAGCTGTTATTAGTGACTCAACAAAACTAAAGCTTGCGTCCTTACCTCCTGAGATCGACTCCGTTGCAAACGTCACGGACAGCGTCCACGAATCGGAAAACTATGATCCCCCTAAAACAGTAACAGCAACCCTAACCAACGGCTTAACCGAAGAGGTACCCGTTACTTGGACCCTTTCCTCCGTACGTACACTGCGGTCTGGAACCTACAAATTTGAAGGAACCATTAACAACTATAGAGGACGTGTTTATCTCAACTTAACGGTCCACCCTAAAATATCTAAAATCAACACCATTTCCGCCGAAATCATTCTGGGTGATTCCTATAGTTTTCCCGATACGGTGGATGCGACCATGAGCGATGGCAGCACTGAGACGCTTCCAGTGACTTGGACCAGTAAAATTGTCCCTCTTAATAAGGTAGGCACTTACACCTTTCAGGGGACAATTGATGGCCTAACTCAAAAGGTCAGTCTATCTCTCAAAGTATCTGAGGATGCGAAAATCAATTTTACCGATCCGGGCCTAAGATCTGCAGTTGAGGATAAAGTAAATAAGGATTGGGACGAAACCATTTACAAGAGTGATGTGATCGATATCACCACCTTAAATGCGCGCAGTGAAGGAATCACTGATTTATCCGGTTTGGAATACTTTACGAACTTAAGGACTCTTGATCTTGGCAATAATTCCCTGGAAAAACTGACTCCATTAACCAAACTTACGAATCTCCAGACGTTGAAATTATCCAACAATGAACTTAAGGATATCAATGCCTTGAAAGGTTTAACCTCCCTTACCTATCTTGACATATCCGACAATTATATTAAGGATTTTACACCCTTAAAATATTTGACAAAATTAACAACCCTCTACTTGGAAGACAACGAACCTTTTGACTACATTGAAGATTATACCCCTGATTACAGCCCTGTTCGTTTATATTATAAAAACCTGGATCGCAAGGATTTCAGTTTATAAACGTTTAGGATTAGTGAGATATGCTCTATGCGACTGAAAATCCCTGGAAGCGAGTGCTTAAAGCCTTCGACTTCTAGGGATTTTTGCTTTATTGAGCTTTTACATCAATATTTAAAAATCTTATTTAAATTAAATATAAAGTATCCAGTATTCACTAACATCAGCTTATTCATTACTTAGATACTTTATGGTACAATATCCTAGCCCATAGCAAAAATAATTTTAGCATAAAGAAAAGGGAGGAAAAGGGCTTGGAATCATTAATTGCAATTATTATTTACATGGCCGGAATGTTGGGGATCGGTTACTACTCCTATAAACGCACCACTGACCTGTCGGATTACATGCTAGGGGGTCGAAATCTCGGCCCTGCTGTTACGGCCTTAAGTGCAGGGGCCTCTGATATGAGCGGTTGGCTTATGCTGGGACTACCCGGCGCCATGTTTGCCCAAGGAATAAGTGCTTCTTGGATCGTTATTGGTCTTACCCTGGGAGCTTACTTAAATTGGCTTTATGTTGCCCCCCGTCTGCGCTCGTACACAGAGCTCGCCAACAATTCTATTACAATCCCTGCATTTTTAGGGAACCGATTTGAAGACAAATCTAGAACCTTGCGTCTCGTATCCGGACTTGTCATTATTATCTTTTTTACCTTCTATGTGTCGTCAGGCCTCGTCTCAGGCGCCGTTTTGTTTCAGAACTCCTTTAACGTCGATTATCATACCGGACTATGGATTGTCGGTGGAGTCGTAGTGGCATATACCCTCTTCGGGGGCTTTTTAGCCGTGAGCATCACGGATTTCGTCCAAGGGTTGATCATGGTCCTGGCTTTGGTTATGGTACCCCTTGTGACTATCCAAGCCTCTGGAGGACTAGGCACTTCTTTTAATACCATTCAAAGTATTAACCCCGCCTACCTCGACTTCTTCAAAGGAACCACTCTGCTAGGGATTATCTCCCTTTTTGGCTGGGGATTAGGTTATTTTGGTCAGCCTCACATCATCATCCGTTTCATGGCCATCTCTTCCATTAAAGAAGTTGCCAAAGCTCGCCGAATCGGCATGAGTTGGATGGTTTTTTCAGTAGTTGGAGCAATGTTTACCGGATTAGTAGGAATCGCCTACTTTGCAAACAAGGGCATCACCCTTACGGACCCTGAAACTGTTTTTCTCGAACTAGGCAAAGTACTCTTTCATCCCATCGTAACCGGTCTTCTCCTGGCAGCTATCTTAGCTGCCATCATGAGCACCATCTCTTCCCAGCTCCTTGTAACCTCTAGTTCATTAACGGAAGATCTTTATAGCTTGTTTCGCCGCCGGGCAACGGATAAAGAGCTCGTCCTGGTGGGTCGTCTCTGCGTGCTCATCGTAGCGGTAGTCGCAATCCTAATTGCTTATCAGCGTAATGATACAATTCTGAGCTTAGTCGGTTATGCCTGGGCAGGTTTCGGCTCAGCCTTTGGCCCGGTTATTCTCTTAAGCCTCTATTGGAAGCGTATGAACAAATGGGGGGCCTTAGCCGGCATGATTGCCGGTTCCAGCACGGTAATACTATGGACCCGCTTCCCCTTCCTGAAAAATAACTTGTATGAACTGGTACCAGGGTTTTTCGTATGCCTGATAGCCATCGTCGCTGTAAGCTTGCTCACAACCAAACCCTCGGATAAAATGCAAGCCGAATTCGAACAGTGTCAGCTGAATACCAATCAACTCTAAATAGGCCAACTCGTGAGATCGTTGGCACTCCAACTTGAGAGAGTGGAAGTTTAAAGATTAAAGTAAAGAGATAAACACCCAGGGAGGGTCTTGGTTCCATTTAGAAGAACTAAGACCCTCCCTGGTGTCTTCTTTGTGCCCTTCCTCGTTTCAAGGGCCTACTTACCTAACCATTCATTGACTTTATCTCGATTGTTATTAATCCATTTTTCAGCCAACTTATCAACTTTTTCTCCTTTACCCATCTCGACCATCATGGATTCAATCTCATCTATACTAATTTGAAAGTTGCTGAGAAACTTGTATAGATCAGGAGCTTTTTCTTTTAATCCCGGGTTTACTCCGTTTCTTGCATCATCAACCGACCAGATGTTTTTAGGGTCCTTGAGTATTTTTATGTCAAAATCCTGAAACATAGTATGCGGCCGCCAAGCCAGGAAAACAATCGGATCTTTAGATTGAATAGCCTTTTTAACGGTTGCCAACATTGCAGGTGTACTACCTTCAACCAGTGTGTAATCAAGTCCATACTCTTTGATTACTTTCCTTGAAACTTCCATCATTCCCGCGCCTGGCTCAGCTCCAATAATTTTTGCACCAAACAATTGACTTTTTCCTTTTAATTCATCAATGCTATTTATATCGACGTAAGTCGGAACAGCCCATCCAGTTGGAGCATTTTTATATAATGTACCAACTAATTCTATTTGTCCCTTGTATTGTTCCATGTAGCTGGAATGAACCGTTGGCAGCCAAACATCAGGATATATATCTATATCTCCTCTTGAAAGACCGAGGAATATAATCCCAACATCCCCTTCTTTAATTTCTGTTGAATATCCCAATTCCTCTGCTACCCTTTTGATAATATTGACGGGAATCCATTCATGTTCGAAAGGAACTTGACCAATCTTAATCGTTTCCTTACCAGCTTTCCCTGCGTCTTTATCTCCCGGTGCACATCCTCCAACAATTACTACAAATAACATAAGCAAACAAACCGTTATACATTTAATTTTCCGAAGCATTAGCTTTCCTCCTTGTCAATTTATAGTTTAGCTCTCTCTGGGTTTACCTAAAGCTTCAGTAATTCGATCTAGAATAATTGCCAAAACAACAATTCCTAAACCGCCTACCAGGCCCATTCCAACATTTACCCTGGATATTCCTGTTAAAACAACCGAACCAAGTCCCGGAGCTCCAATCATAGATGCTATGACCGCCATAGAAAGTGCCAGTAAAATTGTCTGGTTTACACCTGCCATTATTGTCGGAAGGGCGAGTGGAAATTGGACTTTGGCCAGCATTTGCCAAGATGTAGAACCAAAAGCTCTTGCCGCTTCAATGACATCCTCTGGAACCTGCTTAATTCCTAAATGGGTTAATCTTACAGCGGGAGGTGCAGCGAAAACAAAGGTCGCAATAACAGCTGAAACTCCCCCAATTCCAAATAAAAGAATCGTCGGAATCAAATAGACAAAGCTCGGAAGAGTTTGCATAAAATCCAAGATTGGTCGAAGGATTCTCCCTACCATCTCTGATTTCCCACTCCAAATACCGAGCGGAACCCCGACTATGATGGAAAAAAATGTAGCCACGGATACTATAGCTAAGGTTCGCATCGCATCTTCCCAAAGATCAACGGATCCAATAAATAGTAGACCGATGATCGTAAACAAGGCCATCCCTTTGCCTACTGTGCGCCAAGCTATTAGGACAAAAACAAGAGCAATGATTTCTGGAGGAGTCCAGATTAGAAAGGCTTCAATGCCTCCTAAAAAGGCGGATATATAGTCACTAATTATACCAAAAAACCCTCCCAAAACAGGCAAAAGCCAATTGTTAACAAAACGATTAGTCCATTCTTCTAATGGAAAATAAAAATAATTCATACGGACTACTCCTCCTATTTCCCTAATGCCAGACCCGAAAGGATCGATACTCTCACGATGATTCCGACAAGTTTTTCCCCTTCCACGACGGCAATCGGATATTTTGTATCTATAGCAATCCCAATCAATTCATGCAGAGGTGTATCGGGAGAGGTAACTGGAAAATCCTGAACCAATATCTCTTCTACCCAACCGCCTTCCTTGAGAGCCTCTATGGCAGCATCAATTGTTAATAACCCTTTTAACTTATGTTGTTTGTCTACAACGAAAATACTTGAAATTCCTTTTTCATCCATTCTACGAATTGCCCTACTTGCTCCTTCTTTCCAAATAGCCACAATATCCGGCTTTTTCATAACCTGTGATGCAATTAAAACCTTTGATCGATCGACATCTTGTACGAAGGTTGATACATAGTCATTCTCTGGTGTAGTTAGTATTTCTTCTGGAGTTCCAATTTGTACGATTCGGCCATCCTTCATGATAGCAATCCGGTCTCCTAATTTTAGAGCTTCATCTAAATCATGGGTAATGAATAGAATAGTCTTTTTCAATGATTCCTGTAGCGTCAACAACTCATCCTGCATGTCTTTACGAATCAAGGGATCCAAAGCACTAAATGCTTCATCCATAAGTAAAATATCCGTATCATTTGCTAACGCTCTCGCCAAGCCTACCCGCTGTTGCATACCACCACTTAATTGATTAGGCCTTTGATCCTCGTATCCTTTCAAACCAACAGTTGCAAGGGTTTCCAGAGCTTTTTTAGCCCTTTCTTCTTTTGGGACACCCTGAATTTCTAAGCCATATTCAACATTATCTAATATCGTTCGATGAGGAAGTAAGGCAAACTTCTGAAAAACCATACCAAGTTTTTTTCTGCGAATTTCTATTAATTCGTTGGTATTCATTTTTACAATATTTTGACCATCAATTAATATCTCTCCTGAAGTGGGCTCAATCAGACGGTTAATCAACCTAATGAGAGTCGACTTTCCGCTTCCCGAAAGCCCCATAATGACAAAAATCTCCCCTTCATTAACATCAAATGATGCCCGATTTACCCCAACCGTCATACCTGTATCTTCAAGAATTTGGTTCTTACTTTCACCCTTTTCAAGACGTTTTAAAGCTTCTTGAGGATTATCACCAAATATTTTGCTAACTTCCTTAACCAGGATTTTACTCATGCAGATGCTCCTTAACTAAACTAGTTTACTTCTTTATTTGTGCTTATACTTTACAATTTGAAGAGAAATATTCGAAGGTCCTATAAAGTATAGACTTTCGTCCTATATATATTGGAAGGACTTCCATTATCTTGAGGAGAATACATTATTTCGGTAATCAAAAAAACTAAGAGAGGAGGTCAAATAATGATACATCCTGGGCAAGAACTGTCTACCTTGGATTTCAAAAACATTATCGGCGGACCGCTTATAGCTGTCGTTGAAGCTCAAGCCCAAGCGGCAATGAGTTCAGTAAACTTTATCAAAGCCGTGGGTTTCAAAGCCGGAGACAGTAAGGATCCTGAGAACTCCAATACCGGAGACCCAATTTATGTAACCTTCAAGTACCCAAAAGAGGTTCAACCCTATCAGCCAGCAACAACATACTCTTTTTCGATTAGCGTCACAAATCTTGGAAGCGGTTACTCTAAAAAGCCTACAGTTACCCTTTCCGAAGGTGGTGGACGTGATGCCACAGCAGAGGCTGTCGTTTCTGATGGTAAGGTTACCGCAATTAATATAACCAGCCTCGGTACCGGCTACAAAACAGCTCCGAAAATCCAAATATCCGGCTCAGATGACCCAGAAGGGACCCAAGCGGAAGCAATCGTCAATTTCACTCCCGGCACAGAAGCAACACCTGCAATCTACACTGATATGAAGCTTGAAGTGCCAATTCTCACTATGCTTCCTATACCCTTCATCAGAATTGATGAAACGACCTTAGATTTTAATGTAAAAATCAATTCCATGGAATACCGCCAGGTAGATGATAGTTTTAAGTTAAATGCTTCGACAGAAGCAAAGGGCGGGTTTCTCTACGCCTCCGCCAAACTAAATGTATCTACCTCTTACCAGCGAAATACGACTCAGGGTGAAAAAGTTAATCGCACTTACTCAATGAACGTTCATGTCCGGGCAGTACAGGAAGAAATGCCTGCAGGACTGGAGAAAATTTTGGGAATTCTTGAAGACTCCATCCGATCTCAACCAGTTTTACCAACGTCATAGAATTAATTTCTTGGCTTATTAACCCATCAAAATCCATAGTTAGAACCAATTTACCCCCACTTATAAAAAAGCGGGGGTAAATTGCAGCAGTTAGTCCATCGAATACCGTTTTTTACATTTGCAAGAAAGTTATAAGGTGCTCCTTCTTTCCCCTTTACTTAAGAAATTTTCATCTTGAAAGGAAAGATTATATGCCGTACCTAGGAGATTATCTCGGCTATTTAATTACCGAGATAACAAATGCACGTGCCCAGGCTGATTATGAGGCTGTAAACATCGCAGAGCGCTATGCCAGAGATCCTTACCTTAAGTATCTTCCTGTACCACGCTTTAAAATACCTACTTTATCCATCGACGTTCCCCTAGTCATCAACAATATTCAAGAACCTACCGGTCGTTCTAGCAATGATCAAATTCTATCCTATATGCAAGCAAAGTTTCGCAAGCTGCTTCCCAGACAACTTAATACAATCAGTACTCTTTATCCGAAGACGACAAAAATGAATAACATTAATATACAAACAGATCAGATTTTTGAAGAATTTAAACAATTAGACTATACTCCTATAAGAATAACCCATATCGCGGATAAGCTTGTGGCATCAGTTATCAGAGAGCTGAAAGAGTCCACCCCCCTTGAAGATGATAAAACCAATAATAAACTTGATGAATTCGCTCATGAACTAAGACAACAGCTCTATTCCGAATTTAGCAAATACTTACGTGATCAACCGAGGCTGGATATTACAGCCAATACGTCTGATATAAAAAATGCTGGTTCTAAGGATATTTTAGCCTACGTCCGCTTTACAGTGACCGAAGATTCCCTTGAATGGACTACAGTCGATGAAGGCGACGTTGCCGTGCGCCGATTGATTCCTGAATAGGTGTTGGATGATGTTAAGATTATTAAATATTGAAGAATTAGAGAGTGTATTAACTCAAATCCCGAGATTAATTCGTCTCTACGAAAAAAAAGAATCTACTTTTGTTCAGACAGTTAAAGATTGGTTGGAACAATTAGAAAAAGTGCTTGAAAATAATCGCATGCAGGCCTGTTCAGATATTGCAATTCTTAAAGGTTCCTTGATTTCCATCGAAAGAGGATTACTTCCACAAGGGATAGAATTTTCGAGCCATAAAACCCATCGAAAAGTGATGGATGCAGTCGCCGTGGAAACCTTAAAAAAAGCTAACGAACTAATAACCAGTCTGATCAAAGGATCCCTAACCCAAATCAATGAAGCTGAACGATATATCCGTCAAATTTCCCCCCTTGCAGAACGCAAAGGTTTATTTAACCCTCCTGAAGATTCCGTTACCGATCGCTCTATTTATTTAAAAGAAACCTGGCAACGGCTATTAGCTGATCCTGACCTTTGCAACATATGTCTCCACATCAAGGGGTTGGTAAGTTCCCAAGACATTCTTATACTTTTAGACAGAGCCATGTCCAATTAAAAGGGATAGTATATAACGGTAGTTATGCTTTCTGAAACGCACAAAAAGATAAACTCCCTGAATCGAGGGAGCTTATCTTTGTCTCATTCCTTATTTTTATCACACTCCTGGCGTCTCTGTCTTAACATTGACTAATACATTTGAAGTTCCAGCATTTAATCCACCAGTTACTACTAGTCTAAAGTCGTATCCGGTGGATGCGGTCAATCCTGTTACTAGCGCTGTTGTTGCACCCACTTCGATTGTTTCACCTGTAGCATTATTCCATTCACTAGTTCCGGTAAGTGCCTTTTCAATCTTTATCCCTGTTGCTCCCACTACAGGCGACCAAGTGAAGGTTGCCGTAGTATCCGATTTCATTATACAAGCAAAATCTGCTACTGTGTTGTCTATTATAGCTATAGGCTGAGCCGATACCTCACTGGAGTTTTCTCCGTCACCCGCTTCATTGCTCGCCTTCACAACAAAGTAATAAGTTGTTCCGTTACTTAAATCCCCCACAGCGAAGCTAGTATCTATCTTTTTAATACTCGGATCAACTTCCGTATATGGGCCACCGCTTGTGATAGATTGATATACTCTATAGAATTCAGCACCCAACTCACCTTGCCAACTAAGATTTACCTGCCCATCTTCCGCTGCTGCCTGTAAGCCCACGACTGTACCGGGCACCACCATCTGGGGCTTGGCAGAAACGATATCGGAGTACATGCTGTCACCCATTACGTTACTTGCTTTCACCATAAAGTAATAAGTCGTGTCATTGGTTAAACCTGTTACCACCCAGTGAGTATCCGTCTTTGAGATTCCAGGATACACTTCTGTATATTCTCCATCAAGGTCCGTTGATTGGAACACTTTGTAGTTTGTAGCATCAATTACAGGATTCCAATCTAGAACGACAAAACCGTTGCCTGTAAACGTATTTATATCCCTAGGCGCCTCTAGGTCAGAACCTTCTCTTGTCACAGTAATGGTATAAGCCTTAGGCATCTTAGCGACTTCCGATACCACTACATATATTGTATTGCCTCCAACGTTCAAGTAAATAGGATCGGATACAGTTCCGCTATTAACCCCTAAACCATTAACGGTAATCTTACCTTCTGCAGCGGTGGGTGTTAGGGTAAGCCAGTCTACGTCATTTTCTACTACAGCTGTGTAGGTTAACGTGTTCTGGGATTTTATAGGTTCAACAGTGATCGTCCCGTTATCATTACTTATTACAAAGAACGGATCTGTTAACCCTGAACTAACAGGTTTATGAAATGTATAATAGATCATATTGGGGTAGATTTGGCGAAGGTTATTATTACTTCCCCAGTAGAATTCCAAAGGTTGCCCTGTCGCTACTACTCTACCTTGCTCGTACTTATACTCCACAAGAGTTGGATTACCCAAACTATCCGCGCAAAGTACTGTTGATATATCTGGAAGGTTGATAAAATAGTTATGGGAAGCGTAATTTCCTTGCAAGTTCGCTGGAACCCCCGCCATCATTGGGTGGCTGGTGTTAACATTTGTATTATATTCATCGTAGTAGATTTCATTAACAACCCCTCCAGGCAGCGTTGCTCCTGCCCCAACTATTGAGCCACCTCCGCCTCCTTGGTCACAGGCTTCGAAAAGGAGTGTCCCCCCTTGTTTTACAAAATCATCGAAACGACTTTGGTTAGCTTTGTAGGCATTATAAAAATCTTGAGGCTGATCATTGATAATCCATACGGTTTTATTAATGGGTAAAGGTATTTCACTCATGGACTCTGAAGAATAAATATTATAGGAAACCCCAAGCTCTTCTAACATGTCCTGTAGAGCTTCACTACCCCATGGTGATGGATCATCAGCAAAGATTATAACCTCTTCAGCAGCTGGTCTCAGCCACAGCGTCTCTGAAATGGTTGTTATCTGATTAGCATTTACTGTCACTTCAACACTATCAGTAGCATAGCCCATTGCCCCATCTAATGCATACGCAGTGAAAATGTAGGTGCTTTTATCAGTGATATTATCAACAGGAACGTCAGTAAATTCAAAGTACCCTTGGGAATCAGTCATTGCAATCAGATCTGGTAAGAGTCTTCCTTCCAAAGTCTGGATTTTTACTACTATTCCTTGGTAATCTTGCTGATCAATAAACTTAGCATATCCCTTCACAGTACCTGAGACTACCTCCGGATAGAGAATCATAACCTCTTCTAATACTGTAGTTTGATCATTGATCCCCTCTGCTACTTTACTTGTACTGTAATAACCAGTTTTGCTTGCCTCTAATATATAATTCCCTTTTGGAAGTTGCGTTAATGAAAAGGTACCATCGCTGCTTGTAGTAGTGACAAACTCAATAGCTATCCCTTCCGTTGTGAATCCCTTCGCTATAATCTTTATACCGGAATAGTCAACAAGTACTACTGAATCAGGAAATTTTGCTACTCCAGTTATGATGCCGGTTCCGACGTCTGAAGCATTCAAAGTAACAGCCCATCCGCTTGAAATATTTCCGGCTCTATCGATTGCATAAATTTTATAGGTTCCCGAAGCCAAGCCTGTTGTAATAAGGCTGACTGGAGTATTTGCGTTTACCGCTGCCTTGGTTCCTTTAGTTTCAGTTACCGCCAAATTCAAATCATCTAAAGCTTGAGATGTAGCAGACGGAACTAGATAAATAAACCCTTCTTCAGTACTAGCAGCCTCAACCATATCACCAATTGTCACCGCTCCCTCTGTCACGGAAGTTAACGTCGGTGGTACTGTATCTTGTAAAACCCCATAGGTAGAAAAATGATTAACCGTAGCAACCACTTTTCCATCTTGAACGATTGAATCCTGATACTCCCACACTGAACCATTGAGGTAGTAAATGCCAACTTTTTCAGGATCAGCATCTGGATCAATTGGTAATGTCAAAGTCACAGAGTTATTAACCGTCATTCCACTGAATGTGAAGTTAATGACCTTGCCTCCAATTATCGTGCCTTCAGGTAAACTTGCAGAATCTACTTCCTCTGCTGTCACAGTCACGTTAGGCAGTATACTTAAACTACCCAAATCAAGGCTTACTCCATTTTTAAATGTAATTGGAGTCCCTTGACTAACGGGAACAGGCATCCCCAATTCCGAAGGAATAATAGAAATTGTATAAACCATTTGCGTCCCATTTTGGGCAATCACCACAAGCCGATCACCGTTTCGGACTGGATTATGCACTCCTGAAACATCCCAAGTCTGGTGGCTCTCGCCTTTTAGAATATTGGACAGAAAAGTAGTACTGTCAGTCCTGTAAGGCACATTACTAATTGTTCCAAGGCTCACCGTATATTCATTAGATATCACCGTGGTCGAACCACTACTGCTGCTGCCATTATTCGACCCTGTAGTCGGAGGTGTTGGGGGAGTAGGCGTTGTCGTTATCGGGGACTGAGTTATCGAATCCGGGGTCGGCGGTATTCCTACTGCCTCTTTTTCAAGACTCTCAATCTCTTCCTCACTAACTCCACTTTCTTTAGCCGTTTCCACAATTTCTGATCTAATTTCCTCAGTTTCATTTTTCAGAGTGTTAATCGTTGATTGCAAAAGTTCAAACGACTGATCGTTATCCTTAAGCACCTGTTTAACTTCTTCCAACTTATCGGATGTCTTCAGACTAGTCACAAACTCCTTACTGAATTTAGCTAACTCGTCGACTTTAAAGGAGGTTCCGATGGCCGCTTTAAGGTGATCAACAACTCCCGTCTGTTTATAAGCAGACTGTTGTTCTTGCGTTAAAACCGTTAAGTCCTTCGCCCTTTCCATAATATCATTCACTAACTGCACCAAGATCTCTGCTTGAGCCGACCGAATCAACTCCTGAGGATCAATGACTTGGTGTTCAGGCATAGGTTCATCCAAAGAAACTAATCTTAAGGTCTGACCCATTGTGACTAGTTGGATCGGTGCTGACTGAGTCGCTTCATTATTTTGAGTCACACCCACAACACCTTCAACAACATCCCCTTGTGTCGCACCATTTTCCGGATTCACACTGACCAGATACAACGTTCCACGTACACCCATCACAGCCGTAGGAGTCTCTACTTCGTAGGAATCATCCATATTTAAAAGACTTTTAACTTTATTCCACACACTCCCCGACCATAATTGAAGGGAAGACTGTTGACCGCTCTGGGAAAACGTGACCCGCGCCTTCGCTTGTGAAGAGACCTCAGCAAAATCACTCCGGGTCAACCTTTGAATAGTTAGAGAGGAATTAGAACCAATGGTTGCTTCTGTCCCATCGCCATAGGAAAGCTTAGCAGTCCCGTTTTTACCTGTTCGCAACCAGTCACCCTGAACGAGTTCCATGCCATTTACAGCGGACAATTCACGCAGTCCGCCCCCTTTCTTAACGAGGACTTCTCCTTTTACCCCACTTAAAACGACTGACGGTTGAGCAGCCATAGCTTCCTGAGGAAAAGTGATTATCTGGCTAAAGAATAGGATGAAGGCTAGGGCAATCGTAGTCATGAGCCTGGGTTTAAGCTTATCACACCTCATTAGAACTCTCCCTCCACCTGGAAAATCTCCACCAGGTTTTCTTTTCCTTTAACCTTAATAGGATCTAACGCTGTCACCCTGAACCTCTCTTTGACCCGCTCATAGGTCTCCTTACTGATTAAAATCTGCCCTGGTTTAGCATTGGACTCCAGCCTAGCTGCTAAATTTACCGTATCCCCAATCGCGGTATAGTCTAAGCGCTCTTGTGACCCGATATTTCCCACAACTGCCGGACCAGAATTAATTCCGATCCCAAAACTTACGGATCGACCATACTGTTCTAGGAGACGTTCCGCAAGCCTTCCCGCCTCGCTCTGCATCTGCAAGGCAGCCCTAATCGCTCGTTCCGGATGATTTTCCTGTTCGATGGGTGCTCCAAAGATTGACATCACACCATCTCCAATAAACTTATCGATGGTCCCTTCCTGTGCAAACACGGCCCGGGAACAAAGGTCTAAGTACTCATTGAGAATCTTAATAACATCCTCGGGTTCCATTTTCTCAGATAGTGGAGTGAAACCACGGATATCGACAAATACCAAGGTTATGTCTTTGCGGACTCCACCGACCTTAATCTCTTCTTTAGTGGACAAGATTTCTTGAACCACCGCTTTCGAGACGTAACGACCAAAAATTCCAGTAACTCGTCCCCGCTCCCTCCGTTCTTGAAGGTACTGAGAGACCACGGAAAAGATGTACACTGAGATAATCGTCAAGACAGGGTATAGATAAGGCAGTAAAATATGTAGCGTTTGGAAGACAATAACTTCTGCAAAGGAGTAGATCGTCAATAACCCCACCATTATGAGAATCGACCACTTAGCCCTCACACGTTCCATACTGAAATAGGCTAATAGGCCAAGTAAAACCATCACCATTAGGCCCACTGGATGAGAAGCCCTCGTGTAAATCTTCTCATCTAATAAGCTCTGAATGACATTAGCATGAATCGCTACGCCGTACATCTCCAGTTTTTTGCTCGTAGGAGTATAATAAGCATCATCCAAACCCATCGCATAAGGTCCTATCAACACCACCGAACCGGCAAAATAGGCAGGGTCAACCTCTCCACTTAGTACTCTGGAGATGGAAATCGTTTCAATGCTTTGATCGAGAGGTTTTGTTGCATAGGAAAAATATAGTTCGTTCTGAGGCCCAACCGGCAGAGGAGTTTTCCCCTTTAACCAGTGGTTATCCTCAGTCCACACTAACTGTTGATCGGTCGGCAAAAGTAAATTCGCCAGTTTAACACTAATAGCCGGAACACGAGTTTCTTCATGGGAGATCCCCAACATTACATTGCGTACGACCCGATCATCATCCTCAATAACGTTGATATGCCCTGTTTGCTTAAGATCAATCGGGATCACTGGTTTTTGCAAACCTTCCACTACGACCTGGCGATTTACTTTTCGAGTCTGAAAATCAAAGTAGACCGGAAGAAATAAATTCTGGTGTTTGGCAACCACCTGCTCCCAGGCCTGATCTTCCGCAGGATTCTGACTCTTATTACTGTAATAAATGTCCGGCCACACAGCCAGAGCCCCTTTAGACAAAAGCTGGTCTGATAGTTCAGCAATAATGTTGCGTGGCCAAGGCCATCTTCCCACCGTATCCAGACTTTTTTCGTCAATGGCCAAAAGTTTAATCCTGGAATCTACCTTCCTCGGCTCAATGGTCACCCGATCCGTCACGCTGCGTTCCGCATTATATAAGACTTCATTAAAGTAGGAAACACCCATCACCAGCAGGATAATGATCACGGCATAAATCTTCTTCATAACTCACTCCACCCCTTTACGGCTGCCATTCGAGCAAACGAATGGAGTTATTATATTGATCAACCATTAAAAGATTACCTTCCTTAGTGATCTTAACTGCTGCCGGGCTATCAAACTGAACTTGTTCAGGGAATCCGTTTTGCTTACCGGATAAACCATTTCCTGCTAAGGTTTTGACCCTACCAGCCTTGCTGATCTCTCTCAAACGATGGTTATAGGTATCTGTCACATAAACTGTGCCTTCTGTCGACACGGCTATGCCGCTGGGAAAGTTAAATTTGGCTTCAAGTAGGGAACCATCTTGGAACCCTCCTTTAAAATAGGTGGTATCGACAATTGGAACAGTACCGGACCCAGCTAAGGTTGTCACCTCTCCCTCAGGGGATACCACCCTGATCCTTTGGTTTCCAGTATCCGCCACATATAAGGATCCTTCTGGTCCTAAAGCGATGCCAGAAGGTTCATTAAATTGAGCCTGTTCTCCCTGTCCATCCACATATCCACCAAAAAGCCAGTTACTTCTTGTCTCATACCCGCCACCAGCTAAAACGGACCACTCTCCGTTTTTTTCCACACGCAGGATACGATGATTCAGGGTTTCCGTAACATAGAGTTCTCCCTCTCTCCCTAGGACAAGATCAGACGGAGAGCTTAAGCCGTTAACTAACGTTTTCACAAGCCCCGACTTATCAATGACACGAATTGCACCATTAGCAGAATCCGCAACATAAATCCTTCCATCCGGGTCAACTGCCAGACCCTTAGGTTGATTAAACCTGGCCTCAGTCCCTAGACCATCTTGAAAACCTCCAACAGAAAGGCCATAATCATCCTTCACCGTGGCCATACCGGCCACCGTCGTAACTTTACCTTCAGCGATCCCACGAATTCGGTGGTTTTGAGTATCTGACACATATACCGTTCCATCATTTCCTTGCGCAATTCCCCAGGGCATCGCAAATTGGGCTGCCAAATTTTCAGCGTCCAGGTAGCCTAAACTTCCCGAGCCAGCAAAGGTCCGCACCTGAGGCTTACCTACAATGGATTTTCCATAGTTCAACATATAACTAACTGCTATAAGGGTTTTATCCGCGATAATCCCTGACCCTCCTAAAGCCGTAACCTGAGAATTCTGAGCAAGCCCTTTTTGGTTGCGCTGCCAGTAGCCCTTAAGTAATTCGCAGGTTTCCTGAGGTAAGGAGTTATTGACTAAGACCAGGGGAGCCTGGTTTTTGGCCGCCAACACCGCACCCGTTAGAGCATCGGGAAAATTTTCACCGGACGCCAGGTAAATATGTGGAATTGGAAGACCGCTTTCGTCGTCCTGCCAAGAAGCATCAAAATGACTCACCGAACTATTGATCTTTTCCATCGTACCATAGCGGTTGTTCCCGCTAATCCGGCTCACACCATCTGGAGCAATCCGAGTAATCTGGGATTTTAGTTGATTCACACTTGCTTCAGGGATCACAGCCGTGCCACCAACCACATGAAAGGTTTGCTTTAAGTCATTCGAGGTATTCGGGATTGAATTCAAATATTGAATAATTGCGTCCGGAATCGGACCCTTCGAAGGGAGCAAAATTAATGGAACTCCCCCTAAAGAGGCTGGAACCGTTTGCCCTTTCAATTTTAAATAGTTTGACTTCTCTGCATTTACATAACCTGTTGTCGCAGCCAGAACGGAAGCAGACAAGGCATCCGGGAAATTATCCCCTTGAACGAGATAAAACTCTGATCCCGAATGATCAAGTTCTTTAGCAATAGCCAAGGCAGTCTCATATCGGTCATGCCCCGCAATCCGATGTATATTTTCGTGCTTAAACCCTAGATTTACTAAAGCCTCAACAAAACGCTCCGGCACAGCCACTGGGCCACCTAGAATGTAGATATTTCCGGATTTATTAAGGTGTTCTTTTATATATTTAAAGGCCTCCTGACTTAGTTCTGGTGTACTTCCTAATAAAAGAAGCGGGCCTTGCTTTTGATGAGCTAATGGCACACCTGCCAGTGCGTCCGGAAAATTACTTCCCGTGGTAAGCACAACATTATCCACCACCGCTGGGAACTTCAAAGCGATTTGAAACATAGTGTCATAGCGGCTATTGCCATACAACCGTTCTATCTTGTTTAATTCCTGGTTTGCTGAAACAATGCAAGGCTGAAAGACTAGGAACGTCACGATACACATTAATAAAGCATAAATTCGAAACGATGAGCGTTTCTTCACGAGTATTCCTCCTGCCTGGTGAATTATCAAAATATGGAACTCTAAAATGTGAATATTCTTCATTTGTTTTGATAATCCTGCAAATACTTTCCTTTTATAGGATAATATTTTCACAAATGCTTTGACAAATTCCAACTATTTTGATTATGTACACGGACCCTCGAAAATGATATTATGACGATAAAAAAATGAAGAACTCATCAGAAATGAGGTTTAGAAATGAGTTCCTTTGATCTCCTATTATTAGCCCATCTCCTTGGAGATTTCCCTCTCCAAACTAGTTGGATGGCCATGAACAAAGCGACCAAATGGTTCCCGCTAATAGCCCATTCAACCGTATACACTTCGACGCTGGGAGTAATAGCCTTCCTTGGTTTTGGCGGTTTAGTCTGGTGGCAGCTCCTTATCATTTTTCTGGGGCATATCCTTCTTGATCGCCGAATCTTTGTGGCCTGGTGGGTCCGTCACGTTATGCGTACGGATCTTTCGAAAAACCAATGGCTTGGCATCATGGTAGATCAAGTCTTTCACCTCACCCTCCTAGCCTTCATATTACAAGTACAATAAAACCGATCCTTCCCATAACTTCTTCAAGGATTCTGCAAAGTATCCTTTAACCAAGCTGTCGAAAGGAGTAACCTTAAATGCACGAACTCCAAGACCTTGAGGTTAAGCTCAAAGACGACCTGACCCCAGAACAAATGCTGCATATCATCTTTCATTACATATCCTTAATCGCCCCGGAAAAAGATTTAGACCATATCTTACTCTATATGGCGGATATGGGTCGCGAGCTGATCCTAGCAGATCGCTGCACCTTATGGCTCCATGACAAGGAGAATAATCTTCTCTGGACAAAAGTCGCCCATGGCGTAAAGGCCTTGACCATGCCCGCAGAGGCGGGATTGGCGGGTTTTGCCTTGAAAAACAACCAAAGCATCTTCATCGAGGATGCCTACAAAGATGCCCGTTTTAACCCGGAAGTCGATCTTCAGACTGGCTACCGCACAAAATCTGTTCTCGTCATTCCAATTCAAAATCAGCAAGGCGAAAACATGGGAGTCTATCAAGCCATCAATAAGATGACCTTAGCAGGAGTCTTTTCTAGTCAGGATATAGATTTACTAACTCTAGCTGCCTCCTACAGCGGCAAAGCCTTAGAAGCTGCCATACTTAATAAGGAAATTGAACAAACTCAAAAAGAGATTATTTATTTGATGGGTGAAATCGGAGAAAGCCGTTCCAAAGAAACCGGAAATCATGTGAAGAGAGTCGCAGAATACTCCAAAGTTCTAGCTCTTCGTCTTGGTCTGAGCCCTGTCGAAGCTGAGCTTATCAAAACCGCCTCTCCCATGCACGATATTGGAAAAGTTGCTATTCCGGATTCTATCTTAAAGAAACCTGGAAAGTTAACGGATGAAGAATTTGCCCTGATGCAAGCCCATACAAAGATTGGCTTTGAACTTTTGAAAAAATCTAATCGGCAACTACTTAAATCTGCAGCGATAATCTCACATCAGCACCATGAAAAATGGAACGGCACAGGCTATCCTCAAGGCCTCAAAGGAGAAGAAATTCACATTTACGGTCGCATCACTGCTGTTGCTGACGTGTTCGATGCTCTAGCCAGTGATCGCTGCTATAAGAAAGCCTGGGAAATTGACCGAGTTATCAACCTTTTCAAAGAAGAACGCGGAGTACAATTCGATCCCCAACTTATTGATGCATTTATGGATTGCTTAGAGGAAATTTTAGCTTTGAAAGAAGAGTATGCTGATTAAGACACTCAAGTTTTGGTTTCGCCGCCTGATACCATAATCTTTTATAGTAACAAAGTAGAAATAGGGACGGTTCTTGGTTCCATAAACGGAACCAAGAACCGTCCCTTAATGCCCTTCTCTTACCCTTGAAAACTATTTGTAGCGCTACTTTTTCCCGAACACTATCTCTAACTTGTTAATCTCACCTTTAGGTTGATCCCCTGTAATGAGAAGATCTGCTTCTACAGTGAAATTTCCACGAGAGTTTTGAATTTTTCCCTCAAGATTCCACTTCGGCCAGTCTGAGTCTCCGACTAAAACCGTATCACTATCACTGATCGCTTTTCCATTCAGCTTGATATTCTTAAGTTTTACAGCCGAATCAGATTCTCGATTTAAGAGCATAAATTGAATTGCATCGAAATCTGCATCCTTTACCGTATCATACTCTGCCCGATATTCATATTCAGCATTAAGTTCGACCCAAACCTTCCCATCCTCTGCATCATACCCAAAACGCACCTTATTCTGTTCTTCCCAATCCCCATACGGTTTTTCCCCATCAATTGTGGTTCCACGATAGAAGTTAATCGAAGTACGATCCGATGTACCAAGATTTTCTTGAGCATCCGTCAAATACACCTCAGCGCTTGTGGCTAGGTTATTGAAATTTAAAAATCTAACCGCTCCATAGGTTGTATCTAGATCCTGATTCGTAGTATAAAGATGGACATTCTCAGTTTCTTCAACATCATCGACTACTTCAAGACCATCTATGGAATAATTCAGTTGTTTTACAACATTTCCGCCACGATTAATAACGTTGATTAGTATGGAATCCCCATTAGCTAAATTTCCGTTTTCCCCCCCGACTACCTCAAAATCGAAGACGGGATCATTATCGATAATTAGTACTTTTCCGTTATTTTTCTCTAGATCAATATCAAACCTGCTCCACATAGCATTCATATGTTTATTCTGATCAGTTTTTCCCTTCCCAAAGCTCTTCATCTTAGCGGAGTCTTCCACCCCTTTTGCTAAGGCAGCAGATGGAAGTGCTAAGAGCGAAATTAATAAAATAGGGACCAATTTTTTCATAACCTTTTTCAATTGATATACCTCCCCTTAAATTCATGCGAGGCCGTCTTAGATGGACGATATTGCCTCTCACTAATTATTTAGTTCCTCGCTAGGTATTTTGAGGGGGTACTTTAAATAATTATCCATTATTATCCAACAGATTATGATAGGGAACGACAAAATAATACCCTATGTTACAAACATCTAAGGTATCTTATCAAAAGTTATAATTTATAATACTTCCACCTAATGAAAACTGGATGGTTCTTGAAAGCAAATAAAAGCCGATAATTCCACGCGAGAAATTATCGGCTAACTTATGCTAAAGTATGCTTAGCTTGCTTAGTCTTGACTTGACCTGACTAGCTTAGCTTAGCTTAGCTTAGCTTAGTTTGATTTAACTTTTGGCTATGTTTTTTATCTTTCATTGCCTCCTGATTTATCTCCCTTTTCTCGCTCTTTAGAAGCCTTTTGCTGAGTTTTCTCTCCAGCTTGCTTCTGGGCAGAGTTACTGGAACTTTGATCTTTTTCTTTCAAGGCACTCTTCTCTGATTCTTTTTGAAGTTTTTCTTTCAGTACTTCTACTTCTGCTTGTGCTTCATCTTTTGCTTCATCTTTTGCTTTTGCTTTTGCTTTTGCTTCTGCTTCTGCTTCTGCTTCTGCTTCTGCTTCAGCTTTAGTTTTATCTTTAGCTGGATCTATAGATTTAACTTCAGGTTTTTGATTTGACACATCTTTAGACTGGTTTTTATCCTCAACTTTAGCTTTTAGCTTTTGTGCTTGCTGCTTGGTTGGTTCAAATTCTGAGTTTGCTTCTGATTTTGCCTTTGTCACTTTACCTTTTGCGTCTAAAACTAAGGACTGACGATTGGAATCTGTCGTTAGCGCCATGGTATTGAAGGCTGCGCTCGGGGTAGCTGCTATAGCTTCTTCCTCTAACTGACCATTCTCAAGAACTTGGTCGAGGTTTTCTAAAGCGACTACCTCTTCCTCAGTTAATTCACTCTCTTCTAAGTCTTCGGTTGCTCTTTTCAGTTCTTTAGCAACCCTTTGTTGCTCCTTTTTATCCATCTTGGCAATGCTTTTTTCCATGGAGCGTACAATGTTTACCGCAACTCTTTGGGCAGCTTGGGGCGGAAGCTTATCTAAGAGGCCTCCTAAGGTTTGAACATTATTAGCCTGAGTTGTACTGAGCGCAGTCTCAAGTTTTTGTTTGATTTCGGAATCTGTTTGAGTTAGTTGATCTACAAAAGCCTCAGCCTCAGCGACTTTCGCGGTGTAGGCTTTAAGGGCGCCTTCAGCTTCTTCAGTATCTCCCTTCTCAATCAATGCCCCAGCTTCTGCAATTCTCTCAAGGGCTTGTTCCTCCAGAAGCTCTGTTTTCTTCACGGGATCAAACGTCAAAACTACTTGAAGTTTCTCAATCAAGGTTGTCAGCCAATAAAAAGGGGAATCCGGAAGTGTACCGGGTGAAATGACTTCTCCGTCTTCATTAAGCACCGGAGGCAGATCCTCATCAACGCTTTCTGTGCCCTCAGGAGCTTCACCAGTTTCGTTTTCAGCCATATCTTCAGGTTCATTAGTCTCAGTCTCTTCTTCAACATTTGTCCCTTCAATATCAGTGATAATTTCAGCGTCTGTACTAGGTTCTGTCGTAGTCTCCTCATTGGGGGTAGGCGTGGTTTCTTCCACTTCTACAGATGGAATCGTCTCGGCAAAAGCGAGAGGGGCACTTATTGGCATGACACAGAGAGCTAAGGTTAAAGCTATGGCAAGTCTCTTTTTTAGCATATCCATCCTATTCACTCCTTAAAAAATCCCTTAGAAAACTCTATCTTATTGTCGCATTATACACTGCCCCAAATGCTCCAACAAGCATATTTCCTCAGATCAGGACGAATGGACTAGAAGAAAGGTTCTTTTAACCTATTCATACCTATTATAAAATCTCCTATTCCCCTAGAACTTACAAAACTTCCCTATGCCAGGACGCACGCGCAGGGACGATTCTTAGTTCTCATAAAAGCACTAAGAATCGTCCCTGGTAACAGCTTGTAATTACGGCTTTTCGTACATCCACTCAGACCTTGCCATGCCGAATAAGTTCATAAATAGCAGCCATAGGACGCCGCCAAACCGTAAATCCTCCGAATGTTAACATATCTCCGTTCTTGATCTGTCCTATCGCTTCACTGAGACTAACTATCTTAGGTCTGGCCATTATGCAAAACCTCCCCGTTTTATCCGTCGTTAAGGCACCCACTTCAAAAGTGGGTGCCCTGCGTACCCTACTTCAGAGACGAATGTCCAGTAAGGGGTTATCCTAAGCCGCCTTCCCCCATAGGAATATTTGGCTGCAAAGAAAACAGACTCCCCCACTGAAGTTCGCTTGCTCAGCTTTGATTAAACGTTTTTACATCAACTCTTCTTAATTAAAACCGACCGATAACTTCACGTCCGATGATCATACGCTGAATCTGATTAGACCCTTCATAAATTTGAGTAATTTTAGCATCCCTCATCATACGTTCAACGGGATATTCTGAGCAGTAACCATATCCGCCCATCAACTGTACGCAGTTGGTCGTGACTTCCATAGCAACATCCGTAGCGAAGTACTTGGCCATTGAGGCTTCTTTGTTATGAGGCAATTTGTTATCTTTAAGCCAGGCAGCTCTGTAAATCAGCATCTGAGCAGCTTCTATCTTGGTAGCCATCTCTGCAATCATAAACTGAACGCCCTGATTGGCAGCCAGAGGTTTATCAAATTGTTTTCTTTCCTTAATATAATTAATGGTATATTCTAGGGCCCCTTCAGCAATTCCCAAGCCTTGGGCACCGATCGTGATACGACCTCCAGCCAGCAGTCCCATCGCAACAGCGAAGCCATTGTTGATTTCTCCTAAGACGTTTTCTTTGGGAACTTTGACATTTTCAAAATATAGTTCACAGGTTGGATCAGCGTGCATCCCCATTTTTTCAACAGGTTTGCTGATCGTAAACCCAGGGGTGTCTTTCTCTATAATCAAGCAAGTAATCCCTTTCCCTTTGGGAGCAGTTAAATCCGTTTTCACAAAAGTGCAATAGGTTGTGGCATGTCCACCATTGGTAATAAATATTTTACTGCCGTTAACCAGGAAATGATCGCCCATATCTTCCGCTTTGCATTTTAGGGCGGCAGCATCAGATCCAGCGTTAGGCTCAGTCAAAGCATAGGCACCAATAATCTCACCAGTAGACAGTCTCTTAAGATATTTATCTTTCAAATACTGACTTCCATAGAGATAAATACTCATACAACCCAAACCAGTGTGTACGCTGGTTACAACAGCTGTTGAGGCGCAGGCCTTAGCTAACTCCTCAACGATAATTGCAAAATCGAGATATGTACCGCCTCCACCGCCCCATTCTTCAGGAACAGGAAATCCGGTCAGGCCTAGTTCTCTCATCTTATTCCAAGTATCCTTAGGAAATTCATGACTTTTGTCCAGGACCTCTGCCAGAGGTGCTACTTGAGATTTAGCAAATTTTCTAACCATGTCCCTAACCATTAGTGTTTCGTTACTTAGTTGAAAATCCATATTAACCCCACTCCTATCGTTTTATTAAATACGTACGATTTGTCAGTTGCATTTGGTCTTTAATTAATCAGCATCCACACGAATCAGCATTGCATCGCCCTGGGCATGACCAGCACAGATTCCACAGACTCCATAACCACCGCCACGACGTTTCAACTCATATGCCAGGGTCATAACTATTCTCGCTCCGGTAGCGCCGATAGGATGACCGTAGGCAACCGCCCCGCCGTTGACATTAACTTTTTCAAACATCTGCTCCTTAGACATACCTAGAATGCTACGAGCACTTACCAGAGCTACCGCTGCAAAGGCCTCATTAATCTCAATCAATTTAATATCATCCAGTGTTAAATTGTTTTGTTCGAGCACCTTCTTAATCGAAAGGCCGGGAACCGTCGCAATATCCTTCGTGGGTTGCGATACTTCCGCATAATCCACAATAGTAAACAGAGGTTTTATTCCTAGTTCATCTGCCTTAGCCCGGCTCATAAGTAAGCAAACATCGCCGCCATCATTGGTACCAGGTGCATTACCAGCGGTTACACTGCCAGGTTTTCCGGTAACAGCACTGACATGATTGAACACCGGACCCAGCTTCGCCAAGCCTTCCATGGTTGTATTAGCTCGAGGCCCTTCATCCTTTTCCATAACTTCTTTGCCCTTTTTAATAACAATCGGAAAAATTTCGTCGTCTAATTTTCCAGCTGCCATAGCCTCTGCCGCAGCCAGCTGAGAATGTAGAGCCCATTCATCTTGTTCTTCACGGCTGTAACCAAATTCATCAGCCACTTCAGACCCATGAATCGCCATATGCCGATCATAGACTGCGTCCCAGAGTCCATCCTTTACCATCAGATCTTCACAATTAGCGTTTATAAAACCCATTTTCTTCCCACGTCTCATATCCGGCAGGGCAAAGGGGATGTTGCTCATACTCTCTTGACCACCAGCAATCACAATGTCAGCTCTTCCTAGGGCTATCATCTGAGCACCTAGATCAATGGTTTTAACCCCGGAGGAGCAAACCTTATTAACCGTAATGGAAGGCACATGTTCGGGCAATCCCGCCAGGAGAGTAGCTTGACGACTCGGAACTTGACCACAGCCAGCTTGTACCACATGCCCCATGATGACATAGTCAATATCCCCAGGAGCGACCTTTCCTTCCGTTCTGCGAATAACTTCTTTAATCGCTAATGCCCCTAACTGGGCAGCATCATACTCTACTAATGCACCAAGAGACTTACCATAGGGGGTTCTGCAGGCTTCAACACAAACCACCTCTCGTTGTTTGGCAAAGGTATTGTCTATTTTCCTTCCCATAGTTGAGTAATCAGGCTTTCTTTCACCGAAAGCACTGATTTTTGCATCCTTGTAATAGCCTTTTCTTGTGAGTTCAAGCTTTTGGGTAATTTTAGACATCACGAAATCCTCCTTATTCCTTAAAGTTTTGAAACTTTTATTGAGCGAAAGTCTTAGTTCTGGGCTTAATCACCTCACATTAAACCTCAATAAATAATATAAAATGCAAGAATGATGCCAATATTCTTACTATTTTAAGGATTCTCGGACCCTAGCTCTGAACCGCCCATAATGGGTCTATTTCGTACTATTCAAAATTTATATACTGTATTAATTATTCAGAATTATTTACTCCCAATATGTCTACGAAGATATACACATTCTCTTCTTTTTTCTCACAATACAACCCAATACAGGGATTAGCCCTAGTTTTCAAATATGTCTACGAATGGAAATCCGTCTCAAATTGTAGACACCCTATAAAAAATGCCCCTGCAGATTTTTATTCCTGCAAGAGCTTTTTTAGGTATGAAGAAACCCCTTATTTTATTTAAACATTTTTGAAATCTCCCACTTTTCACTACCAACGTCGGCTGCTGCCGCCTCCTCCGCCGGAACCACCGCCGCCACCGAAACCTCCGCCACCCCCGCCGCCTCTGCCTCGGAGTAACAAGCCTAAAATTAAGCCGAGAAAGAAACCGTTAAATAAACGCTGATCAAGATAGATCACTAGGAGGATACCGACAAATAAAATGGCTTTAGCCCAGATCGGCAGAGGCTTATTTGCCGAAGATGAAGCTGTTGACGAAACAGGCAACGCTTGGGGTGAATTTATTTCTATGGCAACTTGATACTCCTTCGCCGTTTCCTGAGCTAAGGCACTGTAGCCATTAAGAATTCCCTTGTTATAATCATTCGCTTGAAAATACGGAATCATATACTCATCCTGAATCTGACCCGTCTTAGCATCAGGTAAAGCTCCTTCCAGCCCATAACCAACCTCAATCCGAGAGACCCGCTCCGTTGGTGACACAAGCATAAGCAGTCCATTATTGAGTGTTTTATCTCCGATCCCCCATCCCCGTAAAATAGATAAAGCATATTCCTCAGGTGCTGCTCCGTTCAAGCTATTAACCGTCACGACCACTAATTGAGCTTTCGTTTTTTGTTGTAAAGCGGCAGACGTTTGAATAATTATTTGCTCTGTCGATTGATCTAGAATATTGGCCTGATCTAAAACAAAAAAATTACGGCTCGGTTGAGGAATGTCAAGGGTTGCTGCCATTAATGGGGAAGCGGTGGCAAGTAACAATAATAAGAATATACTTAACACCGAAAGAAGGGATATCTTCTTCATAGCTTTCATTCCCTTCGTTTACCGCTTACTTGGAAAAATCAACCGACGGAACATTTTCTACGCCAGCAGTCGGTTTAAAGTAATCCCTTGGCCCAAAGCCTAAGATTCCGGCATAAAGTGATGTAGGAAAGGTCTTGGTTTTAGTATTATAGCTCTGAACGGTATTATTATAGTCCATCCGTGCTGTTGCAATGCGATTTTCTGTACCAGCTAGCTCATCCTGTAAAGCCCGAAAGTTTGCATCAGATTTTAACTGAGGATAGCTTTCGGAGATGGCCAATAACCTTCCCAGTGCGCTAGTTAAAGCCTGGTCCGCCTGACCTGCAGCCGCCACAGTTGTTGCACCTGCTAATTTTGCTCTTGCTTCAGCCACCTCAGTAAACACTTCTTTTTCCTGCGCGGCATACCCCTTCACGGTCTCCACCAAATTAGGAATCAAATCTGCCCTGCGTTGCAACTGGTTTTGCACCTGGCTCCAACTCCCATTAACATCTTCTGAAATCTTTACCATGTTATTGTACCCTGAGATCATCAATACTCCCAGAAGGACAATTATCCCTACTGGGATTAACCATTTTTTCATCAGTAAACCCCTCCTAGCTATAGTATGTACTCAATAATCTCCCAACGTTCGTTCCCCAGCAATGATGAATAGTCAGCGAAGGTATACCTCCTATTTTTTGTTGTACCTGCATAAAATATCATGCCTCCTTAATTTAAAATTATTAATACAGTAATTATTTCATTACATAACCAACTTGATGGACATTGAGCATTAGTCGGGCCCACTAAGGTTTATAGCCTCAGTATAGCCAACATAAAAATATAAAAACCTCCCCTGGTAGAGCCAAATCTACTAGGGGAGATCCAATCCTTGTACTCCACTCTCTGCTTCAACAAAGCAAAGAACTACTTCACTTTATAATACTCCACATACCAATCCGCGAACTTCTGTAAGCCCTTTTCGATACTCGTACTAGGTTTGAAATCAAAATCTCGCTCCAATGGAGAACTGTCACTATAAGTGGCCTTTACATCCCCCTGCTGCATGGGTAGGAACTCCTTCTCTGCAACCATCGTTCTCCCGACAGCCTTACTTAACGCTTTTTCTAGGGCAGCGATATAATCCGTCAATTGCTCAGGTTGATTGTTGCCGATATTATAAACTGCGTATTGAATGCCGTTTAGGATGCTGTCCTTATCAACCTTCTTAGCTGGTGGATTGCCAAGGATCCGCGCTACAGATTCCACAATATCATCGATATAGGTAAAATCTCTAGAACAGTCACCAAAGTTAAACACCTCGATTTTCTCGCCCTTAAAGATCTTCTCAGTAAAACCGAAATAGGCCATATCCGGTCTTCCCATCGGGCCGTAAACCGTGAAAAATCTTAAACCTGTAGAAGGTATTCCGTACAATTGGCTATAGGTATGCGCCATTAACTCATTGGATTTTTTACTAGCAGCATAAAGCGATACCGGATTGTCCACCTGATCTTCGGTTGAGAAGGGAACTTTCTCATTAGCACCATACACTGAACTGGAGGATGCGTAAACTAAATGATCAACCGGATTATGCCGACAAGCTTCTAAAATATTATAGAACCCGATGATGTTACTCTTAATATAGGAATCCGGATTCTCTATACTATAGCGAACACCCGCCTGCGCTGCCAGATTCACAATAATCGTCGGCTTGTAATCTTCAAAGACTTTTATGACCATTTCCTTATCTGAGATATCCTCTTTGATGAAAGTATAACGGACATATCCTTCTAACTGTTTCAGTCTGTTCTCCTTTAAACTCACATCATAGTAGTCATTCAGATTATCCATTCCCACGACTCTGCAGCCGTGATCTAATAGCTTTTTAGACAGGAAAAATCCGATAAAACCAGCACCTCCAGTAATCAAATAGGTTTTACTGGGGTCTAATTTTGTATATCCTTCAATCATTTTTTATTTGTCTCCTTTTAATCAAACTCACCTCCCCTCATCTTATTCTGGCGTGTACCAGATTGCTCATCATCACCGCAGTCCTTCGCAAAAGTGATTGTCCAATCATGAGACTCCCAAATCAAGGCTTCGATGTTGCATCATTAGTCAACGAGTTACTTCAGACACGGCGTCTCAGAAAAAATAACTTCTTATTTATCTAGCGTACTAACAGGGATGTGTAACCTCCTACGATAGGACTTAGCATAACCCTAATAACGTATGCTTTACGGTTTATTGCGACATAATAAAGTCGGTCCCAATCATATAACCCCTTACTAGCTAAACAGACTTTCACACCCCTTCGCAGCACCATTAGTGAATAGTAAACTGTATTTTCCTCGCCTGGTGGCTTAGTGCCAGCTAAGTTTCCATAGGAATTGGATGTGCTTTGAAAGCCAAGAGACCATAATCAATAAATTTAAAGAGGTGCAGTGAATGGACAAACTAAAAAAAGGGCGGATATTGAAGGTACTGAGCCTAATAACGTTATTACTCCTAGCGGTAGCTGCCTTTGCAACAGAGGTGCAAGCCCAGGAAACTTGTCTTCAATGCCATGGTGATGTCGGCCAAAACGTTGAAGGGTCTGTTCACAGCTTTTTAAGTTGTACAAGCTGCCATACCGACATAACAGGGTTTCCACACCCTGAAGGCGCTTCACTGGATAAAAAAGAGAGCGTTGTAACCTGTTCGTACTGCCATAAAGGACAGATCACCGAAAGTTATAGAGAGAGCTTTCATGGTAAAGCTGTACATCTTGGCAGCCAACGTTCAGCAACGTGCGCAGACTGTCACGGTGCTCACGACGTTTTAGGAGCAGACAACCCCAATTCCAAAGTTGCCAAAGCTAACATACCGCAAACCTGTGCCACCTGCCATGATAAGCCCTCACCAGGCTTTGCCGAGGGATCTCAACACTTCAAGCTTGCACCGACCGGTCCGGGAGCGCCCATGTACTATACTGCTAAGTTTTTTATTTGGCTAACCCTTATTACGATTACTGCACTAGTAATTCATATTGAACTACAACTATACCATAACCTGCGTACAATTCTTCGGGAACGGAAGAGGGGGTAATACCAATGGAAACGGAACACGTTTTTCAACGTTTTGATCTCCACCAACGAATCCAGCACATCGGGATGTTTACCAGCTTTATCGTTCTAACAATCACCGGCTTGCCTATTAAGTTTGAACAAAGCAGCATCTCCCAAGGGGTTGTCTCGCTGTTTGGTGGTTTTGACAACATGCTTTTCGTTCATCTAGTTGCGGCAGCTGTCATGCTACTCTCTTTTGTTTATCACTTGCTCTACCTAGTGATTCAACCTATCGTAACCAAAAAACTATCCCTTGCAATATTGCCTAGCGGCAAAGATTTTGTAGATGTCATACATGATGTAAAGTACTTATTAGGCCTGAGAAAAGATCCACCTAAATTTGACCGTTACACCTATAAAGAAAAATTCGACTACTGGGCCGTGTTCTGGGGTATGGCCATTATGGGCGGGTCTGGCTTAATGATGTGGTTTCCACAGATTTTCACTCAGTATATGCCTATCTGGGTCATTGATTCGGCAAGATATGCTCACACGGACGAAGCAATGCTGGCCATCAGCGCTATCTTCATATGGCATTTCTTCAACTCCCACTTCAGCCCGAGATTCTTCCCAATGAATCATGTTTGGTACAGAGGTACAATATCTCGAGAAGAAATGAAAGAAGACCATCCCTTGGAATTGGAACGACTCGAACGTGAAGATAAAGGATCCGGCAAGGATACAATCAAAGGAGAATGACTATGTCACAATACTACAAATACAGGAAAAGCTTACCACTGACAATATTTCAGATGATCTTATACGGGGTATTACTTATTCTAATAATCATGTGGGGATTCACGCTAACCTAGGTAATTATCAGAATTGTTTCCCATTGTGTGGGGGTCAGACCCCCACACAATTCCTGCCGCTACCCGGTCCAGGGAAAGAAACCCGATAGCTAAAACGGTCCGTATTTCTCAGCGTAGTAGAAATACGGACCGTTTCTATTTGTGTGCTTGTCTAATAGTTGTGTAATGGTTTCATTCGCTTCTTGGAGTTGCTGCAGGCAGTGCCGAAGCAGCAGAAGAAGCTGGCCAAAGTTGCCGCTGCACAAGCTGCTATTGATGATTTATTTGTCGATGCTACCGTTGCAGATGCTGAAAAAGTTTTAGCTGAAGGTGTAGATCAAGCTCAAATTGATGCTGCTACAGCCCTTGTTGATACTATTGCCGATGAAGATACTAAGCTAGCTGGACAAACGACAATTGCAATTGCACAAGCCTTACTAGATGCAGATACACAGTAAGAAGTTTAATATTAAGTGGGCTATACTTTACCAAATAGGCCTCCTTTAACTCTAACTGGAGATACTAAATCAAGCGACCTTACAGACTAACGTCTGTGAGGTCGCTTTTTCCAAGAACATCCAGGAGACATGCTGAATAGAATACATAAAGAGCCCCCTCAGCCCCAGGTATATCAAAAAATAAGGAGTGAAGTATATGATTCTAACAGCTTTAGTCGTCATTATCATCTTATTGTTGACCATCATTTGGCAACTGTGGGAAATCATCCGAGAACTCTCTAGACCACCTATTCCCCCAAGACCACCTAAACCCTGCCATAACTAAGTAATAATTTTCAGAATTCTTTCCCATTGTGTGGGGGTCAGACCCCCACACAATTCTCAATTCTCAATTCTCACACAATTCTCATCAAAGCCATAGTCCAAAAATATCCATGTCAATCTCTATGAAAATTTTCTCCCTTCTCGCATATAGTTAATGGTCACTAGACGAGAAGGGAGAATTAACGTGGAAGAGGATACTAGACCAGCCGAAAAAACAAGTACTCAAAATCGATTAAAACAGCACAAAGTCTTACTTATTAGTTTAAGTGTAGTAATCACCTTATTTGTAGCGCTTATCCTTTCACTCGTCCTATATACCTGGGACAGAGGAACCATCGCCAGCGGTGTTGTCTTAGAAATCCCCTTGGGACAACTTTCTATTGAGGAAGCTGAGTCCAAACTAGAGGAACAACGTAATAAAATTTATAAACATCCCCTCCATTTCATCTCCGATGAGAAAAGCTGCCTCATAGACCTAGAGAAACTCGGTCTCACTTATACCTTTGCTGAACCACTTCAAAAAGCCTATCTTGTCGGACGAGAAGGAAACCTCTTTCATAAGGCTATTGCTAAATATAAGGCAAGCAGGGGGATCTCCTTTGAACCTGACCTGCAATGGAATGAATTTGTTCTAAAAGAAGCTCTGAATAAACATCTCTCAACCCTAAACATTCCTTCAACAGATGCGTACTTTTCCATAAACCCGGATAACTCTCTGCAAATCGTCCCAGAAAAAATAGGAAAACAAGTAGACCTCGACTCACTTATCAAAAGCATAAAGAATCAGACCCCTGAAGCCCAGACAATTCAAGTTCCCTTTATCATAGTCAAACCCACTCTTACGAAAACAGACCTCGAGACCGTGAAAAAGAAGGACCTCTTAAGCGACTATACCACTCGTTTTGATCCAAATCAGAAGGCACGATCACTTAACCTGAAGCTTGCCTCTAAAGCCATCGATGGTAAGGTACTAAAACCTGGAGAGGTGTTCTCATTTAATCATACGGTAGGCCCCAGAACTTCCGAGGCAGGATATCAGGAGGCTATGATTATTGAAGGAAATACCTTTGTACCCGGTCTAGGTGGAGGAGTCTGTCAAGTTTCCAGCACTCTTTATAATGCGGTTCAATTGGCCTCCCCCTCCTTAAGGGTTATGGAACGTACGCGCCACAGCTTGCCCGTCACCTATGTCCCACTTGGTCAGGATGCTACAGTGGCTTACCCTACCTTAGATTTTAAGTTCAGAAATGATACCGACAGTTTTATTCTTATCCGCAGCCTAGTCGATGGAAATACATTGAGCTTTAGAATTTATGGAAGCAAATAAAAAATCTCCTTCCTATTAATAAGGAAGAAGTCACGAGCTCCCTAGTCTACTAGTCCTCAAGCTGTAGTCTTAAAGGTAATAACGAATCATCTGAGGAGTCCGTTTTTATACCCGCCACCGTAAACTCCTCGAAGTTGCTGATTTTAGGATTAGGAAAATAGCCTAATGTTTTCTTCGTATTTACAAGGAAAGAAAATTTCCCATCCACATAGGCATTATAACTGCTCCACCGATAATCTTTTGGATGAAGTACAATGCCTGCTACAACGGGGTTTAAATGTATGTAACGATTAAGCGCCAAAAAGTATCGGTCATTAGTTACAATCTCAGCTCGAAACCGACCTTGCATCAAATGCCCTTCAAGGTGGTACTTGTTATTGAAGAAAATAGCGTATTTCATATTCAACAGCTTCATAATTTTTCCGGGATCTGTATCAATCGTTTCTAAGTGGAAATGCACATGATTACTCATCAAGCAGTAAGCATGCAGGATAAAGGGATGTTTTTCTTTGACTTGGGCCAACATACGCAGGAATACTTTCCGATCGATCTCATCCATGAAAATGTCCGACCGGCGGTTTCCCCTGCACATGATATGATAATCCGCTCCCGGCCACCAAACCCTCGATTTCCTCGCCACCTCTTCCACTCCCCACCTAATTCCCTATTTTTTAGTCATTCGCCATCTCTTTCCATTTTTCCTACCATTTATAATACCATACTATATTTTTCTTCTTTCTTCGCCCCAAACTCCAACCTAGTCCAGCCTTGCTTCAATTGTCTTAAGCAAATCCACAAATGCACTTGCATATCTCTCTTGATATTACGACATATTTCAATTGCCGGTTGTTCATTGTAGATATGTGCGGTCGAATTTCTATCACTCAGCATAGTAAGCCATAATTCATCATCTTGAATAAGCCCCATCTCAAAGGCTTCACGCAAAACCGTCTTAGGAGAATTTAATCCTATTAAGCCCTCATCTTCAAAGACTGCCATTAAATTTTCCAAGCAAGCTCAAGGTAAGCTCAAACTTCTGTATTACTCCATCCCTTAACAGATCATTGGCTTCATCGTATTTAGCGATCCCCTCATTCAATCTCGAAAGTGCATTTGTATAGTTACTAAGCTTTATGTATGGCTCGCTCATAAAGTAATACACCGTCTTTCTTGATATTCTTCAATAATCTAGGTTCTATGTTTTCATTGACGAATATTAGTATCTATCTTCAGGAGGGTATTGAGGTCATCAAACTCACTGATCAAATGCCCTTTACAATTAGACTCTGATAGAAAAACTGCCAAATCAATATCGCTTGTTGGCTTATGATCACCTCTTGCTCGCGATCCGAAAAGAATAATTTGATCTACGGCATAGTTTTGACCGATTTTTCGGATGCTTTGTATCAACTCTTTGTCTAAACCAAAAGCCATACTTTCGTCCCCTCTTTAAGAAAAATTACGATCAACCATTGTACCATGGTATTTAATGGCAAATAAACGATGCCTTCCGCTTGATATTTCAGAATTGTTTCCCATTGTGTGGGGGTCTGACCCCAAAAAGCCCTCCCAAAAAGCCCTCCCATCAACTTGGATGGAAGGGCTCTCTCTAGGTTTAATTTTCAGAATTGTTTCCCGTTGTGTGGGGGTCTGACCCTCCGATTTCGTTTCGCGAGGCTTCTAGGTGTTTTCTCATGAGGGTTCTTGCTTGTTCTGCTTCCTGACTGGCGATTGCTTCGTAGATGGAAATATGCTCTTGTATTGTGTTTAGCCCCCCAATGTCGTGACTAAAACGGAGAGGTCCGGTTTTCTTAATCAGGTCAAAAATATGGACGACAAACGTTTGCAGTAGTCGATGCATCATCGAATTTTGGGAAGCTTGAGTTACGCGAAAGTGAAATCTCATATCTGCTTTAGCATAGGCATCCAGATCGTGTAAGGAGGACTTCATATCTCGAAGGGCTTGGGAAATTTGCTGCAAATCTTCTTTTGAGGCTCGGAGTGATGCTAAACCCGCGCATTCGACCTCGAGAGTTATCCGAGTTTCCCAGAGTTCGTCTATTCTTGTCGGCTCCACCGATAAAGCTAAGGCCAAGGGGCTGATTACCTCATTTAAGTGAATATCACGAATGAACGTACCATCTCCCGGCTTAATCTCAACCCATCCTAAGAACTCCATGGTTCTTAAAGCCTCACGTAAAGTAGTCCGGCTAACTCCTAGTTCTACCGCCATTTCTCGTTCACCCATGAGTCGATCCCCCGGACGGAGCTTGCCATCGACTATTAAATGATTAATTTGTTTTAAAACCTCTTGATAGGTTCGATGAGGTTTGGTAATTTTTTCAAACTGCATTAAAACCTCCATAAGTGCGTCAAAAGCTATACTTGAATACCCATAGGACAGTGTTTATTACATAACGAGCAGTCTCCACAAACCCCATGCTCAAAGGGCTCGGATTCCTTTAAAAAAGCAGCTAAGACACTGGCCCTTTTCCCCGTATAATAATAGCCTTTCTCTAATCCTTCACTAAGATAACTTGGGCAATCGACGAGACATCCTCCGCAGTGCAGACATTTTAGCAAATCCCATTGCTGGTTTTCAGTCGCTGCCAGACGTCCATTATCGAGGAGTATAACGAACACTTCTTTAGGGCCATGCATACCTTGGACCATTCTAAACTCGATATCCGCCGTTCTGCTGGGACCGCTGATAAAGGAGATATATTTAAGGATATCTTTTCCCATCCCATAGACACTAATCGCCCGGCAAACGGCCAAAGCATCTTCAAGTGAGGGGACAATTTTATCTATTCCTGCCACGACGATATGGTTATAGGGCAGATTTGAGGTGAACCGAACATTCCCCTCGCTTTCTAACAGAGCGATGGTTCCATTTTGTTCAACAATTGCCTCTGCTCCTGTAATTCCGTACTGCATATGGGCAACCTGGTGCTTGATCTCATCCTTGACCTGAGCCACCCACTCTTTATTAGGAATTGACGTATTGATACTGGCTATCCAAGGGTGGGCGTCGACTTTTGTCCCGGCAACTCGTTCCCCTAGGTCCGTGTCAAAAACCTCAACCTTGTTCGAGGTTAGAAAATTTCTCAACCCGATCTCTTTAAAAACGGAATTTTTACTAAGGGCTACACTCGGATTCCCAGCAAGAATTTTTAGGATCTGCTCTTGAGCCTCCCCTGCATCCTTCGCAAAAATCACATGACATCCTTTACCTTTGAGAGAAGAAACTGCCTTTTCCACAAAATCTTTAATATTATTCGCTGTCTTGCTTTTAATCTCCTGCACTTGGCTAGCTAAATTTGGATATTCTTGAAGAAGTTTGTCGCGGCGGGAACTTATTCCCTTTAATATCTTTTCAGCTTTCGTACTGTTTGTACTGTCGTTACTACTTATTTTACCAGCGCTCGAACTTGCACCACTCGTGCTACTCATGTTGCTCATCTCCTCCCATAGGCCCGGCTCAAAATTTGAATAACGTGAGAAACGTTTTGCTTCATTTTGTGCTGAGCAATCCCATCACGGAAATGAACCATACATCCCGGACAACTCGTCGCTAAGGTGGTGGCCTTAGTATCATTAACGGTCTTTAATTTTCCCTCATTTATCCGTTGCGAAAGCTCATAGAAACTTAAGCTAAAGGATCCACCAAATCCACAGCACGTATCCGCATCCTGCATTTCCACATAACTCACGCCCGGGATCGTTTGGATAAGTTCTCTAGGTTCTTTTTTAACACCCATACTTCGAGCGAGATGGCAAGGATCATGATAGGTCACCGTTTCCGTGACTCTTTGGTTTGGAGGCTTTAAATCAATATCTTGGCTAAGGAATTCATTGATATCTTTAACCTTTAAAGCGAGTTTTTTCACTTTTTCCTGAAGCTCAGAGGAATCCCCCGCAAACAGTTTAGGGTACTCCTCTTTGAAGGCAACCGCACAACTGGGGCAGACAAAAACCAATGAATCCATATCAAACTCACTGTAAGTTTCGATGTTTTTGAGAGCCATAGATTTGGCATGAGTCAGATCCCCACTTACAATACTTGGAATCCCACAGCAAACATCCTCTTTAGCTAGTTTTACCTCAACATTATTTTCTCCTAAGACATGAAGCAGCGCTTCCCCGAGATCCGTCTCAGTGTAATTCACCACGCACCCTGGATAAAAACCAACCTTTTTAACCGGCTTAGAAAGGGCTTTAGGTTTGGCAATTTCCATAAAGGATTTCTTAGAGAAGCGAGGAATCACACGTTCTTGAGGTAACCCAAACGAATTAAAGGTTAAACGGGAGGTCATCCCTTTACCTTTATCTGCCTCTTTTAAGGCCAGTTTCCCAAAGGTCGTCGCTAATTTACTGACCATCGGCAGGGTATTGGGTTTGCTTAACATCGAGAAGATCAAATCCTTCTTCCAGCCGGCCCCTTCTTTAGCCACCGCATTTTGGCGAAGTTTCCATAACATATTAGGCGTCGCCATCTGTACTGGACAGGCAGTTTGACACTTTTGACATCCGATACAGAGAGACAAACCATTTTCTTCAGACTTTTCTAAGTCACCATGAAAGGCAGCAAAAACCAAACCCCGACCCCCGAGATATTTATATCCGTACTTGCCGCCGACTTCCTGGTAGACTGGGCAAAAGTTTAAGCAACTTCCACAATTGATACAGTAAAGAGACTCTTTAAAGCCTGCAACCATAGCTTCTTTACGTCCATTTTTTAATAAAACTATATGCACTTCTTTAGGACCCTGACCGTGGGAATAATCTTCAAGATCCGGATCAAGGGATTCACTAACACCTGAGATCACTGAAACATAGGTCCCGATGTCTTGTCCTACACCGTAAACTGCTGCTGCTCGCACCACTTGCATGGCATCTTCAAGGGTCGAGACGATTTTTTCCACACCAGCGATCACAATGTGAACTCTAGGCATCATGGATACCGCTCGAATATTACCTTCGTTCTCCGTAACGAAAACACTCCCCGTATCCGCAGCAATGGCATTCGCTCCTGAGATGCCCACATCCGCTTTAACCAGAAAATCCCGTAGACCTTTACGAGCAGAAATAACCAACGCTTCGGGGGTGCATTCTAACTGAGTTCCCTCTTCTTCAGAAAAAAGTTCGGTTACTTTTTCGATGGGAATATGAATTGCCGGTGCCAGGGAGTGACTCGCTTCACTCTTAGCCAGCTGATTAATTCGATCTCCCAAATCCGTTTCTACCACGGTCACGCCACGATCTTCGAGATAATGAGAGATGTTAATTTCTTTACCGGCATTTGACTTAGACTTAACGACCAAGCCTTCCTTGGGAATAAGACTGGCAATATAGTTCTGAGCATCTTCAGACGTTTCGGCGAGATACACTTTACAGCCCTTTTCTTCTAAGGACCGTTGCGCTCTGGCGATCACTTCGTCTAAATGATCCATGCTATATTCTTTGATTTTGCGCAAACGATTGGAAAGCTCAGGATAATTGGGAACCATCTTTAACATGGCCGGGCGAATCGCATCAAAGGCGCGAAACCTCCCTTTCCGTGATTCCATATCGTGAAGACCTTCCGTGACCTTACTTTTGACGATTTTATGGGTTTGATTTCCCATGATAAACGTCTCCTCTCTTCGGTTTACAGGTTGGACCACAATGCTTAAGCCTACTAATTAGGGATGTCCAAGCAAAGAGAAAATCCCCCCTCCTACAGAGAAAGCGGGGGATGAATTTATTAACAAGTGCAGATATTACAAACCAGTTGCTCCTCTGCCTAACTCTTTTAGTTCTTATCATTTAGTTATCAATAGATTCATCATCAAGGAGACCCCTTAGGCACCCGCCTTAGCTCCACCCAGATAAGCTTCCATAACCCGTGGATTTTTGGCAACCTCATCCGCTTTTCCATGCAACACGATCTTGCCGGTTTCCAGAACATAGGCATAGTGAGCAATCTTTAAGGCTTGACGGACGTTTTGTTCAACAAGCAGAATCGTCGTCCCTTCCTGATTGATCTCTTGAATAACTTTAAAAATATCGGATACAACCAAAGGAGCTAACCCCATGGAAGGTTCATCAAGCAAGAGAAGTTTTGGTCTAGCCATAAGAGCACGTCCGATGGCCAGCATTTGTTGCTGTCCTCCAGAAAGAGTTCCTCCCAATTGTTGCTTGCGTTCCTCTAAGATGGGAAAGCGTTTAAATACCTTCTCGAAATCAGCCTGAACCTCTTTATCGTTTCTCTGATAGGCTCCCATTTCCAAGTTCTCCAGCACCGTCATGCCAGCTAAAATATTCCGGCCCTCGGGAACCAGCGACATGCCCAGGTTAACAATTTTGTGAGGGGCAAACCCTCGTATCTCCTGCCCTTGGAAGGTAATCTGTCCAGCCTGAGGCTTGAGAAGCCCAACCAGAGATTTCATCGTCGTCGTTTTCCCTGCCCCATTCGCCCCGATCAGAGAAACAATAGAGCCTTCGGGAACGTCGATGTCAATCCCTTTAATGGCTTGAATACTACCATAACTCGTGGACAAACCTTTAATGTTAAGCATCTCTATCCCTCCTCCCGGCCCAAATACGCCTCAATAACCAATGGGTTCTGCTGAATCTCAGCCGGAGTACCTTCTGCAATCATTTGTCCGAAATTAATCACCATAACGCGGTCACAAACATTCATGACAAGGTTCATATCATGTTCAATTAATACGACGGTCTTACCCATGGTTTGAATCTTTTTAATCAGCAGCCGTAAATCGTCAGTTTCATTCTCATTCATCCCAGCCGCTGGCTCATCGAGTAGAATTATTTCTGGTTCCGTCGCAAGCGCCCGCGCAATTTCCAAGCGGCGTTGTTGCCCATAGGGAAGTGAACTTGCCGGAGAGTCTATATCCTCTTCAACCCCGACTAATTTAAGCAAAGTTTGGGCACGTTCCCGGGTAGCCTTCTCTTCCTTACGTTGGGCAGGAGTGCGCCATAGTCCTTTCCAGACCCCAGCTTTTGTCCGGCAATGCGCCCCAACCATAACATTGTCCAAAGGGCTCAAATGTCCAAAGAGCCGGATATTCTGAAAGGTACGAGCTAAGCCTAATTCTGTAACCTTATAGGGTCTCAACCCTAACAAATCCTTACCTTGATAGGTGATCTTCCCCGCAGTAGGAGGAAAAATCCCCGTGATTAAGTTAAAAAGGGTTGTCTTACCAGCACCATTGGGTCCGATAATTCCAACGATTTCTCCCTCAGTCACCTTAAAACTTACGTTACTTAACGCTGCCAAACCGCCAAAGCTTTTACTCACTTGGTCAAGGACTAACGTCATTATTTACTCCCCCTTCCAAGCTTACTCTTCCAAAAGCGAACCGTCTCCTCACTGATAAGACCCTGAGGTCTGAAAGCCATCATGGTCACCAAGAGTGCTCCGTAAATCATCAGTCGGTAATTTGACGCTGAGCGCAACAGTTCGGGCAGCAAGGTTAGGATCAATGCCCCAACGATGGGGCCAAAAACCAAGTCGCTTCCTCCTAAGACCGCATAAAGCAGAATCTCGACGGTACGGTGGTAAGCAAAATCCTTCGGTCCGATAAAAAAGGTTAAATGGGCGGATAAGCCACCCGCAATCCCGGCGATTAGAGCCCCTAAAGCAAAGGCCAGCAATTTGTAATAGGTCGTATTAATTCCCATGGCTTCCGCTGCCGACTCATCTGCTTTAATAGCCGCAAAGGCCCGACCCACTCTTGACCGATTGAGCCTTACACAGAAAAAGACCAGAAAAACGAGGATCAAAACTAGAATCAATAATACCAGTAAGGTACTAGTCTGTTGAACGCTTAATCCTCCAAACTTCTGAGGTAATCCGAAGGAGGACAGCATTTTGCTAATCTTAGTTCCAAGAGTTGGGATTCCCGAGATCCCCAAGGCACCGTTTGTAATTTTTAGGTTTAACACAATAACTCGAACCACTTCACCAAAGCCAAGGGTAGCAATAGCTAAGTAAATCCCTGTTAGCCGCAAGGCGGGAAAGCCTATGATGATCGACATTAAACTTGCAGCAATCCCCCCGATTGGGATGGCCAAATAGACAGGGAAGCCTGCTTTGACAGTCAGAATTGCACAAGTGTAAGCTCCAATACTCATAAATCCGGCATTTCCCAGAGACAATTGACCGGTTGATAGAGTCAAATAAATACTTACCCCTAGAATTGCATTAACCATAACAAAGACGGCGATTTGAAGATAATATTGATTTAATAACATATCCATCTAAAAACGTCCCCCTTGCCGTTTTCCAAAAAGTCCTTGAGGACGAATAAATAGAATGAGAATAATCATTCCAAAGGCGACTGCATCACGATAGGAAGAGGCACCGTAAGCGACGGTGAACACCTCAGCAATTCCTAGGATTAACCCGCCCAGCATTGCTCCGGTGATATTTCCCATACCACCAAGGATCAGAACGGCCAGTCCTTTTAAGCCCATTGATAATCCCATGGTCGGTTCTACTGCATTAAAGGAGAGACCTACCAGAACCCCGGCGATTCCCCCTAATCCTGAGGCAAGTGCTACAGTTAAAAAGATAATTTTGTTGGTGTTAATCCCCAGGAGATTAGCCGTCTCAATGTTCTCAGCCGTTGTCCGGATGGCTTTGCCAACCCGGGTTTTGGAAAGCCAAAAACGCAGGACGAACATTAAACCGAAGGACATACCAAGTATGATAATTTGAACCAGGGAAATCCGAATAGGCCCAAGTTGCATTTGCACTGCAGCTAATTCAGTCGGAAACGCCTGGGACTGAGGTCCAAAGAGATTTAAAGCTAGACTCTCAAGAAATATAGCTACCCCGATAGTACTAATCAACGGCGCTAGGTGGGAAACAGCCTTGCGTCTCAAAGGACGCAAGGCTACCGTTTCCATTAGACAACCTAGCAACGCACTGGTCACCATAGCTCCAGCCATGGCCACGAAAATATTCACTTCAAAATAAGTCACAAGGTACAACCCGACGAAAGCCCCAATCATAAATATCTCTCCATGAGCCATATTAATGATGTTTAGGACCCCCATAATCAAGGTGTAACCTAACGCGACAAGGGAATACGTACTTCCCAAGGTTAAGCCATTGACCAATTGTTGCCAGAACAAAACGTTCACTCCTAATCGTTATTTCAATTCCGTAAACTGACCATCCTTAATAATCAAAACCGTAGCATTCATTACTGGTTCACGATTTTCATCAAAGGCGAATTTTCCAGTTACACCTTGGAAATCTTTAATCGTCGCTATGGCATCACGCAGCTTTTGACGATCTGTGGTCGTTCCAGCTTGCTCTAAGGCACTAGCATACAAATAAAGTGCATCGTAGGCTTGAGCTGCAAACTGATCCGGTACTTTGTTATTGTATTTTGCTTTGTAATCCGCAATAAACTTCTGAACTTTTTCATCGGCTTTACCTGGGAACCAAGGGCTGGCCACGATAGCTCCATCAGCAGCTGGTCCGGCGATCTTGATCAGCTCAGGGGAGTTAAAGCCATTCGTTCCGACAAAAGGAACCGTAATCCCAATTTCTCTTGCTTTCTTTAAAACGAGAGCAGCTTCCTGATATAGGCTGGAAACCATTACCGCATCGGGTTTTAAAGAAGCAATTTTCGTCAATTGAGCAGAGTAATCTGTGTCTTTATCCGCAAACGTTTCGGTGGCAATGATTTCCACACCATTTTTCTTAAGTGTACTTTCAATGGTCTTATACCCGGACACTGCCCAGTCGTTATTGTTAGAGTACATAACGGCAACTTTTTTCAAGTCATAGGTGGAAATTGCCTTCTCAACAGCCTGGGGAACCGCTAAAAACTCAGGCAAAGCATTCCGGAAGACAAAGTCTCCCAAGGCAGGGATCCCTTCTGCAGTCGTCGAGGTTCCCATAATCGGAACTCCTGCTTGATTAGCAATGGGTCCAGCGGCAAACATCTCTCCACTCAGAGTTGGTCCGATAATTCCTACAACATTGTCCTTATTAATTAGTTTATTGGCAGCATTGATGGCTTCCGTCTTTTCCCCGCGGGAATCTGTGTAAATGAGCTCAATCTGAACCTTGCCCTGGGCATTAATCTCATCCTTAGCGAGATCTAACCCTTCCTTAATTGCAGTACCATAGGCCGCTCCGCCCCCTGTCAGATAGGCGATAACCCCAATCTTAGCTGCTTCACCTTTTGAATCATTATTTGCTGCGGGAGCAGTACCCCCTCCTCCGCATCCTGCCGTCGTCAACAGCAGCGCACCAATGGTCAGACCAGTAACCCACTTCTTTATAAAGCCTTTTTTCATTGTTACAAATACACCGTCCTTATTATGTTTGTGTTTTATAATAGATAAATTAATATTCGTCAAATTTTGCCGAATACCTTCTTTGTATTAATAAAAGATTTTAAAAAAAACCGAGATGTATAACATCCCGGTTCCTAAGCTCAAATTGTCAGAATCGTTTCCCATTGTTTGGGGGTCAGACCCTCTAAACCCTCAAGGCGGTTGGTCTCAGTCCCCTTATCCATCACAAGGACTGAGGGGATGGCTCTTGACAGCATATTTTTCGGCTAGGTTTTTTTTCGTTGCCATATCAACGCAGAGGATTTTACAGTCCGTAGCCGATTTCTCCTTCAGTTCTTCCAGAGCTGTGCGATACTTGAGGCTTTCATTGTCTTGGGCATTAAAGAACAATAACAGAACCTTTTTTTCACTTTGCAAAACATTGCTGTTAAAGTCATTAACTTCTTCAATATAGCGCTCTGCTGCAACAGCGGCAGTTGCACCGTCCCCAGCAGCGGAGACAACTTGTCTGAGATATTTTACTCGGTTGTCCCCCACTGCATAGACCCCTTCAAGGTTGGTTTCCATCAGCTCGTTGACTGGGATATACCCTCGTTTATCCATCTCTATACCACTGTCTTTAAGATAACCCGTCGAGGGGACCATACCTACGAAGAAAAAGACACCCTGGCAGCTAAGCTCTGACGTCGAACCAGTTTTCAAATTCTTAATTTTTACCCCTTCGACATTCTCTTTACCTACAACTTCCTCAATCGTCGAGTTCCAGATAAACTCCATTTTTTCATGATTTAAGGCTCTCTCTGCACTGACCTTATTGCAATCCAGAATTCCTTCATCATGTAAAACAATAACCGTGACCTTACGGGCAAACTTGGTAATGAACATGCCTTCTTCAATAGCCTGGTCACCGCTTCCGACGACAACAACATCTTCCCCCTCGAAGAACTCGGCATCACAAGTCGCGCAATACGCTACGCCCATACCCCTAAGTCGCTTTTCGCCTGGGATATTGAGTAACCTAGGCTCGCTGCCACAAGCCACGATAACCGCTTTCGCTAAAAACTCCTGGCCCTTTTTGGTCACAACCTTCTTTTCCGCCTGTGAAAAATCCGTCTGGGTAACCTCACCTTTTACAAATTCCACCCCAAAGGTCTCCGCATGGTTCTTAAAATCCTTCATCAGATCTGGTCCGCTGATTTGCCCATATCCCGGATAATTAACGATTTCCCGAGTCGTATTAACTAGGCCGCCAATAGCCCCTTTGTTGATGACCAGGGTCTTAAGTTTAGCCCTTCCCCCATAGATCGCAGCAGAAAGTCCCCCAGGACCCCCACCAATTATAATTAAATCATAGCTATTCGCCATGCCCTTCACTTCCTCTCCCTAAATTGTCAGAATAGTTCCCCATTGTGTGGGCATTGTGTGGGGGTCAGACCCCCACGCAATTCCCACGCAATTCCTACTCGAGGATGTCGGCGATTCTTTCTTCGACTTGGTCCTCCTCAACTTTGCCGGCTTGTTTACCGTGGTATTCACCATCTTTAAAGTAGAGCAGCTGGGGAACGCCTTTTAAGGAGAACCGTTGGAACAAGGCCTTATCTTCTTCTACGTCAACATAATAGAAACCAAACTTGTTCTCGTATTTCGGTTGTAATTCTTCTAAGACTGGTACAACTTCTTTACAGACATGGCACTCTTTTCTTGAAAATATGACTACACATGGTTCACCATTATCATAGATAACTTCCTCAAAAGCTGCAGCACTTAGTTGTTTTAATGACATAATCTCCAACTCCTTCATAATGAAACATTGAAAGCAACTGAGAAGTAAATATCTTCTGTCGTTACTTCTCAGTCGCTAATTTAGTTTGTCATGTAGCTCACTTAAACTAATTCTCAAGCCGTACTCTTAACCACGGTTTTTGACCGAGAATTAATTGTCAGAATAGTTCCCCGTTGTGTGGGGGTCAGACCCCCACACAATTCGCCCCCACACAACTCCTCAAATCTAGGCGGAGATCGTCACGCCGGTTTCGTAGATTTTTTCTTCGGCAACCAACTTGACTTGATATTTTCCGGATAGACCGGTTTTGTTGATGAAGACATCAACATTCCTGGGATCAGTCTTCTGGAAGGTACCTACACACATAGCCTGGAAGTTCTGAGCGACGGTATTGATAGGATAACGTCTTACCTCGCCGGCCTCGTCTACCAAGAGTAATTGGGCCATTTCACCGGATTCAAAGATGGCGTTAAAGGTCATGCGGTCCTCTTCCTCGATGATGGATGCCTCGTAATGGTCGGGTACTAATTGACCGGTTTCTTGAGCTTTAATCTTCATTTTTGTGGTTTGGGTCTCGATTAAACTGCCAAGAACTTTTCCTGCACCTAGTTCAGCAGTCTCATTAGCATAGTACAGGGGCAGCTTTTCTGCACGATAGCAATTAGCAGGTACTTGTAATTCATACATTAAGACATCATCTTTAAGCTCACAGGTAATGGAATTGAAAGTAATACTATCCTTAAATTCTGGCTGCATTACTTTCATAACGGCCATTCCCTCGCAGGTCTCACCATTTTCATAGCCGATTCCTCCGGAATGAACCATGTAATGTCCTTCATTATAATACTCTACATTACAGATATAAGGAGAGAAGAATTCAGCGCCGCGCTCTTTGCCGTATTGCCAAATTTGTTGGATGGTCATTTTCTCGGTATCAATGCGATATCGAACGCCACGGGAGAAGTTTTTGCTGTTAGCCAGGTAGTTCTCCTTATTCTTTGATCTATAATGGCCGTTGTCAAAGAGCATAACATCCCCATCTGGCAAAATAACACAGGCATGCTGTTCATATTGCCAATCAAACTCTCCATCGCCAACCGGTGTAAAGAAATATTTATCAACCATTTCTTGCGGCCAACCCTCAGGGTCACCAAGAATCCAGTTTAACTTTCCAGTTTCGAAATCGAGGTTAATTACGGCGTCCTGATGACGACCGGAGAACGTTAGGCTGTGAGTTTTCTTATCATACCAAACGGCATTGTTGTGGAACCAATCGTGCTCGTCTTGGCTCCCTGAACCCCCTACATCCTGGGGCAGGACGTTTTTGTAATCCCAAGACTTTAAGACTTCACCCGTGTTAGGATCGATCAGTAAGCACACGTCTTCAACCGTACCTGAATAAAAATCAAAGGACAGCACTAAGATATTGCCATCTTCCATGACGAATTGGTCGTGGTGATAACCACTAGGAGTGCGGTATTCTTTAAAGATCTTACCGCTAAAGGCCATTTCGTAAATTCCTGTTGTAAAATAAGGCATTTTAACCAAGCGCTCAGTTCCAATTAAAATATGTCCATTAGGCATGCGCTTCACATCGAAGGAAAAATTCACGTTGGTATACCAACGAACATCCCCTGCATAGTCATAGCCTACAGGCATAGATCGCATAGCAGCTGTCAGGAACATCATATTATGTCCCATATACTCAGACGTGGTCTTAATCGAGGTTGCTAAGGGTACATCGGGGTGAATAGGACCTGTTTGAATACGAATCACGTTTTTCTGACCATTAGCCATCACGATTTCAACCGTATTTTCATAATCAGCATAAAGGCCATAAACAGGCAGAATATGCTTCTTGCTGGCCGGGAACGTATGTCGAATATCTCCAGGGTGTTCTTTCCCTTTAACAACGATCGTAGCTTCCGTCAGGACTGGAGTTTCGAATAAAACCATAGCCGTCAAAGGGCAAACCCCATAAGGATTTAATTTAACCAGAGGGTTATCAATCGTATAATTGCCAGCTTCGAATTCTGCTAGCATTGCTTGCTCCAAGTTATATTGCTTCGTGATGATATGGGCAATCTGTTCATGTTTGATTTGATTTGTCATGATTTAACCCCTTTCAAGCTTAAGTTAATACGCGGTTCCACTTCCCTTAAACTATAAAAAACAGTGTACTCCTATTAGCTATTATAATAGTAGCCCAAAACCACTCTGAGGGCGTAATATAGGTTTTGGCATAATTGATATGTGAAAAATACAATCTCCTTACAAAAAGAACGGGTCCACTCCCTTGAAGAAGCTGGAGCCTAACAAACTGATTAACTCATGCAGCGCCTGTCTTCTTATTGAGGAGACCGTTTAACTGCGAGCTCTGGCCAGAAGCTCTTTTCTTCATCACCAGACCATACAATACAGAGGCTATCACTCCAATGAGGCCAGCCACAACTAAGGGCAGGGTTGCCGCACTCCATGCTCCTCCACCCCTTTCCACTATCGCCCCGATAAAAACAGGTCCGATGAAACCGGATAAATTTTGTCCTAAAACGATGATACCCATGGTGATCCCCACCGTAGCTGGTGAAACCGCCGCTTCAGGAGATATCGTAAATATTACTGCGGGAACCATGGAGTAAATCAAGCCCATTATCAGCATAAAGGGCAATATCAAGTTCGGAGAGGTCACCTCGAACGTTAGACCCATGAAGATCGCCGTTAAAACCATACTGACAACCAACAGGAATGAACGGTTTTTCACCTTGTTCAAAATAAAGCCCATAAGGATGCCGCCAGTAATCATACCCAGGGTTATCACGCTAGTGTTCATATTGGCGTTTGCCACATCCATCCCTACTTCTTCAACCATGAACGTCGGCGCAAAAGTCATCATGGCCCCAACCCCAAAACCAAACATCATAAAAATTAGACTGAGCAGCCAGGAAGCAGGAGATTTGAAGCCTTCATAGGGCAAAGCGGGCTTCAACGCTGCCGTTTCCTGCTTTAAAACTCCAGGTTCAGCCTCGGCAACCTCAGGAACCTGAACACCCCCTGCAAATAGCACCATCATTATGGCGGCCAAGATGGCTACGAACCACCAAACACCACGCCAGCTAAAGAGCGGCATAATAACATTGGTAGCAGAAAAGATGAGCAACATTCCAGTACCCACCCAGACAGACCAGATCGCCATGGGTAAACCACGTTTTTCAGCGGGAAAGCAAAGGGCAATAATGGCTGGGGCGACGACACCGATCAAACCAAAGCCTATTCCCTCGATCAATCGCCCAACCATCAACATCATGAAATTCGCGGCCAACGCCCCGACAATATTACCGATCAAGGCACAGAACAAAGCAAAAAGTCCTAGCTTTTTCGGTCCTATTTTCGACATAATTCCGCCAGCCGGTAACGCCAGTACGATTCCAGCCAGAGCTGACGAGGACATTAGCCAGCCCCCCATGATTATACTTACCTTCATTTCTCCTAAAACTGCGACCATCGTCGGAGGAACTTTAAAATTCCCAGCTGCAAACAATACTCCTGCTAGAAATACAATTATTGTCACCAACCATGCCTTGTATTTCACTATATTCCTCCTACTTCCTTGGAAAAGTGTATTAGGTAAATCCTTTAACACTTTATCTACCTTTGAGACACCCACTTCTTGCAAGTGGGTGTTGGATGCTTTGAACGATCATTTTAAAAGATCCTTCTAATAGAAGAAGCCCATAAAGAGGTAATTAACCGCAACAGCGATAGTTGTGACCACAAGCACTGTAATTCCACCATATTGATAAATATCCTTCGCACGAATCCATTGAGTATTTGGGAATAAGAGAACCGATGCTGCAGATGCGGCTGGGGTTAAAATCGCAATGGTACTAACCACCATAATTAAATAGGAAATTTGTTCTGGATGGATGCCAATATTCGCAGACATACTGATTGCTACTGGTAAGAAGATAGCAACGATCACCATATTAATCATGAAGTTGGTCAGGACAAGTGTGATTACCGTGATTGCGATAACAAACATGACTGGGGATAAGCTAGTGAGGAGGGGAGCCATGTTTTGTTGAAGGAAGGCATTAATCCCAGTGGAAGGGCTCATTAAGCAGCCACCGATGGCTAAGATAACCAAAACCATAACCACCATATTCCAAGGTATCCCATTACGAGCGAAGGCGACAAAGTCGAAGATGTTCTTACCATCGACTTTGATTAACGAAAGAACGGCAAAGAGGAATACCATAACCCCAACAATACCCATGTTATTGAGTAGATACCAAAGTGGCGTGCCTTTTGGTAACAGGCTAGGTAAAAGCAAGAGGACAATAAAACTTCCTAAAGCAACTAAAGCAATTTTTTTCACTTTAGTTAATTGGAGACCCTTAGGGTCAATCATGTCACCCGTTAGTTCTTTGAGGGGTGTGATATCTAATTTAAAGACATACTTACAAAGTACAAGATAAGCAATTATGGAAAGGATACCTACCGGGACGGTGTAGATAATATAACGAACCATGTTACCTGGTTCACCCATCAAGTTAGCATAAACCCCTAAGTTTACAATAGCATTATTCCCCCAAGGCATTGCCGAAAGGCTTAAAGCCCCCATCATGGCAACCCCGAAGATCATTAGGGTTGGGAATTTGTCAAAAGGTTTTTGCTTGATGGTTTTAGTAATGGTGTAAACAATTTCCCAAACTAAGAAAATACCGATAAAGGTGTTAACTAAGCTGCAAACGACATAAGCGGTCACTAAGATCATAAAAATCAAACGCCAAGGGTGCCCCTGTATAAACTGACGGCTCATGAGCCAAGAAGCTAAGAATTGGCTAACCCCTGCTTCCTCTAAGAACTTAATTAGAGCAAATGTAAGTATCATGAAATAAAAGGCGTCGCTGCCCCAGCCCATGGCGATGAATTGCTTCATATTGACAACACCCGACAGCGGGAACATTAAACAAGCTAATAAACTAGGCCAAACATGCTTGGTTACCGTCCAGCCATAAATCGTTGCTAGAAAGACCAAAAACACTTTCATTCCGATCGGTGTAATAGGTGCTGGAGCTGGCAAAATCCAGCCTAAGCCTGCGATCACAAAAAATCCAATGACTTTTAATAATTCTTTATCCATGCCTGGTTTTGCATCGATACTCTTCAGTTGATTATTTGTCGGTTGTACGTTGCTTGGTTGCTCTTCTAGTTTAACTGCCATTGTCAAAAGCCTCCTCCTATCATTTTTCTGTAAAGGATCTAAGTCCCCTTCACCAACCCTTTGGTTTAATGATGGGCTTACGGATTAGATGCCCTCCAATCAGTGGATTGTGCACAATTTCGCATAATTGGGTATAATTCAATCCGTATAAAACGATTATCTTTTTCTATTGTAGATTAGAATAATTGACCTGCATAATATAGGTTTTCTTATAGGTATTATGTCAAAAAAAATATACTCACTGGGTTTTAACCCCCGTGAGTATATTTAAGAATCACTTGATCCGCGAAGCCCTTCCGGTCCATCATAGTGTGTCCGTAATCAACTCTTTTACAATCGTCAGCAATTCCCTTTCAATAAACGACAACAACTCTTTGTTGGAATAAAGTATATAAACATTCGATGGCTCACTTAACTCTTTAATAGGAATAACCTTGATCATACCACTTTTTACATACAAATCATCAAAGGCTAAGATTTCGGGAAAAATTGAAAAGCCAAAGTCGTTACTGATTAGTTTTTTTAAAAGTTCAACATCTTCAACAATGACAGGTTTATTCGAGGAACGTTCTAAGTCTTTAGAAATCTTGGAATAGTTTTCTTTATAGGAAATCATCCTCAAATTCCTTAGTTCGGACTTACTGATCCATTCCCTATCAGCCAAAGGATTCTTACTGCTTATAAAAAGAGACATTCTTAAACGCTCTCCCCCTGGAATAAACTCCCAGGCAATATCTCTTTCTTTGAGCTGTTGGATAAAATTGTATTCAAGATCCACTCTGCAGCTTACTATCCCTATGGAATATATGCCTTTGTCCATTAGATCTACAATTTCATAATAAGACGCCTCATGTGTATGAAGATTAACATTAGGATAAAGTTCCCGAAATTGTCTAAGAAGCCCTGGAATAATGACATTGGCGAAAGAAGCCGGCATTGCCATCTGGAGATTTCGAATCGAGACCTTAGTCCCCTCCATAATTCCAGTCATCTTGTCACTTAAGTCTAGTATATTTTCAGCTAATCTTAATATTTCTTTCCCTTGCTCCGTGGGGATAACTCCAGCATTGCTCCGATCAAATATTTTAAGGCCAAGTTCCTCTTCAAGATTATTGACGGATATGCTTAACGATGGTTGGCTGATAAACAAATCACTGGCCGCTTTGGATATAGACTGTTGCTCTTGAATCTGGACAATTTGTTTAAACTGTTCTATACGCATTGTAGGTTAAACTCCTATGCATAGTTTCCCGAATGGTCTCGATAATCATTTTAATCAACTGCTTAGCCAACGGCGACAAGGGTTCAACCCTAGAATATATAAGGTACATCGTTACTTTCATCCGATCAGTAATGTTATCTATCCCTCGTATGTTAAGCAGTCCTTGTTCCAAATAAATATCATTTAATAAGAAAAACCGCGGGAAAATTGCAATTCCTTCATTAGCAGCGATGATCGATTTTAAAACCTCACGATTATAAACGAAAATGGATTGATTCTTTGGTTTAATCCCAAACATTCTTAAAAAGCCTTCCGTGAAGCCGAAATAATCGACAAAGGTCATTTCTTCAAGGTCCGCCAAGGTGACAACTTCTTTTTTAGCTAAAGGATGCTGATTTCCAACAATCAAGCCAAAATAGTCCTTAATTACTGCTTGATAGGCAATATTGCTAGCATCAAGAAGCATCTTCCTAGTATCATCCTGTTCATCAGGCCAGCCCGTAACACCCACTAAGCAAGTCCTGTTTGCCACTTTCTCAATCACTTGTAGAGCTATATCTTCTGTAATCATTAGGTTTACATTCGGATACATCTGATAAAAGCCTTCAATGATTTGGGATCCAAAAGCGTTAAAAACAGCTGGTCCAAGGGACAAACTCAAATTCCCAGTAAGGTCTGCTTCTCTACTTCCAATCGTTTTCATTTCTTCTACATTATTGATAATTTCACGAGCCAGTCCCAAAACTTCTTTACCCTGAGCGGTCGGAATCAGACCCGCTTTATTACGCCGAAAAATCTTATAGCCCAATTGAGCTTCCAGATTCTTAACAGAGTGACTAAGCTGCGGCTGACTCATAAAAAACGTTTTGGCTGCTTCGGATATGGATTTTTTATTGTCAATTTCAATAATATGTTGGAGCTGTTCTATGCGCATTGCCCACCTCAATCATTGTTATAAAACGCCATTTTCTGTAATCATAATAGCATTTAAAACAGCTGATTGAAAGTTGAAAGACTCCACCCCTCTAAAATAAGAAAGGCGGAGTCTTACTATTTTACTCCAACAGCATGATCGAGTTCATTCATCCAATCTGCGAATGCTGTACAAGGAGTTGATTCAGCCATCTTTGTTTTCTTAAATAGGGCATTATAGATGGTTTTAATCAGCGAAAAGGAATACATCTGTTGATAGGCGCAATCCAAAATAGCACTCATTGAAGGATGATCCTCCTTGATCGCTGCTGGTTGATAATCCACGGAAATCTGTCCAGCGTCATTCGTTGTAACTCTGATAGAATCCTTGATACGTTGGATCTCCTCTTTTGAATACTCGTACATACTAACTCCTCCTTCATCCCTTATCTTCGCCGATGTCTTAGTGTCTCTATCATAATACCAAGGACTCCAAAAGTGAAATTGGAACTTAGTATAAGTTGTATTAGTTTTTCCTATTTGTCAGAATTGTTTCCCGTTGTGTGGGGGTCAGACCCCCACACAATTCTCACACAACTCCGACCTCCCATAACTCCTCTAGCGCTCCTTGTGCGCTTGTGAAAACTTGTTTTTGAAAGGGTCTGAATCTTGTGCTATTATGAAAAATGTGGCCTAGTGGTCTGACCATCAAACGCCTTTTATCAATATTTTTGTATTACGTGGGAGGTTGAGCATGAAAATTCTCGTATGTATCAAACAAGTACCAGGAACCTCAAAAATTGACGTTGATCCAGTTACAGGTGTCTTAAAACGGGACGGCGTGGATTCCAAAATGAACCCCTACGATTTATTTGCTATAGAAACAGCCTTAAAACTTAAAGAACAAAAAGGTGGAATCATCCAAGTTATTAGTATGGGACCCCCACAAGCTAAGGACGTCATCCGGGAAGCCTTTATGATGGGTGTTGACGAGGGCGCCTTAGTTTCGGACCGAAAATTTGCCGGAGCGGACGTTCTAGCCACTTCTTACACAATTTCACAAGGAGTTCGCCAACTGGGCGACTTCGATCTCATCCTTTGCGGCAAGCAAACCACCGATGGAGACACTGCCCAGGTCGGCCCTGAAATGGCTGAATACATGGGGATCCCTCACATTGCCAATGTCTTGAGAATCGACGAGGTCAAAGAGTCCTCCATCGTTGTCGAAATGGACATGGCCAATACCATAGAAGTCGCTGAAATCCAATTCCCTTGTCTCTTAACCGTCGAAAAGGACATTTTTCAGCCCCGGCTTCCCTCCTACAAGAAAAAACTAAGTACGAAGGATCGCGAAATTCGCATGATCTCCTTCCGAGACTTTGAAGATAACGATGAAACTCGCTATGGGCTTAGTGGTTCGCCAACTCAGGTTGAACGAATCTTCCCCCCTTCAATTAATAATGATCGAGAAACTTGGACAGGTACCTCAGTAGAGCTCAGTTCTCAAATAACTAATAAGCTTAAACAACTAAAGTTTATTTAGAGGGGGTAGACTCGTGAGTAAATTAATTTGTCACCAAGAAAAGCTGAACGAAACCAATATTCAAGCCTTAGTTGAACTTTGTCCCTTTAAAGCTCTGGAAGCTAAAAATGGGACCCTAGAAGTCACCGCTGCCTGTAAAATGTGCAAAATCTGTGTCAAAAAAGGACCCGCAGGAGTCATGGAATTAATTGAAGAAGTGGCCCCGGTCGTAGATAAAAGCTTATGGAAGGGCATCGGGGTTTACGTAGACCACGCGGAAGGGGAAATACATCCTGTCACCCTGGAGTTAATCGGTAAAGCTAAAGAACTGGCAGCCGTCGTCAACTTCCCTGTTTATTGCGTCTTTATCGGCCATAACATTAAAGATAAAGCTCAAGAGTTACTTCATTATGGAGTCGACGAAGTCTTTGTCTATGACTACGAAGAATTAAATCACTTCCGTATCGAACCTTATACAGCAGCCTTTGAAGACTTTATTCGAAATGTAAAACCCTCCTCCTTATTGGTGGGAGCAACAACCATTGGTCGCTCCCTAGCACCAAGAGTCGCAGCTAGGTTCCGAACCGGCTTAACCGCCGACTGCACAACCCTGGAAATGAAAGAAAATACCGACCTAGTTCAAATCCGCCCGGCTTTTGGCGGCAACATTATGGCCCAGATCATCTGCCCGAACACCAGACCGCAAATGGCAACAGTGCGCTATAAGGTCATGAATGCTCCCGAAAAACAGGTCGAGCCCAGCGGTAAAATCACTCTCTGTGACTTAGATCCCAGCCAATTGGTCTCTGCCATCAAGGTTTTAAAGGTAACCCGCAAAGAGATCGAAGAAAACATCTCCGATGCCGAGGTGATTATTGCCGTCGGACGAGCTTTAAAATCCGAGAAAGACATGGCGATGATTAAGGAGTTAGCTCAATTGTTAAACGCTCAAATAGCCGGAACTCGCCCCTTAGTGGAAGCCGGTTGGATTAACGCCAAGCAGCAAATCGGTTTATCCGGTCGAACGGTTAAGCCTAAGCTGATCATCACCCTTGGCATATCCGGCGCCGTTCAGTTCACAGCGGGCATGAACAGCTCAGAGCAAATCTTTGCCATCAATAAAGACCCTCGTGCTTCTATCTTCAATATTGCTCATTACGGAATCGTTGGAGATATCTATGAAATCGTTCCTCAACTCATTGAGGATATTAAAGGCCCAAAGCTCCAGGCTTGCGCGCGATAGCAAATTTTTAGAAGATGGGCCTCACCATCCATAAGATGAGCAACGTCGAGAATTTGATGATGAGAATCTGACAGAAAATCGGAGGTAATTTCATGAACAACTACAAAACGCTAGATGCTAAGGATAGAGAGTTTTTAGTTTCACTCTTGGGCGAAGAGCGAGTTCATACCGGAGAAGCCATCAGCGAGGATTTTAGTCATGACGAATTGGGTGGTATCAGCCGTCGACCTGACATTTTAGTGGACATCCTCTCCACTAAAGAAGTCTCAGAAATTATGGCCTATGCCCATGAAAACGCGATTCCCGTCGTTGCGCGGGGATCAGGAACCGGTCTTGTAGGGGCCTCCGTTCCCATCTTCGGAGGAATAATGTTGAATATGTGTGGTATGAATAAGATCCTAGAACTCGACGAAGAAAACCTAACCCTTACCCTAGAGCCTGGTGTGCTCTTGATGGAAATTAGTAAGTATGTCGAAGAACATGATTTATTCTATCCACCAGACCCCGGCGAAAAATCCGCCACAATTGCGGGTAATATCAACACCAATGCCGGTGGAATGAGAGCGGTAAAGTATGGTGTGACTAGGGATTATATCCGTGGGCTGGAAGTTGTTCTGCCCACCGGTAAAGTTATTAACATCGGCGGAAAAGTGGTTAAGAATTCTTCCGGATACAGCATAAAGGACCTAATTTGCGGCTCAGAAGGAACCTTAGGTATCGTGACAAAAGTAATCTTAAAATTGATTCCTCTGCCGAAAAAGGCTATATCTCTATTACTCCCCTTTCCTGATCTCGATAGTGCCATCAGCACGGTTCCAAAGATTATTAAATCAAAATCCATCCCCACAGCCATCGAATTTATGCAAAGAGAAGTCATTCTGGCTGCTGAGGAGTTTCTAGGCAAAAAATTCCCCGACAACACTTCCGACGCTTATCTCTTATTGACCTTTGATGGCAATAGCACGGAAGAACTAGAAAAAGACTATGAGAAAGTCGCTAACATCTGCCTGGAAGAAGGAGCACTTGATGCCTTCATCATCGACACGGATGAGAGAAAAGAAGCCGTTTGGTCAGCCAGGGGTGCCTTCCTAGAAGCAGTAAAAGCCACAACCACTGACATGGACGAATGTGACGTCGTTGTTCCACGCAACAGAGTCGCTGAATTCATTAAATATACGGATCTTCTCCAAGAACAGTTTAAGGTTAGAATACGTAGTTTCGGCCACGCCGGCGACGGGAATTTACACGTCTATGTCTTAAAAGATGCCCTAACAGACGCAGAATGGAAAGAGAAGCTTGACGAAGTCTTTGCTGCAATGTACAAAAAATCCCGCGAACTCGAAGGTCTCGTATCCGGGGAACATGGTATCGGCTATGCCAAAAAAGGCTATATGTTCGACCAATATGAACCCGAGTACGTCGAACTTATGAGGAACATCAAATTAGCCTTCGACCCCAAAAACATCCTCAATCCTGGTAAAGTTTGCGAGTAGAATACAAAGGGGTCCTGCTAAGCAGGACCCCTTTGTCATTGTCAGAATTGTTTCCCGTTGTGTGGGGGTCTGATCCCCTTTATGCCTAAACTTTTTTGCCCGTACCATTACACGTCGGACAAATAATCTCCATAGGAATAGGCAGGGTTATTTGGATTTTCCCCTTCCCTTTGCATGTTTCACATTTCATACCATTTCCTCCTCGTTTATCGTTAAGGAGTATTATCGATGAATCCATTACCTTTAATTTTTTTCCTATGAAGGATTCGAATTGAAGATAACAGATGCTCAAGCTCCTCTTCATTTAGTTTAGGGAGTGTTTTCAGTTGACTATCAATGTATGTCTCTAAATCATCATCACAATCTGATCCGTTCTTTCCTTCTTCGTCAGTTTGTTTTAGATTTGAAAAGTACATCGCCATACTTCCGGTAATCGAACCAATCAAACCAATACCGACTATCATAAGAATACTTGCTATGAATCTTCCACCAGTAGTCACCGGATAAATATCACCATATCCAACCGTTGTTACAGTCACCACTGTCCACCATATCGAGTCAAAAAAACTGTTAATCGATGGATTCGTATCTTTCTCTAATACATAAATACTTATAGCGCCCCAAGTTACGATTAAAACTGTAAACGCAAACACAAAATTTAAGCCACTTAAGTTTAAAATACCCCGAATGGTCTTAGATATTTTTACAATTCGCAGTAAACGGACAACACGCATTAAACGCGCGATTTGAAACCATGAATCAAAAGGAATAATTGCAATTAAATCAAAGATATTTTCCCTAACGAAAGCCCATTTTTGGGGTGCTCGATAAAGCCTTACCAAATATTCAATTGAAAGATAAAAGATAATACCCGTTTCTATCCATCTGATTTGCTGATGACTAAGTACATTACTCCCTGAGTAAGTAACCGAAATTACGGTTATATACAATAATATTAAGAAAAACATTGCCATCTCATAAATAGCACTTAATCTATTCATTGAATCCCCTCTTTGTTAAATGTTCGATACTTAATAAGTATTCGCCATGTCTTTGTATTTTCCTATGCATTTCACAAATCAATATTTCCCATCGTTTATACTACTTTGCTGTGCTCAGATTCTTTTACCCGCATCACGATTAGCGAAAGATTATTGTGTCATACCTGAGCGATAGTGAAGGATCTAGATCCTTCAGTCGTCCCTCCTTCAGGATGACACATCACCCGAGTTGCTTTCATAGCAATGACGTTAAACTCATGCTTTCTGATTAATTAAAAAAGCTTTCCATCTAAGATGAAAAGCTCATTGCTTACTCTTTCTCTATCGATTATCCACTATAATGGTCATCCTTTTCTCTGGTCCATGTGTATATCCCACAACCGTAAAATCCTTAGAAAGACGTTCAATCAAAGACGCATATTCTGGCGACCTTGCCCTTAGACAGGAAGACAGGTGTACAGATTCTATACCAGCTTGAATCATGCTTTTAATCTTTCGATCTAAATCCCCACCAACGTGAGTGAAGGTTAGCAATTCTATCTCATCCGTATATCTGGCAAAGGAATCTTTTCGTTGCAAAAGAGCATTAAGACAGCCCTTTCCGGTACAAATCATCGCAGTTTCTTCTCTTACTAGAATTCCGATTTTCATATGTCACACCTCTTGAGTTCATTATACCTCTATTTCTAAGGGATAGATGTGACATGCCGCACAGTCCAAAAAAAAAATGCAGTGAATTGTGTGGAAATTGTGTGGGAAATTGTGTGGGGGTCAGACCCCCACACAATTTCCACACAATTTGGGTTTTGGGTCAGACCCCCATGTTTCCCACGTTTTCTGCTGCTTCCATAATTGCCTCGGCTAAGGTTGGGTGGGCGTGGATTGTTTCTGCCAATTCTTTAGACGTGATTTGTTTGCTGACTGCTAAAGTTGCTTCCGAGATTAAATCTGAGGCATGAGGACCGATAATATGAATCCCTAACACAACATCACTCTCTTGATGGGCAATGATCTTGACCAGACCTTCACTTTCACCCATGGCCAGTGCTTTCCCGTTAGCCATAAAACTAAATTTTCCTATACTTATAGGTATTTCTCTAGCCTTTGCCTCTTGTTCCGTCAGGCCTACTGAGGCTACCTCTGGATTTGTAAAAACGCAGCTAGGAACGGCACTATAATCCATCTTGACATCCTTCCCCATAATGTTCCCCGCCGCGATGATCCCCTGGGCAGAGGCAACATGAGCCAACTGATATTTATTTACAACGTCTCCAATAGCATAAATACCCTCGACGTTGGTCTTCATCCTCTCATCGACAAGGATCTCTCTTCTTTCACCCAGAGACACACCCACCTCCTCAAGGCCCAAATTATCCGTAGTCAAGATTCTTCCTATAGAGATTAGGGCCTTTTCTGCGAAAATCTTCTCCCCGTTTTCTAACCTAGCCTCTATGCCACCCTCTACTTGAACGACTTCCTGAATTCTCGCCCGGGTTTTTATCGAAATATTTTTCTTTTTGAAGTTCATTTGCAAACGCCTGGAAAGATCTTTATCTAGGAGAGGCAATATGCTGGGGGCAGCTTCAACCATGGTTATTTGAGCACCCAAGGAACCATAAATATGAGCGAATTCACAACCAATAACACCCGCTCCAATAATAAGCAGGCTTTTAGGAACCTCTGAAAGAGTTAATCCCTCTTCACTGGTAATCACTGTCTTGCCATTATAACCTAAGGCTTTAATCAAGGCCGGACTTGACCCTGTGGCAACAATTATATTTTTACAGCTAAATTCTTTAGATGCACTGTTAGTCGTTGTCGTCTTCACTTCCACAAGATTTGGTGCTTTTATTCTTGCGGTACCTTCAATAAGATCAATCTTATGCTTTTGAAAAAGAAAATGAATCCCGCTCACCAATTTTTCAACGGTTTCTGCTTTCCGGGCCTGCGCCCTCTCAAAGTTTATGGTTGGTTTTCCTACTTCAATGCCAAAATCTCCTGAATCTAAGACCGCTGTAAGTTTATCTATGGTCGCAATTAAAGCCTTGGTAGGAATACAACCTCTATTCAAGCAGGTTCCTCCTAAGCGGTCTTTTTCAACGACTGCGACCTTTCCACCTAATTGAGCTAGTCTGATGGCTGCCACATATCCCCCGGGTCCTCCCCCAATCACCATTGCATCGTATATCATGAAATACCTCCTGCCTTACTCGCTAGTTAACAAATGGGAGGCTATAAGGCCCCCCTTTCTAGTTCACTATCTTTACTTTCTGCTACGTTACTTTTCAATTTCAGTCATGACCTGGTAAGCCCTGGCCATGGAGCGATACTTGAGCAATGCGTTAGCCTCCATTGGCTGGACTGCTTTAAACCGTTCATCCTTTGATTCACTAGGCTTAAACAGCTTAATTAAGTAAGAATTCTTTTTACTACCGGTTGCTTCTTCAATAAATTTTGCAGCGGAAGCTACTTCTTCGGGCTTAAGATAGCGAATCTCTATTTCATCCCCTAGCTGCTCCGCTATAGGGACAACGGTCGTTTGATATTTATATTCAGGAAAACTAGCTGCCAAGGTCATGCTTTTTGAAACATCTTCAGTATTAATCTCGCTACCGAGAACTGCTCCATAAAGTTCCCTAGGGCCTAATACATTCATAATGACCCTATCAGCCAGCGCCTCTGCCTGGATTTGCTCTAGAATTGAGCTATTTTTGCCCTTGGTCTCGATTTGCAGTTTCAGGTTATTCTTTTTAAGATAACGCAAAACTGCAAGAAACTCCTCACTATAGAATGGATCCCCGCCGGAAACGTGAATTCCATCCACCCATTCTTTGTGCAAGGTGCCGACACTAAAAAAACCGTCAAGCTTTTTTCCAGCCAAGAGATAAGCCACTGACGAGGCAATTCCCTGCCGAATTTCTTGACCGTCATAGATGATCGGAAACTCTACCCCCTCTGGACCGCGGAAAACCGCTTTACGGTTGGCTTTATAAAATTGCTGAAATTCGTCTTTACCCTCAGCCTTCATATCGTATTCTGTGAAAGCAATACCCCGTTCATCCATCAACTTTTTAACAATTTTACACCTGGTACATCCTGTTGCTGAATAAATGATTTGGCCCAATCGTTTCATCCCCTTTTTATGATGTACTGTTTTAGATCATAGCAGATAACTTCACGAAGTTAATAATCAAATGTTCGTTTACGACTAAAATTATCATTGACACTTAGGATAATTTACTAAAACCTAGGATTCCTTGATCATCTTGAGATAGTCACTATTGCTTAACAGTTCGTTGATCTGATTGAGGTCCGTAGGCCTTACAAGAATCATCCACCCTTCACCATAGGGATCTTGATTCACTCCTTCAGGAGAATCCTCTAACTCATTGTTGACACCGATAACCTCACCGCTAATTGGCATAAATAAGGAGGAAATCGATTTGGCCGATTCAGCCTGGCCAAAGACCTCCCCTTGGCTAAAGGAAGCACCGACCTCTGGCAACTCAACAAAAATAATATCTCCTAAGTTATCCTGAGCAAAATCCGAAATACCTACTTTTACACTATCCTCAACCATCTTAACCCAAGTATGTTCTTTATAATAATACACATCTGATGGTAATGAAAATTTGTCCTGCATCGAACCATCCTTTCATTTTTAAGCTCTTATTCTTGTCAAATAACAATTAGATCCTAAAAGCGCCTTGGTTTTGCTCATACTAACAAACAATAAAATCTACGTCAGTAGTTAGAATTACAAAATTCCATAGATTAGAACGTTATATGCGCTTTTTTTCACTTTGTAGTTGTAAATACAGAAAAACTAATAGTTGCTATTATATAATCCAATACAAAGAGGCTTGCAAAAATACTTAATAAATACAAGGAGGTATTTCAAATGACTTATCCAAGCGTTTATCCAACAGGTGCTACCGTTTATAACCCAGAAAAATGTTGGAGCGGTTACACAATTTTTCAAGCTCGAGAATTGGGTGCTTTACTAGTTGACATGAATGGCACAGAGCTTAAACTCTGGAAGGGATTACATGGTTTTCCCAATAAAATATTCCCTGGTGGTTATGTATTAGGCCATACTGGCTTAAGAAACAATGCGTTTGGGATGCAGGACCAATTTGACCTTGTACAAGTAGACTGGGATGGAAACATTGTCTGGAAGTTCGATCAGTATGAATTTATCGAGGACCCAGGCGAAGAGCCTCGCTGGATGGCTAGACAACACCATGATTATCAACGTGAAGGTAACCCCGTCGGCTATTATGCTCCTGGCATGGAGCCCAAGGTAGACAGCGGAAATACCTTAATACTCTGCCATAAAAATTTAAAGAACGAGAAAGTTTCAGATAAGGTGCTCCTAGACGATACCATTATCGAAGTTGACTGGGAGGGAAATGTTATCTGGGAATGGACTTGTAGTGACCATTTTGATGAGTATGGATTTGATGAGGCAGCTAAAAACATTTTAGCTAGAAATCCCAATATGCGGGCTGCTGGTGGTGGTATGGGAGACTGGATGCATATTAACTCCATGTCCGTCCTTGGACCTAACAAGTGGTATGATGCAGGTGATGAACGCTTCCATCCGGACAACATTATTTGGGATGGCAGAGAAACGAATATCAATGCCATCATCTCTAAGAAAACAGGTAAAGTCGTATGGAAGCTTGGACCCAACTACGACACCAGTGAAGAACTGAAAAAGATGGGTTGGATTATTGGTCAGCATCACACTCATATGATTCCTAAGGGACTACCCGGAGAAGGTAATATCCTGATTTTTGATAATGGTGGTTGGGCCGGTTACGGTATTCCTAACCCAAGTGCACCAACGGGAGCTAAAAATGCTCTAAGAGATTATTCCCGTGTCCTGGAAATTGATCCGGTCAGCTTAAACGTCGTTTGGCAGTATACACCTAAGGAAGCTGGCCTTGTACAACCTGCAGATTCTAATCGTTTCTATAGTCCCTTTATCAGCGGTGCCCAGAGATTACCCAATGGCAATACCCTTATCACTGAGGGTTCTGGCGGACGCATTATAGAAGTAACTTCCGACTATGAAATCGTTTGGGAATATGTCTCTCCACACTGGGGTAAACACATGAAAATGAATATGGTCTATCGGGCCTATCGAGTTCCATATGAGTGGATTCCTCAGCTCGAGAAACCCCTTGAAACTCCAATCGTACCACTCAATGTAAAAACCTTCCGCGTGCCTGGTGCAGCTGCTGCTGGCACTAAAGACGTTACAAATGTTCCTGGAGTTCAACCCTATCAAGGCAGTGCAGCTTTATGTATTGCAGATGATTCAGAACCAGAAGCAAAGTAAGCGCAACTAGATAGATGGCAGGGGTAGAAGGCCCCTGCCATCAAAGAATAACAAAAAATTGGGGAGGGTTACTTATGAATCTGCTCAAATGGATTATTTCCATTTTAGTACCAGTCATAATATTCATGGTGCCAGGATCCGAAACCTTTACACCAGCTGTTAAAGGGTTTCTAGCTCTAACCTTTTGGGGTGTTTTTTGTATGGCTACAGAAATAATTCCCAGCACCTTAGCCGCATTGATGCTTCCTGTATTTTATATATTGTTCAAAGTTGCCACGCCGGCACAGGCCTTTGCCCCTTGGACATCGACGGTTATTTGGATCGCAGTTGGTGGTATTATCATTGCTAATATTTTAATGACCTCTGGTCTAGCTAAACGAATCGCTTATTTCACCATCCTTAAATCCGGAGGCAGCTTCGCCGGAATACTAATTGGCTTAGCCATAGCCGGAATCGTCATTAATCCCTTTGTCCCTTCTGTCATGGGCAAACTAGCGATTATGGTTCCCATCGCCATTGGGGTGTGCCAAGCTTTAAGCTTAGAAGCCAAATCCAAAGGTGCCTCCGCCGTAATGCTGGCAGCTTTTATCGGGATTGCCAGCGGTCGGTTAGGTTTTTATACAGGTGACGGCGGTATCCCAATGATGATGAAGATTGTCGAAGGAATTACTAAGAACTCTGTTTCCTGGACTGAATATGCTTATCATAACCTTCTATTAAGTGTGCTTTTCACTGCCATCAGTATAGGTATTATAATAGTTGCTTTGAAACCCGAGAAGCCAATGGAGAAAAAAGATGTCATTGTTGAAAAATATAAAGAGCTAGGTGCCATGACCTCGAGTGAGAAAAAAGTAGCTGTACTATTAGGAATTACCATTCTCGGACTTGTTACAGATTCAATCCATAAAATTGATCCTGCTTGGATTTTTATGATTATTGCTTTAATTACCTTCCTTCCAGGAATAAACTTAATGAATGATGAACGCCTTGGAAAATTAAACTACAAAATATTGTTCTTTATTTCTGGGTGTATGGCCATTGGGACGGTTGCCGGTGCCTCTGGGGCGGGGAAATGGATGGCCAATCTCCTCTTTCCACTTTTATCTGGAGCCTCTCCCTTACAAACATCCTTAACAGTTTGGTTCTTTGGTGTCTTCTTAAACTTCTGCTTAACCCCATTAGCTGCAATGGCCAGCTTTACCGGTCCACTTACAGAAATAAGTATCCAAGCGGGAATCAATCCCCTGCCGATCATCTATTCCTTCCTACAAGGATTAGACCAGTATCTACTGCCCTATGAATTTGCAGGACTTTTGTTCGTTTATTCTTATGGATATATCTCCATGAAGAGCTTAGTTAAGGTCATCGGACCTAGAATGATCTTAAGCGGACTATTTATCGCTGCAATAGCTTATCCTTACTGGAAGATCATTGGATTATTCTAAGTCCTAGAGCCTATTATAAATTTATGTTATAATGCACAATAGTTTATTAAGAAATCAATCGAGCGATAAAGGATACCCTACGGGTTCCTTTATTGCCCGATTTTTTCGCATAGGGGGACAATGGCAATGGAAGACTTATATAACGACGCACTAGACTCGCCATGGATTCATCCCAATGCTCCCGACTGGGGAGAATTAATAAAATTTGCAGAAAAAAGAGTGGTTAAGAAAAATACCATTTTAGTAGATATGGGGGATGTAGTAGATACTTTATATTATTTACACAAGGGGCAGGTTAAATTAAGTTTTACAACCAGAAGTGGAATGGAAAAGACTGTTTGGTATACTAATTCTCCCGGTGTTTTTGGGGAAACTCCCTTCTTTCATAATCAACCCTGTAAGTTCATTATATCTGCAAGTAAGGATTGTGAATTTTACAGCTTTAAAAAAGAAGTTTTACTAGGGGAGTTAGCCAATCATCCTGAAATCATGAAATTCATCTTGGAATTATTAGCGCAAAAGGTGAGAGTGATATCTACACAGTTAGAAGATTTAACCTTTAAAGAACCCGTCGTTCGTGTTGCAAACCTACTATATATGGTTGTATGTCAAAACGGCAAACAGATTGATAAAAATAGCTATAGTGTTGATATTCGTCTTACTCATCAGGAAATTGCTAATATCACCGGTCTACACCGTGTGACCGCTTCAAATGCTATAAAAAAGTTATATGACGATGGTCTGATTACCAAAAGCCGCTCAAGCATTGTTATTCCTAATATTAAATTGCTCAAAGATTTAATTAGCAGCTAAAGCGATTCCAGCCAAATTGGCTGGAATCGTCCTTTTTAAACCTAAAAGGAAAGGGAAAACCGCTGCCGATAATTGTCAGAATCGTTTCCCATTGTGTGGGGGTCAGACCCCCACACAATTCCCCACATTCTTCTTCATGAGTAGCACTTCGTTTCCCTTAGCGTTATAGATTACTTTGTCACAGATTAGTCTCATCAAGAGAATACCGCGTCCACCTTCGGCTTCTGAAAGCTCGTCGAACTCCTCTTCAATCCTTCCTTTATCCGGTTGAATCTTCAGTACCTCAGTATTAAAACCTGGGCCATCGTCTTTTACCCTTATTATGAGCCTATCACCCATTCGCTTTAATTTGACGCATACTCGTCCACCTGCCTGTAAACCATTATTCAAAGCTTCGTTGATGGCAACCTCCAAAGTCGACGCCTGGCTTGGAGCGACCTGTTCTAGAAATTCGCTAATCTTTACTTGTACACCCTGAAGGTCTTGATTATTTTTTATTTCAAACAACTTCTTATTCATGTTTTCCTCAAGAATTTCTATACTAATAACGGAAAAATCATCGTTTCTTTCCGAAGATTTAGCTAGCTTTTCAAGCCAATTCTTGTATTCCGTAAAACTATCTTGTTTACTTATTCCCAACAATTCTATGAGATCAGAAGCACCATCGCTCATCAAACAAAATATGTCCCCAGGCCTGAGTGGTATTAGTTTTGTTTCAATTTCCGGATCATCTATAATCCCCAGATAACAACCAGATATAGGGACTAAGGAACACTCCTGAGTATTCGCAGCCAAAAATAGGGTTATTCCCGCGCTGATAAGTTTAAGAACCCCTGCTTGTAAGTCAAACTCAAAATACAATAGGGCTAAAAAAGAATCTTCATATAAGTAATGTATGATTCTCTGATTGATAATCCGAAGGGTATCCTCTTCAACCGTTTCCCCAGTTAAAAGTACGTTATCTAACATCATTTTAAAGGTTGCCGTTTGTAAAGCAGTCGCAACACCATGTCCACTGACATCCATAATGTAGCCACATAATTTTTTATCATCTTCAAACCACTGATAGTTAAAAAAATCTCCACTAACTGTCCTATAGGGCTCAAAGATGGTTTCAACACGTACTTGAGCTCCAACAAAAGGGTGAGGTAGGGAATCCCGTTGAACCCGCTCAGCCAATAAAAGCTCCATTTGGGTTTGTCGTTCTCTCTCCCGGAGCTGCTCTTCCATTATCTTTCGATCAGTAATATCAACGATACTGGTAGCTTTAAGAGTACTCTCGATAGCCCCATCTCTTATTGGATAGCTTTGCAACCAGAGCCACCGTATTTCTCCATCCTGTCGTATAATTCTAAACTCCTCGTTCGTCGCTTGAAATATGTTATGAAAACTGTGAAAAATGGAAGCCTTCATCCTCCCACGGTCAGCTGGATGGATCAACTCCACAAGAGAATCTTGATTATCTAGAAGACTTTGACAAGACATTCCACTGATTCTTTCATAGGCTGGACTAACATAGATAATTTTCTCTCTGTCAGAAATAAGAAAAATCTCGTTGATGGTTTTGGCAATCTGCCTGAACTTCTCTTCGCTGGCTCGAAGTTTTGCATTTAACTGTTTACTTTCGGTGATATCCATCATAACAGCTAGGGTAGCTTGTTCCCCTTCAAAGGTTATATCAGTACCCTTTAAAAGAACATGACAAATTTCACCGGATTTTTGAATCAGTTCTATTTCATAAGGCAGACCATCTTTCCCCTTAGCCCTATTTTTGAGCGCTAAGTCAACTTTCCTCAATGAACTTTCAGTCATAAAATCCTTCATATGATGGCCGATACATTCTTCTTCCTTATAACCCAATACTTTATTGCCAGCATTATTCACAAATTGAATTATCCCTTTTCTATGAATAACCACAATTTGGGGAGCATTATTTACGATGGCAGCATAAGTATCTTTACTTTCCCTAAGCTCTGCCTCCATTTTGATCAAATTAGTGATATCTTCAAAGCATTCCACTTTTTCGCTGACTCGACCATGATCATCTTTTACCACCGCTATACTCTTCAATACATACCTAATTTGGCCATCTTTTGTTAACATAGTACTCATTTGATTAATTAGCGGCGAGTCGTAAGCCTTGCGACACATCTCGCATCCCTCAATACCTACTCCATGTAACACCCATGAGCATTCTTTGCCTAGGACTTCAGCAGCAGTATATCCGGATATTTCTTCAGCTATTTTATTCCATCGAGTAATTCTCCTGTCTTTATCGACTGAAACGACAGCACTCGGAACAGTTCTAAAGAGCTGCTCGGCATATTCGGCCTGTTTCCTAAGTTGTTTTTCAAGCCTTTTTCTCTCCGTAATATCTCTGGCAATTCCTATTAACCCGGCAATGTTTCCCTGTTCATCCCAAAATGGGGTTTTTACTGTTTCAGTCTCAAGTACAGTACCATCTGTTAAAAAAATTTTTTCTTCATTCTTCAAGGTCTTACGGACCAAAAGAACCTCTCGGTCCCTTCGACGATAAAATTCCGCCAGTTCAAGATCCTTTATAAGGTCTAGGTCTGTCTTACCTTTAACCTCATCCGTATTTAAACCGAGAACTTTTTCCGACATAGCTTTGTTACATCCTAAAAACCTACTGTTTAGATCTTTAAAAAAAATAAAATCAGGAATGGTATCAAGCATTGTTTTGAGAAATCTCTTTTGGTTATTCAGCTCAATCTCGAGCTGCTTATGTACTGTAATATTATTGGCAACTCCTAAAGTTCCTGCAACCTCGCCATCATCCTCAAAGAACAGGGTTACAAAGGATTCTAACCACCTGCCACCCACTTTATCCGAGTGCAGAGGGCTCATTAATTTCTTTTTCGAAGTGATTAAGGCCTCCTCGCTTTTTTTATGTTGCAAGGCTATTTCATAAGGGAAAATATCAAAATCAGTTTTACCCATAATATCTGTATTCTTAATGTTGTAAAACTCTTCAAAAGCATGATTAACTACAATATATTTACCTTCTCGATCTTTCATCCAAGCGAGAAATGGCACACCATCAAGCACTAATTTTGTATTCTTTAATGTATTTGCAGCCTCTTCTTGCTTCCTACTCTCTGTAATGTCACTCGTCATTGTCTCAACAAGAACATCATTAACATTAAGGCCTACTATTTCTTCATGGGTATACTCCAATTTCTCTAGGGCAGCTTTATTTGCCTTGATGATTCCCCCCTTAATATCTACAATATAAAGGCAATCCTCTATTTGATTAAACAATAACTCAAAAGAGTCTCTGTATTGATGATCAGCGACCTCGTGATGATGTTTTTTATTACTCAATTTGCTAACCTCCTGCCATCCCTCGTTGATGTACTTATATTCTTTAGTTGATAAATGCCTGTTTTAATAAAATTCGGCTCTAGGCCAACAGATCATTCAATCTCTTAACCTAGAGCCTTTACGACATTATTAGGGTATTCAAATAGCGTTTCTCCATAAAATATCGTTTACATCCTAGTGAAGAACATAAGTTATTCAATTATAAATACTTTATCAAGCCTAGTGCGTTTAATCAGATCGAAAGGGAGTCCTTGAGCACCTACCAACACAAGTCTGCCGTTTTTTTCTTTAGTGCGTTTATTAATCGTCACTAACGTTCCCAGTCCTGAACTATCGATATAAGTAAGACCTGAGAGGTCAATCTTAACATCTATAATTCCTTGGTCAATGATCTCTAAGAGATCATCCCTTAGTAAGGAGGCATCGTGAACGTATAGTTTGTCCATTAAAAACACACTTGCATGATTTCCACTGACCTTAATCGAATGTTTGATAACAATCTCTCTCCTTTACTCTTCAACTTTAAACTTAGTAATTAGATTGTGCAGGTTTTGTGCCATTGCACTGGTCTGCTGGGAACTTGCCGCTAAAGTTTCGATAGTTGCTGTGATTTCCTCAATTGCTGAGGAAACCTCTTGAGCATCTCGGCTTGTCCCTTCTATATCCTCTGCAACAACCTCGATGAGTTGAACAATTTTATCTGAGGAGGCAACCTCATCGTTGGTTACCTTGGCAATCCCATCTATATCACTGACGGTTTCCGCAACAGCAGCTAAAATGTTTTCAAGGGATTTCCCTGCCTTACCGACCTCTTCCACCCCAACTTCAACTTCAGTTAGACTGTGTTTCATTGCTACTACCGCACTATCTGTATTTTCCGTAATCTTAGAAATAAGCTCCGAAATATTACTGGCCTCAGTATTCGATTGTTCAGCGAGCTTTCGAACTTCCTCCGCTACAACCGCAAAGCCTCTGCCTGATTCACCAGCCCGGGCGGCCTCAATAGCTGCATTAAGAGCTAATAGATTGGTTTGTTCGGCGATACCAGTAATGGTTTCATTAATCATCCCAATTTTTTGAGAGTATTCATTCAGAAGAAGAATAACCTTTTCTGCTTCTCTTGTCTTATTATGAATAGTATTCATGCTTTGCATAGCAATATTTACAGTAGCCATTCCCTCCTTAGCAGCACTTATTGAAGTATCTGATTTAACACTGGCGGAGGTAGCCTTATCCTTTGCAATTTGAATAAGCGCCGAAAGTTCGACCAGAACTTGTGACGTTTCCGTGCTTGAATTGGAGGCCTCCTCCATGGACTTTGCAACCATCTGGGTTCTATCAGAGATGGTCGTTGTGGTCGCCGATACTTCAGTCGAAGAAGCCGACATTTCCTCAGAGGCTGCAGCCAGTTCAATCGAACTGTTTCGCACAGACTTGACAATTTCCAGCTGGGAGGAAATCATAGTATTAAAGGACTCGCTCAACTGCCCGATTTCATCCTTAGTTTTGACCTCTGCTTTTACCATTAAATTTCCTTCACTCGCCTTAGCCATTAACCCCTGCAACACCTTAATCGGGTTCGTAATTCTCCGGGCAGCAATCAACCCAATTAAGATTCCCAAAATAGTTACTAGAATGGAAGAGGATATGGCAACTAGTTTTGCTTGTTTTGTTACATTATAAGTATCCTCCATAGCAACATTAATCACATTCTTACGATAAGTTTTTGCTTCTTCAAGCTTGGCATTCATTTGGTTTCCTAGAGGTGCCAATACTTTAACCGCATACTCCATTGCTCCTTCAATGTTGCCTGCCTGCACCATAGGAATAAGTTTCTCCTCAGCACCTTTGGAGTATTGATCATTAAGTTCTTTGATTTCCACGGACAAAACACGTGCTTCCTCCGTACGAGCCTCCTTAATAAGCTCGTCTTCAAGCTTGGCATTCAAGCCTGCTAGCCGCCTATATTCTGCGAGATACTGTTCTTGACCATAGAGTAAATATGCCCTCAGATTAGAGGATTGGCCCAGGGCATAATATGCAATATCATTATTCTTTTCTAGACGTAATACCTCATACTCTTTGAGATTCTCGACAGACACTTGAGCTTTATTACTACCATAAATGGTATATGTAAATCCCCCGATCGCTGCCAAAACGACTAACATAAAATAAAATAACATTTTCTTGGCTAAAGTCATATTCATTCATTCCTTGATTCTAATAGGTAGAATCAAGATCCCTCCCTTATAGCTGATTTAGTCACAAAGATGATATTACAGAAATTCTGTATATATTCGTAAATTCCTGCCAAATTTCTGTAACACTGGACAAAAATAATCATTTTTATCCATAAATACTAACTGTTTATATTTTTCTGAAAAATTAGTCGAATTTCCATAACCAGAAACAAGGGTAAACAATTAGGGAGGGATCTAGTTCCATACGAGGAACCAAGAACCCTCCCTACCTTTATGCCCTTCGATTAGTATCCTTCTTATGCGCTTTCAACAAAGATATTCTCTTCATTGACATTACGCTGGTTGAGAACTTTCATAGCCGGCCCAATCATAGGCTTGGGTCCGCAAATATAGACTTTGTAATCATCCAGGTCCATTTCCTGTATCACATTAGTCACAAAACCCTTTTTCCCTTCCCAGGTGTCATCCGCAGCAACCACCTTGATAAATTCAAACGTCTTATGCTCATATTCCATCTTCTTAAAGTCTTCATCGAAAATAAATTCCTGTTGCTTGTTAACACCATAGATAAGTTTGATTTCCTCAATCTTATTGGGCGAGTTCAGCAATTCAGTAACAATAGATCTGAAAGGAGTGATCCCAATACCTCCTGCCACGAGAAGTACCTTTTTCACCGATTTGTCGACCACCAACTCCTTACCCATTGGACCATCCAATTCTACTTTGTCTCCAACTTTGAAACCAGCTATAAGCCCTGTGCCGTATCCATCTGTCATAGTCTTGACTGTTACACTCAGACATCTGCCATCCTTATTATAGGAAGATATTGAATAGGCACGACTCATCCTAGGATTATCTTGAACTTTAACTAGAATAAACTGTCCCGCTTTGTAGTCAACCCTTGGCGGGGTTTTAAAATCAAAGGTGTATTCCGTAACATCCTCTTTTAGTTTCGTAATCTTGGTGAGATCCGCACTAATTTTTACTCTCTTTTCATATCCGTCGATATCCGTAATTTGAATAAGCTGAGCGGCCTTTTCCTCAGTGTTCAGGGACAGAATTTTTGCTGGGCAGTTTACTACACAGGTAGAACATTTGATACACTTCTCATTGTCAAATTGATTTTTACCGGAAAACTCTTGATACGGAGCTAACTGCATGGGGCAAACCCTTGAGCATTTACCGCAGTTATGACATTTTTCTTTTGCAGCAATCGTGATCTTTTGATCCGTTACCTTGGCCACTCCCAAAAGTTTACCAAGCTTATAGGACAACATCTGAAGGGTACCCATTGGACAAAACTGACACCAAGTTCTCGGTGCAATGAAGATACTCAAAAAGCCCCCGACAATCAACACCATGAGATACGTCGTTACAAAAACAAAGCCCAGCTTATCGAGAAAACTCTCCGTTCCAAGGGTTGGTAATGTCTTTAGTAATCTATTGGTCATACTGTATCCGAACCATGCAAGCACAAGGCCGCGCATACCCTTAGATTTAAAGAACGATGGGATTTTCTTATTCAAACTTAAGGGAAGGGCCAAATAATCGTATAAACTGCCATGGGGACAGAAATTTCCACACCACTGTCTCCCCCTAAAAAATGCTAAGCCAGTCAGAGACAAAATTATAGGGATAACCAGCAAGCCCAGCTTCGGATACCATAACCCCCCTATTGCTACCAGAAGGGTTATCGGCCATGCTCTCTTTCTAATCAAAGTAAATGTCCTATTGGTTTTAATGTTAAATGCTGCTGCCAAAGCGAGACCCTCCTATTCAGATATTTTTAATAGTACCCCCCACCCGTATCGGGGCGACTGAATAAGAATAACTGAATCAACGGAAATTGTCAATAGTCTCACCCATGGCAAATTGTCAGAATCGTTTCCCATTGTGTGGGGGTCAGACCCCCAACTTCCTTCCTCTTGCCAAAGAGGCAAAAATCCCTATGCAACAGAGAACCGTAAAAACAATAAAACTGGTTCTGGAACTTTGCAGGAAACTTGTAACATAGTCTGGTGAATCAAGGGTTAGATTTTTCATGCCTAAAGAAGTAATGAGAGCTACAATCGTCATACTCAGCGTCTGCCCGAGCAGTCTCATGGTTCCAAGGGTAGAAGACGCAACTCCGTAGAGGGTTCGATCGACGGAACTCATTACAGCATTTGAATTGGGCGAGGAAAAAAAGGCAAAGCCCAGTCCGATAAACGCCAGATTAATTATCACAAGTAGAATAGATGTCTTTTCATCCAAAAAGATAAAAAAGAAGAGTCCCAAAGTGGTTATAGCCATCCCTAAGGAAGCGAGTATTTGGGAATTGATTCGATCCGATAAACGCCCGGCTAAAGGGGAAAGTGCGGCCATAAGTATGGGCTGGGACAATAGAATCAAGCCTGATTGAGAGATTCCGATAGTTTGCACATTTTGTAGATATAAAGACATCAGGAAGGTTAAGGCAAAGGTAGCACTGTAGTTAATAAGGGCAGCTAAATTTGAAAAAGTAAACGAACGATTACTCATAAACATTCGTACAGGCAATAAGGGATTAGAGATTTTAGTTTCATAGACAACAAAAGCGATCAAAAGGGTCAGCCCGAGAATAAAGGTAACCATATACTGAAAACCTGCTGTAATATCAGTTAACCCATAGAGAAAGAGCACTATGCCAAAGATCCAAAGAATCCCACCCCACGTATCAAATTTGTCCACTGCCCCCAACCATTCACCAGAGAGCTTAGCCAATGTTAAACTTAGGACAACTAAGGAAAGTATAAAGGTAAAATAAAAGATTCCTCGCCAACCTATCGTACTGCATATCAAGCCTCCTAAGACTGGCCCTAGTGAAAGGCCAATGTAGGTCGTTGCAGCGCTGAGTCCCATGGCTTTTCCACGTTCTTTTGGCGGGACAACCGACGTTAGTATCGCCATAGAAGTCCCAAAAATCATGGCACTGGCGATTCCCTGTAAAACTCTGAAGATTATTAACATAGGGAACGAAAAAGCGAACCCGCAGCCTAAAGCCGTTAGGGCAAAAAGAAACATTCCAATGATAAAAACTTTTTTCCGCCCCATTATATCCGCTAAACGTCCAAAGGGAAGCAAAAAAGCAGCCGTCGCCAAAAGATAACTGGTAACGACCCAGTTCAGCAACGATTGACCAACGCCGAATTCCAGCGCCATCTGCGGAATACCCAGATTGATGGCATTGCCCATAAATGGGGTCATAAAGGATGTTATCATGACAATAACCATAGTGAGCTTTACGATCGATCGATTCTGTTCCATAATAATTCCCCCTAAAACACTCTTTCTCATCTCTGCATCAAGTTACCTAGCTTGATTTGTCCATACTACAACTATAATCCTAATTGACCGTAAAATATGGCGAAAAAGTGTATGGTTCGAAAGGTAATATATAAAAAACCATCCTCAATCCTTGCTAATGTATGCAAGCACCCATCCTGAGTCAGCTTAGCTCTAATAATTCAGTAGCAATATACCGTAGGATTAGGATAGTCGTCACTTCTTGATGTCATAACTTTATTAGGGTATATTAGATATGAAATAGTATAGATTAAAACCGGGATGCGTCAACATCCCGGCTATACAACTGGCCGCAGTGAGCGGCTACCAATGGGTAAAGAGCAAGAAGCTCCCTAGGGGAAGGGATGGGCTACTTGCTCTTTTGCTTTCCGTTGATTATTAGTACGATTAAAGTCGCAAACGCCACGGCAAACATCAATGCTTGGTACGTAGTCATAGTTGTACAAACCTATAATATTATAATTTTCACTTAATTACCAGGTAATTCTTGTTCATTCCCCCCTTAACGTGTTCTACAAATTCAGTAAGCATTGTGTGGGGGGCAGACCCTAAAGTATGCTAAGGTCTGGCCCTGACCCTATAGATCAGGCCTGCAGTTACTGCGATGATCAGCAGGTTTATTATAATCACCCATAAAGTAAAATGGCTCTTGGCTTGTTTCCATTTATACTGTATCTCATTCCCACCAGGATCTTTAATGATAAGGTTTAACTCTTTGCCTATTTCTTCTGCTTGGAAATACCCTCGCTCATCTGGGTTGATTTCCTTGCCGTTAACCATGATAATGTTTTCTGGTTCAGTAAAGCCACTGGCTAAATCACCAACAGCCTCTTGGTGATCTGGCATGGGCTGAATAATTTCTAATTTTGGTGGGGTATAGTCAACTAAAAGTCGTTTTGATATCCTATGTAAATTTCCCTTTTGATCTCGAAGGTGAATCTCATATAAATGTTCCCCTTCTGAAAGCTTGAGCTGCAAGGTATATGGATCCTCCGCTGTCTTGGCCGGGACTTCCGTTTCCATGAGAATATCTGAGCCTTCTATTAACTGCATATAACAATTACTTTGGAGAGCAAAGGAGATTTCTGCATGTTGCTTGTTAGTATTGTCTCCACCGATGGACCAGGTAATGGAATCCTTATTCCACTCCCGAACAGTAACATCGAAGGGCGGAATTGTTTGAACCGGCCCAATCATTCCCTTACTCAGAAGTTGAAATAGTCCTTGATAAGATCCGCTTTGCTCGAGTCCAGTTATGGTCCAAAGATAAACTGCGAAGCCATTCCCTGATTTATCCGGAACCAAGTCCATTTCATCCTTCGGTGTTTCTACAGAAATCCCATCCTGACCATTAATTGAGAACTTAGCATTAATGGTACCCCAGGCTAGTTGGGAAGGAACACGAAGTTGGATTGAGACTTCACTTCCTTCCACCTCAGTGGATAAGATTTCAGCCTTAAGCTCTTGTCCCCGTTGCACATTCAACGTTACCTTCGGGTCAATTTTTTGCGGCTCAGAGGTACGGTTATCTGCTTCAATCAAGAGCTTATAGACACCGTCGGAAAGATTGCTTGGCATTGATAGACCTGCATTGCCATTAGCCACAGGATACTCACCTATCATGACAGAGGCCAAACCATTAACATCTTGGATGTAACAGCGAAGCTTATCTTGATCTCCTCTCACATCTCCAGCTACAGACCAACCCAAGGGGATCGGTGTATTATCTCTAACCTCAATTTGTTGATTAGATGGCCTCGACCAGGTGGTTTGAGGTTTTTTGATGGCTTCCTTGACTTGTACTTTAAATTGTTGGTCGCTGTCACTATATATTTTCAGACTATAGGCACCCGGTTTAGCCTCATGTATTAACCAAGTACGGTAATTTTCAAGGGAAATATAGGAATAAAGGTTTTGGTCCTCCTTCTCATGAATTACTTCAGATTGATCAGGTAGTACAAGGTCAACCTCAAATTGCTCATTCTCCCCTATTACAATCAGCTGAATTGAACTCTTTTGCTCAGTTAGCTCCACCCTTTCTGTGGTTCTCAATTCTGCCGCATAAACAGTTTTAGGCGGCCCCATAAACAGGCTTACAAGATGGACGGTTAGCAGTATAATTATCGGTACTGAATATCTATTAAACTGTTTACGCATATGATTTAATCCCTTAGCATGGAACTTCATATTACTAACTCCTTCGTTCTTTCTATTAAACAAGAACATCAAATAATAATATCCATCTCTTTATTGGTACCACCAAAACTATAGACTTCTTCTTTTCCGCCAATTAGTTTGCCTTTGAACTCGATGAGATTGTACCGGGAATCATTCGGTACCAATCTTGTTGTAATTTCTCCATTAGCAAATCGTTCATCAATAAAACTTACGCTCTCCTTTGTACCCAAAACGATATGATTGAATCCATACTCGGGATTCGGGAATTGAACGGAAACCCTGCCTTCTCCTTTGAGGGTTACGTTATCGAATTTAACCCCGTAGCATAGTTCCAACCTGCTGATCAAGAAGTCACTTTTCAAGGACTCAAATCCCAAGACAGCAGCGGTTACTTCCCCGTTAACCGACCAATCAGCCGAAACAAAGTTTTTCACGGCGAGTTTACCGTCGATTTGTAACAAGGAGATTTCCGGATTAATATACTTACCGATATATTTTATACTCCTGAGTCTGTCGATTGCCGGTTTAACCACATCAGCCACCGTTCCAAGGCCTAGTGCTAATTCACCTGTGTAATGCGAGGAAAGATCAAGCATTCCACCAAATTTATTGACGGTAAGCCCCGTACTGGCAAGAGGATACCCCTTATCTAATTTGATGGTTACTCCTATCCCTACTGGTATAAAGCTATTTTGCCAGATGATCTTCATATCCGCTGATCCCGGTACCTTTAACCTTTGGCTGATAAATTTAATCTCTGGCGGTTTACCGGAAAGCACAAAACGATTTTCCCCATAGTTATATTCCATTCCCAGTTTAAATTCGCAATCATCGGCTGTTTTAATTAAACCAGCATCAAGGCTGATTTCAACCTCTCCCTTAATATCAATACCGCCTGATTTATAGGTAATACTGCCTTCGGCGTCCGCTGTAGGAGCAAATTGAAGGATTTTAGGTAATTTCTTTAGTTTTTCTTTATTAACTAGACCTTTAATAGAACCAAAACCTTTAAAAGCTGCTTCCGAATTCAGGCTACCTGGTTTATTATCTGAGGATTCCGCGTCATATGTTAAGTCACCCAGCTTGAAACAAAGACCTAGTCTATCAAAATTAAACTCAAGGTTATTATCCTTATTTTTGAGGGGGAAGGTTTTATGATCCTCTGCCGACATGGTAAAGCTAGAATTATTCAGATGAATCATCGTACCGATGACCTTAACCCTAAGACCCTTAAAATCCAACTCTGAATCCTGGCTCAGAACCATCTCACTCTGGGGAAAGACAAACTCATCGATTGAAGGATTGCCTTTAATAATTGTTTTATCGTCAACCTGCTTAATAAAATCTCCATAAAGTGTAGCCCAGCCAAAATTCAAACGTTGACGAAGACCTGGATGGGTGACAGAGATGGAATAATCTGCTTCTTCTAAGGTTTTGGAAAGAAGTTTAACGGGATAAACTCCCGTGCGTAAATTATTATTAATGGTAAAGGAAATTTCACTGTCACTTTTTCGTTTAAACTCCAGTTTCTTACCATCAAAAAGCAGGTTTTCGGCTTGTTCAAAACCCCTGCCCCGCAGTTCTACAGTGGTTGTTCCAGCCTTAGAAGGGGTAATCTGATTTGGAGTGGCATCATCGATCCGAAAGACATCCTTACTCATCTCCTGCACCAGATAGTCAATCAGGCCTTCATCATCCCTGCTAAAAAGATAGGATTTGCTGCTATATAGGCTATCATCGTATAACATGTGAACCAAATGGTTTCCAGGCGTCATTCGATCAAGTTTATATGCAATTTTATAGGTTTTGTTCAAGGTTTCCCGTATTTCATCAAAGGCTTTAAACATAGTCTCGAAGCTCGTTGCAGGGATATACTGTCCGCCCGTTGCTTCGGATACATCCCTGAGGGTAACAAATCCACTGGCGAAACCTATGGATACTATAGTGATTCCTTCCTGGTTTGCTTTATCAATGATTTCCCGCCGCACATTAACATCCGAGAATTTCTCATCTTCTCCATCAGAAAGGATAAAAATCACACGCTCTCCCGTATTCTGTCCCAGGCTATTTATCTCCGCCATAAAGGCAGGAGCAATATTGGTTCCTCCTCCGGCAACAACCCCTCTGATTGAAGCAATCAACGACGCTTTATCATCTGTTAACCCCTGAATAATTCGATGATCACTGGAGAAGGTCATCAATTCAACCTTTTCCATTTTATTAATCTGTTTAATAAACTCCTCCACAGCCATTTTGGCTACATTAATGCGTTCCCCCTCCATACTCCCGCTCTTATCCACAATCATGCCTATGGAACGCTGCATTTCCTTGGATTCGGACAGTTTTTCAACGGTAAAATCCGTAATTTCTGTTTTATTATCCATCAACTTGATCTTTCGTTTATTAAGATCATCAAGATTTTCAGCCTGAAGATAAACTGTTACCTCCCCATTGGCTTGAGGTTGAAGTGAGGTAATATGAATTCTGGTCTTGGTTAAGTTAATGACTTGATTACTCAAAAACACAGAAAAACTACGTTCCTCCAGATTCTCTTCCATAACCTCTGTAGGTTTAGAACTATGGAAAGGTTGTAAGGATTGGGCCAGATCCTGAGTCAATTGATTCTTTTCCAATAACTCTTCCGTCGTCAAATGGGACTGATCGTCAGGAAGATTGCGTAAGCCGTCAATATAATATAATTGTTCCGGATTCAAATTTACCGGGTGATTTAATAGATTTCCAACTTGCTCTCCCGCCTTAACCTTATCTCCGGTTAGGAAATAGTATTTTGCTAAGAGAACATCAATCTGAGGCGGGCGATTGGTATTATTCTGAAGGTATTTTAAGATTTCGTAAGCAAGTTGTTTGTTTAAACTAAATTCTTCTTGAGATACGCGCTCAAACTGTTTTTGGGCCGTATTTTTTAAATCCTCGGAACTGGAATGAATTTTCTTGATCCATAACAAAACATCTTCCCGCTTACGTACTTGGGCATCCTTGATTGCTTTAGAATACACGGGTAGTTGTTGGATTGCAGAATCAGGTTCGACATCCCGATTCAAATATAAATCAGCCAGTAACACCGCGGCATCAGCATTATCCGGGGATTGTTTTAGCACTTCAATCAAAATTTTTTCTGCCCTTTTGTTATCCCCTTCATGAATAGCAAGATTGGCTAAGGCATTACTAACTGAATCAGAAACCGGGTTATTTCTAGTTTCCGAGTATAGTTCTTGTACATCAGATAGTTGTGAGGTATTTTTTATAGGATCCTTAAGGAGATAATTGATCCTGTCACAGTCAAGCTTCACAAGGGTTGGAAGATCCTTCTTTTCGACATCCAGCTTTTTACCAGCCTTATCTAAAAAGGGTTTAGTTGCATCATTCATAAGGTCCATTATATAGCTTTCCGACTCTGAAACAATCGGCTTTACTTGGTCGTTTTCTTTCCCCTCAACTTCATTAATGAGTTTGGTCAATATGTCCTTATTAACGTAATCACTGGATCCAGTTTGCTGAACTTCTTTAAGCAAGGGTAACGCCATGGAGGGTAGTCTGCCCTTTAAATAGCTTAAGGCCAAAAGATACTTGGCATCACTATCCGGATTTTCGGCCCAAATTTTCTTTGCTTCAGTCATGACAAACTCTGGGTCTTCAGTGGCTATCCAACTTGCTTCCTTATATAGGCTGATGATCTTGTTGTCCAAAGGAGTGCCAAGGTTATCCTGGTAACTGAAGGCAGTCTGAGTAAAAGCCATGGCAGCAATAACCGTGATGGTTAAGAACAAGCCCAAATGTCTCGTTATCTTACTACTTGGTCTGTATTTCTTAAGTATTACGATGATTACCAAGAGACAAATAGCCAGATTAATCAGGCTGATTACTAGTCCAATTGATATACTCATGGAACCACTCTCCGTTGCTTAAATACTCTTAGAGCTGAGGCTATTAAAGCAAAGACGGTACACACGATAAATACCGCAATAGTCGCTTGCAGTAAGGAAAAACCAATGATTCCACTATCCACAGCACTGGCCTGGTTATTTAGATTAATCTTTAACCTAATGGTAGTGAACTCTATAATAGCAACGGTTCCCAAGAGTATAAGGAACATGGAAGTTACGAAGGTTCTAATATCCAGATGAATTTTGCCACGACTTAAAGCGAAAAGCACTCCTAATACCAGGGCGTAGGGATGCCAGGTAAACTTTACTTGGTTTTCAAACTGCTCATAAGCCACGACTTCAGAGTCAACAAGGCTTAGAAACGGACCTCCCTTAATGATGTTAAGTTCCACAGGTTGCTCAAAACTCAATACCTGAGCCAGATTTCCCGAGGCTTTCCAGGTACCCCCTAGAGCATAAAGTTGTTCCTGCAACAGGAAATTTGGATAGAGGATATAGAAGGCAGGGTCCTTAAGGTTATCCTTCCAGACTTGTTGCATCGTATTTGTCTGCGCCATGGAATTGGATTTCGGATTTGACAAATGCCAGCTCGTAAACATCAAACCTCCAATGAGCACTAAGAAAAGTGTTAAGTATATCAGTACTTGCTTGATAGGTTTCAAAGAGGCTCCAAACCCAATCCCACCCATGGCTATGAAAAGGAAAAATGACCGTACCATCGTTGCCGTAATATTAGCTTTAAGACTCAAAATCAGATTGGGGGTTTCTAAGGAATACTCAATGGAAAGGGAGGTAATCCAAAGAAGTATGGAAATAAGGATACTGTAAATCAATCCACCTATGAATAAACACAGTATTTTGGACGTTAAAGTCAGACCTTTTTCCCGGCTAAAGGTATGGGTGATTCGGCTGACAGCAAAAATAATGAGTCCTCCCAGAAAAGTAAAGAAAAAAACCGGGAAATATAAATTGAAATCCTTTAAAGCAGTAATATTCCCCAAGGTTGATACTTTTCCCAGAGTGCCATGAAGTGACCCTCCATGAATTAGTAAAAGCAATTCCCAAAATTCAAGGTGAACTTCATTGATAAAGTAAACTGTTTGCTGAACGGGAATACTCAAGGCATTTTCAAAAATTGAATAGGCTAAGTTAACCATAAGATTCGACCTGTCTAAAAAATTCAAAGCATAACTTAATCCGAATGAAAGGGCTAGTACGAGAATAAAGGCACTAACTCCCATAATTAAAGCAACCTTAACCCAGCGGACGTCCAGTTTAAAACTGGGCCATTCAACCTGCCTCTTCCTTCGAACTTTAGGGGAGGCTGGATGAGAACTGTCTGATTGATTTTGCTCAACTGAGTCCGATCCTGTTAATGGACTACCACAGGATCGACAAAATCTGTTGTCATCATTTTGTTCGGTTTGACAACTTGGACATCTCAAATTTAACTCCTCCAATATAAAGATTTTCCAGGATTTTAAACTTGATTTCCACAATTACCACAGAATCTCGAATCTGCTTCGATTTGATAATTGCAAATTGGACAACGTTTCAGCCGTATATCTTCAGGGACCTCGAAAGCGTTCCCACAGGAGGGACAGAATTTTGTATCATAAGGCACCACAGCACCACAAGAACATTCCTTTTCATCATTAAGTTCCATAATATGTTCTTTTAAATTATTAATCAGCTTCTGCTTACTAATAATTTTATTACATAACTCAGTAAGTAAAGGGGTCAATTGTTCAAGCTTTTCATTTGAAATCCCTTTATAGTAGTTCTCACCAATTTCCGTATAGATGAGGGCTATTTCTTTTTCAATTTGAGTAATCTCCCCTTTTGCTTTTGTAACATCTACCATCACTTTAGCTTTATAGCTGGTATCCGAAACACCCTTTTTAAATTTATCAAGTATACTCATAATTCAAAGAACTCCTCTCATATTTCTTCATACTAAGCAACCTTAGTCAGTTAGGAACCACTACACTAAGGTTGCTTAAAGGTTGTTTAATAACTTATGACATTTGAGACATCATCATCAATTTTTTGGGAATCGCTTTTAGCTTTTAACCATAGTTCCCCTCGTTGCTTTTCCCTATTGAAATCTTTCAAATAAAGTACATCTGAGTTATCTCTTAAATAATAATCTGAAACGTCATCGGCAATAACTGTTTTCTTGAAATTGTTAATCGCCGTAAGTTTACCAGAGTAATCTTTGGTACTAAAATCCGTTAGACAATAGATGTTATCGCCATCATCCTTAGAAGCAATGTTATATTCATAAACATCATCCGCTACTTTTTCTTTCTTATCCCCTTTCCTGATGTACATCTCCCCAACATTCTGTTTTTGGTCCTTATAATAGATAGCGATAGACCAGTTTTTATAGTAATCTAACATTGAAACATCCTCATCGATGGTTTTTTTATCTTTGATAGAAGTACTGTCTATACTGTATTCCATATAAGTACCGAGATTTTTATCATAGTCATAATCATTTAGGAAGTTTAAGGTTGAAAAGTCTTCATTTCCATAGAGATCTTTAATTTTCTTCTGACTACCAAGTTCAATATTCTTACCGCCACTAGTTCTTAAGATCAGATTAGCTTCGGGGGATGATCGGATCATATTTCTCAAACGATATTCCTCAACATCGCCGAAATAGGTTACCTCGGACATTTTTTGTTTGGTGCTTTTTGTAGGATCTAATTTTGGATATACCATGGCGCTGCCTTTTTCCGGAAAATTGAATACTCCGTCAAAAGCAATATTCTCGTCAATTTTTTGTTCTTTGCCTTCGGAATATTGATACAGATCATATCTAGTAATCTCTACGGGGTTTTCAGTATAGTAATTCCTTACCTTATCTCTTTCTGCTTTGGTCGAATATTTTTGCATGGCGTTATTGTAAGTTTCATAGGCAGCGTAATAGGCATCATAGTCTGTCGTGGTATAATCACCATACCAATCACTCGTTACAATTTTTTGATAGGATTTAGCGTCAGGTTTAGAAGGCCTAGCTAACGATTTATCCGCATTTGCCATATCATCTTCAAAGAGATCACTAAAACCAAACTTAACCTCTACGGCCCTGGTGAAGACCACCGTATCCTCATTGACACTCTTCACTAATGAATAATCTCCGAATACTTTATTTTTCTCTTTACCAAATTCGTAAGCAAACAGGGCATATGTGAACTCCGACGGATCATCCTTCTTGGCGTAATATACTTTCTTACCATCCTTAAACAGATACTTAATATTCGTGACTTCGGTATCGATTTTTAGTTTCTCCGAATCATTCTCTAATTCTTTGACATATAGATCTCCGATTCCATCTTCCATATCTTTAATGTAGTAAACATACTTTCCGTCCGACGATACTTGATACTCAAAAATTTCTCCATCAATTTTGATTTCTTCCTTGGGAGTATGTACATACAACCTGCCGCCTTCATCATCTTTATATTCTTTCATATAGATGATTGATTCGTTGTCTAATAACTCAGGGCGAGGCATGAAATTAACTCCTGAACTGATTTTAGTCCCTTTGTCATCTGCTTTTTTCTCGTTGATATCACTTAATTTTTTAAGGTAAAGATTTCCAACCCCTTCATTGGTTATGCTATCAAAATAGAACATACTCTTACCATCTTCACTTTTAAACGCTAGTTTGTCTTTGCCATATAAATAGGTATCTCGAATAAACATGTCGGTCTGTTTATCTTCCATAAACGAGCTCGTTAAAGTAAAAGACTTATCCTCTTTGAGATTTCTCGATACTAACTCATTATCTTTCGTATAAACCACGAAATTATCTGCACTCGAACCAAAGGGCAATAATTTAATGCCTAAAATAATTAAAATAATAATTACCAGCCCCGAAAGAAGGATTTTAAGCTTAGGCTTTCCTAAAAGACTTAGACCAAAAAACCGTTTTCCTTTCGTTGGAGTTATTTCTTCTTCTTCTCCTGCAGCAGCACTAGCTTCTGAAATTACATCTTCATTTTTGGTACCACAATTTGAGCAAAATAAACTTCCAGGTTTGAGTGGAGTGTTACAATTCTTACAGTCCAACATTATCCCCCCAGATTTAGATTTTTTGAATTTATATTTAACCTCCTTCCCAACCTAACTACACCAACCCCAATTGAACTAACTAAATATATTAAGTATAGGTTTTAAATATGTGAGGATTCTGATAATTATAAAAAGGGCCCAACTCTAAGTAACAGTGTCGTTACTCGAGCAGGTCCCTTGCAAATTGTCAGAATAGTTTCCCATTGTTTGGGGGTCTGACCCTCTGCGAGCTCTCCCCTGAGCTACTATTCACTTTTTTTATGCCAGAGAGCTACAGCTAGTTGTAAATTTATACAAGGATGGTACAATACATTTGGTAGAAAATTATAGAAATAAAGAGGGGGAGTATTGTGAAAAGATTATCGGCAATAATGATGGTTCTTGTTCTGTTAAGCATGACAATCCTGACAGGCTGTGGTAGTACAGCCACTGATGGGGGCGCAGCCAGCAAAGGCTTCGAAATCGCTCTCATAACTGACAAAGGCAACATCGATGACAAGTCTTTTAACCAAGGCTCTTGGGAGGGCGTCGTGGAATTTGCCGAGGCAAACAAGGTTACCCACAAATATTACAAGCCCGAGGAAGCATCTGACGCAGGCTATCTTGCAGCCATCGACTTGGCTGTCACCGGTGGCGCAAAGGTTATTGTCACACCAGGTTTCCTCTTTGAGGTTCCCATTTACGAGGCGCAATCAAAGTACCCTGAAGTAAAATTCATCCTCTTGGACGGAACTCCTCATACCGCAGATTACAAGACCTTCAAAACCAATGATAATGTAGCGAGCATTTTGTACTCTGAAGAAGAGCCCGGCTATCTGGCTGGTTATGCAGCAGTTATTGATGGCATGAGGAAGCTTGGCTTTATGGGAGGTATGGCTGTTCCTGCTGTTCAAGCTTTCGGCTATGGATATTTACAGGGAGCTGAGGCTGCTGCTGAAAAACTGGGCCTTCCTGCCGGCGCAATTTCTGTTACATACCACTACACAGGGGATTTTGCAGAAACTGATACCAACAAGGCCACAGCTAAAACCATGTACCAGGAAGGCACCGAGGTTATTTTTGCTTGCGGCGGTTCCGTAGGTAAGAGTGTTATGTCCGCTGCTGCAGAAGCAGGAAAAAAGGTTATCGGGGTTGACGTAGACCAACGATATGACAGCGAGACTGTTATCACATCTGCAACCAAGGGCCTTGGCGCTTCTGTTATCCAGGTTCTTGAGTCAATCTATAAAACTGACAGCTGGAGCACCTTCGCAGGGAAATCCACCTATTTTAATGCATCTAATGACGGTGTAGGTCTTCCAACAACGATCATCGGCCAACAAGATGGCAATGCCTTTGACCGATTCAAAACCTTCACCAAAAAAGATTATGACGCTATTTATGCTTCTCTAGCTAATAGCTCCATCGATCCTGTCCGTACCATAACCGTTGCTGATACTAACGGTTATGCAACCGCTCAAGAGCTTGTTTCCGGTCTGAAACTTTCCAAGGTTGCCGTTCAGGTTAGATAACAAATATTTATAGTAACTCTGCTGAGCATCTAGGCCTGGCCTAATATCAGTAGAAGCCCTTTAAAGACAAAGGGGAAAGGCAAACGTTCCTTTCCCCTTTATGTGTACTTAACTTGTTAAAAAAGGGGTTTATTAATGGAAAACTATATTATTGAAATGCTCAATATAACCAAAGAATTTCCGGGCATCATCGCCAATGATAACATAACCCTCCGTTTGAAAAAGGGCGAAATTCATGCCCTGTTAGGGGAAAACGGCGCCGGAAAATCCACCCTAATGAGCGTTCTTTTTGGCTTATACCAGCCGGAAAAAGGCGAAATCAAGAAGAATGGCCAGGTCGTCAAAATTAACAATCCCAATGACGCCAACGATTTGGGCATTGGCATGGTGCACCAACACTTTAAACTCATCGATATTTTTACGGTTCTTGAAAATATCATTCTAGGAGTTGAGCCAAATAAGCTGGGCTTCTTGCAAAAAAAACAAGCCCGGGAAAAGGTACTTAAACTTAGTAAACAGTACGGACTTGAGGTAAACCCTGACGCTTTAATTGAAACGATTTCCGTTGGCATGCAGCAGCGTGTTGAGATTCTAAAAATGTTGTATCGGGAAAATGATATTCTGATTTTTGATGAGCCCACCGCAGTTTTAACCCCCCAGGAAATTGATGAGCTTATGGAAATAATGCGGGAATTCGCCAGAGAAGGTAAATCTATACTATTTATTACCCATAAATTAAATGAGATTATGGCTGTTGCCGATCGTTGCACAGTACTGCGCAAAGGTAAATACATTGGTGACGTTGCAATAAAAGATACTACTAAGGAAGAACTGTCCCGGATGATGGTGGGACGAGATGTAAACTTCAAGGTACATAAAAAAACTAAGGAACTCGGTGACGTTGTTCTTTCTGTGAAGAATATGACCGTTTCCTCCAAGATTCATAAAAACAATGCTGTAAAAAATGTAAGTTTCGATGTGCGGGCAGGCGAAATCGTATGTCTCGCCGGTATCGACGGAAACGGACAAACTGAGCTGGTCTCAGCCCTTACAGGACTTGAAAAAATAAGCAGCGGAAGTATCACCCTTGGCGGCAGGAATATAACAAAGGCCTCCATTCGTACCCGTTCAATGTCTGGAATAAGCCACATACCAGAGGATCGTCATAAGTACGGGCTCGTCCTTGATTATTCCTTGGAACAAAACCTCGTCCTGCAGCGTTATTGGCAGCCTAAGTTTCAGACCTTCGGATTTATCAAAACCAAAGCCGTACGCTCTTATGCCGAAAGGTTAATTAAGCAATATGACGTGCGCAGCGGGCAAGGTCCCATCACTCCTGTCCGAAGCATGTCCGGCGGCAACCAGCAAAAAGCCATTCTTGCCCGGGAAATTGACAAGGAACATGAGCTCATAATTGCCGTACAACCTACCCGAGGTCTGGATGTCGGCGCCATCGAGTACATCCATAAACAGCTCGTCGCCAGGCGTGATGCCGGAAAAGCGGTCTTATTGGTATCTCTCGAGCTGGAGGAAGTCATGAATTTAAGTGACCGAATTCTAGTCATGTATGAGGGTGAAATCGTTGGTGAGCTAGACGCCAAGACAACCACTGTTCAAGAACTTGGTCTTTACATGTCAGGTGCCAAACGCAGCACTGCAAAGGAGAATGAAAATGCAGGATAAGAAGGTTTCATCTTCAACAGCTTTTGATATTCTTAAAAAAGCGGGAAAAAGCAAGGGCTTTTCCGCTTTTACCGCCGCTCTACTGGCAATATTGCTGGGCCTTGTTTTCGGCTATCTTATTATGAGGATTGCCAGTCCTGCCAACTCCTTCTTAGGCTTTCAGATGCTGCTGATTGGTGGCTTCAAACGAATTGGGGATGTCTTTTATTTTGCAACTCCCATCTTAATGACAGGTCTGGCTGTAGGCTTTGCCTTCAAAATGGGCTTATTTAACATAGGGGCCTCAGGCCAGTATACCATGGGCATGTTCTTTGCCTTGTATGTCGGTTTTATGTGGAAACTGCCGGACAGTATTCATTGGATCGCCTGTATTCTCGCTGGAATGGTTGGTGGTATGCTTTGGGGTTTGATCCCCGGGATATTCAAGGCATTCCTGAACGTTAACGAAGTTATTACCTCCATCATGTTCAACTATATCGGCATGTACCTGGTCGATATGCTTATTCAAGGAAACGCAGCCATGTACATCTCCTCGAAAACCAGAACGGCCTATCTTCCGGCCTCAGCCCAAATGCCCACTCTCGGAATCCCTCATTCCAGTGTCAATATTTCTATTATCCTGGCCATTGTTTTAGCACTTATATTATTTATTGTCTTAAACAAAACCACCTTTGGCTACGAACTCAAAGCAACGGGTTTTAACAAATTTGCCAGCGCCTACGCCGGCATGAACGACAAACGCAATATCGTCCTCACCATGGTCATTGCCGGGGCCATGGCAGGACTAGGCGGAGCATTCGCAATTTTAGCACCCTCGACCATCGCTGGGAGCAGTATGACCTATGAGCCGGTCAGCGTTATTGCTGCCAACGGGTTTAATGGGATAGCCGTAGCCCTCCTGGGTAACTCCAACCCCATCGGAATTATCTTTTCTGCAGTTTTTATTTCCCATATACAACGGGGTGGCACACTGGCCAGCCTCTACGGCTATAAGCCGGAAATCATAGATGTTGTGATTGCAGTCATTATTTATTTCTCGGCCTTTGCTATGCTCATGAATTCAACCGTTGCTAACCTTATAAAAAAGCGTTATAACAAAAAACAGTCTGAAAAAATCCTGCCTGCTGATCCAAAGGAGGGGGCGTAAATTATGGATACCTTCTATTATTTGATTCAGAATACCCTTCCGGTTGCTATCCCCCTGCTTTTGGTGGCCCTGGGCGGTATGTTCAGTGAACGCAGCGGTGTCATTAACATTGCCCTTGAGGGGATCATGCTGGTGGGTGCATTTTTTGGCTGCCTGTTCGTTTACTTTGTACAAAGTACCTCCATCGACGCCCAGGGTATATTGCTCCTGGGTATGCTCGTTGCAGCAGGTGCGGGATTTCTGTATTCCCTGTTGTTGTCCCTGGCAGCTGTAACTATGAAAGCAGACCAGACCATTACAGGTACCGCCCTTAACATGTTAATTCCCGCTGCCATTCTCTTGTTTTCCAAAATGTTTTTCAACAGCGACGGTATCACGACAAACAAGAACTTTTATATTAAAGAAGTTCCCCTGTTAAGCGAAGTACCCGTGCTGGGAAAACTATTTTTTCAAAACACCTATATCACTGTGTACATTGGAATTTTCCTGCTGGTCCTATCGGCAATCGTATTTTATAAAACGAAGTTTGGTCTGCGCCTTCGCGCCTGTGGTGAACATCCTCATGCCGCCGACTCTGTTGGAATAAACGTTTATTTCATGCGCTATGCAGGAGTGAGCCTTTCCGGTATCCTGGGCGGAATTGGAGGATTTTTCTATGCAGTTGGTGTCATGAACGGGAACACTAACGGTCATACAGGGGTTGCGGGATTTGGCTTCCTGGCACTTGCTGTTATGATTTTCGGACAATGGAAACCTTTTAAGATTTTGCTCGCCGCCTTATTCTTCGCCTTCCTGCGTACTGTGGCCTATTCCATTGCCCTAATCCCCTTCTTAGCTGCTTTGAATATTAACCAAACCTATTACAAAATGCTGCCATATGTGGCAACCATGGTCGTTCTAGCCTTTACCTCCAAAAAATCAAGGGCTCCTAAAGCAGAGGGCATTCCCTATGATAAGGGGCTGAGATAGTAAAGCACAGGTAGAATCAGCGGCGATGATAAAAGAGCAAGAAGCTCCCATCAGAATGATGGGCTTCTTGCTCTTAGCGTTCCATCGATTATTAGGAAATCCCATGGTCCTAGTGAATTGTGTCTAAATTGTGTGGGGGTCAGACCCCATTATCATTATCGATTTTTTGGGGAATATTAACTGTGGATTTTACCCCTATTATCAGTTAGGATGAACTTTGTTACAGGTTCATAGGGAAGGGTCCATATGAGTGCCTTAGATTATCGGAGGTAGCGATTAATGAAAGAAATTATGAAGAAGTGGAATCAATTGAGTTTGGTAAAACAAATAATCATTGGCTTGATAATTGGAATTATCTTGGCAGTAACGATTCCCGAAGCAGCAAAACCCATCACAATTTTTGGCTCTTTATTCGTAGGTGCTTTGAAAGCGATTGCACCAATATTGGTGCTCTTCTTGGTCATGTCAGCAATCTCCCAACACCAGAGCGGCCATCAAACGAATATGAAACCCATCATCATCCTTTATCTTTTAGGAACATTCGCAGCTGCACTTGTAGCGGTGATCGCCAGTTTTGTGTTCCCGGTAACCTTGACCCTTGCAGCGGGGGCCCAAAACCTGTCGCCTCCTGGAGGTATAGTCGAGGTTCTTAAAGGATTAGTAATGAATGTCGTTGATAACCCAGTAAAAGCACTTTACAACTCTAACTATATCGGGATATTGGCGTGGGGGTTAATCCTCGGCTTTGCTTTAAAGAATGCGCGTGATACTACAAAAACGCTGATCTCGAATTTTTCAGACGCCTTAACCCAAATGGTTAGATGGATCATAAAATTTGCGCCATTAGGTATCATGGGTCTCGTATTTGATTCCATTTCTACAAGTGGAATCCGGGTCTTGCTCAGCTATGGACAATTACTGGCACTTTTAATTGGTTGTATGGCCTTTATAGCTCTTATTGTCAATCCTATCATTGTGTACGTATATATTCGGAAAAACCCATACCCCCTCGTGTTTAAGTGTCTAAGGGAAAGTGGTATTACTGCGTTTTTTACACGCAGCTCTGCTGCTAACATTCCGGTAAATATGAGCTTGTGTGAAAATCTAGGTTTAAATAAAGATACCTATTCCGTATCCATTCCACTTGGTGCCACCATTAATATGGCTGGTGCAGCTGTTACGATTACTGTTATGACCCTTGCAGCAGTTAAAACACTAGGCATCGAAGTGGATTTCGCTACTGCATTGCTCCTCAGCTTACTGGCAACTATAAGTGCTTGCGGTGCATCAGGCGTAGCCGGTGGTTCCCTATTGCTGATCCCTCTCGCATCAAGCTTATTTGGAATTCCAAATGAAATTGCTATGCAGGTAGTTGGTGTAGGTTTTATCGTAGGTGTCTTACAAGATTCTTGCGAAACGGCACTTAACTCCTCCACAGACGTGATTTTTACAGCAACTGCTGAATTTGCTAAGTTTCGCAGAGAAGGAAAAGAATTATTTGAATAGATAGAAGCAAGTCAAGGTGGTTGAAATACGCCTAACCCAGCTCTCTTTTCGCAGTATTATCTGCCAAAGGGGGCTTTCTCTTTTGGAAGAGCAGATGACTATGCTAATTAGGAGCAACCTCATTATATTGCAGAACCAGAAGCCGCATTTGCATACCATAACGCACTTAATTCTTTTCCCTACTTTCTTGCAATAAGCTTTTTGATGAATATCTGATACTGGGGACGCAGGATTATTTTCAGGAATACTACCAACCAAAATTGAAGTTTGAACCACCCTTCGGATAGAGCTCCGCTCAAAGACCCTCTTAGGATTATCAGAATGTCTACGATCTGAGATAACGTCCAAAGGTAGACACATTGTGAAACCCAGCTATATTACAAATAACCTGGCCTTTATGAGAAAAATGTCTTGATTGGTAGACAAAACTGAATTTGTATGTTTTATTAATTTTTAAATATTTCGAATAATTAAAAATTATTTTTCTAGGACTTATACATAGTTCGTTAAAAAGTCTAAGAATAATTAGGGTTATTGGCATATTTATTGCATTTTTAGGGCTTAATTAGGTAATTTTACGACTACTGCATCATTCAAATTTCCGGAAGTTATACCATTATGAAAAAGAAAGGAGTAAGGTAAATGGACGAAATGAAACAATTTATTCAGTTTAAATTAGGGCTGAATGACTATGCTGTAGAGATGAATTGTGTTCGCGAAATTATCAAGCCTGTAAAAGTCATAGATCTTTTGGGCGCACCCGAATTCGTTCAGGGGATTGCCAAAGTTCGTGACGGAGTTGTCACGATTATCGATTTAAGAAAGAAATTTGTAATTGAGCCCGCTGACGAAGGTGAACCAAGAATAATGATTTTTGAGTCGGCCAAGGAGACTGAAAAAGTGGGCCTCTGGGTAGATGATGTGGTTGAAATTCTTGAAAGTAACTCTCTTGAAAAGATCCCTAACATTATACATCAAGGCACAATCAAAGAAATTATTAAAACAAAGGATAATATTATTCCAGTCTTAGACATAGAACAGCTTTTTTCAAACGAAGTTTTATCCTGGTTAAACTCTGCTAATCCTGAACTAAGCGATTCAGTCCAAGGAAAATAATTGTTAGGAGGAATAGCTATGATCCAAGATTATGTCCAAATGGTAGACGTGATTTTTGAAACAGACTTTGGTAAAACATCAGTTTTCTTATTTGACCTTGAGAAATTTATCTACATTAGAATGGGTTCTATTATTGTTCTCCCGCTTAAGGTTGGTGACCCATTACCACCCACGAGTACGTCTTATCAATGTCTTCAAACTGGTGAAAAGGTCCAAAGACAGGTTGGAGCAGAATCCTTAGGCGTTGCTTATACAGGAGTAGCTTATCCAATTCGGGAAAATGGAGTTATCATCGGCGGGATTGCCACAACGGGTTCAAATGAGAGAGAATATGCACTGGAGAAATTACCTGACTTATCCAGGGAGCTCTCAGAATCTTTGGAGCAAGTTGCTGCTGCCATAGAAAATATTGCTGCCTCTGCCCAATCCCTTGCAGATGGTGGACAAGCCCTCACAGTACAGGCCCACGAAGTGAATGAAAAAGCAATACAAATGGAGGAAGTTGTAGAATACATAAATTCCGTGGCTAGTGATACGAAGGTTCTCGGACTCAATGCTTCAATTGAGGCTTCTAGAGCGGGTGATGTTGGAAGAGGGTTCGCCGTAGTTGCCTCTGAAATTCGAGCGATGGCAATTTCAAGCGCAACATCAGCTAAGGATATTCGCAAAATAATCGGCGGTATTCAAGGACTTGTCGGAAAAATGACCACGGAATTAGAAAAGGTAGGGGGAAATACACAGGAAGTCTCTGCAGCTGTTGAGGAAATTGGAGCGACAGTGGAATCCCTTTCCGGTTCAGCAAGGGCATTATCGGATTTAGCCAGTAAGCTTTAGCTTAAATATTATATTTGGAAGCATAAAGATTAACGTAACGTGCTTTTCTTTTATCAAAATAGCAAGGATAGGAGAGGAGTGATAATGATGAATCAAGAGGAAAGTCTATATGGACAAAAAATTAACGAAATTGCCCAGCGACTCCATCAGATATCAAAAGATGTCGAGTCGATTATCAATGATAAGGAAATGAGTCTTCAAACACTCAGAAAGAATAATCTCGGATACATGATGGCTGTTAATAATTACAAGAAGTGCAGATCAGAGTTATCGAAGATTAACCCTCCAGTCTCAGTCCAGCAAGAGCATGCCGACTTCATGGCAGCAATCCAAATGTTTATAGCGGGAACGGAATTAATGTATAGAGGAGTTTGTCTCTGTTCATTTACCATCAATGAGGAACTTATAAAAGAGGGCGGAGCCCTTGAACAACAAGGAAAAATACATGCAGAATGGTTAGCTGAAGCGATTGCTAAAAAATTAGCAACTAGTTAGGTGGTTATTATTAGGGAGTTAAATAAGTAAGAGGTTGATTCACCCTGATTGGAAGCGAATCTACCTCTTATTTTGGTTATTACCACTATCCTTACGTAATTGCCAGAATTGTTTCCCATTGTGTGGGGGTCAGACCCCATCTTGGACTCCCATCTTGGACTCTATAACGTACTCTGTTACCATAGTTCTGTGATGAAAGAAGTCCCTTGCTTTCGAGTTTGAGTACAAAAGTTCTAATGGTCGCATAGGCTGCGTTCTTATAGTCTTTTTCCAATTGTTTGGTCGAAAATTCATTCGTTCCGTATGCAGAGAGCACATAATGAAATAACTCCTTCTCTTTAGCCGTGATCTGACCAGTTTGGAGCAAGTTATTAAATTCTTTCAGTACATTTGTCGGCTCCGCCTTTTTCTGAAGCTTTGTAAGTACATTAACTATGAAACAATTTACAAAGGGCGTCACATCTAAGCTTTCTGACACCTTAGAGTTATTTGAGATTAGAGTAAACGCCTTATAATACAAACCCTTGGTATCATTGATAAAGGCAGAAAAAGGAATGAATAACGAAGACGTATAGCCTATTTGTACCAGATACCAGAGTTGAAGTAACCTTGCCATTCTCCCATTGCCATCAAAATAAGGATGGAGGTAAGCGAAATAGTAATGAATTATGATGGATTTAATAACTTGATCCAAACCATCGTCCATTAGGATATAGTTGATCATAGTTACAATATACTTGGGAAGCAGTTGATGACTGATCCCCTGATGCTCTATGTCTTGTCCAACCACATAAACTTCGTCGTGACGATATTTATGTTCAGGTATCAGCCTGTCCTCTTCGTCTAAAAAATCGCCGACCGCAAGCATATATAGTCGGTATAGATTTTCCTCTGTAATTTTGTTGGCAGGCTCTGCAATAAAGTCTAAGCCCCGCTTAATACCATAAGCTTTATTCTCATCACTTGTTTCGGGGGCTCCGCCATTTAGAATTCTTCTGACACTCTCCCTAGATGATTGGATCTGCTCAATGGACAGCGTTGAAATAATTTCGTCCTCCATTGCCTGTATACCATACTTTTGACTTGAATAGGAAACTGCAAGCGCTTTAATAAGCTGTGCTGTTAGATTTATTTTAGCAGGAAGTACCACAATTGGCTTACCCTTAAAGTCAAGCAACGCGAGTTTATGATAAAAGCTATCATCAAGCGTATTTAAATACCCCGCTAGATTTGTCTCACCGAATTTATACTTAAGCTTATTAAAATCTAAGGCGTTTTTATCACTAAACATTTCCGTAAAGGTTTTTAGTTCCATAGTCCCTACCCTCCTAATGATACCAATTAGTATCAGTTAATATCAATAAGTATGCCATGAAAACCCCAAATGTAAACCCAATAATTTACATTTGATAACTACTTAACTAGAAATTTTCAAGGGGATTTCGCAGGACCCCTATCTATTGTCAGAATTGTTTCCCATTGTGTGGGGGTCAGACCCCTTGAAGACCCCTTGAAGACCCCTTGAAGACCCCTTGAAATAATATTTTTCTCAACTATACTTAATAGTATTGTTCCGTAATAAGAAGGATTAAGACTTTCCTAGAGTAGGTTGAGGAGGAAATATATGCATCAATCACGTCAACGTTTTATTTTCTACGTATCAGGTATTATTATCATGACCTTTGGGATAGCATTAACAATTCGTTCGTTAATGGGAACCTCCCCATTTGACGCACTCCTTGTAGGATTATTTCAGACGTTTGGATTAACCATTGGCAGTTGGGAAATTGTTGTAGGTCTTTCCCTGGTATTATTCAATGCAGCTGCTCAGCGCCGAAGGCTTGAATATTTCGCCTTAATGACCTCATTAATTACTGGTATGGGAATAGACCTATGGCTTTTTGTATTGGGGGATTTGATTAGTCCTGTAACACTGTTCGCTCAGGCTTCTTGTTTAATACTTGGGGTAGGGTTTGTGGGTTTAGGGGTTTCTGTAAACTTACAAGCCAATTTTGCACCAAATCCCATGGATCGATCAATGCTAGTCATCAATGAATTAACAGGTCTTAATGTCGCAATTTCACGAGCCCTCGTAAGCCTTGTCCTTGTAATACTGGCTTTCGCATTTAGCGGTCCAATAGGTATCGGCACAATATTTTCTGCCCTTTTCACCGGGGTATTTATAAACTTTTTTATGCCATACACAGCGCGTTTAAACAAAGATAAGAACACCGAACCTCAGAGCATAGCTCCCTAAAAAACAAACGCTAGATGTAAATTTGCATCTAGCGTTTATCAAAACACCTATCGCCTCAAATTGTCAGAATCGTTTCCCGTTGTGTGGGGGTCTGACCCCTACTCTGACGGTACTAAATATTCATTGCGATTACCCACTACATACTGCATCAATGTAATAATATCTTTGATATTGGCTTTGATGCCTTGATCCGTGCCTTCTTGGGCATAAATCGATGCCAAATTTACAAGGTTGACTTCTGTTTCACCCGGCCCGGCCTTCCTTATATTTGCAAGATATTGCAATCCTGCTAGGGCATCTTCTATACCGGGGTCTTCAGCGAACTCGTTACGAATCTCTCCTCTCTGGAAATAAAGGGTCACTGATGTGTCTGTGGCAACGGAATTAATAGTCTCCTCTGTAATGTCGATCAACCTTATCCGGATGCTCGCCTCTTCAAGTACAGATCCTTTTAATTGAATAGGTACAAAGAAGAGTGACTCGAAATCCGAGGTTCCTATGTCTGAGGAATCCGTAAGAATAATGTTTCCTTCAGGATCATTGGTTTGGGTAAAGCTCCCTAAATTAGTCTCCTCAATAACGTCAAGCACATCTAATTTTTCCTGATTAAACTCCAACCCGATCTGGTAACCTTTAAGAATTGGGTTAGATATTGGATTACCTGATTCATCCATAATATCCCCTATACCCACGAATAGTCCTACCGTGTTGTTAAGTCTGGGATTAACACCCAGCCTAACTAAGGGTTTAATGACAGATTCTTTCAGGATTGTAACGGTGCAGATGTCACTAAATCCTCCATCAACCGTCGTCACTCTAATCTCTGCAGTTCCTTCGCTTACTCCTGTAACCATTCCGCTTGGCGAGATGGTTGCTACACTTTCGTCACTGGAACTCCAGTTTACTGCCTTGTTGGAAGCATTATTTGGCTCAACAGTGGCTGTTAAGATTTCAGTCTCACCAACAGTAATTGTTGTGCTTGCTTTGCTAAGACTTACTCCTTCGACGGGAATGTTCTGCTCGCCAACGGTTACTGTCGTTTCAGGGCTAATGTTCCCTAAGGTGTCTGTTGCAATAACCGTTAGTACAGTACCTACTGCCTGGGCAGAAATCCCTACTGCAAAGGTTCCATCTCCTCCGACGAATCCATTACCGATCTCAGCGCTGCCCTTTTTGACAATGATTCTAGTATATGGTTTCGCTGTTCCATTGACAACGCTATCCGTGTAAAATACCGGTTGAACAACAGGAGCTGCAAGTAAAGCGCCGAGGACTGTTACATTAGTACTGACTGTTATTTGGCTGTTTACCGGGTCATGTGCCGTTACTACAATAATCCCTGGGCTGGTAGGCCTAACCTTTATCTTGGCTTGCCCATTGCTATCTAATATCACGCCTTGGGCATAAGAACCCACATCCACTGTACCGCCTGCCACGGGCAATCCTTCCTTATTGACTGTAATCCAAAGTTCCCGCTCTACTCCCGCATAAATCTCATCAGGATTAACGGTGATCACCATGGCACCTGCTTTAGCGGCCCAAGCAAGTCCCGTGGTTGCGTGATAAAGCACTTCACCCTCAGGTATGACAGTGGTGAGGACATAATCTTTAGCGCCATTAGTCTCCGCTAGGGTCACAGTTGTTTCCGAATCTTGTGCTTCATAAACCATCTCCGGCAAACGAGAGATGGCCAAATCGTCTCGCACATAGTAAATTCGATACTTTAGTGCTCCGGATACCGGGGTCCAAGTTAAGGTAACTTTCCCATCCGAAGTGTGTATCTGCTGGAGAACCGGCGCTGTGCCAGGCAAGTTTTCGGGGACATCATGCCCTGTGATTTCACTTTGGACTGCAGAGTTTCCGCCGGTTTTTAAGATATAAGACTGGGATAGATCTAAGAAACCATTGATGCTGGGGATTAACTGATAATCTGCCCAGACTGTCTCACCCGGGCTCAGTTCGTTAATCGTTTCGGTCAGATCTTGGTTTGGGGCGTAGATATAATGCTGCTTCCCTTGATCCTTTAGTTCAATAGCTGCATTGTAGACCGGAATATCCGAAACATTTTCCAGACCAAAGCGAACATTGTAGGGATAACCTTGATCTACGCTGTTTTGGGCATCGATGCGCATTCTGAGGGCATCATCTCCCCATACTCTGAAAGGATCTTTTGTCTTAAATACAGCATTCACCTGATCATCAAAGGGCTGCAGCATGCCAGTAAAATCCGCTTCCAGGTTATACCAGCCTTTTTCGTCCCCTCTAATAATCCATTTCGTTTCCCGTCGTTCGCCGCCGGCAATATCCCCTAAGTTGACGGTTAAGCTCTGTGGCTCGCGGGTGGGCGCCAAAACCAACCCGTTTGGCAGCTTCAAGGTGGATTTTGAATCACTAATTACGAACTCCTCATCCGCTGTATTTTCCAAGGTCAGACCTACTTCAAAAAACTCCTTTAACCAACGTGCTTCACCCGGCACGACGAGGTAGGCTATGGTGGGCCTTACCTCAGGATGACCGTAATTAGGAACAGCTGTAGGGTATGCGATCATGGTTCCCGGATTCGTACCCTGAGGATTCGGGGGATTATGAATCACTAAAGGCTGCCACGAACTCCCGATAAATTGTCCTTGGCCATTAATGATATGAACGACTGGTTCCAGGGGCTGGTTATTGAAGGAAAGATGCACTTCATAACTATAAACCCATTGGTTTTCCGGAGCATTGACATCGACCCCTGTGGCCTTTACTTCGTCTAAGGTCATGCGCCTAACCGTCAATTCTCCAACCACCAGTTCCCCTCTCTGCAAGCGAACTGTAGCGGTGGTCTTCTGATTGGTTTCCAAGGTGGCATCAATAGCTACAGGCTTAAAGTCAGTCTTGTAAGCATAGACCTTATATTTCCCTGCGCTGCCTACGATGGTTGCGATCCCTTGGCTATTGGTGGTGGCATGCTCTAAGGATCCATCGGGTAATTGGATAACGACACTGGCACCAGAAAGCGTCACTCCACTGCTATCATCGATGACTCGGACATCTAGGGTTCCAACCTGAAGGGGCTCTTTAACCGTGATCTGAAGGGTGTCTGAACTAATATTACCCGTGGGATCGGACACGCTTAAGGTTACAGTATAGGTTCCCGCCTCAAGGTAAGTATGGGTAGGTTGAGCAATGGCTGCCTTGGCTGACCCATCTCCGAAATCCCACTCGTAGCTGGCTATACGGTCATTATCACGGGAAAGGGTTCCATCAAATGAAATCTCCATTCCGATGATGGCAGATTGATCATTACCCGCTGCAGCAGTTGGTGGATAAGGATCATCAGCATTTGGTGCAGCAGCGATTTCCTCACTCATGACTGAATTACGATAGGTATCTAAGGCTTCAACCTTATAGTAGTAGGTAATTCCCGGTAATAAGGGAGTATCTGTGTAAGCCGTTAAGGTAGTCTCTCGAATCCTTTGATAACTTCCGCCTGAGACAGTGCTGCGATAGAGGCGATATCCGGCAAAATCAGGTTCACTATTGGCGCTCCAAGAAAGGTCGACTCCCCAACCACGGGGGCTTGCCGTTAATACAGGCTGAACCGGAGCTTGAAGGTTTAAGGTATACTGGGTAACCCTCGCCGCACTGACGTTCCCGGCTTGATCCGTTGCAATCACTCGAACCAGATATTGTCCTTCCGCCAACCCCGTTGTGGTCCAAGTGAAACGACTAACCTCACTATAGGTATTAAGATCTTTTTCCCCGATCAAGGTCCAAGGCCCACTGGTGTCCCCAACCATTTGATAGTCAAGGGTCACCTTTGCCAAGCGGTAGTTGTCACTGGTCAGGACACTTATAACTGGATTAGCTGGTAAAGCTGCATTGTCACTAGGGGATACACTTAAGACGTCTGGTACAGTGGTATCATCCGAAGTTGCAACAGATACTTCAGCCCATTGACCTTCGTTTCCGGACCTATCCAGTGCTGCTACTCTATAGAAATACGTGGTCTGCGGTTCCACATTCCTGTCACGATACTCTAATGAAGAAACCCGTTCCGCTAATACTGAATAGGATCCCTCCACGCTGGTGGATTTGTAAACCTTATAGGCTACTAAATCGAGTTCCGGATTCTGGAGCCAGCTTAAGGTCACATAGCCATCGGCAGCTTGAGCTTGAAAACCTGTGGGTGCAGTTGGCCCTGTATGATCCACTCGGTATTCCACATAATTAGCGTTATCCGATGTGCTGCTAAGATTTCCTGCAGTATCCTTGGCAACTCCTCGCACGAAGTATGCTCCCTCCGCTAAGCCAGAAACATCCCAGTCATAGACAGCTGAAGCGGAAGCCGGCGAGTTGGCAAGGTGGATCGTGGCCAAATCCGTCCAAAGTAAACGGTCCGTAGAGTATTGGAAGGTGAATTCTGCTACTCCCACGTTATCTGTAGCAGTCCCTCTTAAGGCAATCAGATTGGCAAATTGAGCAGGTGCCGGCGAAATTCCGGTTACTTGGGGTGCCACAGCATCATCAAGGGTCTTGACCTGGATTTCCTCAGAAGGAATCCCCCGATTGCCCACCTTATCGTAAGCAACCACTCTAAACCAATAATCCGTACTGGCTTTCAGTCCGGTAACATTAAGCCCGCGTTTATCATAGACTTTTCCTTTTGAGGCGAAGATCCCATCAAAGGTATCCTTAACTTCTACCTGGAAATAATCGAAATCTAAGTCAGGGACATCATCCCAATTAAGCAAGACACTGGTTACCGCTGCCACGGGTGTAACTCCAGTGATCTGGGCAGGACCGACACCGTCAATCTGGTATGTGCGAACGGGATTACCGTCACTCTCATTCCCGGCAGCATCATAGGCCAGGGCACGAACTTTAACTTCTCCGTTAAGTGATTCCGTATTCCAATGGAAGGTGGCCGTTGTTTGGTCGCTAATCCGGCCAATATCCGTCCAGTCCAGATCATTTAAGGAATACTGCAGCTTTACACTGGCAAGCTTGATATTATCCTCTGCCCTTACGGTTATGGTCGCTTGTTTGCCAAAAACTGTGCCATCCAGCTGTTCGATTCCCAGAATGGTTGGAGGAACAGTATCACTGACCCCCGTCGAGGTTGCCACATTCGAAGGAGACCCCTCTTGACTGAATTTGTCTACAGCAGTTATCTGATATTGATATTCCTGCCCTTCTGCCCCGGTTAAATCGGTACAGGAAACATTGGTACGTCCGGAGATTTTTTGCAGGAACTGGAAGGAACCGCCTGCGACTGCTCGATAGAGTCGATAATACTCTACATCCGCATCGGCTGGCATTGTCCAAGACAAATTAATACTTCCGGGACTAGCGGTTGCTGTTAAGTTTTGTGGAGCTTGAGGTGCCGTCCGATCGATCTGATAGGTTACCGTTTGTTGAACAGAATTCTCAGCACCATCAACCACCGTATAGCGCAGAGTATAGGTTCCGCTAGTCATTGTCGAAAGATCCCAATCGATATAGAAACTGAAGGGCGAGGTTCCATTTGGACCTATGACTGTACCTGGTATTAGAGTCCAAGTTTGGCCATCCCTGCTGTACTCCATACGAGCCGTTGCCCCTGCTGAGCCTTCATTATCTTCGGCCCTAACCGTAAGCCGCTGTGCTTGAGCCCCACCTAGGGTGATGGCATTTTCAGGACTAACGCTCTGGATGGTCGGTGCCGTAGTATCTGCTACAGAGGTCACTTGGCAGGTCGCTGTGAAGCCTTGATCACTGGTTGTCACCGTGATCTCGGCTGTTCCAGCGCTAACCGCCGTTACTAACCCGGTTTGATCAACCGTTGCCACATCCTCATCACTGCTCGACCAGGTAACACCCTTATTATCGGCATCCGTCGGTGCTACGGTGGCCGTTAGTTGGGCTGTGTGATGAACGTTCAATCTTAGACTGCTTTGGTTTAGACTTACCCCCGTGACCTTTACAATGGGTTTAATAACTGTCACAGTACAGCTTGCCGTATAACTGCCATCCGTTGTCTTAACACTGATGATCGCCGTGCCAAGGTTAACCCCCGTTACTTCACCATTGGAGTTGACGGTTGCCACTGCTGGATTACTGGAACTCCAGGTGACTGTCTTATCCGGTGCATCTTCAGGCAGGACCGCAGCAGTTAAGCTTCCCGTCTTTCCAGCTTCAAGGGTTAAAGTCTCCTTATCCAGGTTCACTCCGGTTACGGCAACTCTTACATTGACGGCTGCCGTTGTGGTTGAGATCCGATCGTTAGCATCTGTGACTTGTAAACCGATCGTATACTCCCCGGCATTGTCGAAAACAACACTGGTTTGTTCTCCCGTGGCATCGTCATAACTGCCATCATTGTCTAGATCCCACGCATAGATCAGGGGGGGATCTGCGGTATAGGAGTTTTTCCCGTCAAGGGAAATCGGTTGTCCTCGTACTCCTGAGTAAGCCGGTTCAAGTACTGCCTTAATATAACTTTCCGCTGTTTCTGCTGAAACTTCTTCAGAAACCAGGGACTCGTTACCTAAGGCATCAACGGCAGTGATTTTATAGTAGTAAACCGTACTTAAGCTAAGCCCTGTGTGGGTAAAGCCGGATTGAACAAGCCCTGAATTTGCTTTCTGGTCTGCATAAACACCAAATTGGTAATAGACATTGTAGCCAATAATATCGGGATATTGGGTCGGATCAGGGGCATCCCAGGTCAGCTTCACCTTATTGACCAAAGCATTAGCGACAACATTGCTCGGTGGAACGGGAAGCCCTGTATTAGCATCGACAATGTTAAAGGCATCCACGTTAATTCCTGTACCGTTTGTTTTGATGTTTCGTCCAAAATAAGTGATTTCCAGGGTATGCATTCCTAAAGCCAGGTCCCTGATTCGATAGACAGGCTGCATATACAGCGCCGATCCATTGTAAAGGTCCACTAAAACTGGCTGACCGTTATCCAAAATAACTTTGGCAATTCCAAGATTCGAGTCTTTCTTGGCCAGCCAATCCAGTCCGGTTCCGTACCAGGTATACTTAAAGGTCGAGCCGGCATCTGTTGTACTTGTAAAATTCCCTCCGCTAGCGTTACTGCTGGCACTCCGGGTCCAGATTCCCCTATACTCAATTGCCAGATTATCTTCTTCAACCAGGGCATTAGGGGTTCCTAGTGGGGTGTCCGAGACAATAGCAGAGGCTGGGGATTCATTTCCTACCGTATCGATTGCCGTGATTTTATAATAGACAGGGGAATCGGAGAACTCTTCCCTATAGGTTGTGCCATACCGGATGGGATCAACATTGACACGGCTAAAGGAATCTGCCTGGCCGGTAAGACTCCGATAGATGTAATAACCATACAGATCCTCTTCCGGGCTTTGCTCCCACTGTAAATAGCGGGTAGTTCCCTCGCTCCCAACATTAAATCCCGTTGGCGCACTTGGCGGTGTGGTATCCGAGGATTGAATCACGTCCAAGTAATCGATATTGACCTGTTTGGTGTCAAGACTTTTTATAACTAGCTCGTGAATTCCTGCTTCAAGAACCCCACTTTGCCAAAGAACGGCCTGATACTCAGGCTGAGATCTGTAGAGATTAACTGTATTCACCAGAGACCCATCGAGATAGACCTCTGCATATCCGCCATTTGCACTTGGTAAACCTACCCATTTAATTCCCGTACCATCAAAGACAAAGCTTGCTGTGGCATCCACCGTATTTGTCCAACTATAATAATTGCCACTGGAATTGTTTTCATAAGTTCGTGTCCAGCCGCTGCTATAGACAATCCCCAGGTCGTCTTCCTGGTGTATCCCTGCTCCACCTGCCGGAACTACGCTAATCACCGGGGCCACAAGGGATTCGTTCCCTGCTTCATCCATGGCCGTCACTGTATAGTAATAGGTTGTTCCGTTAACTAACCCACTGTCGTGATAGCTGGTTCCTGGGATAAGCTTCAAGGCCTTACTGCTTAAAGGTACAAACCCACTGTCCGCTGTGGTCGAGCGATACAATCGATAGCCTACAACATCAACTTCCGTGTTCCCACTCCAACTTAGATCGACGACTGTATTCCCTTTTTCCAACCTTAAGTCCGCGGGAGCTGCCGGGGCACTTAAATCATCCGTGTCTAATACTTTAAACCCATCGATATTTACCTCACTGCGTAAAACCTTAATCTCCAGGGTATGCTGCCCTCTGCCTAAATGGGTCTGCTGAAAGACCACCTGTTGATTCTCTGTGGGATTATTCTTTAGATTGACGATCTCCACTAGCTTCCCATCCAGCCATACTTCTGCCATACCGCTGTCGCTGGCTCGGTATCCCAGCCATTTAACCCCTGTTCCCACAAAACTCAGGGTTGCTGTATCCCCCGGTACGCCGCTGCGCTGGACATAATCTCCGCTGGCCTCACTTGACCAACCCCGTACCCAACTCCCGGTGTAGACTACCCCAGGGTTGTTTTCTTCATAATATCCCGCTGTTCCCGTTAGGGTTGGATCATTGATCAAGGCCCCCGCTGTTTGACTTACAGGCTCGGATAACTCGGACCGATCCCCTAAAGCCCCCACTGCTTCTACTTGATACCTATACTCTGCTCCGGGGACTAAGCCGCTGTCGGTATAGCTCTCTCCTCGGATTAAGCCCAGGTTAATAATCCCGTCCTCAACAGTCCCCCGATAACGGTATACTCGGTAACCCACGATTTCCGGTCCCGCTGAGTCCCAACTTAACTCGATACTTCCTGCCCCTGCTAAAGCCGTGACATTGGTCGGCCTGGCCGGTTCCGTCGT
>DOPM01000025.1 GCA_003513495.1 Desulfosporosinus sp.
CTTATTGTGGCCCCAGCCTCAGACGTTCCAGAAATGGTTGTATCTCCAGCTCTGACCGTTCCTGAGATAACGGGTTGCTCTGACTCTTGAATGACATCTCTATCTCTATCTCTATCGCGATCTACAACTGGTGTAGATGAGATGTCGCCTAGTTCTGTGGGGGTATCTGTCGTTGTTTTTCCGTCCACAGTTCCTCCACCACTTACTTTGATACTGCCAGTAACAGAACTTAATTCAATAATATCCGCACCACTTTTAACCACGATTTCAGATGTTCCCTTTGTTTCTAATTTTTCAATTTTGCCTGATAACACGGTAACAGATGAGTTATCAATAATTGATACGCTAGGAAAGTTACCTGCTAACTGAATTGAATCGGGAGCCGATGCCCCTGTCACGTTTAAAGAAGGAATAATTGAGCCATCTGCAGCCGTTAGTTTAATGCTCCCACTAAGGGAAACTTCGTTAGAGAATGTTCCTTGGAGTTGTACATTAATAGGTGTTTCTCCTAGAGACTGTGCGGCCAATGGTCCAATATCCGCTCCGTTTTGTGATTCTACATTAGCATTTGATTGAACTAAAGTAGCACCCAAAGTTGTTCCTGTTTCTGCCACTACGCGGACATTTGAGGAACTTGACACGACCAGACTATCGGAAGTGGTTTCTTTCAAGTAAATGCTAAGTTCTGCACCCGATAGGACGACAATTCTGTCAGCCTTCACGCTATTAAGCGTAGCAGAACCGTCCTTACCTGGATCAATAAATATCGTACCCTTAACAACGACATTCTTCAGTGTTACTCCATCTGCATTGACGAGAATATTTCCGTTGACTATTTTATCTTCGAAGGTTGCTTTAAGACTATTTAATTCCAAGGCTCCATCCAAATTGTTCGACTGTCCGGGTTGGGTATATCCTAAGCTTTGAACCGTCGAATCTGATATTACAGCTGTTCCTCCCAAAATCCCTGGATTTTTGAGGGCTATGTCTGTCCGAATAAACCCTTTAGTACCGTCTGGAACAGCTTCTCTATTCGCTAGTACAATAGCGCCTCTCAATTTGGCCACCATGGGAGCCCCTGCCAGAGAATCGATAAGGCTAGTATCATTTCCGTTTGCAAAGAACATTTTGCCCCCTGCAATTAGGTTTTTAAATTCCTTTAACACTTCTGTGTTAGTATCAAAACGATCATTACCGCTGAGCCTCAAAGCATTGGGAAGTGCATCCTTTACAGAATCAGATACAACCGCTGTCCCACCTATGACATAGGTTTTGTTGATCCCCGACGAGTTGATAAAATCTGATACAACTGTTGGTACGGAATCCTTATCGACGAGCAGAACTGGAATACCTTTCGCCGCTGCAATTGGAGCTATAGAAATTGCATCGACATTTGCAAATGCGTTCGTGACCACAACTTCTTGAAACGGTTTTATGGTTTGAATTTCCTTTGCGATATTCACAGCCGTTTCGTATCGATCATAACCCCCTAACCGTACCGTTTGAATACCCGCTGCATTGAGATCACTCTCTACTTTAGCCGAAATGACCGCCGTCCCACTTACCATATATACCTTTTTAACTCCTAGCTTCTTTAATTCATTCATTGTGTCAGAAGGTACAGTATCTTTGTCTGCAAGGAGTATTGGTCCATCGACTACTTTAGCGAGACTTGACGAGGCAAGCGCGTCCACCATGTTCAGATCACCAAACGGCGCTAGAACTGCTGTGCTGGCCGATTGCCACCCATAGTCTGCGATCTGAACTGCAGTGCCATACCGGTCATACCCACCAAGACGAGTAAGCGCATTTACTAAGCTCTGAGTAGACTGAACATTGTACGTTTGTTTTATTTGGACATCGCTCGCCATAGCGACCACTGGATTTAATCCCCCAGTCAGTGTAATTGCGGTAATAGCCAGCGATGCTATGAGCTTATTAGGATAGAATGTTGACACCTAATTTCCTCATCTTTTTGTTGTATCTAGCGTTTTTCATTTAAGTAAGACTTATTTATTTCCTTTTTTCACATCTCTGTATACTGAAATTCACTAGGTTTGAATCCATCAGCGTCACCACTACCTGCTTATGTGCTGAATTGACTTCTGCTTGCGCAACACAGGAACTTTCCCGTAATTATTGTCTAAAAATTCATCATTATACTTCCTGAAGTAGTAGAACCGCCGTTGGTCATCATGTTTGCACCTGAACTACTCATGAATTGGTTCATTTTATCAAGGTTATCTTGACCCATTTGGGCCTTAACATTTGGGTCTGAATTCATGAGATCTTGCATCGCCTTAACATCTCCCGATTGCATAGCATTCTGCATCTCCTGCGAATTATGAAGGTTTTGCATTTCCTTCGAATTCATTAACTCTTGGTGTTCCTCCGGTGAAAACGTTTGTTGCATAAATCCTTGCATTTGAGCGACCCACCCGTTCCCTTGTTGCTGGGTCGTTCCAGCTAAAGTTGGTAAAGCTACAAGCCCAACTGCCAATACAGCGGTTCCTATGATTGCTGTGAATTTTTTACTGAATTTCTTCATTATATATTCCCCCTAATTTAATCTTCGTTTTACTGCCTTACTGATCTTCCATGTCCTAAGTGTAACTTTAGGATACGATTTTCTCATGAAAAAGTTATGAATTTCTCATGAAGAAGGGATGTAACAAAACTTAAAGTTTCACTACATCCCATCTTCATAATGAGCGCTTAAAATAAGAACGATACAGGCAAGCCCTCGGAACATTTATTGCCTGCCCAGGCATTTTTTGTGTTTACAACATACTTGATCCCATGTTGAGGCATATTTTGGCGAATACATTTACGTAACCATGCCTCCTTTTTTTGAGTTATACAGTATTATTACCTAACGGTATTACTTACCCTTCTCACTAATATGAGGGTCGGGAAGTAAATGACACTCCCAACAATTCGGTTTTACAGCAGAGTAATTATGGCATGAAACACAAAATTGCTCCGATGTTTTTACTCCAGGGTTATAATGACAGTTCAAGCACGTTTGAAAGCTAAGTTTGTATTCTTTCCCTTTACTATTAATATACTCCGTTTTGCCCTCACGCACTCCTTCTTCTCTCCATTGGTACAGAAGTTTCATATGATTAGCCTTCATAAATTCCGTCGACTCGATACACTCCTTAACCTCTAGTTGCTGGATAGCTGGAGTATCCAGATTTATTATAGGCCCCTTGTTAGATTTCCCTAAATTATAAAAAAGAGGAATGCTCAGTAAAGCAACAACGAATATAAGCCCCGCAATTATTCTTCTTCCTTTGAACAACATCTAATACCCGCCTTTCCGGTGAGATGCCTTGCCCATAACTCAATTTCACAATCAATCTAGGACCACATCTCTTTTAGTCATTCACTTTCCACATATTATCTCTAAATGTGTGACTTATTATGTAGAATGAGTTGGTCCAAGGATCGGCATGGTTTATATAGAGTTAACATAAAAGCGACTAAGGATTCTACTCCTCAGCCGCTTTTTATATGTTTACGGTGCTTACTTAAACCTTCCTATAGACAAAACGGAATTGCTTTAATAGCCACATTATTTGACATCAAACGATTGAATAATCGGTCCCTGCCAATTCTGTAACCAGACTTGCCCCGTATATCCATTTACATTAAGTTCCATATAATCCTTGCCACCCTTTTGAACCATAAATTCGTAATACCCCGGAGCTAGTTCGGGTTTTCCGATCGAGTATCCTTCTCCCATTTTGGTTACAAACTCTTGAGCATTCTTAGCAGCCTGTTCTTCGCTAACCGTAACAGCTCCATCGTTTCCCCAATTCATATGTCCATATTTTGTGTTCCACATTATATTTGGCCCCATGTCAGTTATGATCTCTCCCCCATTCTTGAAAACCATAACTTCGTAGGCTTTAGCCCCTGTCTTTCCCTCTTTAAACTCTACCCCATAAACATTTGAAAATTCATGGAGCCGGGAAATTACAAGGTCCTGGTTAATCTTCTCTGCATAAGCTTTTGCAATTGCCACGGCTTGATCAGATGAGACAACTACGCCATTGGTGAGATCAACTCCCAGGCTTTTAGCATCATATCCGTTAACACCCTGGCCCNNTCATGCCGTAGCCACCGCCATATGCATCTAATTCAGGATTAGCAAGAGAATCCGGGTTATTATTCGTGGAAGAAAGCGTTAATGTTGAGGGCTGAGGAGTAGTTGCTTGAATCTGAGTTGCTGTCGTGGTCGGTACATCACCGAGGGCCTGTCCTACAGATTTTGCTGCAACCGAGCCTGAATTTAGTGCAAACGCCGTACCCGTAAGTGCCACTAAGCTTACAATTGAGAGTCCTACGATCCATTTTGTCTTTTTCATATATTTACCTCCTCGTTTACACAAGACCACTTTCAAAGCAACCTTGTCTTCTGTCTCAAAGTATATTGGATCAATTCGATTATGCTGTGAATGAGTTGTGAATTTCTTATGAAAAGGGTAAGCTACACGAGTTTATTAATCCACTAATTTACAAGAAATTCACAGGTCTTTCATAGGAAGTTCATAAAGAAATTGTACCTTGAGATAGTTGGTTGACAGCATATCTCATGCTGGCAACTGGCATTCAATAACATCCAGCAAGATTTCTAAGAGTCTCAGACCCTTAATAATGGTCTGAGCCTTCTTTTATCCTAAGCAGGGGTAAGCAGGAAATTTCCATTAGCTTTTTTCATCGGGTACCCCCTGAAATTACCGATACATATACGAAACCAATCTAATAAGTGGAGGGGTTTGTGTGCCAGAACTAACGATTCAGCAGTCTTTACTACCTAAGGCCACTCCTACCCTGGGGCAGGTTCTTGATATCGAGCTACCTGTTCATAAACCTTTAAGTCAGAGGCTCTTCAAATTTGGTTCAATCGCTGCAATTTTACTACTCGCCTTGTCTCTAAGTGTCTTCAACTTAGTCTCAGGAGCTAATAATGCTGTAGCAGCTGTTGTACTGGATATGGATTCTAGTATGGAATTATTAATTGACCGTAATGCAAAAGTTCTTAAGGTAATTGATGAAACTCAGAAGTCACCATCGAACTTGCAACTTCAAGGGATGGATATTTACACTGCAGTAGACTTGATTATTGATAAAGCGAATGAACATGGAGTTTTTAATCAAGCGAATACCCTGATTCTAACTAGTGTTATACCCATAGGAGACTCACCAGTAGATGTTATCGATCAAACAAAACTCCGAGAATCTATAGAGCGACATATGCTTGAAGAGAACATTTCTGCGAACATGATGGTCAGTAGAACAGATGAAGATACCCGTAAAGCGGCTCAAAGTCTTGGAATGAGTGTGAATCAGTATCAGATTTATAAACGGATTCAGGAAAAGGGCTTGATTGTAAGTGCAGATGGTTCAACTCCTAAGGAAGCCTTTCATATGTTGGCTGAGGCAAATACAACCTTAACCACACTATTCCCAACAGAAAGCACAGCTATTTCTCACCAAAGAAGGATGCAAGAGGAGATGCCTGACTCGATGGGAAATCCGATGACCGGTGAGAATACTCATTCATATGATTCCTCCAATTCAGGAGGATCAAATCAAGGCTTACCCAACAAAGCAAACGATTCAATATCCTCAGAATACACTATGCCTGGCAGCCAACATAAAAGCAGTAATTCTTCAGAATCTATGCCGATGCCCATGAAAAATAACCCCGACAATTCATATGACTCAGGAGAGCATCAAATGATGCGTTAAGTTACCGTACAATTGACAAAGTCAAAGTAATAACGCGCTTGAAGTTTACAATTACCTCTCAATAGTCGCAAATAAATATTGTCGAAAGGCAGGAAATTCAGAATTATTAGAGAACTATTATTTATTGGCAAGGAGGAATGAGATGCCCTCATAATGAGGTTAAGACGAGGAGAGAAGCTTATGAGAGGAAGATATTATGTAATTGATAACCATAACAAAAAATTTAATGGGAACTCCAAGGCCACTGTAAGAGGAAATGCTGCTATTTTCTATTTAAACACATCGAATAACTATACTGGTGCGAAAGAGGACGAAGAAGATAGGAAAAGAGCGATTATTTCGGTGAGTATAATTATCGCGTTCTTAGTCTTATTTACTATGGTTGTTACGATTTCAAATTATAATTAAATCAACACTAATACAAAAATACACATATAAATAACAAAATAAGAACTGAGGTAATAAAACCTTCGGTTCTTTTTTTATCCTCCAAGATGGCTAATTGTCTAAACTAATCTTTGTAGATAACATTGTAGCGAAACAACGATTACTCTGAACATATCGCAGTGTTTAAGAATTTGCTTGGGACGGTCCATGGGATCCTCCTGACTCTTTTATTCGATACCATACTGCCCTTCAGTTTCTTCATTGTTGGTTTTTTTAGATACATACAAATTTCCCGATGAATCTAAGCCTGCATAGAAAACTTCTTGAACACTTGAAATTCCTTGGCTGTTAAGCTGATTTTTTAGCCATTCCTCATTTAATTTTGCACTTCTGAGATTTTCTTGCATTATATTTCCGTCGATTATAATATCGGCCGTTAATCCCTTATAAACTGTCGTAATATTTAGGTCAGAGGGGGTTAACGGCTGCTTTTGTGATTTAGGTAAAACCGATAATTTACCTTCGTTTTCCAAAATTGCGAACTCTACGTCAGCGATGTTAAATATATTTTTTTCTCTTAAAAGAGACGTTAATTCATTGGTGGTTAAACGTAATCGTTTTAGGTTTTTATCAATAATTTGGCCATTAGCGATTGCAGTTACAGGTTCACTGTTCGTTAATTTTCGGAACCATAAACTTTTTATGTGTAAATATCCAGTGATAATTGAAAGGGTTCCAAAGGTAATTAAAACAGTAACAGCTGTGATAGTAGTGCTACCTTGACTCATTGCAAGATTAGCTGTAATTGAACCTATGGATATAGCAACACCAAAGTCAAAGAAGGTCATTTGGGAAATGACCTTTCTACCCATCAACCTTGCTACTATTAGAAGTAAAATAAAGGCAAAAAGAGCCCTTAATACTACCAGAATAGTATCCATTATTCCTACCTCGAATTTCTTAGATTTAATACTTTAGCCTTTTGCAAAATTGGTCAAGAGAGCTTTAGGATAAAGAACTAATCCTCTGTAGGGCGATTAAACAAATCATGTTCGGGAATGTCTCCCAAATCTTTTGCTATTTTTGTTGTTTCTGGTGTTAATGATCCAGTCTTTACAGTTTTTCTGAGTGGTAACTCCTTATTTTTAGTTGCCATGTTTTAAACTCCTTTAAAGAATGTTCATTTATTGCCTCGTCAATTGCAGTTTTGTTGGAATTTCCAATGATAAAGGCCCCCGCCGTTACCGATGAGGGCAAAGTGTAAAGGAGGATGCAACCAAAGTTTAATATACCCTCAAACCTATTCAATTATTCTGCCTATAGGATATTTTAATTCAGGTATAAATTTAAAGCCTCACTTTATACTTTCTTTGTTTTTTCCTCCTTGTCATTTCTCACGATTCTTATTATTTGTTTCAACCGTTTTCATTAATCTTATTAATATGATTAATATACCTAAAGTTTATAAACAAAACATTCCAGCGTATAGGTTCTGTACTTGGTTATATTAGATTAGTAGTTTGATAGACTTATAAATAATGAAGTTTATCAATCTATTTACGATATAGGGAGAGTCCTTTAACACTCTCCCCTTCGCATCTATGGATTTATCATGAAAATTGACTAAATCAAATAAGCCTATGTTTCCTGCGGATTTTGTATGTATATACTCGAGGAGGAGAGCTTCGTGAAACTTATTAGTTCTAAGGTCTTTAAGGGTAGAAATATATATACCCATAAAAAATGCATACGGCTTAACCTAGATTTAGAAGGGTATAGCGAAATCCCTAGTAAAAACATCAGTGGTTTTAATCAGAATTTAATAAGTCTATTGCCAGAGCTTGCGACGCATCGATGTGGAGTAGATGAGGATAGAGGCTTTATTAAGCGACTAACAGAAGGAACATATTGGCACATGTATCGGAGCACATAATCATCGCCCTCCACAATATGGTTGGTTTGGACATAAGTTATGGGAAAGCTCGAGAACAATCCGGAGAAAACTATTACGTAATTTATCAATATGAATACGAGAATACAGGTTTAGAGGCGGGAAATATAGCTGTTGATCTTATTAACTCGTTAATCAATAAGGAGCCATTTGATTTGGACCTAAGACTAAACAAATTAAAGAACCTCCTAAGAAGTGAACAGCTCGGATTAAGTACCCTTGCTATTTGTGAAGAGGCAAAAAATCGAGGAATCCCTATTTTAAGAATCGGTGAACAAAGTATCTTTCAACTAGGCTATGGAAAGCATTCAAAAAAGATACAAGCAACTGTAGGTAATGATACTAGCGAAATTGCTGTAAGCATTGCCCAGGATAAATTATTGACAAAAGAGCTATTAAGCTTGCATTGTCTACCTGTAGCAAGAGGTTTCAAAATAGGGAGTAGGCTCGAAGCAATTACACACGCTAAGGAGGTTGGTTATCCATTGGTTCTTAAACCCCGGTTTGGAAACCAAGGCAAGGGGGTCATTGTCAATATAAAAAATGAAATACAACTATTAAAGGCCTATGACCTTTTAATAACGGACTATAAAGATTTAATAATCGAAGAGCATATTAATGGAAATGACTATAGAGTATGCATGGTTTATGGAGAGATTGTTGCAGTTTCAGAAAGAATCCCTCCCTATATTATAGGCGATGGGATAAGTTCTATCGAGGAGCTTATCCGTCAAACAAATAAGGATATCCGTAGAGGCGAAGGTCATGAAAAGGAATTAACCAAAATTAAAATTGACGATGCCCTTATAGAATACCTTAGACGAAAAAGGTTTACCCTGAAGTCTCTTCTTCCTAAAGATAAAAAGCTATTTTTAAAAGATAATGCGAATTTATCAACGGGTGGGTTTGCAATTGATTGTACTGAATCAATATGCGAGGAAACGATTGAATATTGCAAAAGAGCTGCTAATGCTATTGGATTAGATATCTGTGGTATAGATTTGTTATGTAAGGATATTAGTAAACCCCTAGATCCTGAAGGTGCGATTACAGAAATAAACGCAGCCCCGGGCATTCGAATGCATCAAAATCCTTTCTTCGGAACTAAACGCAATGTAGCCGGACATATCGTTGATAAATTATTCAAGGATAGCCTAGGAAAGATCCCACTAGTAGCTGTAACAGGAACAAATGGAAAAACCACTACGACTAGACTCATTGCGCACATACTTTCTGTTGCAGGATACACTGTAGGTATGACTACTACGGATGGAATTTATATTGACGGAAAATGTATCTTTAAGGGTGATACTACCGGCCCCAAAAGTGCCTTAGCTGTATTAATGAATAAGAATATCGATGCAGCAGTCCTCGAAACTGCTAGGGGTGGAATAATTAGAGGTGGGCTGGCCTATGACTTAGCAGATGTCGGAGTTATCACCAACATAACTCAGGATCATCTTGGGATAGACGAGGTAGAAACTTTGGATGATTTGGCTAAGGTTAAGGCATTAGTAGGAGAAGCTGTAAAGGAAGAAGGCTGCGTTGTCATTAATGGGGATGACAATATGAGTATAAGTATCTTAGAAAGATTTAAGAGTCCTCTCGTGATATTTTCCCAAACCAAGGACAATCCAATCCTGCAAGCTAACATCAAAAACGGAGGGTTTGGAATCTATGTAGATGAGGGTAATATTGTCATCGAGAAAGACTCGATGACCGAAAAATTAATAGATATAAACAGCATCGTGATTACCTTAAAAGGCATTCTCAAATATAACATAGAAAATACCTTAGCTTCCTGTGCTGCCGCGATTGGGTTAGGCATAGATTACGCTACTATTAGAGAGGGTTTAAGATCTTTTACCTGTAATCAAAATCCTGGTAGATTTAATATGTACTATGTAAATGATAAGAGAGTTGTATTAGACTATGGACACAATAAAGATGGTTATAAGTGTGTACTAGATGGACTTAAGCAATTAGAACATAATAAACTTATAGGAGTTATTGGAGTACCAGGTGATCGATCAGATAAGGATATTGTTGAAGTTGGTAAATGTGCCGGTGAAAACTTTGATTATATTTTTATAAAAGAAGACGGAGATAAAAGAGGGCGGGCTAACGACGAGGTAGCAAACCTCTTAGAAAAGGGAGTGCTAACCTCAAAGTTTAATTCTATGAACTTAAGAAAGATTTCAAAGGAGACCGAGGCTTTTAATGCAGCATTAGATCTTGCAGAACTCGAGGATATTGTAATTGTCTTCTTTGAAAAGCTTGAACCTCTTATTGAGATAATAAGAAGTAAAACTATTGAAATAGAAAATAGCATCCTTGACCTTGCTGCGAAATAAATCCGGGGATCAAACAGGGGTTTCTCTTCTTTTGTCGAATTTAGTAAATTGGCCAAACAAAACTAATACATGTATATCTTAGGGGGAATTTTTATGAGTTATCAAATCGATGGTGCTGTTGTTAAGGAACTGGGTATTACTTTTGCTATAGTTGTGGTGAAACCTCACATAATCCAAAGTACTACTGAAACTCAAGAAGCTAGAAATGCTTATCGTCATATTTTTCCGAACATGCCGATCATCTTAATGGGTGAAGATTCGCAGGGTAAACCTGCTTACTATGGTCGAAAAGATATCGTTAATTTTCTTGCGAAAACAGACCCCAGCAGAATTCCATGGAGACGATATATAGTTGCTGATTAGTATGCACCTTAGAGACTGATTCCATTGCCTAAAAAACTAACACTATGTAAAAGCCCTTGCTCATCTGATCAAGGGCTTTTTTGCATAGTGTTAAAAAAGGTCCCTCCGGCCATAAATCGGAAGGACGAGAAGACAAGAATTTTACTACATGAACAGGACTAAAAGTCTTTTCAACATATTAATACTATTTTCGATGATATTTTTAGAGGGTTCTTTCGGTCGTAGTTTTTGGAAGTGATGTTAGATGAGAACAAACACTTGCTTTGTATGGATTGCCCATATGGGGGAAAAGCTTAATCATATAGTCTATTCATTGATTGCGAGGGACGAAATATGCAGCTTGAGTTTAAAAGGAATCTGGGGGTAATAGATCGGATAATTCGCCTTGTGATTGGGTTAATTCTAATAAGTTTAGTATTGTTACGTGCAGCCACGAATTGGATGGCCCCACTAGCTCTTTATATTGCTGGTGTTATCATTTTTGAAGCTATCATTGGGTACTGAATTGTCTATGATGTAATGGGTTGGTCAACCCGCGAACGAATAAATCTAAGTTAGCATTAACTCACAGTCACACCCTAAAATTCATACTTTCAAACGTATAGGTATTTAGAAAAACTATATGAATTCTGAAGCCTAAAGACATTGTTCATACCTCCGGACGCGGAGGTTTCTTTTTATATTCCTGACAGCCTTAGAAAAACCTAGCATTGCAATTAAAAAGCCGTCCTTTATGGACGACTTTCTTTATTAAAGTGAAGGCCCCTCTCATTGAATTGAGTAGGCATTGGCTAAAACGAAGGTAGTACCATCATAGTCATATTCTTGTGTGAATCTTGTCTTGGCATTCCCTTGTGAACCTACACTGAAGTTATCTTGAGTCATACTGATTCCCTTTTTTGTGATTTGCCATTCTCCATTGTCTCCCGCTGTAGCGTCCCAAAGGACATTATATCCGTCTTTGCCATTCCAATTAATCAACGTTAATTCTGGATAACCCCCACTCTCCCCACTTGTCGTTATAAGTCCTAAAACGGGGAAGGTCATTCCTTCTAGATGATATAACTTGATGCTTATTGGATACAGGGAAAAGTCAAGTTTCGTATCACTACTTCCAATCTGAACCTTTGTTTGCTCTTCAAATGCTTTACCATTCCAACCTAAGACAGCAAGTGAGCGTGTTTGATGGTAATAGGCGATCAGCTCGTTTTGCTTATCGTTATCTAAGTCAAAAAGATAATGATCATTTTCAGGAACCCTATATCCCCGAGGCAGCACCTCTTCAGTAATTTGTTTAGGGACAGGAGCATCCGAGGAGGTGGTTACTTGCTTAGCAGATACGGTATGGGTATGGTTGTCCAGGGCTAAATATCGGCGATCTATATTATCCGAACTTAAACTAGACTCGCTTTTCTTAAAAAGGTAGGTAGTGTCCTTGTATTTGCGTCCGGGTATGATGGTCAGTGATTCTCCACCAAAGTAGTCGCCAGGGCGGGCCCCAGCGTTCCTTATCAGGCTTATATGTAAGTTGTAGTTTCCAGGAGCTAGGTCGTTTGCACTTACAATTCCTGTCTCCTTGTCGTATTGCACATGAACTGATGTTCCATCACTTGTGGTTAATTTTACCTTCGGTTTGTCCGTCGATGTTACAGTTTCTAGGTGGATGTAGTCGCTTAAGGCAAGTTTAAACTCAAAGGCTCCAAAAGGAGGTTTAACAATTGCATTAAACTTGGAAATGAGATCATTTCCACTGATCGCCATAAAGGCGCTTGAATCTTTCATTAACTCAAGCTCATTAAGAAGACCTTTAGCCTCAGAGAAATACTTATCTTTTCCAGATCCAGTATTATAGAAGTCCTCATAAAGTGGTTTTAACCGCTCTATTTCCCGGGCAGCCAATTTTGCCAAGCTATTTGCATACGCTTCTGACGATGGATAGTTCTCCTTTAAGATTTTTAAAATCTCAGCTGATCTTGCCTTATCACTAAAATTAATCTCAAACAACTGTCCATAGGCAAACGCTGCTTTGGTGTGCTGTGGAAAATCAAAAATGAAGGATCGGTACACCTCATCTGCTTCAGATGCTTGTCCATTATTAAGAAGCGTGGCAGCCATGGTTAACCTCTGATTAGGTTGATAAACCTTCTTAATGTAGTAGCTTGATCCAGATACTACTAGACAAATTGTTAATATTATTAAAATGTGTTTCTTGTTCCACTTCAAGTCTTTTCCCCCTTAGGTCATATATGTCGTTTTACCAATTCCCGGGAGCCCTATTTTCTTAGATAATACTGGCGTTAGTCTAATAATTCTTTATGAATGGAGAAATTCCTCCATACAATATAAAAAATCCCCACCTTGCGAAAGGGTGGAGATTGAAACTATAGCCAGCTATGTCTTGGCTATTAGTCTTCCATTTTTATGCCGTAACGGTGTAATTTATTGTAAAAGGCGCGTCTCGAGATTCCCAAAGACTTCATGGTGTTCGTGCGGTTATTATTATTATTGGCCAAGGCTAAGAGAATCAGTTCTTTTTCGAACCTTGCAACGTTTTCTTTCACAGCATATGGCTTATTTTGAACACTTGAGTATTGCCCATCGGCGGTCGTAAATCGTGCAGGCAAATGCCGAATCTCGATCATGTCGCCCCCACAAACGATGCTGGCGTGTTCCAATACATTTTGTAATTCTCGAATGTTTCCAGGCCAGTCATAAGCCTGAAATATGCTCATTACTTGGGGAGATAAAGTCAACTCATAATCAACTTGTCGAGCGAACTGTTTTAGAAATGTTTTTGACAGTGCCAATAGATCATCCTTGCGCTCGCGAAGCGGAGTTAGAATAAGAGGAACAATATTCAGTCGATAGTACAGGTCACGCCGAAATGTTTCATTCTGAACCATACTCTCTAAATCCCGATTGGTGGCTGCAATGACTCGAATATCAATTTTAATAGTCTTTGTACCACCTACCCTTTCAAATTCCTTTTCTTGTAACACACGCAGCAATTTAGCTTGCATGGTAAGGCTCATATCCCCGATTTCGTCAAGAAAAATTGTACCACTATTAGCAAGTTCAAACTTACCTAGCTTGCCCCCTTTTTTAGCCCCTGTAAAAGCTCCATCTTCATATCCAAACAATTCACTTTCGATTAAATCCTCTGGTATGGCAGCACAATTCACCTTAATCATAGGCTTGTCCTTACGCCGGCTGGAATTATGAACAGCCCTGGCTAAGACTTCTTTGCCAACCCCACTTTCACCCAGGATCAGAACCGTACTTTCAGTACGTGCTACTTTAGCTGCTAAGACCAACGTTTCCTTCAGCCGACTGTTTTGCCCTACATATTCCTTGAAGGAATGAGGCAATTTCTCCCACTGTTCTAACTGTTCTTTCAAATAATCCGCTATACCTTTTGTTTGCTCCAACTCACTTTTTAATTGAACAACTTCGTTCACATTCCTGAAAATTGAAATAGCACCGATAATTTTCCCATTATCATAAAAAGGAAACGTACTTCCTACCACATTCATATCTAGAGATTCTAAGTAACCGACATTATTGCTGCTGGCTACCCCTGTGCGTAGTACTTTAATTGTCCTTGAGCCAGGTTCAAGTTCTTCCAACCTTCGACCTAAAGCATTGGATACCGGCACACCCAAAACCTTAGAATAGGCTTCGTTAAGGTAAACAATGACTGTATCTGAATCAATAACTAATACGACATCGTTTATGTTATTTAGGATTGTAAAGAAGAGTTCGTTATCCCATTTACGAATGACCTTAGTTGTTACTGCATGGGTTCCTACAAACATTTCTATCCTCTCCCCTTTAAACTATGTATAGAAAGTATACATCATATCGAGACAAATCTCACTTCATAGAGAAGAATAAAGGGGATTTATTTTTATTAAAACGAAACGATGTTTCTACTGCTAGAAAAGAGCGCTGACTTGAGTTAAAGTCAGCGCCTCCTGCGAGGACATTTTCATTCTTATGATAACCTACCCTATTTTGCGATTTGTACCTTTGAAGAGGCAGCTTCTAGCTTAGCTAAGAATTTGTGTATGCCGTAGATTCCCAAGACAAAGCAGGCTCCGCCAATTAGCTCAATTCCTATCCACTGGTATACATTTGTGACGGGAACACTTGAAGCGATAGCTTTATCTGTCGCCCCTTTCATGGCCTCTATCAGAGCAGGATCACCTCCAGCAGCAGCGACTGCATTTGCATGACCAGCAACCGTTTTGGCAGCGACAGCAGCAGCAGTATGTCCTCCAGAGATTGCTGCGGCTATAGTAAAGCTCATAAAGGCGTAGTTATTGAAGATCCAAGGTAAGATATCTTTCAGAAAAACGATTAACGATATAAACAGTGCGATATAAATCAGTTTAGAATAAAATATTGCCTCGACTGTATGAGGATCGGAGTATTTTGTTAGGTTTCCGCCCAGGAGAGGAACCGTAGAAACAACCCATAATTCGATTAAAACTAGGTTGATCATTCCGAAGGCACTACCTAGCAGTATTGCAGGAACTTCTTTCATATTCATATGTGCCATAAAGAAAAAAATCATTACAATGAAGGCTGGCCAAGTATGCAAATGCATACCTTCCATGACAAATTCCCCTACCATAACAATTGCTAGTAATAAAACTAAGAAGATTATATTCATTTTATTGAAGACACTTGATATTTTTGCCATTTGCTGTATCCCCTTCTTTCAACTTAATTAAAAATTTCAACTAATCTATCGAAAACGCTCCTCCTTCCTTTCTGAAAGCGTAATGTTCTAAGACAAATAGTTTGATTTTAAAGACACGATATTGACAGTGCAATTTTTATGCCACTATGTTCCCTCTTCCTGTTAACCGGAGTTATTCACCCAAATACAAAAAGAAACGCTGCCTCCTCGTGGTGAAACCGCCCCAATTAGGTAGTAACCTGTAAATAGAGGTATACAATAGTTCAATCATTTAATGCATAAATGTATACACCTCGATAATGCTCTAATTCTAGTGAAAACTGACAAATAAGATCATAAAACGGTAGAAACGAAGTATACTTGCACACAAAAGAAGGAGATTAGGTTATGGTAATGGAAGGATTTTACATACAAGATCTTGAATTAGTAACCAAAATTCTTTTATGGGGAGGTTTCAATCATGAAAAACTGTACGTTAATCGCTAGCCCAATTAACGAAGAAGGTCTTTGGTTAGCCGAAATACTTGAAGTAAAAGGGTGTAAAACCCAGGGGAATGATCTCTTAGAAGTAATCCAAAGGGCAGAAGAATTGAGAGGTGCCATTGAAACTATTAATGGGCTTCAATTCAACGAAGAAGAGCAGAGAAAGGATCCAGAGGAAAACGACAAGGATGTTATAGGTTATTTCGTATCTCATAAGAATAAAGCTAATGGATCGATTTGCTCCAATATTAGTGAAGTCTTAGGAATGATTGAGGAATTTGATATTGTCACTGACAGAGGGAGTAAGGCATTTAGAAGACACTTAGGGATTCTCATGACACATTTATCACTGGAAATTCCTACCCTTAGCATTGGACCTTGGACTATACAGTGTAAATCTATGAAAAGACAATTAGCAACAGCTCCTAAATGGGATGGGTGGAAAGATAAATGGAATGGCAGTGAGGAAACTGCTTAAGATATGTAATTCCTAAATTTCTAGAACCCTCGAAAAACTAGTGCTTTCTGATCAATATAAAATAGATACGCCCTGAAAGTTTCATACTTTCAGGGCGTTTGTTCTAAATTTCGATTTATGTGACCGTTACGCAACGGAAATCATGTCAACATTTGGGTAGGTAGATGCAGTTCGATCTATTCATATCCCTCGGTATACTCATTTATTGGCAACGCTCTCAGTAAAGAGGGTATCATGCCCACTATAACCAAGATAATTATCAATTTCATCGGCCATCACTCCTTTCGTGCGTTTTTGCAAGTTTATATATTAACTATAAACGAGATATGTTTCATTTTAATGACCTATTTGTGTAGAATTTGTGAAGACTCCTCATTGTTTTGAGTTTTAAGTCTACTACTACTTGAAAGAGTCATGTAGCATAACCCGTAGCCCAAAATACTAAAGCAGATGGATGTTAACAAAAAATCGAATCCATTCATATAGACTCCTCCTTCAAAATTCGTCTCATATGATATAACGTATTTAAAGGGCATTTTCTGACGGTCTTTTCTTAAATCGTTAAATGAATTGACGAAAAAAAGGGAACGACTCTTTTTTCACAATCAAAATGTGACAAAAAAGACCGTCCCTCTGACACGCTACGTATCTAAACTATGTAATATTAGGACCAGCTGAACGAATATCGGATGAGACGTCCTTAAACCTTTCGAAATTCTGGCAGAAGCTCTTAGCTAGTGAGCGTGCAGTGTTATCATAAGCCTCAGGATCTTGCCAAGTATTTCGCGGAGTTAAAACCTCGACAGGTACTCCTGTTACCATTTCAGGAATAAGGATTCCAAAGACGGGATCAGGCTGATAAGAAACCTTTTCTAACTCCCCATTTAATGTGGCAGTTATCATGGCTCTAGTATAGTTTAAATTCATCCGTTTCCCAACTCCATAAGGTCCTCCAGACCAGCCGGTATTGACTAAATATACTTTCGCTTGATGCTCGTCAATGCGTTTTCCCAACATATTCGCATAAACAGCCGGACTTAAAGGTAAAAAGGGTTCCCCAAAGCATGTTGAAAATGTGACTTGAGGTTCTGTGACACCCCGCTCAGTACCCGCAAGCTTTGAGGTGTAGCCAGAAAGAAAATGATACATAGCTTGCTCTTTGGTGAGTTTTGAGATCGGTGGTAATACTCCAAAAGCATCAGCAGTCAAAAAAACAACCACACGGGGGTGGCCGGCTAGACCAGGGATTATCGCATTATCAATATAGTTTACCGGATAACCTGCGCGGGTATTTTCGGTAAGCGAATTATCATTGTAATCTGGTGCTTTAGAATCTTTGTCTAAAACGACATTCTCAATGACTGTTCCAAAGCGAATCGCATTCCAGATCTGAGGTTCCTTTTCCTCGGACAGGTTAATGCACTTAGCATAGCAACCCCCTTCAAAATTGAATATACCATTTCCCGACCAACCATGCTCATCATCCCCAATGAGACTGCGCTCAGGATCAGCGGATAGAGTTGTTTTGCCTGTTCCGGATAGCCCGAAGAAAAGCGCTACATCACCCTCCGCCCCGACATTTGCAGAGCAGTGCATAGGTAAAACTTCACGGAAGGGCATTAAGTAATTGAGAACACTAAAAATCGACTTCTTCATTTCTCCAGCGTACTCAGTGCCGCCTAAGATAATGACTTTTTTCTCAAGAGACAGAATAACATAAGCTTCAGAGTTGGTTCCATCTGTTTTAGGATCCGCCGTTAGACCCGGCGTACATATCATCGTAAACTCAGGTTGGTGAACCTCTAATTGCTCAATGGTTGGTCGAATAAACAACTGCTGAACAAAAATATTATGCCAAGCGTACTCATTAATGACTCTGATTGGCATACTATATTTGTCATCCGCTCCAGCGAACCCGTCAAACACGAAATACTCTTTAGTTTCTAAATAGGCTAAAGCCCTTTGATAAAGATTATCAAAGGTTTCAGGGCTGATTGATTTGTTCACGTTTCCCCAAGCAATTTGACTACGAATAGAATCCTCGTCAACAATAAAGCGATCTTTTGGAGAGCGTCCGGTATAGTTTCCAGTAGTGCAACAAAGTGCACCGGTATTGGACAGCACTCCTTCCTGTCGGGCTAAGGCCATTTCTACAAGCATGCTTACTGGCAAGTTTCTGCCGACAGGAGGTTTTATTGTGAACAGACGATCTATACTGGAACTGGTATCCATCTCTAATTAACCCCCCAGTTTCTTAATTATGTATCACGGTATACCAGCATAAGCAAGCAGAAACCGCATCTATTTTGCTTATTGTATACATTGAACAATTTTTAACTCTATACGTTATATTAACAGAAATAGTCCATCTTTTCCAAGTATTTTTTCTAAGAAAAAGGCGATTTAACGAAAAAGATTGATCAGCTGACTTGGAAGTCTGTCTATTAGAGTTTTTGCAACTCTTAAGCAGGTTTTTTAATCTTTCTATCGAATCTAATATTAGAGGTGATTAATAATGAAGACTCAATATCTGGTTATACCGGTTTCCGGGGAAGATCGTCAACGTCTCAATTATGTGTGTACTAAACTTGGCATTACAATTGAACAATTCTTTAACACTGCGCTTCGTGAAGGGGAAATGGAGATACTTAGTACTGAAGCATTTAAACAAGGTGGTGCTTTTTGGAACAATGAAGAGCACCCTTTTAAAAATGACTCAGAATAAGCAAAAATTCCTTTTACTATATGTGACTTTATACTATAATTGCTTTAGTTGTCCAGAAAATCACATAAGCTAATCGAATGCACTTAAAGGTGGTGAAGGTATGAATGACAATAATAAATCTGACTTAGACCGTTTGACTGAAAGCTTGGAAAAGAGGCAATCTGAAAAACCCCTGGGTATGGTAAGCTTTACTGATTTGTTTACTCCAACGTTTATGTCTACTTACACCCAATTCGCTAACTTTGGTGAACTACTTGTAGCTGGTAAGTTTAAAGTAAATAGTTTAGAGGAATTTATGGCTCTTCTCAATGAAGAGTTCGATAAATTCATTAGCAAAACCACTAAATTCAAAAGCTGGGAAGAGATGCAATCAACGGCTGTCTCTGATTATTTCAAAAGACAAGAAAGTCAGTAGAATACAGTTTCGATATCAAAGCCATCACCTAATCATATTAGAGTGATGGCTTTTTTGTATTATTTCTTTCACTTACGAAGGAAAGCTGTCACCATTTCTTTTGAGGCTTCCTGGATAGTATTGATTTTATATTTCTTATTCTTCTGAGTGACTCCTATAAAGTCATACTTCTCAGCTTTTACTTGGGTGAAGAATCTTTCCATTGAGGTAAGACAGGTGGTTATCCCATTTCCACTCCCCCCTGCAGCTGCGACAGATATAACCAATTTATTTTCAAAGTAAGAATTTTGTTTTTTCAAGGCCTCACAACGTCTCACTCGATCTGTAAAGGCTTTTGCTGATTCACTCATCTCTCCCCAATAAACTGGAGTCACCAGAACAAAGGCATCAATAGTCTCCAAAGAGGTATGTAACGTTTGAAAGTCATCCTTTACTTGACAATAGTGCTCGTTACGACATGGTCCCCAACCATTATCACAAGCTTGGCAGTTGCCAATCTTTTGCTGATTTAGGTTAACCATTAAGACCTTTGCACCAGCTTGCTCTGCTCCCGTTTTGGCAGCATTTCCGCAGGCGGCTGTTAAACCGTCAATATTAGGGCTACTCGTTAAAATCATCACATTCATACATTTCATTCCTTACTTTCCTAATTTCCTCCTATTGTATCAGGAAAGCCTTGTCCCTGAAAAGACCTGAAAGGATCTGAATCAGATTTGAATAGGCTAATCTATATAGTAATTTGCTCTTTAAGATTCCCTCTGTTCAAAAAAATCGAGAATAAATATAATATGCGCTTGCCATACTCCCAGGAATAGCACAAGCAAGAACGTATGCCCAAATTGTCGGTTTAATTATGTCTTTCCATAATGTTTTTAACATATCTTCCACCTTTAACTTTTAACTGTGTATTTTACTGGTTTTAATATTACTTCTTTTGAACACTTAAATAACTCCTGCTCGCGCCCGGATATGGACACGAGTCGGAGTTATTTATTGTTATGGACTACTTTTCTGAGCTGTTGAGCCCTTCCATTATTCCTTTATTATGAAACACCTCGTTCACCTCTAACGTCAGCATGCCGCCTTTGGCATTCTTGCCTCTGTCATCACTATACTTTGGTGTCTTATCATCATTTACGACACTCACAACCCCGGCTGGCTCCCATGGCTGACGATTTAATTGGGATGCGTGTTCCTTATTATTTTCATTGGTCATTGAATTCGCCTCCTCACTGTTTTAAGTATACTGCTATTAACTGACACTTATTCTAATAGTTTAGATTTCCCCACTCAAAGAATTATTACTCCTATTACTCAGATGTCACAAACGTTCTTGGAAATATTTTGAACTTTATGTATCCTATCCTTTCCTTTATGACATAATATAAAAGCTTTTACTATACTTAATGGGACAGAAGGCGGAATGCAATGAGTATACAAGAACGTTATATCACTCAGGATTCATCAATTCCCAAGCTTCAATTTACGGAACTGCTCTTGGTTGAAGATCAGTTACAGACGGTTCTCCAAAAAGCCGATGGTCTCATTAAAGAAACCTGTATCAGTTTGTTGGAATCCGGCGGTAAAAGAATTAGACCACTCCTAACTCTTTATAGTGGTATGTGCTTTGCTCCCCTAAATCCCTTGATGATTCAAGCGGCAGTGGCGTCAGAACTTATTCATATGGCTTCTTTGATTCATGATGATGTTATTGATGAATCAGAAACTCGGCGTGGAAAACCAACGATTGTCTCTCAATATGGAAACCATGCTGCAATCCTAACTGGGGACTATCTCTTCGCTGAAGCCTTTAACATTCTTTCTAAGCAAAACCTATTAGATAGTATGAACTACTTAGTTGACGCCATCCAAGCTATGTGTCATGGGGAAGTGCATCAAGCAGATGAGCAATTCTCTATTTCAGTTGACAAAGAAACGTATTTTAGCCGAATTGCTAAAAAGACAGGTATTCTTCTTGCTGCCTGTTGTCAATCCGGTGCCATCCTAGCGGGTGCCACGCCAGAAGAACTAAACCGGATGCGAGACTATGGATTGAATCTTGGATACGCCTATCAAATCACCGATGACATCTTAGATATTAATGGGGATGAGAAATCTCTTGGCAAACCAGTGGGAGCTGATTTTGAGAATGGCAACATAACTCTGCCATTGCTTTATCTTTTGGATAAACCGATTTATGGGGACTGGCTTAAGGAAATTATGAAGGTGCGCAAAGTAACCCCTCAAGGCTCTCAAAGCATCAAGGAGGCCCTTATTAGTACAGGATGTATTGAACAAGCTTATCTAACTGCCACACAATGTATCAGTAAGGCCAAATCAAGCTTGGATGCAATCCCTTCAAGTCATTATAAAACGACTCTTTTAAGCCTAGCCGATTTAACCCTACTTCGCAAAGCATGAAATCATCGAAGTTCGTTTGGTCAACCAATTAAGGAACCATTATGGTCTAACTTTCCGTTAACCATAATGGTTCCTTAAAATATTTTAGAGTATATTTCGTATTCTTAATTGACGGCACAACCGATAGAGTAAAGTAACTCCTAATCCGCTATTTTTCAAAAGGTTTTTAACGATAGACTGAATATTAACATCCATACTTTTCTTATCTGACAGATACATTGCTAGAAGCCCCCTAACGACAACCTTATGGAACTGAGGATACGGTAACTGTTCCGCTTGCTGAAGCGAGTTTTCTAAAAATAGGTTTAAACGCTGGTAAATTTTCTCCGGATGATTATAATAAGCTACAAAATTCAGCTGATTAGTCTCACGATCTTCACGGAGATCAATGAAATAGTCCAATAATATGTGTAGACCACATATCCAGGGGAAATATGTTTTTTTAATCATTTTTACTTGATCTATGGTCAACTTAGAATCATAGGCCACTGCATACAAACAGAAAATCCCCAAAGTTGACCCTGTAGCCGCTGCGAATTCCCACTCAGTTATCTCTGAATCGTCAGATATATAGGGAGCAATCCAGTCCAACATTTTCGATTCTCGTTGTTCTAAGCTTAAGTGTTTATAGGTTTGTAAATGTGAATAAAGTTCGGCTAACTTAATAGCTTCCTCTTGAACCGTTTTATATGAGGGCAACTTGGCGAGGCTATCTTGGCAGGTTTTGACTAATTTTTCAAGATACCCACCATCTTCTCGATAAGGATAATACAAATAATAATCTGAAGGAACTGCCTCAGGATTTAGAGCTTCTTGCATAGCTAAATGCAATTGAGAGAAGGCTTTTTCATCTTGCACTTCAAGGCTATCCACTAGGTTATCTAGATAATCACTCATGGTTTGATAGGCCGTGATGAATCGAATTGCTTCTTCCCGATTTATCCCTGGATAAAGGGCATAAATACTCCCCCCTTGGCAGTGAAAGGCTTTCCAACGAATGCTTTCTAAAGCTTGGTGACATAATCGTGCATCTGGAGCGTGCCTAGCTTTCTCTTTCCAACCGTCTAGTTCTTGTTTTACAAGCGGAAATACCTTAGAGATGTATAGATAAATCAACTTCATGCTATTTATTGGTCTAACATTAGAAGTATTCATAAACTTATTTCTCCTTTATTGGTCTGAATTTATTCTTACCAAAACAATCCACTTCAACCCTCACATACTTCATCTGTTAATTTGACATTCTATAAAAGAGTCAAATATTCCGAGAGGAGAATGAACATGAATAATATGAATCCCGAATTAACGGCCAAAAATTTAACTATCTTGAATGACCAACTTGGTGCGGAAGCATTGCTAGTTCATAAGTTTGCTCAAGCTGCGCAAGCTGTTCAAGATCAAGCGATCAGTGCACAGTTAACTAGTATGTCCCAACAACATCGAAAGCATTACGATACCTTACTCAACTATTTGAACTCCCATCAATAACTATGAAAGGACGGGATTAAATGAACACGCAAAACACCTTAACCGAAGAAGAAATATTAACTGATTTACTGACAATTGAAAAGCATTTTACTTCCACGTATAATACATTCATTACTGAATCCACCTGCGCCAATTTAAGACAAAACCTGAAAGATATTCTAACGGAAGAACAAAGTATTCATGAGAACCTTTACAATGTAATGACTCAAAAAGGTTGGTATCCAACAGCTGATGCTCAAGCTCAGGAAGTTCAAAAAGCCAAAGATAAGTATAATTCCTTACAGGTTTAATATTTAGTTCTTAATATATTAAAAGACGGAGCAATTGGCTCCGTCTTTATATCTTCTCAATATTACTCTTTTTCAATTTTAACAGTCTTTACTTCTTTAACTTCCTTGGCTTCTGGTTTATCGTCACCGTCAGTGGCAGATTTAAATTCTCTAATTCCTTTACCAAGCGCTTTTCCTAAATCCGGTAGTTTACCTGGACCAAAAATAACGAGAGCTATAACAAGAATAATCCCCGCAGTCATAGGAGTAATCAATCCAAATGTTGTAAACATATTCAGCCACCTCCATTAATAATAAACTGTCTCATTATATCTACTTTGAACTTTTTTTAAAACAAGCATTATATCTATCCTACCGTATTCCACGATAACGTGCAATATGTTATGAATGGAAACTATAGAAAACTTTATTGTCTCAAGCTTGAAAGTATGCAACAAATTTGGTGCATTAGATTGGATAAAAAGACCGCGCAGGCAGTCTTTTTTATTCGTTGTCTCTTTCTTTAAAGAGTTTTTCGTATCCAAGATAAAGATTCCAAATAATATCCCACAGTTCTCCATGAGCCTCGGTTACTCTAATTCCTAGTTCTTTAGCTTCTTGCCGTCCAATCGGATATCCGTGGGAAAAGTATCCCTCTGTTAAAGCATTGGTCACAATAGGGACTTTCTCCGGGGTATCTTTCAGCATGTAACGGGATAGTAATGTTTCCGCATATTGTCGAGATGCCTTAATTGTTTTTTCATAGTCTCCGATAAGCCAAGGATCAAGCTTACTAAGCATTGGCGTTGCAACTATGGTAGCAACCTCAGCGTTAGTACTATTGACAATCAAACGCTGAAAAAAATCTAGACAATGCCAAACTGCCTGAACAGGAACTAAGACCTCATTATAAACCGGATGCTTAACCAATGGATCAATAGGACCGAGTTCAGAGATCGGACCCATCACGACTTCATCTGCTCCTAAGACAAGCATTGAAGCGGCTGATTTAGCAACGAACGGAACAATTACTGCGAATTCATCACAAAACTCTCGAATTAGCATTACAACTTTATATGGTGTATCCACCGCTCCCCCATAACTGTGTAAAACTAAGTCAATTTTTTTAGTATGCCCAATTTCTTTTAACTGATTATATAGGGGGACTAAAATAGAATCATCTAAGGGTGTATAAGAAAAATAAACTAAGACCTTAGAATCCCGTAGTTCTTCTAAACGATTGATGCAACAAACCCGTTCCTCTGCTTTCAAACCAGTCCCTCCCAGCCCTTTCCTTGTATTCCATATTATTCTTATTAAGATATTATTGTGAGTGACTGGGTAATAAAAATCCTCCATGATAAGATTGCTTATCATGGAGGAATCGATTTACTTACATCTTCTTTCGCATTTATTATTTTAATTTTAGTTGGTTTCTGCTGCTCACAGATATCAGCTCGTCCATCCTTTAATGTCCGCCACATTCTCCATGGTGCTGATGTTCTTGGTAAGACACTTTTTGATTAATTCCAAAGGCTTTAGGAATGGACGGTCCGGTAACATCGGCATCTAAAATGGCTGTATGATGGCCCCTTCGATTCATTGTAACAGCAAGCAATGAGGTTACCAACGATTTCCCCACTCCACCTTTTCCACTGACTATGCATATAACCTTTTTAACACTGCTCATTTGATGTAGTTTTGCGGAAAAGTCAGTTTGTTTCTCTTTTCTTTCAGCGCAATTTTCGCCACAGGCTTTACAATTTTGATCGCACGTTTCACTCATGTGATTCAAACTCCTTACAACGCTAAACTTTCATTAAATAATAGTTTAATTGCTTTATCGAAAACAACCTTGGCTGCACGCCCAGCAGCGCAATCTATCTCGACAATACTCTGACCTTGGTTGATTGCATTAACAGAAGCTGGATCATAGGGTATTCTTCCTACACAAGGTAAATAGATTTTTTGACAAAAGGACTCAATTTTTTTAGTGTTTTCAAGATTTGTGTCATATTTATTAATGCAAATGGCTTTTCTCGTCTGAAATTTTTCTGCAGTTTTAATGATGCGTTCCATATCACTAATGCCTGAGATAGAAGGTTCAGCAATGATTAAAACCATATCAACGCCGCTGAGGGATGCGATAACTGGGCAACCTATACCCGGTGATCCATCAATGATGGCAAGCCCTGAATCTATGGGTACTGACTTCAACTGCTTTTTCACCTCAGTGACCAGTTTCCCTGACGTACCGCTCCCCATTTTAAGCTCGGCTGTTGAAAACACTGAATCCTTTACATAGAGGATTAACTCTCCTGCTTTGGCAGGTTTTAGTGATACAGCACCTGCCGGACAAACAGCTTCACATACTCCACAACCCTCACAAGCAAAATAGTCAACTTTATAGTCGCTATCCGCCTGAATTGCATCAAACCGGCAGTTTTGTCTACACAGGTCACATTGCACACATAATGCCAGATCAATGTCTGCCTTGGGCATTCCATAATAATCTGATCGTTTCGCTTCCGATGCCTGATTCATTATCAAATGCAAATTAGGTGCATCCACATCACAATCTGCATAAACTTGAGCATTTGATAATTGAATAAAGGCGCTGGCAATCGTTGTTTTTCCTGTGCCACCCTTGCCACTAAGGATTAGTAACTGTTTCATGCTGCACCTCCTTAGTCACAGTTTGAAGCAGGGAAGAAAATAGGTCTCGATATGTTTGATTTTCTCGAACTGCAATCAACGCATTGGAATTAAGTTTACCAAGCTCCTGGTCAAAGGGAATCCTGCCTAAAATTCGAATATCCTTTTCCAGACAGAATTTTTCTGAGGGATTTTCTCCCTCAAGACACTTATTAAGCACCACACCATTCGGTTTGTTAAACAACTTAACAAGTTCATAAACCATATTAAGATTATGAACACCAAACAAGGTAGGCTCCGCTACTATAATACAATAGTCGGCATCCTTAATACTTTCCATGACAATACAGGCACTTCCAGGGGGGCAATCAATAAAGATAAATTCTTTGCCTAGGGGGAAGTCTTTTAAAAGCTTTTTGATAATAGGAACGCCGGAGGATTCACCAACATTTAATGTCCCTGTTACTACAGTAACATTTTCTGAAACACCACACTGAGCTATTCCAATTAACTTGTCCTTTTCCGACAAGGCTTTCTCTGGGCAAAACACTATACAGCCTCCACAGGAATGACAAACGTCATCAAACACAATTAGCTTGTTGATGATGAAGGCTAAAGCATTAAACTTACAAAAATCAACACATATGCGACATCCACTACAAAGCCTTTCATCTACAATAGGAATTTTAACTGAAATGCTTTCTAATACATAATTCTTGGGCTTAAAAAAAAGATGTCCGTTTGGCTCCTCAATATCGCAGTCTATATAGATAGACTCCTTTGTCACGGAGGCCAGATTTACAGATACCAGTGTTTTACCTGTGCCACCCTTACCGCTGAGCACAGCTATCTTCATCCTGTTATCCTCCATGACCGTGAAATCCAGGATGAATGTCTTCCAGCAAGGATAGCTTCCCATTATTTAAGGCAGCGATGTTATCCTTAATAGAAGTATTGATTGTCTTATATAACATGATATCGGCTGCCATTAATACTTTGGCAGCATTTTCTCCACATCGAGGAGTAATTAGAGCATGAACCTGGTTGTCAACAATCGTCTGCGCTGCTTTTATCCCTGCACCACCTTGGCTTGCTACTGCGCTATTATCTAGAAAAATACTTACCTGTGATTCCGTGTCATAAATGAGGTAATAAGGCGTACGCCCAAAGGATTGGCATACACTAGTCTCCATGGATTTGTCATCGACTGGGATTGCAATTTTCATTAGGAATCCTCCTTATTTAAGTTTTTTATTAACTTCAACAGTGTCGCCACTACATCTATGCTTGAGGCACCCTCCGCAATTACAAAACTTTTCCTGACCGTCACAAAGCTGGTAATCTCCTCCTTCTATCCTTAACACTTTCCCGTTCACAAGGGATTCAGCAAGTTTTTTCCTCGCATCATTATAAATACGCTGAACGGTTGTTCGTGCTATATGCATTTGATCAGCACACTCTTCTTGGGTAAATTCTTCAAAGTCAATGAGCCGTATGGTTTCGTACTCTTCAACTGTCATAATCAAAGAGTGTTCTTGATTAATTGAGGGGTTAAGAGGCCCAAATTGATTGCTTTCGGGCAGGCAGCACACTTTTCTCCATTTTCGTGGTCTTGACATAAACGCTCACCTCAATTTGCAAAAAAGTTACAGAAGCGTCCCCCTGCCACATAGCATTTATAAGTTTTGTAATTGCTTCTCAATAACGTCGAGTTTGCTTTCTAGCAGCTTTTTTTGTTCTTGTAGTAATTCTTTTTGTGTTTTACTTTGGTTGGAATCTTTAATAAAGTTCTTTCCAGGACCTCTTCGATAACCTGATCCTTGTCCCAGACCCTTCATTGATGCTCGCCCCATTGGACCCGTACCATCTCTTCCAGGCATTTCTAACCCCCCTTAGTTATTGACATATGTCATTAAATAAGGTTAATTATACTCCATTTTGAACATATGTCATTAATGTTTTGTTAACTTTTCACAGTGTCTATTGCTTAAATTCTCCAAAATATATAATTGACATATGTTCTATATCAAGTATAATAAAAAATAATAGGGCATATGTCAATAATAGATTTATCTTATTGTCCAGTCTTAACTCCCACTTCCTAAAGAGGGAGTGTCATAAAATAGGTAGATAATTAAAAGGTTCACTTTTGTGGGAAGAGGAGAGCTGAGTATGATAGATCAAAAGGATTTAAGACCAAAAGACATGGGACGGCCCCATGAGCAACTTATCAAACTTCAACCTGAACAGCTAATGCCTTTATTTCCGCCCTATGATAAACCTGGAATGGAACCTCTATTAACAGATCCTAAGCCAGCCTGGAAAGAAAAATTCTGTACTACGTTAGATGGTTACGTTGGTATTGATACGTTAAATCGACCTAAAACCAAAGAGGATGAAGATGAATTTGTCCGTAAGTTTCTCAGCGGCCTAGAAAAAAGCTTTTCGGATGCTAACAATGGAGTGCTTCAGCCCTTCTTACTGTCCTTTGAATACTGCGCTAAATGTGATACGTGTTCAGCTGCCTGTCATATCTATGAAGCCTCTGGGAAAAACGAGTTATACCGTCCTATCTTTCGTTCCGAAGTACTGCGAAAAATTGTCAAAAAGCACTTTACCACCAGCGGGAAGCTGCTAGGCGGTTTTGTAGGAGCAGATATTGATGTGAACTGGGAAACCATTGCTCGACTTGGAGAATTAGCCTATCGCTGCAATCTTTGCCGTCGCTGTGCTCAGACCTGCCCCCTTGGCTTAGATAATGCTATTATGACGAAAGAGATTCGCAAGATCTTTAGCCAAGAGATGGGCATTGCTCCACTTCCCCTGCATACTAAAGGGACGGTGCTTCAGCTAAAAACAGGTTCATCTACGGGAGTTTCGAAACCTGCTTTCTTAGATACGATAGAGTTTCTAGAAGAGGATATGGAAGAGAAATATGGTTTAAAAATCAAGTTTCCAATGGATAAAAAAGGTGCGGATATCCTATTGCTGCATAATGCCGGGGAATATATGGCTTGGCCGGAAAACCCTATTGCTTTTGCAATTCTCTTTGAAGAAGCTGGCCTAAACTGGACCCTAAGCAGTGAAATAGCAGGATATGACAATGTAAACTACGGCATCTGGTACGATGATTTTCAAGCAAAAGCCCTTGCCACACTGCAGATGAAGGTAGCCAAGGAATTAGGCGTCAACCGAATCGTAATCGCCGAGTGTGGGCATGCTCATAAGGCCTCAGCTTTAGTAGGGGATCGCCTGGTGAATGCTGACGCAAAAGTCCCCGTCGAGAGTTGTCTCCCTCTTCTTTGGGATTTGATTAAGAGAAGGCGGTTAGTGTTAGATCCGAGTAAAAATAATTTTCCCGTGACACTGCATGATCCTTGCAATTATGTTCGTGGAATGGGAATCGTAGAACCTCAGCGGAAGGTCTTAAAAGCTATTAGTCCTCAGTTCAGAGAAATGACTCCGCATGGAGTGAATAATTACTGCTGCGGCGGCGGCGGTGGATTCGCGATTACAAATTCCATGAATTTTTCTGAATGGAGAAACAAGGTAAGCTCTCGCATGAAGTTCAACCAGATCCTTGGAGCCTTTCAAGATAGCATGGAGAACACTGCCCTGCCTAAATATGTTTGTGCCCCTTGTTCTAACTGCAAGGGAGCAATTCGGGACATTTTAGAGTACTATGAGGCTACGGATAAATTTAATGTTCAGTATGGTGGTTTAGTCGAACTTATGGTAAATGCCCTTGTGAGTATGAAAAAACCCTTTATGGAGTTCTTAGAAGAGTGAATTGCCTCTTAGTCTTCTCCTCTCTTTTTGGGGAGGAATGGGGATATACATCATGAGAAGCACGTTGGCCTGGACAACCAACGTGCTTCTCATATTGTTTAAAGCCTTTACTGGAAGAAATTTATAGATCAATTTGTCCTTACACCCTTAGATTATCATCAATATTATGATATTATATTTAGTATCTATATACTATTCTTTATAGTGCTCTCAAGCAGAACTTAATCCGAATTTTCCCAAACTAAATTTTTATAGAAAAGGAGAGGACAATATTAAGAAACGTACTTTTAATTCCCAACGAAATTGGAACATTGGATTCATTGTATTTCTTATGTTGTTAATTACTCTCCTATCCCAAATAAGTTTCCGTCTTACACTAATTCTAGTTCTGGGAACATGTTTGGGTTTTGTCTTGCAAAAATCCCGTTTCTGTCTTGTATCTGCATTACGCGATCCCATATTAATTGGTATGACTCAACTCACTCGAGCCTTTCTTTTGCTTTTAGGAATTAGCATCCTTGGTTTTGCACTAGTTTCTTGGGGAGCTGCGGTGAAAAATATTCCGGTAACCCTTAATGTTTTTCCTATGGGTGTGCATACCGTTGTCGGTGGTCTCTTGTTCGGGATAGGAATGGTGTTAGCTGGCGGCTGTTCCACAGGAATCATAATCCGTGTTGGAGAAGGGTTTGCAATGCAAATGCTCGCTTTTTTTGGTCTAGCTGTCGGCGCAGTTTTAGGAGAGCGATCGTCTGTCAACTGGAGAAATACCTTCGGTGAATGGCCCGGGATTTTTTTGCCGGATATTTTCGGTTGGATTCCAACCCTTATTCTCGAAATAATCGTTTTATTAACCTTATGGCAGTTGGCTAGATGGTGGCAAAAAAAACAATTAGGGGAATAGGTGAACGCTATGGCTCGCTTTTCAATTGATATATGGGGAGAAATGTGTCCAATTCCCCTCATTAAAGCAAAAAAAAAGTTGTCGACTATGCAATGCGGTGATATTTTAGTCTTAGAAACTGAACATAGTTGTACCTCAAGGGGTATCGTCGTTTGGGCAAAAGCTAATCGCTATAGTATTGAAGAAAAAGAAGTGGCGAATGGAATCTGGCACCTTGAACTGACAAAAACTCATGATTAGAAAGAGTGTATAGCATGAAAAAGACTCTACAGACAATCATCCACGGCCCTTGGGCTTATTGGATAGGAGCAATTATTTTAGGACTGCTTAATATACTTGTGCTGATCGTGAGGGGGCAGCCCTGGGGAGTCACTTTAAATATTGAGCTTTGGACTGAATGGATCGCGACTAACCTAGGAATACTTAGCAATCGAGGAATTACGTTAACGGACTTAATGGCTGCCTCGGGAACCTATTTAAACTTCGGTTTGCTGATAGGTGCTTTTTGGGCAACGTTAGCGGCTTCGCAGTTTCGTTTTCGACCAATTCGGGATAAAAAGTTCTTTTTTTCAGCTTTGATTGGTGGATTACTTATGGGATATGGAGCACGAATTGCCTATGGATGTAACGTAGGTGCCCTATTAAACGGAATTGCCTCAAGTTCCCTTACAGGATGGATTTTTGCCGCTGCGGTCTTTGCGGGAACTTGGATAGGTTCAAAACTTCTTCTAAAGTATTTAATGTAAAGTAATTTAGTATAAAGAGACAGCTTGCGCTGTCTCTTTACTGTTATTATTTACATTAACATAGGCAACTTTCCTCAGGGTTGGTAAGGAATTTGATGAATTGCTTCGCCTTGGTAGTAAGGGGTCGACTATTTGAGAAAATAATATTAAAAATCAGAGGCATATCCATATCCATAATCCTTAGAACTTTTAGAGTTCCCGTATACGCCTCTTTCCGAACTGCCAATAAGGGCATAACCGATCCCCCTAAGCCGGCCTCAACAGCTGATTTAATGGCATAGATATTTTTCATTTCAGTAATTACATTTAGCTGATTCACTGAATAGCCATGACGGGCTAAAGCCGTTGCCAAAATCTTACGTGTACCTGATCCGTCTTCTCTCATTATTAACGGTTGTTTTAAGAAGTCTTGAAGAGAAATTGTGTCTCCTTCAGCAGGATGCTGAGGAGGGACAATAAGTACTAATTCATCCGAAGCGACATGAAGAGATTTAAGTGTAGAAGACTCTGTGTCTCCTTCCACAACACCGATATCAACCACATCTGTCATAACCATGTTAAGAACCTCTTCGGCATTGGCGATATTTAAGCAAAGTTCAACCTCTGGGAATTGTTCTTTAAACAAATAGATGGAACATGGAAGAGCAACATTACCGATGGTTGTGCTTGCCCCAACCACAACTTGATTATTTTCATGTTGAAATACGGACTCAATTTGTTGTTCCATCTCTTCTTGAAGGTCAAGGATCTTTTGGGCATAGTTATAAAAGACTTCGCCAGCCTTGGTGAGCGTCACACCCTGTGGGGTTCGGGTAAGTAATTGCCCTTGGTAGTATTCTTCTAGATTTTTTACTTGTGTGCTAACAGCCGGTTGACTCATATGCAACAATTTTGCAGCTTTTGAAAAACTTTGTTGGCGGGTTACCATACAGAATATTTTGAGTTGGTTACTATCCAAGCAATTTCACCATCCTCTAAGTTTCTAAGAAGATTAACCTATTAGTATTGTATAGCCAAGCATTAAAGAATTCAATGAGTCAGATATCTCATTCTCCTCCCGAGGAAGGTTTGTCCTTTGAGACATCATGGCATTTGTGACAGTCATCAGAAGACTGTTTATCCGGGTCTTGTTGGCATTGACTGCCTATGACCTGGGGAATATAGAATTTTTCTCCGTTCGTTTTACGATAGCTAAACCATTTACCGTCTTCCTGACGAGCGTATTCCAATTCCTCTCCCTTTGCCGTTTTTAGGATTACATCCCCCATTTTGAGGGGAGGAAAGACTGGATTAATGCGAGCTTCCACCCAAGCCGTATCAGACTTTTCTGTTACCTTCCACTCGATAGGCTTGCTAACCGTACTTCCATGGCAATCCCGACATTGTATTTTTAAGGCTTTCCATTCTGAGTAGTACATCTCCCCATCCCCCATGGTTTCCTCGCGAGTATGGCAGTCTACACAATCCAGGTTAACTTCGCATTTGGTAAAAACCAATCCGGGAGAATAAACATTTTGCCAGCGGGTCTCAAGACTCTCTTGGTCCGGAGGAGGTGAAGCTTTGACACGGTCTAGATCATGACGAGGCACAAAATCCATAGTATCGACTTTATACTCTCCTTGATTATGACATTGATTACATTGGGTGTAAGGGATTTGCACGGTCAGACGATGGGATATCCCATAACCCGGTTTTGACCTAGGGATTGTGACATCCTTTCCCTCATAGGTGTGTTGTGGGTTACTTAGAACATGACAGCTCTCACACCCATTAGCCTTAACTTCTTGCCCCGGTAATTCCCCCCCGGTCAGGTGGCAAACTGCCAGACAATTTTGCTGAAATTTTCCTTCCTCCGGACGATGGTTAAAAGGCGCTTGGATATCAGCAGCAGTCTCCCCAGGTTTAAGCAATACCTTAGGCGGGATGTCCAGCCCATACATATACCTAGTCATGGAAAGTTCACCCCCTTTGCTGGCCATAAGAGCTGTGGCCAGTAAATCTACTTGGTTGTCAGCCTCTTCTCGATTTCCACTATGGCATTGTCCTACTTCCGAGTTGCCCCCACAACTAAGGCGGGCCGATTCTAACTGACCCGGATGCCCCCCGCCATACATTCCTTCATGAGCCGTCTTCTCATCCAAAGACAATGGATTTCCTCCGTGACAAGCCGTACAGCCAACGCTGTCGATGGGGTGCGAAACAGAAATCTCTTCAATTCCTAAATGACAGGTAGTACAACGCTCAATGCGGCCATTTGAGAGACGTATCTCTTGCACAGTTGGCTTTTTTTCCTGCCACTCTTTAATCTCCTGTGCTAAGTTCCTTTTTTGTTCTTCTCCTTGAATCGTGGACATTTTTCCCTGAAGCTCCGCAATCTGAGCCTGAAAGTACTTTGTTTGCCATTCCTGCCAAGGGGAGGAACTGAAGGAGTTCACCGCTAAGAGAATCATTATGAGGCAAACGATAATTGCTAACCCAAGAAGTATTAATAACCTGATTTGCTTGGTCATTTTAGTAATCCTCCTTCACCCCATCAACATGTATAAGAACGTTAACCCGACCCAAACCAAACTTAGGATCAGGAAAATAATCCAGGTCAACCTCCCGCCTAGTTTCTCACTCCACCAAGGCAAAGTTAATAGCACTGCCATAGACAGAAGAGGTAAAACCCAGCCACTTAGCCATGCCGGCCAACGCTGCAATAAATATTGAATGGATCCGAAGACCCAAGGGGCTTTAGATAGGCTGACAGCCGCAGCCTTAGGTGAGGTGTCTAAAGGGACCTCAACACCGGCAGTTAAGCCAAATAAGAGGCTCAACCAAAGAAAAGTACTTATGTACTCTCTCACTTGTAACTCAATCAGTGGCACTCTTTCTTTGGGAGCTCTCTCCTTGGCCTTTAGAGGCACTTGTGGTCTGTCACTTTCCGTTGGATCCATGTCTTTCACCTCAAGCCCTGTAAGATGTTTTTGTTCGTACACTTTACAAAGGCCTTACTCCGCCGTCACGCCGAATTCGCCAAAAATGAAACATCTGCAGGAAACCAAGGACACCTGGCAATATAAAAACATGCCAGGCGTACATATTTAAGGTACTGCCATTGAAGGACGATGGTTGACCAAAGAATATGGTCGCCAATGCTTGCCCCCCTGGTAATGATGTGAACAAAGCTTGTCCAATAGTAGCCGCAGCCCCGCTTTCTTGTCCTCCCCGGAGTAAGTAACCAGAATAATCCAAGATTACAGTTAAAACAAAAAGTACTACCCCAGTGATCCAATTAAGCTCGCGTAATGGGCGGTAGGCCTTAGACCATACCACCCGTACCATATGCAGGAAAACACTAATCACCATCATCTGTGCTGCCCAAAAATGCAAAGAACGGATGACCCCCCCATAAGGAAGCACAGAATTTAGTTCACTGAGAGAAACAAATGCCTCAACCCCAGGCTGATAAAAGAACAAGAGTAACACACCCGTGATGGTTAAAACTAGAAAGGCTAAAAATGAAAATCCACCCAAACAAAATGTTGCTCTTAACCGTAGAGCACCCGTCATTATTTGGCGAGGACGAATATGTCCCATAAAGGAATTGTTTCCTTGCTTGCCCATCTTATTCTCCCTATATAAGCATAATCAGAATAGCTTTTCCCAGATGATTGATAATTAAAACCGGTCACTCCCTAGTTGAACTGACGTCATCCTACATTTTTTGACTAGCAAGATAGAAACCCTCTTTCTCCCTCACTTCCGCCCGAGCCAAGGGACTCACTGCAGGACCCTCTAAAGGCTGCCCCTCCTGGTTAAAACGACTGCCGTGACAGGGACATAGCCACTGAACCTGTTCAGGGTCGTAACTCACCTCACAACCCAAATGGGTACAAGTAGCCCACATCCCTTCCACTCCCTCGTCTCCTTGCCGCAGCCAAAAGCGGGTTTGACCTATTCTTTGCCAATGAAGATTCAATGGCATCTCATGACTGGCAACACGAGCTTTGGCCAGTTGGTTTTCTTTAGCCCTTAAATAGCGACTGACGGGGTAAAGACAACCTAATCCTAGCACTAATAGAGTCTTTCGGCCCAGACTTAGGACTTGCCGCCTGCTGTAAAGGGTTTGCTCAGTTGTCAATAGGTCCACCCCTTTTAATAAAACCATGAAGTAAAGAATCTATCCTGATTTATCCCTAAACTGGAGCAAATAAGATTCTCCGCTGTGCTCAGTCTGTTACGTCAGTAGTGTCCTTAAAATAATTGTCCAGTATACACAACGAAATATCTCAAACTTAATCCCCCTATGACCACCATGGTACAAACCGGTAGAACCACATTTTTATGGTTTGTGATCCCGTAGAAAGAAATAAGCAAGGGAATTATTAATCCTAAACCAACTACTCCCAACCAAAACAGAACCGCCATACTTCCACTAAAGAATATCGGGTGAACAGATAAGTAAAGAATGGAAATTAAAACTAACTCAAGGATAATGAGAACCATATCAACCTTTTTATAAGCTGTTAGATCTCCGCTATTCCAGGCCCCAATCAAGGTTGCCGCTAAGCCAGTCGAGGTTGCAGACACTAAAAATAGAATCGGTAAGAATGGCACCGAGGTAATGCCCAGAAAGGGTGTGTACCAGAAATCATTCGTTGTAACAGCGGATAACAAGAAGCCAGTGTAAGTCGCTGTACCAATAGAAAATAGAATCCCTAGGCCAGCCACTGGTTTGCGGAAGGTTTGAAGGTCTCGTTTTTGTGCTGATCCACCTAACCATATAAGATACCCATAAACAACAGCCAAAGCTGTGAAACCTGAGACGATAAAGACGCCGATTGACATAACAGATCCCATATTTACATGAAGAAGTAGTTTCCAAAAACTTAAGGGACGACCTAAGTCAACAACCAATAAACCCAAACCGATTATAATAGTAACAATGGCAATTAAGACCCCGGACCGAATCACCTTGGGATACTGATTTTTGCTAAAAAGATCCGTCAAGGAAGCAGTTAAGAAGGCTCCTCCCGCGATCCCAGCTAAGAATAAATAAAAAGCTATAGGTCCGCCCCATGCGATTTCATTGGTACTCACACCCCAAATGACATCCACTTACCTCACCACCCCTTCATAAATGTAATAAACACGGGGGCTGGTTCCCAATTCAGGTTTACGAACTTCCCCTTTATGCTTTGTTAAGAACTGTGAAGCCTCACTCAAGGGATCATTAAGGTCGCCAAACATTAAAGCACTTCCTACACAAGTCGAAACGCACGCTGGTTTTTCTCCTTTAGAAACCTTTGACTCGTAACAGAACGTGCATTTGTCCACCACACCTGTTTCCTTATTGAGAAAACGAGCATTATAAGGGCAAGCAGCCATACAATACATACAGCCAACACACTTATCAACATCGACTAAGACAACTCCGTCTTCATTGTAGTAAGAAGCTTTTGTCGGGCAAACGCTGACACAGGGTGCCTTTTGGCACATTTGACAAGCTTCCTTAATAAAAAACAGCGAAACATTTGGATACGTACCCTTTAGTTCAGTGGCAGGGGTCTTTGTTCTATACTGTCCTTCTGGAACATTGTTTTCGAACTTACAAGCAACTGTACAAGCTTGACAGCCGATACACTTGGCAAGATTAATGATCATAGTATACTTCTTAGCCAACAAAATCACCTTCTTTCTGTAAATTTAGAAGTCTTACTTCAAGAATCTTGGCAACTTCAGAGTAGACCGGACGACCAGACGTTTTAATCCTAGGCAAAATACACTTTAAAAAAGGTTCTAAATGTTTAGTGCTAAAATCCTTTAATAAATCATCCTGTCCATTTTGGGCTAGCAAGGCACAGAATTCTAATTCCACCGCTAGATGATCGGGAAGCTCTCCACTTTTTTCTCCCATTACATATCCGCACTTAGTGTAGAATCGTTTTACATTGGACGCTTCTTTACCAAGAACAAGACCTTCTTTCCCTAAGTAAACAGAGGCATAAGGAGAGGCTTCAACCATGCCCGTCTCGAAAAGGGGAATATAGTGTTCCCATAAAGCATTGAGACGCTCTTCTCCCGGAGGAAGTTGTTTACAAAAGGCCGTTAATTTCTGAATAGATTCTATTTCGGGAATTACGTCAGACCAGAGATCAATTAACTCTTCTAAATGATTAGAGACATCTTGATTTGGGCGATGAAATATAGCTGCAAAGGACAAGTATAGTTCGGCAACCAAGCTGTTGTCCATCAGGCTTTCCGAACCCTTACAAAGGTTGTCGAGGTAACCGCATTGCCTACAATGCCAATTTCATTTGAAATTAAGTTATTACCATTAATACCTTTACCAAAAGCTCTTTTTAATTCGGGCGAAATCCTTCCAAAACCGTGATAACAGAAAACCGAATCTGGCCGAATTCCTTCCGTCATTTTCAACTTGCCCTTTTGTTCATAATTACCAGCAGAGATTACAATGTCATCTCCGTCTTTTAAGTCAAGTTTTCTACAGCTCACTGGATTCATCCACAAGGTATTGGTTGGCATTAATTCATTCAGGATCGGAACATTGGCCGTTCCGGCATTTGTGTGTACAGCTACTTTACCCTGGACAAAACGAAAGGTTCCTTCTTCTGGCTGAGGATGACTAAAATAGTTTGGGACACCCTGTTTTGTTGCTTCTTCTACGTGTTCTGAGAAGATTTCGATCTTTTTACTTGGAGTTGACAAAACGTTATCCAAAGATGCTTTGGAGTCGTTTTCTCGAATATAGAACCCTTTCATCCCTGAGGGAGTCCAAACCCCTATTTCTTTCATTTTCTCAAAGGTTAAGCGAGTTGGCGCTAGTTGTTGATTGATAAAGTCTGCCATATCCTCAAAGCCGAAATAATCTCCCAGACCCATTCTTTCTCCAAGCTCTTTATAAATCTGCCAGTAGGGTTTGGTATCCGGATATACTAGCGGTACAGCAGGTTGTCTTATGACATATTTAGGGGTCAAGCCCGACATATCGAAAATTGGTTCATAACGTTCTAAATAGGTGCATTCCGGTAATATCACATCCGAAAAATAAGCGGTATCCGTCATATAGACATCACAGGTAACCAAAAGATCCAGCTTTTTGAAGGCCTCCAAAACCCTCGGACTGTCAGTAAGCGATATATAGGGATTAAATCGATGCACTAGCCATGCTCGAATAGGATAGGGCTCTTCAGTTAAAATGCTCTCGATAATTTTCCCGACAGCACCATCATAAGCAGGGATGATTTGCCCGGGTGTTCCCTTAACTCCTGTTCCGTCAATTCGTCCCTTAATAGGCGTGGGGAAACCTGGTTGCGCCACGCCCCCCAATCCTTCTGCATTACCAGCTAGATCAGGAAAATTCTTTAAGAAGTTAGCCGGTTTGGTTTTGTAATACCCCCCTGGAACTTCTAAGTTTCCTATCATCATATTTACGATTAAAATAGCTCGGCGCAGTTGGTAATCATTCGGTGTATAAGCAGTTCGCCAACCAAAGTCTAAAATAGCGTTTGGCTTAGCTGCAGCAAATTCCCTGGTGATCCGTATAATTGTGTCTTTGGAAATGCCTGTCTCTTTTTCTGCCCATTCCGGAGTTTTATCCTTAACCTCTTCAGCCCATTTCTCAAAGCCTTCCGAATAGTGGGTAATAAAGTCTTGATCATAGAGGTTTTCTTCAATCATGATATTAGCCATAGCCATTACAAAAGCTAAATCGGTGGTCCCTTTGATCGGGAGCCATTCTCCTTTTGCGGCAGTTATACTAAAACGCGGATCAAGTACGACCAGTTTAGCCCCTTTACTAAGGGCTTTGGAAACAGCTCTGGTCTGAGCAACATGAATTCCCTCAAACCAGTTTCGGCCGATGGAGATAAGATACTTAGTATTGGCATAATCTGCTTGAATCCCTTCAGTTCCAAAGGTCGTGTCTAAGGCCACGGATCGAGTCATTGGACAGGTTGCTTCATGTGAAAACACATTAGGGGAACCCAAAGCTCTACCAATCGATCGAAAAAACCAATCGTGAGGTCCTTTACGACTAGCCAAAGCGATTGCCTCTCCACCAAATTGGTCTTTCACATTATACAATTTATCCGTTATATAGGTGTAGGCTTCGTCCCAACTTACCTCTTTGAATTTGCCTTCACCTCGTTCACCCGTCCGAATCATTGGTTTCTTAATCCGTTGGGGGTCATACAGCAATGAGGGACCTGCGTTTCCTCTAGCACAGATTACGCCGCCAAACGCCGTATCATCTGGATGACCCTCGATTTTGCAGACTTTACCGTCTTTGACTTTAACAGCAATTGGGCACTGGTTTCGGCACATTTCACAGGCAGAAAAAACAGTTGCTTCTTCCCCTTCCGCCCTTGTGGCTCCAGCTTTGAGAGGGCTATGTTTACTAAAGGTTCCGAACCCCCCCACCAGTGCCGCCGTAGCGCCTGTTCCATATAGTATACCTTTTAAGAAATTTCTTCGTTTCATGGTTTCCCTCCATTCATCACAGCATCATTTACTCTAACAGCCGCCTACCATTTCCTGGACCTCGGGTTTCGGCCCTGCAGTATTGCTCCCGCCAGCATTGGGGTCACCGTTGGGGATATCCGCGCTGCTGCTACCTGCAGAGCTGACAATCCCTCTCCATTGCAGCATGCCTCCATCTAAGACTTTGACTTTGTTTGGGTCATAGCCCTTCTCCACTAGAACATGCCACCCTGATTCTGCACGACTGCCATTAAGATCAATTAATACGATATCTTTTTCCTTGCTGATCTGGTTTAAGGTGTTTTCTAGATTAGCCAAAGGTCTGTTAAGTGCCATCTTGATGTGCCCAGTGGCGAATTCTCTGGGTTCCCTGACATCAATTAACTGCCATCCTTTATCATCCTCTAAGGCTGCCTCTAAATCATCGACCGATACGTTAGCTGAAGCCGGTATTGGGTCAGTGGAAGCTTGTACTGGTTGGGATGAATTTTGGTTAACGTTAGCCGCCGGATCTTGCCCCGAATCGACTGTGCCTACCGGTGTCGGGCTATTGCCGCAACCGACTAAAAAAGTCATGCTAAAACTTATTAGCAATAAATAGATAATGGACATACCGACAAATCCGTACTTAGACTTAGCTTTCAACTCTCTTGCCCTCCTCTTAATAACTTTTTCACAAGTCTAAACAAGATAATTCTTGCAAAAGAACTACACAATATTATTCTCTAAATATAACTTTTCTCCTGCCATTATCGTTTTATGTACCCATTTCTTAATTTTATAAGTTAATAACCAAATACTATAGGGTTATTTATTATTTTTATAAGTATATAAACAAATTTTATAGGTTAATTATTTAATTCTTTTAAGTATAATTCCACGAAAACAGTAAGTTTTTAATCTTATTTGTTAAGGTTATAGGATTATAGCAATCGTTTATAGGCTTAAATCTATTGTGATAGAGGATTTTTTCACATAGACGTTGAATATTTAAGTTTAAATGCACATTCTAGTCAAATAGAATGTAGCTCGAATTTGAAAGGATGTTAAACATGCTAAAGAGAAAGTTATCCTCCATCTTGTCCCTCTTTGTAATTACCGGTTTTCTCGTTACTGGATGTGGTCAAGCACAGCCAGCTGTCACAACTCCTTCTGATCCACCCGCAAAGACCACTACTTCCGCTCCTGCTGAAGATCCGGCAAAAGCGATTAAAGGGGCTGTTGAGACTTATTTCACTGACCTTGGCTCCAGTGTTAAGAATTCTTATAAGATTCCCGAGAAAGATTTAATGACCGAACTTGATAAAAACCCAGATAAATATGTAGTATTGGATATTCGTAAAGCAGATGCCTATGCTAAAGGGCATATCAAGGGAGCTATTAACGTACCCTATGGTCCTGAAATTGCTAAAAACTTAGAAAACATTCGTGCAATAGCCCAGGATAAAACCTTAATTGTTGCTTGCTATACCGGGCAAACTGCTGGGCAAACGGACTCCCTGCTTAACGTTGCCGGAATAAAAACTCTCTCCTTAAACTCTGGCATGGGTGGCAGCGGTACTCCAGGCTTTGAAAACAGAGGCTGGTTGGGACAGAAGTTTCCAACCGTAACAGAGCCGACATTAATGCCGACAGTACCTGCAGTTGCAAGCAAGAGCAAAGCCGTCGATGAGGCGGTTCAGAAGTATTTTTACGAATTGCCGAAAGACTCCTATAAGATTGATCTCCCAGTTATGAAAGATGCTCTAGCTAAAGAAGCTGACAAATACTACCTTGTTGATGTTCGTAAAGCAGAAGACTTCGCCAAAGGGCACATTAAAGGTGCTGTAAATATTCCCTACGGTCCTGAAATTGCGAAAAACCTAGATTCTATTAAAGAAAATAGTAAAGGCAAAACTGTCGTAGTCTATTGTTATACTGGCCAAACAGCTGGACAGACCGATTCCTTGTTAAATATCTATGGCATCCCTACTAAGAGCTTAAATTTCGGATTCGGGATGGCCGGATTTAGCAAAGGTTGGAGCGCCGATAAATCCTACGAAGTTGTTCAGTAATTAGTTAAATCACCCAAAAGCAGAAGGGGTATAAACTAAACGAAAGAAGAGATGGCTGTGCCGTCTCTTCTTTCGTTTAGTTCGTGAACCATTTAGGTAATTTCAATTTACCAAAATCGGAGAGAGAAAGCCTCATCATGCAGTCCTAATCTAATTTGTCGGATACGGGTAAGTTAGAGTACAATATAGTTTATGGGGTAATAGTGATTGAATGGATTAATGTATAGAGAAAGTAACGGAAAGTAACGGAAGGTAAGGAAGGTAATTATGTTTGAAGAAAACGAAAACATTACTCGCATAACTATTGATGGTAAAGAATTTATCCTTATTGGAACTGCACATGTGTCAAAACACAGCGCCGATCTAGTCAAGGAGGTAATTGACTTTGAAAAACCCGACTCTGTCTGTATAGAATTAGATGAACCGCGCTATAAAACGATTGTCGAAGGCAACAAGTGGAAAGAGACTGATATTTTTAAGATTATCAAAGAAAAGAAAGCGACGTTACTTTTGATTAATCTTGTCATATCCTCCTTCCAAAAAAGGATCGCCAAACAATTTGGGATTAATGCTGGACAAGAAATGATTCAAGGTGCTGAATCCGCAAAAGAAATTGGGGCAAACCTAGTACTAGCCGATAGAAATATTCAAGTAACCTTTGCTAGGATTTGGCAAGGAGTAGGTTTTTGGGGGAAAGCAAAGCTTCTGACGGGGATCTTCGCTAGCATTTTCGATGATGAAGATATTTCAGAAGAAGATCTGGAAAAAATGAAATCTCAAGATATGCTTAATACCATACTGAATGAGTTCACTGTGAATTTTCCTAAATTAAAAATTCCTCTCATTGATGAGCGAGATCAATACTTATCCCAAAAAATTAAGGAGGCTCCTGGAAACAAGGTTGTTGCAGTCTTAGGTGCTGCACATGTTCCTGGTATTAAAGAAGAGCTGCATAAGGAACATGATTTAGCACGCTTATCACAGATACCAGCTCCTTCTAAGGCTCTTAAAGTTATCGGTTGGTCAATTCCTCTCCTTATAGTCGCCGTTATTATCTATACCTTTATAGCAAATCCCACAGCAGGAATCCAACAAACCATAAGTTGGGTACTATGGACTGGATCATTTGCAGCCCTCGGGACTGCACTTGCTTTTGGACATCCCCTTACCATTCTTACTGCCTTTGTTGTAGCTCCCATAACCACCCTACACCCCCTCATTGCGGCAGGCTGGTTCGCAGGAATTGTACAAGCCTATCTCCGCCGACCTAGTGTAAGAGACTTTGAAAATCTTTCCGAGGACGTCTTTAGTCTTAAAGGTTTTTGGAATAATAAGGTAACACGTATTCTAATTATCGTTACTTTAGCAAACTTAGGCGGCTCAATTGGCACCTTAATTGGTGGAGCTGATGTCGTTCGGTTATTTCTCCAAAACTTTTAAAGTAGCCTTAAGAAACTCCCCCCTATGGCAATTCCATTGCTTTAGAGGGGAGTTTCTTATGCTTGTAGAAGGATCATAAAACTAATATTTACAGGGTAAAAATGCAACCTGATTTCGCCCATTGGCTTTCGCTTGATATAAGGCCATATCAACCTTCGGAACCACAAAAACAGATTTGTCCTTCCTCAGCTAAGTCATCTGTAATTTTCCCTTCATTGATCACTGCATGACTAAAATCCGGTGTTCCGTTGGCAAAAATCGTTTCTAAGGCAGCCTTATTGTTGAGCAATATATTAGTAATGGCCGCAACGACTTCGGAAACTAAGTTTAGTTTTTGTATCCACTGGAAGCAATAAAAATGAGTCATTGGATGACGGGAGCCATCCTTTGGAGGGGTAGCGTACCATACAGTATAACTGTACCCTTCATAAGATTCATCCTTACAACGATTAAACGTTGCTGTGTCAGGTATTGAAATCTTATTCCGACCCAAGATCGTTATCGGTGCTGTTTGATCTTTCTGGGCTTGAACATTCTTTTTCAGGAAATTAACGACGGCTGCATCTGCTAATGTACTAGTATCTCCCATTGCCCGACCCTCGGCAATATCCTTGAGGAGACGTCTCATTATCTTTCCACTTCGAGTCTTAGGCAGTTCATCCGTTAAGAAAATGTCATCAGGTCGTGCGAGGGAACCGATTTTAAGAGCAACATGCGCCTTCAGATCAGCAATAAGCTCGTCGTGAATGGCTACTCCTTCTTTTAAGCTGACAAATGCAAAGACTGCCTGGCCTTTTACTTCGTGTACTCTGCCTACACAGGCTGCTTCTGCAACTGCCGGATGATCTACCAAAGCACCTTCTACTTCCGCCGTCCCAATCCGATGCCCTGAGACATTAATGACATCATCCACTCGTCCAATTACCCAGAAATAACCATCATCATCCCATTTTGCTTCATCCCCTGTAAAATACACACCCGGGAATTGACCCCAATATGTATCTTCATAGCGCTTGTTATCCCCATAGACCGTTTTAAGCATGGCAGGCCAAGGCTCACGAACGATTAAATAGCCACCCTCTCCTTTCGGAACGGGTTCACCCTTATGATCCACAATTTCTAGATAAACTCCGGGAAAGGGAGTCGTGCAGGATCCAGGTTTCAGAGGAGTAATCCCTGGTACGGGCGTCATCATAATCATACCTGTCTCAGTTTGCCACCAGGTATCAACAATGGGACAGCGCTCTCCCCCAATATGTTTATAGTACCACATCCAGGCTTCCGGGTTAATCGGTTCACCAACTGAACCTAAAAGCCTCAGACTGGAAAGATCCCTGCCTAAAGGATAGCTTTCCCCCCATTTCATAAACGTACGTATCGCTGTTGGAGCAGTATATAAAATACTTACCCCATATTTCTCAATAATCTCCCAATAACGATCCTTTTCTGGAAAATCCGGTGCTCCCTCGTACATTAAAACCGTTGCACCATTTGATAGTGGCCCATACACCAAATAGCTATGTCCTGTAATCCAGCCGATATCCGCAGTACACCAATAAACATCTTCTTCTTTAAGGTCAAATACCCACTCATGAGTTGTTGACACCCCAACCATATAACCACCGACTGTATGGACAATGCCCTTGGGTTTTCCAGTTGTACCGCTTGTGTAAAGTATGAAAAGCATATCATCCGCATCCATAGGTTCAGCCGGGCAGACCATTGAGACATTTTTAATTACCTCGTGATACCAAATATCCCTACCGACCTGCATTTCTACAGGTTGACCTGTACGTTGAACAACAATCACCTTTTCAACGCAAGTAACAGTACCCAATGCTTGATCCACGTTTTCTTTTAAAGGAATAATATTTCCGCGACGATAACTCCCATCTGAGGTAACGATAACCTTTGCCTGAGAATCAAGAACTCTATCCCTTAGAGCTTCATAACTGAATCCGCCAAATACAACATTGTGGGGAGCGCCAATTCTAGCACAAGCCAGCATCGCGATGACAGCCTCTGGAATCATAGGCATGTAAATTGTCACGCGGTCCCCCTTTTCAACACCATAAGACTTGAGGACATTCGCAAACTGAGCTACCTCGCGGTACAGATCCTGATAGGTTAATACTCTTCGCTCTCCTAACTCTCCTTCAAAGATTAGCGCCGCTTTATTCCTGCGCGCTCCCTTCAAATGCCGGTCTAAGCAATTATAAGCTGCATTTAATGTCCCGCCAGAGTACCAATTGGCAAAGGGAGGTTTCCACTCCAGAACTGTATCCCATGGTTTAAACCAGTCTAACCGTTTTCCCTGTTCGCCCCAAAACTTTGTCCGGTCCTGCCCTAGTTCGTGGATTTGCGGGTTTTGAATAATAGCCTTTTTATAAAACCCTGCAGGAGGGAAAAACAACCTATTTTCCTCCATTAATCCCTCTCGTTGTTTTTCTCTCATAATAACAAGCCTCCCTGCTAAATACTTGTTGTTTTCCGAGTGGCTGGATGGATGTAACTTGTTACCGTCTCATATAATGAAACCCTGTTTCATAGTTATAGCATAAATCATCAGCTTCGAGTGCTTGTTTAACTTTAATCTTATCGACAGAGTTATTTTGTTGACGACATTGCTTAATATTTTCCTTATCCTTAGAGTTATTTGTTTGTTCATTTTTCTTTTCTACGCTACAAATTGTCATTAAAATCTCTCCTTTACAAAATATTAATTGCCTAATAAAGAGCCCCTAAAGGGAATACTGTTTTAATATATGAAACCACGTTTCATAGTTTTTGAATTAGTATTATAATACCATATTCCAATCAAACTATCAACAAATTTCTTATTTTCTGACAAGGGTGAAACACGGGGACAGGTTAACTGTTTTAAGATGACAACCTCAACTAATCTTGTTACAATAATATGATTCCAGCAAACAATATATTTAGATACAGGAGTGATATCCTTGAAGGATCAGCTTGATTTAAGCAACTCGGAATCACTAAGCAATTCCTCGAAACGGTTCACACGGAGAAAGTTTATTAGCTTAGGCCTTTTAGGCACTCTTGGGTTGACTGGAGGGTATGTTGCTATGGATAATGTTTTCGGTAACCAAGGCACGAAAAACTCCGGACAAAAATTAGTGAGGCCTAACTTTATCCCTACTCCCAACAAATGGTCTAAGGATGATGTCACTGTCGCTTGGCTTGGTCACGCTAGTTTTCTAATTAACTTCTTTGGTACAAAGATTCTGATTGATCCTGCCCTAGATTCACGTATTGGTATTACTCCCATAGGAAATTTAACCATAGGGCCCAGTCGTTATATAGCTTCGGCCTTAACTAGCGACGAGGTTGGCCCTCTTGATCTATTACTGGTATCACATGCTCATACTGACCACTTCGATTATCCAACGTTGCGTAACTTACAATCACCCAATACCCATGTTGTTACCGCCAAAAATACTCTTCCCTTGTGGAATGGTATAAATTTCAAATCTGTTGAAGAGATGCACTGGCAAGATAGTAAGTCTTTATCCGGGGTTAAGGTTACAGCAATCGAAGGCAAGCACTGGGGAGCCCGAATACCCTGGAAGAAAGGTATGGAAGCTAACAGTCTCCTCTTATCTAAAAATGGTGTGAATATTTTTTTTGGTGCTGATACAGGCTACACTGAACTAATTAAGCAACAACTGAGTGGTATTCCCATTGACTTAGCCATAATGGGTATTGGCGCCTACTCTCCAAAATCCTTTGAAGATAAACATGCTACTCCTGAACAGGCCTGGAAAATGGCTGAGGAAATGTCTGCAAAATGGGTGGTACCTATGCATTGGGGATCTTTCAACCTATCCAGAGAGCCTATGGAAGAACCCATTCTCCGTTTCCGTCAAGCAGCAGCAGGACAAATCGAAAAGGTTGTTATCCAGGAAACTGGGGGTACTTGGATACGACCACGATAGTTATTCCGTCAAATCAAAAAGCCAACCAGTTGTGAAGGTTGGCTTTTTGATTTAAAGCTTACTGTCATCCACTCCGTCGAGCCAGTCTTCAATGACCTTCACCACGGAGGCAATGCACCCCTCTTTAAAGGGAGAGACCAAGTTTGCTAACTCAATTAGTTCTAAGAAGGATTGACTGCCCCCAGCCTCACAGAGCCGCAAGTAATCTGCCCAGGCAGATTCACGATTTTCACGGGACCTTATCCAGAACTGAAAAGCACAAATCTGAGCTAAAGTGTAATCGATATAATAGAATGGATTACCAAAGATATGCCCTTGTTGATGCCAGTAACTACCTCGTTCCAAATAGTCATTATCTTCATAATTCCGATGAGGCAGGTATTTTCGTTCAATCTCTCTCCAGGCTGCTTTCCTATCCTGTGGTGAGGCCTCCGGATGAGCATAGACATAATGCTGGAATTCATCCACACTGACCCCATATGGAATAAAGAGTAGGGAATCACTCAGATGGGTGTACTTATATTTGTCTGTATCCTCTTTGAAGAAAAGGTCCATCCAAGGCCATGTGAAAAATTCCATACTCATTGAATGAATCTCACAAGCCTCATAGGTTGGCCAATGATATTCGGGGATTTGGAAGTGTTTACTCCTATAAACCTGAAAAGCATGCCCCGCCTCATGAGTTAAGACATCAATATCCCCCGAAGTCCCATTAAAATTTGAAAAGATGTAGGGAACCTGGTACTGGCTGATGTAAGCACAATAACCGCCTCCGGCTTTACCCTTTTTACTAACTAAGTCCATCAGCTCATTGTCCACCATAAACTGAAAAAACTCCCCAGTCTCAGCAGATAATTCGTTATACATCCGTCGCCCATTGTCTACTATCCATTCAGAATCCCCATGAGGGTAGGCATTACCGGTTTGGAAATTAAACTTTTCATCGTAATAAGTTAAATCTGCCGTCCCCAGCCGTCTCCTTTGCCGTTCTCGTAGTTTGCTAGCCGCCGGGACAATCGACTCCTTGACCTGTTTACGAAAGTTTGCCACCATATCCGGCGAATAGTCCGAACGCATCATTCTGGCATAGCCAAGCTCAATGAAATTTGGATAACCCAATTTCTGAGCTATTCGGGACCGGACTTTTACTAAGCCATCATAGATTTCATCTAATCTTCCTTCATTGGCCTTGAAGAAAGCGTATTTAGCTTCATTGGCACGTTTCCGAGTAGCTCGATCAGTTGATAATTGAAAAGGGACTAAACCAGGTAGATTTCTTTCCTCTCCTTCAAACATAATTTTAGCCGAAGCCAGGAGCTTAGTATAGTCACTTGAAAGTTTGTTTTCCAGTTGTAAGTCTTCAATGATTTCTGGGGCAAAGGTTTTAATCGTGAGCTCAGCTTTGATAAAGAGTTGTTTTCCCCATTTTTCTTCTAAAGCCTGCCTAAATTTAGAGTTAACCAAAGACTGATAATATCGGGATATTAAGCCTTGGTAAATTGGCATTCCATCATCAAAAAAGCTCTGTTCCTCTTCATAAAAGGGGTCTGTCGTGTTGATGGTGTGGCGTATATGTACAAGCTGTTCCGACGATTCAAACTGATTTCTTAATTTATTAATGGCGATCATTGCTAAATCCTGCTGCTCAACATCTTCAGCTTGATCGAAGGTTGCTAATAGCTTAGAAAACTCAGTTTCCACCTGGGATAAATCTGGCCGCCGGTAAGTAAACTCTTTAAATTTCATGGTATCACCTTCCTTAGGTCTAATCTTATACTGAATAGTTCACAGATTCAAATGCGAGGGTAATCTTAACCTAAAAATAGATTTAGCTGGGAATATAGTGCTTTCCCGGCTAAATCTTATAGCTTCCGCTAATTAAGTATACTTAAATAACCAAATTGCTTACACTAAGTTCCATTTCCTTTTCTTGAAGTTCAGCGATCTTGGGCATTGCTTCTTGGAAGTGTTTCGATTTCATATGCCGTTGCAGGGCCTCCATACTTTCCCAATCTTCAATAAACGTTAAGACCTTTTTGTTCTTAAGATCTTGAAATAATTGATAACTAAGACATCCCTCTTCTTTTCGAGTTTCCTCAACTAATCCAGGAACAAAGGTTTTGAATTCTTCGACCCTATCCTCTTTGATGGTTAGCTTAGCAATCACTTTAATCATCTCTTTTACCTCCTTAATTTTAACTAGATTCATTATAATACATTATAGTATAAATATGGAAATACATTGTTCCGATATTCTAAATTAAGTTGTCTTGCGTAAAAATAAACCCTGAATTAAATGCAGGGCTATTAGTATAGATATATGAACTTATAGATCGCCTACCTTTTTTCCAAGTTGCTTATAAGCAAGATAACGTTGTCGACCTTCCTCAAATATACGACGTTCTTCTTCAGTTGTAAGCTCCAGAGGCGGAACCTGTTGGGATTTACCGCTTTCATCGAGGGAAACTAACGTAAAATAGGACGTTAAAGCTGTTTTAGCGGGTTCATTTTTCGACACATCTTCAACCGTAACAGTCACTGAGACTTCCATAGAACTTTTGCCGACGAACGTCAATTTGCCATAGCAAGTCACAACATCGCCAACATGGGTGGGAAGGTGAAATTCAAGTTTATCGACTCTCGCTGTTACAACGTTTGTACGAGCATGTCGTCGGGCTACAACCCCTGCTGCACTATCCATTAATTTCATAATCTCACCACCATGAACGTTACCAAAGGGATTGGCATGCTGTGGCAACATTACGTTTGACATAATTACCTGGGAATGATCAACTGATTTACCCACCATTTAAGTTCCTCCAATTCAACTTCTTAAATAAGATACTATAAAGAAAAGAAAGGTATAAACCTTGTGGAAAGTCACAAAAACACCGAAAAAGACTCCTCTTCTTCGGCGTTTATATCGAGCATCAACAACAAACTATTGTGCAGGCCTTTGAGGTATTGCTGCCTTTACACCCGATTGATCATGACAACTCTGACAATATGCCTCGCCGCCTAAACCTTTCTTTTCATGACACTCATAACACTGTTTCCACGGCTGTTGATTGTTCATCACAGCATATCCGTGTCCTTTCGGTCCATGAATCCAAATTTCTTGAGGAACCGACGCATGTGGGTTGGATGAATCGCTAGTCTGAGAACTATAGAGCACCGCTATCAAGGCAGCAAGCAAACTTAACGAAATGACGGTTCTTACGATTCGTTTAGGTTTCAATGGGAGAGACACCCCTTTTGAGGGCTATATTTGATTAATAACCCTAGTTTAACATCTACGCTCTTTCCATCTATCAGAGAGTTTTTAGAACGTTACGAGCCTGCTCTAAGGTATGGTCAATGTCTGATTCTGTATGTGCTATCGATAAAAAGACGGCTTCAAATTGACTAGGTGCTAAGTAAATACCACGCTCTAACATTCCCCGGAAAAACTTTGCAAAACGCTCTACATCGGATGTGCAGGCGCTGGCATAATCCTTGACTGGAGTATTGGTGAAAAAGGCAGAAAACATAGCTCCAACAGCATTCACCCAAATGGGAAGCCCGGCTTCTTGAGCAAGTTGCTTTAACCCTTCAGCGAGCCGTGTTGTCTTGGCTTGCAACTCTTGATAGGTTCCCGGCTGTTGTAACAATTTTAGGGTAGCCAGCCCCGCGTTCATGGCTAAGGGATTTCCCGATAGAGTACCCGCTTGGTAAATTGGGCCGCTAGGAGATATCTGTTCCATAAATCGGCGTTTTCCGCCGTAAGCTCCTACCGGAAGTCCTCCGCCAATCACTTTACCTAAACAAGTCAAATCTGGATCAATTCCAAAATGGGCCTGTGCTCCTCCATAGCTTACTCTAAAGCCAGTCATTACTTCATCAAAAATCAGTAATGCCCCATACTCCTCTGTTAGACGTCTTAATCCTTGTAAAAACTCATTTTCAGGTAAAACTACACCCATGTTTCCTGCTACGGGTTCTAAGATAACACAAGCGATCTCTTCCCCTTCGCGCTTAAAGATTTCTGTCAATCCTTCTAGGTCATTAAACCGAGCAGAGATTGTCGTAGCTGCGGTTTGAGTCGGAACCCCTGGAGAAGTTGGAACACCAAAGGTAAGCGCTCCGCTTCCGGCCTTGATCAGAAGTTGGTCAGCATGACCATGGTAACAGCCCTCAAATTTGACGATCTTGGCCCTGCCAGTGACCCCTCTCGCTAAACGCAATGCACTCATGGTTGCTTCAGTCCCAGAATTGACCATGCGTATCATCTCCATAGAAGGATACGCCTTTAGTACTTCCTCAGCCAGTACGGTTTCTACTTCGGTAGGTGCACCGTAACTTGTTCCTAGTTCAGCCACCCGTTTGATTGCTGAAACTACCTCCGGATGAGCATGTCCAACAATCAGAGGGCCCCAGGAACCGACGAAGTCAAGGTATTGATTGCCATCAATATCCCAAATATGAGCTCCTTGACCCCGCTCTATAAAGACCGGATCCCGTCCTACGGATTTGAAAGCCCTGACTGGGGAATTTACACCACCGGGTATAACTCTCTGTGCCCTAGCAAATGCTTGGCGGCTTTTGTCATCTACAAAACTCAAGTTTTTACCCCCCTCTAGTTTTCTTCTTCCAAGAAATATTGCATACTGCTCTTTTTTAATTCGGCAACACTAAACAGCATAGAAAACCTATTGACCCCTGTTGCTTGGGAGATTCTCTTCATGATATCTTTACAATCCTCTGTACTACGCCCATGGATCATCGTAAAGATATTGTAAGGCCAATCAGGAAGGGTTGGTCTCTGGTAACAATGGCTGACTTCCTTAAAACGCGCCATGACTTGTCCCACCCTATCCGCCTGTTCTGGATCAACCTGCCAAACTCCCATAGCATTGGCAACAAAACCAGCTTTTTGATGGCGAAGAACTGCACCGAAACGCCTCAGGATTTTCTCCTCTAATAAACGATTTGCTGCTGAAATCACCTTGGCAGTTGGCCATTGAATGCTTTCTGCTAGGACTTCAAATGGATTTGGAGAATCAGGCAGATTACCCTGGAGCACTCGTATAAGGGTAATATCATCATCCGTTAATTCATAAGGAGAGATCTCTTCCATAGGCACGCCCCGTACAAAGTGTTCTTTTGATGTATCCGGTTCATTCTCTTGCTCGTCAATTGAACTATCAAAATCAAAATTGACGTTAATTTTAAAGACACGTGATGCAGGAAGAGTATAAATGTCATTTACTCCCGTTACTTCGCGAATAGTTTGAAGGATGCGTTCGGAAACAGTGAGTGAGGGTGCTATAAGTGTAAACCAAACATTATAGGTATGATCACGAAGATAGTTGTGTGTCACGCCTGGAATTCCTTCTAAGAGTTCAGCTAAGACAGATATTTTCTCTTCCGGAACCTTACCGGCACACAAGGTACTGTGATACCCTAAACGGCGAGAATCGAAGACCCCCCCTAAACGTCGAATAATCCCTTCCTGGCGAAGATGTTGAATTCGATTATAGGCGTCATCCTCTGTTGTTCCTACAGCGTCACCTAAGATCTGATAGGGATGAACGGCAATTGGAAAATCATTTTGGATAGCATTCAGTAGGGCTCGATCGGTTGCATCCATACTAAACCCCCTTCCTTCCGTGATATAGGCACCACGGTTCCTCGGCCATGTAATCTCCTTCATTGTAATAGGCGGCACGTGCACGGCACCCGCCGCAAGCGCGCTTATATTCACACGACCCGCAGCCGCCTTTATAGTCTAATGTACGTAGTTTCTGTAATACCTCATTGTTACGCCAAATCTCGTCAAAGGGAGTCTCTCGAACATCCCCTAGGGGAATATTTAAATATGCACAGGGCTGAACTTGGCCTTTGGGCCCAATAATGCAATAGGCTGTGCCTGCTAAACATCCGCGACTAAAGCGCATATCAACCCCCATTTGTTTCGCGATCCGCATAAACTGAGGAGCACAAGTAGGCTTTAATTCAATGTTTACGGTTTGTTGTTTTTTCATGATACGAGTGAGAATATCCTCATAGGCCTCAGCTCTTAAGGACTCTTCCTCGATGGACACCGCCCGTCCCGTCGGGACGAGGAAGAAGAAATGGTGAGCTACAGCGCCAAGTTCGACAGCGAAATTCGTAATGGCTTCTACCTCATGGGCATTCCAATCCATTACTGTCGTGTGAATTTGAAAGGCCAGTCCTACCTCACGGCAATTTTTCATCCCCTGTACTGCCCCATCCCAAGCACCTGGGAACTTTCGAAATTCATCATGTTTAGCCTTATCCAAAGAGTCTAGGGAAATCCCCATTCCCATAGCGCCAGCCTCTTTGAGTTGGCGAGCTAAATCTAGTGTGATTAGAGTTCCGTTGGTCCCAAACACCGGACGCAACCCGAGTGATGTGGCATAGGCCACAAGTTCTACAATATCCGGTCTTATCAGAGGTTCCCCTCCGCTAAAAATCATAATCTTGAAGCCTGCTTTGGCAATTTGCTCTAACAAGGTCTTTGCTTCAGCCGTGTTGAGTTCATCTTCAACTCTACACCCGGCATCGCGATAGCAATGATCACAGAACATATTGCAATCATTCGTTGTATTCCAAGAAACGATCATGCTTAACGCTCCTCTCTTAGCCAACGTGCCACGTCTAAAGCGTGATACGTAATTAGCAAATCCGCTCCTGCTCGCTTCATACTCACTAGGGCCTCCAGAACAATGCGTTTCTCATCTATCCAACCCTTAGCTGCCGCGGCTTTAACCATAGAGTATTCTCCGCTGACATTATAGGCTGCGAGAGGCACGCCGTATCGCTCTTTAGTTCGATAAATTATATCTCCATAGGACAGGGCCGGCTTTACAATAATCATGTCGGCGCCCTCCTCAATGTCTAAATCCGTTTCCAACATTGCTTCATTGCCATTGGCTGAATCCATCTGATAGGTTCTGCGATCTCCAAACTGAGGGGTTGAACCTGCAGCCTCTCTAAAGGGTCCATAAAATCCTGAGGCAAACTTAGCTGAATAGGCCATGATGGGAATATGAGAAAATCCTTCGTTATCTAACATTTCCCTGATGGCAGCAACTCGTCCATCCATCATGTCCGATGGAGCAACCATATCCGCACCCGCTAGGGCCTGAGAAAGTGCCGTCTTGGCCAGCAGTTCGAGGGTCGGGTCATTCATAACCTGTCCGTTTTCAATCAGCCCACAATGTCCGTGATCCGTATATTCGCATAAGCAGACATCCGTGATGACATAGAGATCGGGGTAGTGTTGTTTAGCTAAGCGTACGGCTTGTTGTACAATCCCCTGGTCATGGTAAGCTCCTGAACCAACACTATCCTTACTCTCCGGAATCCCGAATAGCAAGACCGCTGGGATTCCTAGTTCTACAACTTCCCGAAGTGCCAAGATAAACTCATCGAGAGAAAAATTATAGACTCCGGGCATAGAGGAGATCTCCACCTTTTTCTTCTCCCCCGCCATGACAAACATGGGGTAAATCAGATTCTCTATTCTAATATGGTTTTCCCGAACCATACTACGAATAGTTTCGTTGGCTCGTAAACGGCGGGGTCGCCTTTGCAGTTCCATCTCTTCATGACCTCCTTTAATAACCATCAAGTATGAGGCACTATGTCATCCTGAGCTGACAGGATAATCTTTCATTTATCCGATGACTATCAATTCCTCTTAGGCAAACTCCATCTGAATCTAAGAATCACTTGATCGCCTACTTCAAGCCGATCTCTGTGTCTGTCAAATAACAGGCTGGGTCTGATTCCCAATAATCTCCCGTCACGGCTTCAGCACGCGTTCTGAAATTACCGTTACACATACTTAAATATTGACAGGATGAACACCGTCCTTTGAGTAAGCCCTTTCGATCTTTCAGTCCCGCCAATGTAGGATGAGTTAGATCCGTCCAGATATCTCCAAATTTACGCTCTCTGACATTGCCAAAGGTGATATGCTGGGTAAATTGATCGGGGTGTACATTCCCCAGGGGATCTACTTCTCCGAAGGCTATGCCTGAACGGTTTCCACCGTTAAATCCAATTAGATTTTTAATCCGTTCGGCCCTGGCAGGATCTTCATTTAGGGCCTGCAGGTACATGTAAACTCCATCACAATGATTATCTACAGTGAGGATTTCTTTCTTCAAACCGCGTTCTTCGAAATCCCGTGTACGCCGAATGATGGTATCCATGGCTTGCCTGGATTCTTCTGGAGTCACATCCTCAGCAATCATCTGGCTGCCGCGACCGGAATAGACCAAATGGTAGAAACAAACTCTATCGATATTTTCTGCTTCAATAAAATCAAAAATTTTATCAAGTTCTTGAATGTTATGATGATTAATTGTAAAACGAAGCCCAACACGTTGATCAACAGCGACACAGTTTTGAATGCCTTCCATTGCCGCCTTAAAAGCGCCCTCTTTACCTCGAAATTTATCATTGACATCTTGGAGTCCGTCTAATGAGATCCCCACATAGCCAACACCGATTTCTTTGATTCTCTTTGCCACTTCTGGCGTGATCAATGTACCATTCGTGGAAAGGGTTGCCCGCAAACCTTTTGAGGTAGCATATTCTGCCAATTCGAAGAAGTCAGGACGTATCAAAGGTTCACCGCCAGAGAAAAGAAGTACCGGAACCCGAAAATCAGCTAGATCGTCGATAAAGCGTTTAGCTTCGGCAGTTGACATCTCATCTTGGTATTTTTGAGCATCAGATTCCATATAACAATGGGCACATTTTAAGTTACAGGTACGAGTCGAATTCCATACTACAACCGGGCCAGACCCGACGGTTGTTCCGTTCTGGGACCCCAGCGAGTGCTTACTATAACGAAGAGAGTCTCCGAAGTATTCTGTATCAAATAAGAGCTTTGTGACACTAATCATACCTTTACCCCTCCAATAAGGCTTCGACTAATCCCTGAATTGTATATTCATTGGCCTCTTTATAGATCGTCAGACCGAGCTTTCGAGCAGTGGCACTAGTAATTGGTCCGATGGAATACAGTGAGACACCTTTTAGCAGAGAGATTTCCCCATCCAAAAGTTCTACAAAATTGCGCACAGTCGAAGAACTTGTAAATGTGACCGTATGAATCTCCTTCTCACGAAGCATACGATGTAATTCTTCTCGATTAGCTCCTCCGAGAACCGTCTTATAGACTGGGACATCCCAGACTTCTACTCCCATAGCCTTAAGAGATTCTGGCAGTATATCTCTGGCTTCTTCTGCCCTGGCCAGTAACACCTTTTGACCAGAGGAAATCCGGTCCGAAAGACCTTCCACGATCTTCTCGGCTCGGTATTCTTCTGGGACATAGGCAGCACGAAGTCCTCGTTTCTCAATGGCAGCTTGAGTAGCCGGACCAATGGCAACGATCTCCAGACCCGCTAATTCTCGAACATCTCGCTCTTGAATGCTAAGTTCTTCAAAAAAGGCCTCAACCCCGTTGACACTGGTGAAAACAAGCCAATTAAATCCTTGTAAACTATTCATCGCTTTAATTAAATATGCATTATCCGTGGGAGGGACAATTTCAATCGTCGGAAATTCCCAGGCCTCTCCACCCAAAGCTTCGATTTCCTGGGTTAACACGCTGGCCTGATGGCGTGCCCGAGTCACTACAATCCTTTGACCAAACAATGGTTTCTTTTCGAACCACTGGAGTTTTTCTCGCAGAGAGACGACTTCACCGACGATAATAATCGAAGGGTTAGTGAAGTTTTGCTTCTTAACCTCTGAGGCAATAGAATCTAGTTGCCCCACGAGGGTTCGTTGTTCCGGTCTAGTACCCCATTGAATGATTCCTACCGGGGTGGTTGGCTTCTTGCCGTTTTCTATTAGTTTCTGCGCGATAAGGGGAAGGTTTTCCATGCCCATTAGAAACACTAAGGTTCCATGGGATTGTGCCAGGTGGTCCCAATGAATACTTGTTTCATTCTTTGTAGGGTCTTCATGTCCCGTTATGACCGCAAAGGAGGACGTCAGATCTCGATGGGTTACTGGAATGCCAGCATAAGCAGGAACGGCAATAGCCGAAGTAATACCTGGTACTACCTCAAACTGAATCCCTGCCTTGAGTAGGGCTTCAGCCTCCTCGCCTCCTCTACCAAAAACAAAAGGATCTCCACCTTTTAGGCGGGTCACTATTTTCCCCTCAAGCCCTTTATCGACGAGGACTTGGTTAATTTCTTCTTGACGAAGTGTGTGGCGATCCGGAGATTTCCCTACATAGATCAGTTCGCAGTCCGGACGAGCTAATGTCAAAAGACGTCGCGAAGCCAACCGATCATAAACTAAAACATCTGCTTTAGCAATACATTCTGACCCTTTAATCGTAATCAACTTTGGGTCTCCCGGACCAGCACCCACTAAATATACATATCCCTTACTCAAAATGAAACACTCCTATCCCATCATGTTACAAAGCTTAATTATTCGTTCTCCTGTCCCAAGTCCGGGACGCAGTGTCACACAGTCGCGACGTCTTTACGTAAGCAGAATAGCAAACTTCCGTTTAAGCGACTGACCCCAGATTCGGGGCAGCGCACAAGGTCCCCTCCCGCCATCCTTGGCTCCGGGGACACTAGACCATCCATGGTCGTCGGACGTGCGCTGCAGCCAACCGAGCCATGGTCCCTTCTCGCCGTCCTGCAAGAAGGCTAATCCGTGCGAAGACAGTGTCTGCAAGAAGATTAATCCGTGCGAAAACATTGTTTTCGTGGGCTACAGGGACACTTGGCCATCCATGGCCGGCGGATGGCGAGTTTGGCTGGCACCCCGCTCCCCATAGAAGGAGCTTAAACGGTTAGTTTGCTCTGCGTCGTAAGCACTGAGCGCTGTGTCACACAAGTCCCCTAGTTCCCTTATCGTATTTCCGCTAATATCGAGGTAGCCCCTAGGTCTATCAGACGATTGGCAACTTCGTTGCCCACTGTTTTCGGATCAGTTCCGTTGGCTTCTGCCTTAATCAAGCGAGATCCATCAAGACTCGCCACCATTCCTCGAAGCACAATCTGCCCATCAACCACTTCTCCCAAGGCCCCGATGGGGACTTGGCAACCTCCTTCAAGCTTGCGCATTAAGGCGCGTTCAGCACGCACTGCTAGTTCCGTCGGAGTATGGTTAAGTCGAGATAATAGATCTGCAATATCCGAACGTTTCTCATCAATTTCCACGGCGATGGACCCTTGCCCTACCGCCGAGAGCATGATGTCTTCCGGCAGAATTTGAGTGATTCGTTCTTCCCACCCTAACCGTTTTACACCAGCAGCAGCAAGGATAATCCCCGCCATTTCGGACTCTTGTAACTTCCTCCACCGAGTCTGGAGATTCCCCCGCAAATCCATAAAACCAAGATCTGGGCGATAATGCTTAAGTTGTGATTTCCGGCGCAAACTGCTTGTGCCAATAATGGCTCCCTCAGGTAAATCCTCGATTGAGAGCCCGTTCCTGCTTAGAAAAACGTCCCTAGGCTCCTCTCTCTCACAAAAGGCACTAATGATTAACCCGGGTGGTAATAAGGTTGGCATGTCCTTTAAACTATGGACTGCCATATCAAGTTCGTCTTTGAGCAGACCTTGCTCTAATTCCTTCGTAAATAGTCCTTTGTCCCCGATCTTCGAAAGGGGGACATCTAAAATCTTATCCCCTTTGGTTTTCATTGAGACAAGCTCAAAGTTAAGGTGAGGATAAAGTTTGGTTAGTTGACTTTGTACCCACTCGGCTTGCCACATTGCTAATTGGCTGTCCCGAGTTCCTATACGAATGTTCTTCATTCAGCCCTCCTATGATGCCCCTGCCCTTGACTCTTCTTTAAGATTAAGCTCGGGCGTGAGCCCTCTTGTCTAACATTTAAATCAAATAGGTTCTGTAGTATTTCCGTATACAGATGCCCTTGACTTGTATTGGCATATTCTTTGAGGTTGATAATCGGCACATGTAACAGATGATTCACAATAGAATTTGCCATAGATCGTATTACTTTCTCTTGTTTGGGCGTTAACCCTGATAAATGCGTTAGGGCGCGCTCAACTTGAAGATCTCTAATCTTCTCTCCCTTTTCCTGTAAGGCTAAAATCGTCGGAACAACATATAAGGTATTGTGCCATTTTAGAAATAATTCCATTTCTTCATCGATAATCTTTTCAGCGTTTTGAGCCGCAAGTTCACGCTCTTGATGATGACGGTCAACCACCCCGCGCAAATCATCAATATCAAACAACGTAATTTGGGGAATCTTTCCTACATCAGGGTGAATATCACGAGGTACTGCGATATCAATAATCAGGATAGGTCGATTCTTACGGTTTTTCATAATTCCCAGCATCCGTTCCGGCAACAACACAAAATGTTTTGAAGCCGTCGCAGAAATGACAATGTCTACTTCTTCGAGGTACTGATCAACATCATCAAGGCGAACCGCACGTCCACAACACTCCTGCGCCAATATCACAGCTTTTTCATAGGATCGATTCGAGACCAAGACTGTAGTTGCCCCTGCTGATACCAAGTATTTAGCTGTCAGGGTACTCATTTCCCCTGCTCCCATAATTAAAATTCCTTTACCTTGAAGTTCACCAAATTGTTGTTTGGCGAGCTCTACGGCCGTATAACTAATGGAAACGGGATGCTGGTCGATTAAAGTTTCTGTACGAACACGTTTGCCTACTGCTAAAGCATTCTGAAAAAGCACGTTGATCACTTTGTTGGTAACCTCAGCATCGTTAGCTTGTTGATAAGCAGTACTAACCTGTCCCAGAATTTGAGTCTCTCCTCGAACCATGGAATCCAAACCAGATACTACTCGATACAAGTGGCGGACGGCATCATATAGGGTATGGGCATATAAGTAGTTCTCGAGTATCCCTTCCTCAAGTCCGTGATGACTAGCAAAAAACTCCTTTATAGAGCGGATGCCTGTTTCTACATCCGTTGTAGCAGCATAGATCTCCGTACGATTACAGGTACTGAGAATTACGACTCCTTGTATTGCTGGGCAATTCTTCAATTCTTTAAGAGCCGTCTGCATTTGAGAGGGGTGAAAACTCATTTTTTCCCTTATTTCTACTGGCGCGCTCCGGTGATTTAGCCCAATAGCGACTGGAAACATGTTTCGACCACTCCTTTCGCCTCGGCTAATCGTTGGGCTTTGATGAGTTCTCTCACTTCGCCGTCCGTTGCACGATTCCAAAAGATACTTCGTTTTTCAGGTGGCAATTCAGACTTAGCTTTATTTCTCCAATTCTTGAGTAAGGTAAGATATTCCGCCATTTCAGAGCCGTACATAGTTTCTAACTCTGCACGTACTTGCCGCGCAACAATAGGACTGCTTCCTCCTGTCGATACCGCAATTTTCAGATCTCCTTGCTCCATAATCGATGGTACGATAAAACTACATTTGTCTGGATCATCTACGACATTGACCAGTCGATAAAGAGCATTCGCATCACGTGACACTTGGGCATTTACTTCCTCAATCTCTGTACATGAAAAAACAAGCCTGGCCTCTTGAATATCTTCCGAAGAATAGTTCTTTTCCACCCAAAAACAAGTTTCTCCATCAATCAGTTCTTTAAGTTCCGGATCGAGACGAGGAGAAACAATGCGCACCAATGCTCCATGATGTAAAAGAGTTTGAACTTTGCGCAAAGCCACATTTCCTCCCCCGACAACCAAAACCGGCAGAGCCTTTAAGTCTATAAATATGGGATAATACTGCGACATAAACTCTAGTCACCTTCTCCAACGTTTTATCTAACTATAAATTCGGCTTATTCGGACATATTTCCTGCCAAAACTTGTGGTTTCTTGAATTTACTGCAGCCGTACTGTCTATGCAACTATAGCATTAAACAATCGAGATCAATTGGCTGCTAGCATAGGAATGTAACCCTGGCAAAAAGTAATTTACTCCAAAGAAAGTGAATAGAACCGCAGCAAACCCAAAAATTGTCATCCAAGCTGCCCTTTTCCCCTTCCAGCCATACATTAACCTGGCATGCAAATAGGCTGCATAGATAATCCAAGTAATCAAAGACCAGGTTTCCTTAGGATCCCAGGACCAGTAAGTGCCCCAGGCATAATTTGCCCAGATTGCACCCGTAATAATGCACAGGGTCAAGAGGGGAAAGGCAAATCCTATGACTTTGTAAGACAGCTCATCGATTGTCTCGAGATCAGGGAAGCGAGAGATAACTCCTTGTGGATTTGTTTTATTATCAGCGCCTCTGCTCATTTTTAGCAGATACATAATCCCTAATCCAAAGGATATGGCAAACGCTCCGTAAGCCAGCGTAGCGGTCAATACGTGAAAGGTCAGCCATTTACTTTTAAGGGCTGGGGGAATCGCTTGAGCAATTCTCTCCTCCGGTCCCATGCTCATAATAATGAACATCAAGATCAGAAAGGAAATTGGCATGACAAATCCACCAAGAGACCTTAGCTTGTAACGATACTCTATGAATAGATGGACTAGGGTAATTCCCCAAACAAAGGTAAGCAAAAATTCATAGGAATTAGAAAGCGGGGGACGTCCTGCAATAATCATTCGCAAAATAATCGCCGCAGTATTAGCGATTAAGCCAACAATGGCAAGATAGGTAGCGAATTGACCCATTAGGTCTTTCTTAGAGCCCATCCACGCCCAGTAAAAAAACATACACAGAGTGTAGGCCATTAACATGACATAAAAGGCCGAAGTTTCAAGATTAAGTAGTCCTTGATTCACAATGATTATCCTCCCTTTACTTGTACTAGCCAGAAAGTAAAACTTATCTTAATCTACATTAAAGTTTGCTATTTGGCTTGGATATCATGAATCAAGCGATCAAATTCTTTCTGGACTCTACCTGCAACTTTACCAGCCATAGCCCCCATGGTCAGTTCCCCATCTGGTCCCTGTCCTGATTCGAAAAATCCTGAGACAACCATCGTACGCCAATAAAATGATAACATAAGTCCTAGCAGCAATAAGGCACAACCTAACCAAACAACCCATACCCCCGGGTCTTGTTTTATTTGTAGTCCCGTAAAACCAGCACTGCCCTCGAAGGTTAATTTATACTCTCCTTGGACGTCAATTGTTTGACCTGCGTTGAGTTGTCCCGTTTGTACAGGTTCTACACCTGTCCCCCTATAGACTTGATACAGAATTGCCGGGGATTGCGGATCGTTTTTCATAGCTGCTACGATAAGATAGAGATCAGTCCCCGGTGCTTGGAAATAATTCCCGCCGCGATCTTGTAATACCATAGGGATTTTTTGTTCCTTTATATCAGCTATTAGACGAGCCCCATTGGCAAAACTTGATTGATAAAACGTTACCCCTTTATAAGTAAGTGGATGATTTACTGAGATTGTTTGGCGAGTTATTTCTTGACCGTTTTCGATAATTCCTATATCTGTATACCAATTATCTCTCTCACCATTGGCTAAAAACCGATCCTCAGCAGAATAGATATGGACACTAAAATCTTGTTTAACCGTTCCTTTTGATACATTAATTGAATTTATAGGAATGGTTGAACCAGCACTGATCATAGCGAACCCTTTAAACCCCATTGTTGTGCCTAAGATGGCTCCGATGACTAAAACTACAAAGGAAATATGGGAAATAAGTGACCCCCAGTTTCCCCACCTTCTTTTAATCCCTATAAAACTCCAGCCTTTGTTACTTTCTGTTGTGGTAACTTTGAACCCATTTCGTCCCAGAACATCATGGACGGATTTCTTAAGAGATTCACTCTCGCCCGTTAATTTGACGTTCATTTTATTCGGCACGGTTGAGGCACTTTCAGGCGGCTTAAGCCCAAAGGTTCGACGATAGATTCCTTGAAAACGCTGTATACTGCAAATAATTAAATTAATACAAAGTAAACCTAATAATAAGCGAAACCAAATTGTACTATAAATTTGAGTAAAACCAAGGGTTTGCCATATCTGCCCAACCGCTTTGGCCTTCTCCGGTTCTAAGTTGGCTTGTGGAAATACAGTTCCCAAACCTGCAACAAGTGCTACTAACCCTAACAACACGAGACCCAATTTCATGGAGCTGAAAATTTTCCATAGTTCCTCTACTATGCCCTCATCGCGGTGTTCCTTCACTGAATCGCCCCTTCTCTAGCAATGACTTACATCCAAAAATATGTGTAAGCAGTGTTTCAATCATGTTATTATACCCCAAAAGAGGATGGATATGAACTTTTACGGCAAAGGGAGGGTGGTTGAGGTCACACCTCTCCTTCTCTTTTAATAACACCTTCTAAGAGTAAAGAATATTTAAAATTGATATTATCCATAAATGATAGTTTTAGATCACTGCTCATGGTAGTTTTAAGAATACCTGAAAACATCTCATTGATTATTTCTGGCGGAATATCTTTCCTGAACTCATTTTTGGTTCGCCCTTCTAAAATGATGTTGGATAAAATCTCCATAAAGCGATTTCCATGAGGTGGCTCTCTATTGACTTTATCTGAGTTATGATAAAACTTCATATATAAACTAATCAGTTGACGATTTTCGTCATGGGTCTTTCCTATGACCTGAAGGATTTGGGTTAACTTTTGGGTTGAATTTAACATTGATGATTGAATGTCCTCACAAGTTTGACTAGCTTTGTCTATTCTTTCAGCTAGGCAGTACTTTAGAATAGCCTCCTTAGATTCGAAGTAATTATAGAAGGTACCCGTCCCAAGAGCTGCTTTCTCCATTATTTCCGCAACCGTAGTTTCATTTAGGCCCTTTTTAAAATATAAGGTCAACGCTATTTCCGCTATAGTCTTTTTTGTCTGAAGCTTCTTTTTTTCTCGCCTGTTCATTTCTACCAGCATGTTTATCCCCCCAGAGATTGACCGGTCTACAATCCAATGGGACAATAGGACAGGTTCCCTGTCCCATTCTTGTTCCATTCAACAATAAAGTGAACCGGTTCACAATTCATTATATTGGCAGAAATATCGGTTGTCAATTAAAAATGAATGCGTTCATTTTTAATATATTTAATAGTTAAATCCAAAAAGACCTACAGACTAGCTGCAGGTCTTTTTAATCATAATGGACTTTCTGTCTCTTCTAAAACTTACGTGTTCGGATAAACTCAGCAAGCTCTTCCAAAGCTTTACGGGTGGGGATTTTGGGCAGTTCCTGTAAATGTCTTTTAGCCTTCGCAATATATAAATCCACAAGCTGCATAGACTGATCAATGGCACCACTAGATTTAATTAGTCCTATAGTTTCACTTACCTCATCATCTGTTTTATCCATTTTCTTAAGTAACGCCTTTAATCGGGTAGACTCTGAAGATAATTGAAGAGCGAGAATCATAGGTAAGGTCATAATTCCCTGGCGCAAATCCCCCCCAATCGGTTTGCCGAATTCGGAGGGCTTAGCCGTAATATCTAAAACATCATCGACGATTTGAAAAGCCATTCCCAATGAATGACCATAGGCACCTAAAGCCCAGACCTGACGCTTAGAACCACCAGACACTAAAGCCCCTAATTTGCAACATGCCGAAATCAACAAGGCTGTTTTACGTTTAATACGGTAATAATACTGTTTCAAGGTTTGTTCAACATCGAAGGAACACTTAATCTGCTGAATTTCCCCTTGACACATTTCAACACTGATCTCGGCTAGAATACGTGCGACCTCTGGATGATCAATCTTAGAAATGAGCATCAGGGATTTGGCTAACAGATAATCCCCTGTTTCCACGGAAACGACATTACCCCATTTCGCTTTAACCGTCTCCCGCCCTCTCCTGGTCATCGAGGCATCTACCACATCATCATGAACCAACGAAGACATATGAATAAGTTCTAAGGCCATCGCAACTGGCATTAAACGCTCTAATGGATAGCCAAAAAACTTACCAGCTAAAAGCGTAAAGGCCGGGCGCAATCGCTTACCTCCGGCAGCCAACAAATGGACAGCAGAATCTTGGAGAATTGGATAGTCCGTCTCCACGAATTTTGTCAGTTCTTTTTCAACCCGTTGTAGATCTGAATTGATTTGATTGAAGAGCCAGAGTTGTTTCAAAACCGATTCACCTGCTTGCACCCTTTTCTTCATAAGATACCATATCCAATGGTAGTTCCGCTAGGGGATCCTTCTTAACTTCATCCTCGTAAGTCAGTAGATCGTCGTCTGCTTCAGGATCTTCTGCCTCACTTTTAGGGGCATCCTTATCCTTCTCAACACCACGTGATGAGGTTGTTTGTTCAAATGCTTTATTCATGATATTAGTCGGTGTATCTATGGTGTTTTGAAACTCTTTGGTCAATTCATTGGTTGCTTTTCGAATTTCAAAAATAAGTTTACCGATGGACCGAGCGATAACTGGCAGATCCTCTGGTCCAAACAAAATCAGGACAACAACCAGTATTAAGAGGATTTCACTTAACCCCATGTTTTACCCCCCTTTAGAACGAGTTTACTCACTTCAGAGCCAGCTCGTTCTCTCTTTTACGAGCGACAAGATAGCCCAGCCAGATGCTGATTTCATAGAGGAGATACATTGGCCCAGCCATGAGGAGCTGAGTAAGCAGATCCGGTGTTGGGGAAACCACCACCGCCAGAATAACTATTGTGAGGACTGCCCAACGTCTTTTTGTTGCTAAGTCTTGAGGGGTCAATACTCCAATGCGAATTAGCACTAACAAGACAATGGGAAGTTGAAAGACCAAGCCAAAGGTTAAGAACATAGTCGTTAGAAAGCTAACGTAGGAGGTTTTGGTCAGGAAGGGTGTATAAGATGTTACAGCCTCACCACCAACAAAAAGCAAGAACTTAAGCCCAATAGGCAGTACTACAAAGAAACACAACCCGACTCCACTGAGAAAGAGAACCACTGAACTAGGAAAAACAAAATACAAGTATTTTCGTTCATTCTGCTTTAAGGCAGGTAGGACGAAACTCCAGATTTGCCAGACGACTACCGGAAGAGCTAGGACTATGCCAATAAGTAAAGAGACTTTAACCTTGACCAACATCGGTTCCAAGGGAGTTGTCGTAATAAACGTGATCTCTTGAAGTTGAGTTACCGGAGCTGCCAGATAGCCAAAGGTCTGATCACTGAAAAACCATCCGACCAGGGTGCCTAGTAATATTGCATAGGCTGATAGAATCAGCACTTTACGTAAGGCTTTTAAGTGTTCCATCAAGGGTAAATTGGCCTCATTAAGCTGTCGCTTGCGCCTGCGCATCCGCCTACACTTCCTTCCTGTACACCTTTAGACACTCGTAGTGCGTATTACGCTGCACAGCTTGGTAACCGGCATCTTCAATACAACGAATGATCTCCTTCAGCGGGACACGTGTTTGTACGCCAGCGGCTCGAACAACATTCTCCTCTAACATAGTACTGCCAAAATCATTAGCTCCAAAACTTAGAGCAACCTGGGCCATCTTGGCCCCTTGAGTTACCCACGAAGCTTGGATATTGGGTACATTATCAAGCATTAAGCGTGCAACAGCCAAGGTCCTCAGGTACTCTACCCCTGTACTTCCCTCACCGCCAAGTAAAGTGTTGGTAGGAGCAAAACTCCAAGGGATAAAGGCAGTAAACCCACCCGTTTGATCCTGGGCTTCCCGAACACGAACCATATGTAAAATCCGTTCTTCAAAGGTTTCCACGTGCCCAAACATCATAGTCGCCGTTGTTTTCATACCTTGTTTGTGCGCCGCGGTCATAACATCCATCCACTGCTGCCAACCAATTTTATTGGGGCTGATCAGCTGACGAACGCGGTCATCCAGGATTTCTGCTCCTCCCCCTGGAATGGAATCTAAACCTGCGTTTCGAAGTCGAAGGATTACTTCCTCAATAGGTAATTTAGATTTATTCGCTAAGTCCCAGATTTCCGGAGGGCTAAAGGAGTGAATATGAATAGGGTAATGGGCCTTAATATCGCGCAGGAGGTTTTCAAAATACTCTAAATCCAGGTCAGGATGTAATCCGCCTTGAATTAAGAGCTGAGTTCCTCCAACTGCAATAGTTTCTTTAATTTTAGCATGTAATTCGTCCCGTGACAAAATATATCCTTTAGGATCCTCCGGTTTACAATAAAAAGCACAGAATTTACATTGACAAGAACAAACATTCGTATAGTTTATATTGCGGTCAATAACGAAGGTTATAACTTTTTCAGGATGCATTTGGCTTCGAATGAGATTTGCTCCTTGCCCCAAAGAAAGAAGATCCGCATTTTGGAGTAGTTTAATCCCATCTGAGACGGACAACCGCTCACCTGCCAAACGTTTTTCAATAATTTTTATAGTTTCCGTTTGCATGCACTTCTCCCCCTTCCCGCCTAATTGAACTTGCGAATACGATATTGACTATCTCGCTCTACCGCATCTCGCCCTGCCTTTTGAATCAGGTGGATCAAGGCACGCTTACTCACAGTATTACTTAATTCAACCCCCGCTTTAGGACCACTTTCTCCCTCCAAAACCGTGCCGTCTAAATCATCCACTCCAAAAGCGAGTGAAGCTTGAGCTAGTTTTGGACCCAACATCATCCAATAAGCTTTAATATGGTCAAAATTGTCTAGAAGAATCCTTGAAATTGCAAGCATCTTTAGATCTTCATAGCCTGTTGTTGTTCCGACACCCATAGTTCCTTCTAACTTAGTGTTCTCAGAGTAAAAAGGAATCGGGCTAAAAGCTAAAAATTCTTTCGTCTGGTCTTGAAGAATTCGGAGTTGTAGTAAACGTCGGATTCGTTCTTCTTGGGATTCTTGATTTCCATAAACCATTGATGAAATAGAGCGCTTTTCAATCTCATCAAATGAAGCGTCAATATCCGCGTAATCCACCGGACGATTGACCATGTAAAAGGTTTGATTGCCATTTTTACGTTCGCGTACGATATTAGCCATATATCCAAGGGCCAGTATCTCTTGGCTGTTGATCATTCGCAGGCCTGCATCAGCGTCCAATCGTTGCCCTTTTTCGACGTAATCGATCAGATCTCTAAGTTCGCTTTGCGCAAACAATGAGGGCATATCCTACCCCTCCTTTATCTCACAATAAGATTAAATCCATTACGGAAAAGACAAAAAGCAGAATGCTTAAATAACCATTAAGGTCAAAAAACGCAACTCCTAACTTGGAGAAGTCATTAGCCGAGACAATACGATGTTGCCTAAAAAGCAAAACAATAGCAATGGCAACGCCGATATAATAAAGCCAGCTCATTGACATCACCACTCCCACAGCAATAAAAAAAAGCGGCGCGATGATGTGCAGAAACGTCGAGATCTCCAAGGCTCTCTGTATCCCAAAAACGGCTGGGATCGAGTGCAGCCCTTCTTTGCGGTCAAACTCAACATCTTGACAGGCATAAACCACATCAAAACCCGCAACCCAGGTCATGACTCCTAACCCTAAGAGGACAGGGGCCAGAGCCCAATGACCAGTTACTCCAATCCAAGCTCCTGCGGGAGCCAAACCCAACGAGATCCCTAATACTAAATGGCAAGCCCAAGTAAAACGTTTAGTATAAGAATATAAGACCAGAAAGAAAACGGCGATTGGCATCAATAATAACGCTAATAAATTGAGCTTATAGGCTGATATACCTAAAAGCAGAAAGGACAGCACAGTATATAGGTAAACCTCATTTACTCTAAGCTGGCCCGCGGGCAACGCTCTCTGGGCCGTCCGGGGATTACGTGCATCAATGTGCCGATCAATCAGCCGATTTAAAGACATTGCGGCTGTTCTAGCCCCAACCATAGCTAGAGTGATCCATAAGAGTTTCATCGCTGGCGGAACACCATTTGCAGCCAAAAAGCCTCCTAAATAAGCAAAGGGCAGAGCAAAAATTGTATGTTCCAACTTAATCATTTCAAAGAAAACCTTTAGTTTATCCATACTCCACTCCGTTCGTTACGGTGCTATCTCTTGAGGGTTGTACTCAGTACTAAGTTGCTTGGTTAGGTATTGGTGAACTTCCCGGAGAGGCCGCTGTTCAATTTGCGATTCATTAGATATATCTTCTAGAATTGCATTTGCCCGCTGAAGAATCGACTCGACAACGGTCATTTCCATGCGTTCCTTCCAAGCACCCCAAGCTAATCCCATTTCCAAGCCAAAGGATTCCAGTTTTTTCTGTAAAGGAAGCGAGACACCCGCGAGTTCAGCGCTGAGTCGGGCCCCAACCCCAGTTAAAGAAGCACTTTCTAGTTCAATAATATGAAGCAACTCATCTCTGCTTAGTGACTTGTCACGAGAAAGCCATCTAGAAATCCCCCCCTGACTCATGGTTCCCATCACTTGGGCTAGAGGGTCTAGGAAGAATAGTAGTTTCTTACGACAAAGCTCAAGGAAAAACTTCCCATACAACAAGTCTCCGACGAGCACAGGAAACTGTCTAAGTTCTTCTGCAAGATCAGCGTCATCTTTCATGAGTCTATGAACCTTATTAGCCATGAACATAAACTGAATAATGCCAGCCAATGCTTCTGATTTGCTGTCATGTTTAGTGCATGACCCACTTACTGCTAGTACGATTGCCGGATTTACCGTTTGATCGAGTTCATTCATCTCTAATTGCACTAATTCCTCAAAGCCTGCTGGCTTAATGTTGATTTCTTCGCGCAAATACGTTTGGACTTTGTTGAGTTTCCCACAAAAGCTGAAATCTACCGGAACCATGTAATCGCTCCTTGCCTTCCATTCAGGACATTAACCTATTATGTATTCGATAAATTTATTCAAACTCCTGCCCTTTTTATGCAATATACTCTGATAATATGACATTATTATTGAAAGAATATGTACCAGCAGGCAAAAATATAATAGACCCTGCAACTTTTTTTCGTAAGTCACAAGGTCTACTAGAACCCACCCGTAATAAAGAATAACCTGTCTTCTTCATCCGTACTCGACTTAGTCCGGAGTAAAATAAATATCCCTCCTATAAATTTACCGCTTCCTTCGATTCGTCAACAATACCACGCTTCATTTCCGTCGCTGTCATATGCCCTGCTTCAAAATGATCTGTTAAATAATTACAGGCATCCCAGGGATTGACACTGTCCCCGCACGTGAAGACGTCTACTGCCGCGTATCCGAGTTCTGGCCACGTATGGATGGCTAGGTGTGATTCTGATATTACAACAACACCGCTCACCCCTTGAGGACTAAACTTGTGGAATACAACCTCACGAACCTCGGCACCAGCTTCCAAAGCTGCGTTGACCATAAGTGCTTCGACCTTTTCACGATCATTTAAAATGTCGAAGCTACACCCATAGATTTCAGCCAACACATGACGTCCAAGAGAATTTGCCAATTGTGATCTTTGCCCCCTTTTCTACTAAAAAATAGGAAAGAATCTGGGCCGGATCATATTCCCTCCGGTTATTTCCCAAATTTCCATCACGTTAAATTTTAGCATAAAGTACCGCCTTGTCAACAAAATTTTATTTTGATTCATCCTTATTCTACTCCAAAATAATGAGATATGTGTTGTTAAAATGTTCATTAATTTAAGCCCCGGTAATCCCAGAATGTTTATCCTAATCCAAGGATCTAGATTTTTAGCTTCAAACACGGCTGTAGCTAATTTCTCAAACTATCCTGCTAATTAAAACAAACTAAAACAAATTAAAGCTAAGTGTTTCAAACAAATCTATTGACTTGTCTGTAACACTATTCTAAAATTAAAAGGAAAGCAAAAAGAGGGGTGAACTATTTGAGTCTAACCTTGACGGCTGCTGAAGCAGCAAAAATTCTTAAGGTTTCCAAGTACACACTTTATGAGCTAGTAAAACGGGGAGAGATTCCTGCACACCACATCGGACGCCAGCTTCGTATAGATCCTGCTGTCCTTGACAACTATTTACGTGGAAACCTAGGTGTTACTAATACTACTCCCAGTACCGTACCAGCCCCTATTCCTGCCTCGCCTGCTTTTCGCTTTATAGGAAGCCATGATCCAACCGTTGAACTACTTTTCGAATTTCTAAAGCACACTCCCCTTCCAGTAGAATCCTCTCTTTCCTTTAGGGGTAGTATGGATGGACTGATTGCCCTTTATCGTGAGGAGGCCGATATCACAGGTATTCACCTTTGGGATGACGTCTCAAGAGACTATAACACACCCTTTGTCAAACATGTTATCCCCGGCGAACCAGTTTGCCTTATTAATCTGGTCCAACGTGAGCAAGGGTTTATCGTAGCACCTGGCAATCCATTTAATCTTCGCTCCTGGGAAGATATAACGATTGAAGGTCTGAACTTCATTAATCGGCAGAAAGGATCCGGGACCCGCCTTCGACTAGACGCCTATCTGCGCTCGGCTAAAATTTCACCCGGCGAAATCCTCGGTTATGAACATGAGGAAACAACCCACTCTGGTATCGCCTGTCGTATTGCCAATGGACAAGCTGATGTCGGTGTCGGAGTGAAAGCCGCAGCTCAACGCTTGGGTCTGGATTTTATCCCTTTGTTCCAAGAACGTTATGATCTGGTCTGTTTGGGGAAAACCACTAAAACCCCGGCCTGGCAGCAACTAATCAGTATTTTAAAATCTCCTGGATTCCTTCAAGCCATTAATCAACTTAACGGGTATGATACTTCTTTAACGGGAAAGATCCTTTTAGATGTAAAGAAGTAGGGGCAATTCACGAATTGCCCCTACAGGGTAAGATTATACGAGGAGGAAATACTTATGAAAAAGATCTTAACCCGATTAACATTTAGTTTTGCCATCTTTATGCTTGCATTAATGGTGACCCTCGTCGGGTGCGGAAAGGCCCCGCCCCCGGAAACTCCTGCACCACAATCAAGTGAAGCCCCAAAACCGGAAAGACCTGACATAATCTTAGCGACCACGACAAGTACTCAAGACAGCGGTTTACTTGATGAACTCCTCCCAGTTTTTGAGAAAAAGACAGGCTACAAAGTTAAACCCATTGCCGTCGGTACAGGAGCAGCATTAGCCATGGGGGAAAAAGGGGATGCTGATGTTTTACTAGTCCATGCCCCTGCCTCAGAAAAAAAATTGGTTGATAATAAAACAGCTATAAACTACCAACTCGTAATGCATAACGATTTCGTCATCGTAGGACCGTCAGCCGATCCAGCTAAAGTCAAAGAAGCCAAAACTGTCACTGATGCTTTTAAGCAGATTGTGGATAGTTCCGCAATCTTTGTCACTCGTGGAGACGATTCCGGAACAGACAAAATAGAAAAAGGATTATGGACTAAAGCCAATCTGAAACCAGCCCCTGAGAAGTATCAATCCACAGGTCAAGGAATGGGACAAACTCTAACCATCGCCTCTGAAAAAGCAGGGTATACCTTAACAGATCGCGCCACCTACTTAGCCACCCAAAAGAATTTACGGCTAGATATTCTTCTTGAAGGAGACACTTCGCTCTTGAATATTTACCATGTCATGCAAGTTAACCCCGAGAAATTCTCCAAAGTCAATGCTGATGGCGCTAAAGCCTTTGTTGAGTTTATGATCGATGCAGAAACTCAATCAATCATTGGATCCTTTGGAAAAGATAAGTTCGGCCAACCCCTCTTTTTTGCTGACGCAGGTAAGTAACCCGAATCGAAAAAGTGAAGGAACACCCACTTCCCAGAGGTGGATGTCCTTGCGATTTTGACGAGATAACGGAGGATCTACTTTGAATAACCCTTGCTTCGAAGGAATACCTTCGATAAAATGTGGTACAAAAAGGAAATGTTACTTATGGAAATGATCTGGCAGGGAATTCTAGCTGCCCTTCACCTCCTTCTGACCGGGGATCCCGAGGTGATGGACATTACGCTCTTGACTCTAAAAATATCCGGTACCGGAACTTTTATAAGCCTGCTAATCGGAATTCCCTTCGGGACACTCTTAGCTCTTAAACCCTTTCCAGGCCGCCGATTTGTTTTAAGCATTGTGAATACCGGAATGGGCTTGCCGCCGGTGGTCGTAGGACTTTGGGTCTCAATATTCCTTTGGCGCTCAGGTCCCTTTGGCTTTTTGAACATTATCTATACCCCTACAGCCATTATTATTGCCCAAGCAATCATTGCTTCTCCTATTGTCGCGGCCTTAACCTGTGCCGCTCTACAACAAACCAACCCCAAACTGAGGTTGCAAATTAAGGCCCTGGGTGCCACTCGCCTACAGTATATTTGGCTGCTTTTAAAAGAAGTCCGTTATTCCCTACTGGCAGCTATTATTGCCGGTTTTGGGGCTGTGGTCTCAGAGATTGGAGCCTCCATGGCAGTAGGTGGCAACATTCAAGGATATACCCGCGTCTTAACAACCGCAACGGTTTTAGAAGTCTCTAAGGGGAACTTCGACATAGCCATTGCCTTGAGCATTATCTTATGTTTACTCGCCTATGGAGCTACATTAGGGTTAACCTTACTTCAACAGAAACAGCAAGGAGGGCCTTAGTGTGCTGGAAGCTCAGGAGATATGTTGGAAACAGGACAATAGATTAATTTTACAAGGCATTAATTTTAACTTATTGTCAGGAGAATGTGTCGGACTCATTGGACCGAACGGTTCTGGCAAAAGCAGTTTATTAAAAATCTTAGCTTTTTTAGAAACTCCAACCTCTGGACGCCTCTTTTTTCAGGGTCAATCTGTACCAAAGGCCGTGCCACTTTCCATTCGTCGCAAAATTGCCATTGTCTTTCAGGAATCACTCTTATTAAACACACGAGTATTTGACAATGTAGCCATGGGTCTAAAGATTCGGGGTCTAGCTAAAGGAATTATTCGAGACAAAGTCGATTATTGGTTAGAACAATTTGGAGTGGCCCATCTTTCTAAACAAGCTGCACGTTCTCTGTCCGGAGGAGAAGCTCAACGAGTTAGCCTGGCACGAGCTTTTGCTATAGAGCCTGATGTTCTATTTCTCGACGAACCCTTTTCAGCCCTAGATGCACCCACTAAAGAAGGACTACGGATCGATCTAGCTAAGGTTTTTAAGACTACTCAAACTACAACCGTCCTAGTTAGCCATGACTTTAAAGACATCGCCCATTTAACTAATAGAACATTGATTCTTCTAAACGGGCAAGTAGTGGCTGAAGGTTCTCCTGCAGAACTACTGAGGGCTCCCCCTACAGAGGAAGTCAAGCATTTCCTTGCTTATTTTTCCTCCTGACTTACAGATTTTTTTAACGCCCATTAGTGCTGCGGCTAACGACATGGAGTGGCCCGCTATTATAAATAGCTGTAACAAACCTATTAAAGTTTGCTACAGCTATTCTTCCGTCCATGTCATACATGTTTAGCGAACCTAGATCAGTGGTATCCTCAGAAGTTTTTTTCTATTCCTGTTAATCTAACTGGGATTGGGTTCTCTTTGAACTTTAATAAGCTGACTAAGAATGCTTACAGCTATTTCTTCAGGGGTTTCCGCTCCAATCTTTAAACCTATAGGAGAATATAATTTTTGCAGAGCTTCACGGGGTACTCCCTCCTCCTCTAAGTCAGCAATTAAGGATTTCACCCTTTTCCGGCTACCAATCATACCAACATAGAAGGCTGGTTGTTCGATGACTTTCTTTAAACAGACCTTGTCATACCGATGCCCCCTGGTTATGATCACAACAAAGGTTTGCGGATTTATATCTAAGGTCTCTAAGGCTTGTTTAAAGTCGGCGCATATCACCTTATCCGCCGTGCTAAATCGCTGGGTGTTAGCAAAGGATGGACGGTCATCGACGACAGTCACTTCATATCCAACCATTTTAGCCATGGCTGCAAGGGGGACTGCGATATGTCCAGCACCTAAGATCAACAATTTAACAACGGTTGTCGGAGGCTCAACCAATAATCGGTAAGCTGCTTTTGGAGAGGCGCTTTCACATATATTGTACTCAATGTCCAAACATATTAAGAAGGGTTGGCATTTCCTGCCGCCCGCTTTTACTTTTTCAAAGGCGGCCTCATTAAGTTTCATGTCCCCAAGATCCCCTAAGATTTCCTCGTTTTTGATGATTAGTTTATTTCCGAGCCGAGATTTTTCCGGCGTTACAAGGATGGTTACAAGGACTGGATTAGTAGGACTCTCTAGAGCTGACAGATAGTTTTGGTTAAGCTCAAGCTCTTCTGCAGAGCTATAAGCACCCATATACTCAATGAATAATTCCATGATCCCGCCGCAGACCATCCCTTCCTCTTGAGCTATATCTGCGGTCATATTCAGGCGATATATTTTTGACTCGTGAGACGTTAATACATTAAGGGCTTCCCGCCTCCCCTCAGCCTCACCACATCCGCCCCCAATGGTACCAACCGTCGTCCCATCAGCGAAAACCAACATTTTCGCCCCAGGTTTACGAGGTGTTGATCCTAGTACACTTGTTACTGTAACTAAAGCTGCTTCTAGTTTCTGGTCAAATACTTTTTTTAGTCCGAGATACACTTGTTTATCCATTTGATGCGCTCCCCCTAGAATACCTTCATTTCAGAAAGCATCTTAAACTACTATCATATACCCATTAAATTATATCAGTAATGAGTAGTTGTTGCGAATCGCAAACGTCAATTTGGTCAAATATTCCATAAATTGGATTCGATTTCCTAGCTTGACCTCCTGTTGAGAATGCGATACGATCAAGATAGGAATAGTCAAGTCAATAGTTAGTATTTGTCTTTTTCATATCCTTTTCAGCGTGCTAAAAGATGATTAACAATAGATCATACGAGTATTGGAGGCTACCCCCATGGAAAAAATTAAAGTGCGCGATTCTGTTGGTGCTATTCTCATTCATGATATGACACAAATAATCCCTGGTGTCCTTAAAGGGGCTCGTTTTCGTAAGGGGCATGTAATCCGCGAAGAAGATATCCCGGTTCTCTTAAGTATGGGGAAAGAGCATATTTTCGTCTGGGATCAAAAGCCTGGTCTTATTCATGAGAATGAAGCAGCAGAGCGACTTGCCCAAGCGGTAACCGGCTCAGGTCTGAACCTAGACGAACCCAAAGAAGGAAAAATCACCCTAACAGCTGCTCATGATGGGCTTCTCTATTCTTCAGAAGACGGTATTTTAGCATTAAATACCTTAGACGGGGTTATTCTCTCCACACGTCATAATTATTACCCAGTCAAAAAGGGAGATAAAGTCGCCGGAACTCGTGTTGTTCCCCTTATGATTGATGAAAAAGTCATTCTCGAAGCAGAGGAAATTGCCAAATCTTTTTCAACCTCTATTATAGAAGTTAAGGCGTTAAAATCTTTAAAAGTAGGAATCACAATAACTGGAAGCGAAGTTTTTCATGGACGAATCCAAGATAAATTCGGTCCAGTACTGCGTTCTAAAGTTGAAAATTGGGGTTCCACCGTCTTAGCACAAACCTATGCCAGCGATAATGTCGCTTTGATTCAAGAAAGTATACGTAACCAACTAGCCCAAGGGGCAGAAATGATCTTAGTTAGTGGTGGTATGTCCGTCGATCCTGATGATGTCACTCCCACAGCTATTAAAGAGCTGGGAGCGGAACTTATCACCTACGGTGCCCCGGTTTTACCTGGTGCCATGTTTTTACTTGCCTACATGGGAGATGTCCCCATTATGGGATTACCAGGCTGCGTCATGTATTCTAAGACAACTGCTTTCGATTTAGTCGCTCCACGCATACTCACGGGAGAACGCCTGACCCGCCATGACATAGTCAAACTTGGAAGCGGCGGCCTATGCCTTGAATGCCCAGTCTGCACCTATCCCCACTGTTCCTTCGGCAAATAATCGTGTCAGGGGCGACGAAAAGCTTATCCTACACTAGTAAACCTAAATTTAATCACGAGTACAGTGATTACTCTTCACGAAATACAATAGGACTTCAGGTTTTTTACCGGAACTTATCAAGGGATTACTCTCACTTTAAATGTTAAAATGAACATGACAAAAGGACAGGGAACTTTTTATTATAAGTTCCCTGTCTTTTGTCTAGGCTTAGGCCTTTTTATGACTATTCTTGGTCTTAAAAGAAGCGTGTCAAAAAGGACCGTCCCTTTGACACGTTTTGACACGCTTTGACACTCTAGATATTACATTGCATTTTTGTAGATTTGGATTACTTGCTCTAAGGTGGCGGTGCGAGGATTGGTAAATTGACAAGCATCTAGCTTGGCATTACCAGCCATCAGTTCAAAGTCTTCTTCTTTGACGTTCAATTCTTTTAAGCCTGAAGGAATTCCGACATCAGCAGACAAGGTGGCGATTGCGGTCAAACATTTTTCTGCAGCATCTCTGACTGATAGTCCATCAATATTTTCTCCCATAGCCTCAGCAATCTCAGCAAAACGATCGAGGTTACCAATCATATTAAAGCGTGAGACGTGGGGAAGAAGGATTGCGTTACATACACCATGAGGTAAATTATAGAATCCACCTAATTGGTGAGCCATAGCATGGACATAACCTAAACTGGCATTATTAAAGGCCATCCCAGCTAACAATTGTGCATAAGCCATTTTGTCACGGGCCTCAAAATCATCGCCATTAGCTACTGCACGACGTAGATATTTAGGAATTAATTTGAAAGCCATTAAGGCAGCCGAATCAGTCACCGGTGTGGCAGCTGTGGAAACATATGCTTCAACAGCATGAGTGAGAGCATCCATTCCTGTAGCAGCGGTTAAGCTAGGAGGTTGTTTCATCATTAGCAAGGGATCATTAATCGAGACATTGGGGGTAACATGCCAATCAACGATAGCCATTTTTATATGACGCTCAGCGTCGGTAATAATACAGAATCTGGTCATTTCAGCGGCTGTACCAGCTGTCGTATTAATAGCAATCATTGGAGCCATTGGCAATGGGGATTTGTCGACGCCTTCGTAGTCATTAATTCTTCCGCCGTTACCTGCAACAAGACCAATTCCCTTGGCGCAGTCATGGGAAGACCCTCCGCCTACAGAAACGATTAAGTCGCATCCTTCTTTGGTATAAATGTCAAATCCATCATGTACATTTTTATCTGTAGGGTTAGGTTCAGCGCCACTATAAATTACAACACTAACGCCTTCTTTTTCTATGATATCAGCAATTTCCTGAGCCATACCAATTTTTTCAAGAAAGGCATCAGTTACGAGAAGAACTTTTTTTCCACCCAGTAATTTTGCTTGTTTACCTGTTTCTTGTGCTGCTCCAGCACCCATAAGATTCACTGTTGGCATGTAGTACCCGTACACTTGATGAACTATTGACATATTCGTTTCCTCCAATTTTTTGTAGTTTTGAATGTCTTCTTGGCGATATAGTCATTCTTCCCTAAACTGGTTGAATATATCTATTGCAAGACTCATGCCAAGAGTCTGAAAAATTTGATTCGTCTGTTTCTATGCCTATTACCCGAGGGATTGTAGAGTTATTTTTCTAATTAATTCGAACTTTAGTAATATATTAATACATTTTAAGTGCTCTAGTCTGGCACACTTGTCATCATTGAAGTGCCATTTATGAACACTTTATGACTGATCTTTTATAAAACAACAGATGGGTATAAAGGTCAGACCAAGTATGATACTTGGCTAACTCAAGGGACCTGGCCACCAAATATGCAAACTTCTAAGTTGTCTGGCATTTAAGACAAACGCTACGCGTCTTTTTACCATACATGTCTTTGCTATAAAAGCAACTTAAGCGCTATGTCATCCTGAAGGAGGAACGACTGAAGGATCTAGATCCTTCGCTGCGCTCAGGATAACATGAGTGAAAGAGGCCCCAAAGTTATACTTTCTAATACGTTCAAAAAAACGACAAATGCGTAGAGCATTTGTCGTCATCATCATTATTTCCTTCGACTAAATTTTCCAAGAACCTATTAGGAGTAAAAAAACCCGGTATCTCGGACATCATATCCACCCAAAGCCATAACTTCGTCTTGGAAGGCTTTACTTTGGATAACCGAAATCATTGCCTTCATCCGGGGTTCCCCGAGATATTCACGCGGAATCGCTAGATCATACCTCTCTTCCCCGATGAAAACAAAATCTAAGCCTAATGCCTCAGCTGCGCTTTGAATACCCAACCCGACATCAGCTGCTCCCGAAGCGACCGCTATAGCGACCGCTAGGTGCGTAAATTCCTCCCGCTCGTATCCTAAAATTTGTTCCTTACGTAGACCTTGCTTTTGAAGCAAGTAATCGAAAAGCACTCGAGTTCCTGAGCCACCCTGTCGGTTAATAAATCGGACGCCTGGCTTCGTGAAGTCTTCTAGGGTCCTTATGTTTAGCGGATTTCCTTTTGGTACAATAAGAACTTGAGTCCTATAGACTAAGTTCATCAAGGCAACATCTTTTCCCGGTAAGAAGCGTTGTAAATATGAGTGATTGTACTCCCCTGTCTCCGGATCAAGTAAGTGAATTCCCGCAAAGTGAGCTTCCTCTTTGCGCAAGGATAAAATGCCAGCCAGACTCCCCACATGGGCTGAAGCAATCCCTCCATATCCCCCTCTAGCCTTCATATGGCTGCTTAAAACATCCAAGGTGAGGTCATGGGAGCCAATACACACAAGAGTCTCCTCTAACTCTGAAACAGGGCGTAAAAGCTCCACGGGGACTGTTTCTCCCTCATGAAACCCTTCCTGTAAGCGTGGAACCCGCAACATCCCATCCGCTCTCACCAAGCTCATCGTTACACCCGCACCCCGACTTAAAGGAGCCGCTACCCAGCGTTCTCCAACTTTACCCACTTTAACTCGCACGAATTCTTCACTACCTAAGGAAGAGAAAACTTTCTTGCTAATTACAGCATCCAGCGTAGCTTGAGAGTCTTTACCTAAACCTTGATAATGCTTAACCCAAGGTTCTAGGAATAAATGGGCCGTCAAATAAGCGGATACAGGGTAACCAGGAATTCCAATGGTTGGCTTACCTTGAACCTCTCCTAAGACAACGGGTTTACCGGGTTTAATTGCTACTCCATGAAGATAAAGGGTCCCATGCTTTTCTACCAGATGGGAGGTATAGTCATCCCGGCCCTGGGATGATCCTGCAATGATCACTAAGATATCCTGAGAGGCTGCCATCTGCAAAATAGCCGCTTCCAGCTGCTCGGGTTTATCAGGTGTAATTGGCCATATCGTTGCTGTTCCACCCCACTCCTGTACCAAAGAAGCCAATACTGTAGAATTACTATCAACGATATCTCCCACTTGGAGATCGGCCTCTACAGGACGGATTTCATCTCCGGTAGGCAAAATTCCTACCCTTGTCTTACGCCTAACCTCTAACTCTAATACCCCGGCAGCTAGTAAGGCCCCTTGATCTTGAGGACGTATGCGATGGTGAATGGGCAACAGCACTTCCCCCTCAACAATGTCCTCCCCTACTGGACGAACATGATTCCAAGGCACAATTGGGGCTTGAAGTAAAATTCCACGTTTCCCTAATTCTAAAACATCTTCGAGCATGACGACTGCATCCATGCCTTCTGGAAGGGGATCCCCAGTATCGACTTGAATAGCTTGAACTCCGAGTTCTAACCAACGGGGTTCCCGCTCTGAGATTCCATGCGTGTCCTTAGCTCTAATAGCATATCCATCCATGGCAGAAGCAGCAAAATGGGGCGAGCTTTTTTTGGCCCGTACGATTGTCCCCGTAATTCTATGCAGCGCTGAACGTACATCTACCCGTTCATTTTTAGGAATACAGCTCCTCGCAAGCCTATCCATCATTAACTCTAGCCCTTCTTGCCAAGCCGTATTTTTAAGATATATTTGGCGTTCCACGTTTTTGCCTCCCACTTTAGCAGTTTCTAATGTTTCAAGACACCCATAGGTAAACGTTAAAAACATTCTGTCACTCACTTTAACGCAAAAGACGAAAAGAGACCTCTTTCCCCGCTTCTATACCCTCTGTATCTAGGCCAATATGCACGATGGCATCAGCGAGTACCATGGTTCGAATTAAGCCAGACTTTCCTCGAACTGGCTCAACCTGCCAGCCTTCTCCATCGGGTATAAGACGTACTCGTACAAACTCCTCTCGCCCACTTCCGGAATATAAGTTTTGGGATAACGTCCCCTTTGGCAGGGGGGCAACTTGCGGGTTTATAACGGAACCATCTAACCACGGACGAACCAGGGCATCGAAAACAATCATTGCCGAGGCCGGATGTCCGGGAAGTCCAATCATCATTTTACCCTCTACGACTCCACCAATCGTTGGCTTACCTGGCCTAAGGGCTAAGCCATGAAAAAGCAATCCTGGCTCTCCTAGTTCGCTGATCAGTTGGGCAGACAGATCACGCAACCCTACTGAACTCCCGCCAGAAAGTAAAACAATATCATTTTCCTTTAACATTTGGGTGAGGACTGCGCGAAGCTCTTCTAAATCATCTTTCACGATACCGTAATGCCGTGCTTCAGCACCACTAGCTAAGGCCTGTCCAAGTAGTGTATAGCCATTGATATCTCTTGACTGGCCTGGAAGAGGTTCTAGCTCTGGAGAAATAATTTCATCCCCAGTCGACAGAATTCCGACGTGAAATCGGGGTAAAACGGGAACATATGCTAGCCCAAGAGACGCCAAAAGCCCCATTTCCTGGGCTCTGATTCGTGTGAACTTCGAAAGAATAACTTCCCCGACTGTCAAGTCTTCCCCAATGTCAATGAGGTTTTCTCCTGGGGCAACAGCCTTAGTAACTCCATAAAGTGTTCCACCAAAGTGTTCAAGTCGTTCAACCATTACGACAGCATCCGCACCCTCTGGAAGCATTCCGCCTGTAGGTATTAGAATCCCCTTGCCTTTTTCCAAGGGGTTGGTAGGAGCTTCACCCATCCGTATTTCTCCACAACACTCTACTAATGCAGGCATACTTTCACTGGCTCCAAATGTATCCGCAGCTCGAACGGCCATTCCATCCATGGTAGATTTTCGAAAATGCGGCACTGAACAGGTTGCCGGAATATCTTGAGTTAGAATACGTCCCAGTGATTCCGTTAAGGGTATCTTTTCAACACGCTCATAGAATGAAAGAACATAGGGCTTTAAGGCTTCTATCGCTTCAGTTAATGTCTGAACTTTGAATAACTCACTAGTGCTTCCCATGCTCAAATTCACCTTTCATGATCTAATTTTTGTCTTATAGTGGAAGTTTTGAAGCACATGAAATTTCGTCGATAAATTATCTGTCATCCTGAGCGTAGCGAAGGATCTGGATCCTTCAGTCGTCCCTCCTTCAGGATGACACAGTGCTTATGGCTTTCATAGCAATGACACTGTGCTTGCATTGTATAGTAAAGATTTTATATATCACCGATTTCAAATCGATCAAATTCCATTGTTAGTAAATCCACCTGCAACCACGCACGACGTAGAGCAGGCATCCGTCCAATCAGTATCTTTATACCCTCTGCTACACTTAGACTGGCTAAGACCGCCGGCGTAAACGCTGGATTACCCCAGGAACTCTCTACGCCCTTTTCCCCATGCCCAAATAAGCGCAAAACGCTAAAGTCCCCTGGCAAACTTACCCCTATTTGACCAAACCAGCCGGCAATACTGGCAAATACAAGTGGTAACTGAAGTTGGTGGCAGACCCTTTCCAAGATAACACGAGCGGATAATGAATCAAGAGCATCAAAAACCAAATCAGCTTCCAGCAAAAGTTTTGGCCCCTTCTCCTCGTCAAACCATTCTTTAATCACATCAACTTGTACCTCAGAATTCACACTTCTCAATCGATCACGGGCAGCTTCCACTTTCCACTGCCCAATATTCAGTTCAGTGGCCATTATCTGCCGATTAAGATTACTAGCCTCTAAGCGATCTCCATCAATTAACACTAAGCGCCCGATTCCAATCCGAGCAAGTTCTTCAGCAATATAACCTCCAAGTCCTCCACACCCTACGATTGCTACACATGAAGTAGCAAGCCTGGACTGGTCCTCGTCAGACAAGGTTTTCTTATTACGATCATAACGACCATTAATCGGCATTTAACCCCCTCCTACTGGCGGAAAGAGTGCGATTGTATCTCCATCGTTAAGAACGTGCTGTTCGTCGACATTCTGCCCGTTGACAAGACAAATAGCAACTTCCTCCGGTTTAATATTTAACGGTTCCAGAACACTCATAACCTTGCTCCCTTCCGGAAGCTCCCTCTCTTCAACCTTAAATCGGCCATCCCGAAACGTCGCGAATAGTTTTACCGTAACTCGCACTGCCACTACCTCCTCTCTGCATTTCCCGGAAACACAGGATTTTGCTCATACTTGTTAGTTTACAGTGTTCTGACCTTATTATACCATGGTACTTCGAAGGGGGGACCCTTAATAGAGTCCCCCCCAAATATTTTTGCAAAACTAATCACTACGAAGTCGCAAATTCAACTTATAATCGAAATTTGCACCTGAACATCTAACTCACGTTAAGTTCTACATTCCAAGCTTAGTTAAAAGCTCTGGCTTCGGAACGCCAGCTCCGTCCCATCCACGTTCGGCATAATACTGAGGCAGAAGCTCTGCTAGCTTGAGTGTTTGTCCTTTCGAGGGGCCATCCACGATAGGATCGTTCAATAAACGTTTGGGGAGTGTGTCCTCCGCCGCAGAGTATCCGACACGTAAATTGTGTAAGCGTTCGTTGTTCCAAATTCTCTCTCCGCAAGCGAGGAGCTCTTCGTCTGAATAATTTTCACCAGTCACAGCATTAACGAGTGCTGCGTAGTCCGAAAGACCTAGCGCGAAGGAAGAGAATAAACATAGCCCCAAGGAGTCAATAACAGCTGTTAGGTCTTGGAATATCTTAACCCAAGTTGCTTTTCCCTCGAGGGAAGTACGATCAAGTTTTTCCGGTAAGCCTAAGACTTCTGGAGAAATCATATACCCACGAACGTGACAACCACCACGATTACTCGTAGCAAATTGGAGGCCTTGACCTTGTACGCCACGTGGGTCATAGGCTGGGATTTCTAATTTTTTCACAGTCATTGATAACTCTGGTGCGCCATAGCTTTCCGCTAAGCGATAAGAACCCAAGGCCATTTTGGCACCCAGACCTTCAGCGTAACCAATTTTGCGCACCCACTCGACCATTCCGGCTGCATTACCAAACTCAAGTGGTGTACCATCCAGCTCTTCAGGCTTAATATAGCCCCTCTGTACCAATTCCATACCCGCTGCAATGGTAGCACCGACAGAAATAGTATCTAACCCTAGTCTATTACACCAGTCGTTGGCCTTATGAATCGCATCAAAATCGTGAATACCTGAGTTTGAGCCAAACACCCACACAGTTTCATACTCCGGTCCAGCGCCTTCTCCGCCTTCCCATTTGCTATAACGGCCACAGGCAATAGGACAGCGATAGCATGGATCTTTTTTGATTAAGTGATTTGCGGTCATTGTTTCTCCGCTGATGAGGTCTGCCTGGGAATCATAAGATTCTTGGAAGTTATTAACCGGATAAATGCCAGTTTCATTGATAATATTGACAAGGACAGCCGTTCCGTAGGTGGGGAGCCCCTGGCCAGTTACACCATTTTCCCTGAGTTTGCCTAAAGCTGAGCTCAAGACATTTTTCATAACATCAGCATTGGCATTTTCTACCTTACCAGTTCCGCGGACCAGGATTGCTTTAACATTTTTCGACCCCATGACAGCTCCGACTCCACTACGCCCTGCTGCTCTGTAAAGATCATTCATGACTGCTGATATTAAGGAAAGGTTCTCTCCTGCAGGTCCGATGGATAAGACCTTAGCTTTGTCATCTCCAAATTCCTGCTTTAAGGTTTCTGTTGTGGCATAAACATCTTTGCCCCATACATGCGCGGCATCCTTAATTTCCACAACATCATCCTGAATACTTATATAAACTGGGCGATCAGCTTTACCTTCTAAGATCACCATGTCATATCCAGCAAACTTAAGATGGGCTCCCCATTGTCCTCCCGAGTTGGAAGAAGCGATTACGCCATTGAGAGGGGACTTCGTCACCACCACATAACGACCAGACGTTGGAGCGTTCGTGCCTGTGAGTGCTCCAGTAGCAATAAACAATTTGTTCTCAGGAGAAAGCGCATCAACATCTGCGGCTACCTCATCCGCAAACATTTTCCCTGCTAGCCCGCGCCCGCTTAAATATTTCCTCGCAAGTTCCATGTTTAAAGGTTCAGTGCTTGTTTTTCCTTCCGTAAGATTGACACGCAATACTTTTCCCGTATATCCACCCATGAATCTTCCTCCTCGTTTCATTTTTTTCAATATTCTTTTAGGGATAATTCAAAACTGCCCGTCCCTAAAGTGATCCTAATCTAAATTATATAGCAATTAACATGCCATATGTTAAAAATTTAAAATTTAAAATTAATTAAATCAACATTCCCTTACTAACAAACTAAAACTAACTAAACTAAATAAAAACTAATTAAAATGTATTCTAATTATTAGATATGCAATGTTAGACGTTTGCTTTAAGTTTATAAATTTTATTAGTTGTTCCGTATTTGATCAACTTTAATCTTAACTATGTTCCAAAACGGAACACTTTCCCCCAACCTAACTTCCCTCTTCTTGTTGTTTCATCAAAACAGGTATGTTATTCTGTCAAATGTAAGGAAAACAATGCTTAGTAAGGAGATGAGAAGAGACGTATGGATAATCAGTGGAAGCGTTTTATAAAAGGAGAGAGTGTTGAATCAGAAGTAACCCCTTCCATCTATCGTTCCTGGCAGAGAAGTCTAAAATATCAGGTAAACCATACGCTAGTGTCAAACCAAGACATTCTCACAACTGCACGCCTCAACGAGCGCCGAGACTCTCAAGAATCCTTAATCCGAGCGAGCGAACCTGTTTTACCTTACATTTTCAGCTTGCTGGGAAATACCAATTATACTGTTTTGTTGGGGGATAACGAAGGCTATATCATGGAGGCCGTAGGAGATGCTCCTTTTATGAGTAAAGCCCAAAAAGTAAATTTAAGCCCCGGTGCTAGTTGGCGTGAGGAAATTCGAGGCACAAACGCTATTGGTACTGCTCTCCGTGATAATGCTCCCACGTCTGTTTTTGGTTGGGAACACTTTGTCCACGATAATCACTTTTTAGCTTGTTGGGCCGCCCCAATCCAAGACAGCCAAGGTTTCCCTCTCGGGGTTCTAGATATCAGCGGTGAAGCCATTCCAGACCGCCAAAAAATTTTAAATATTGCCATGATGGGCGCAAGTATGATCGAAAAAAACCTACGCCTTTTCGAGCTGGAAAATCAACTCAAGTTTTACCAAGAAGGTTCTAAGTTAGCTTCCTCACTCCTTCAACAAGGATTTTTGACCATTGATCACAATGGCATCATTACAAACATCAACGCATACGGTGCTGGACTTCTAGGACGTAGACAAGAAGACGTCATTGGGCAACACGCTGGAGAAGTTTTTAGTACACCAAAAGGATGGATGTTAAACGGACATTCTTTGAACCTCCATATCAAGGATCGCTCCGGGAAAGAGATCACCTCTCACTTAAGTCAGGTCGTCAACGAATCGGGGCAATCACTAGGCGCGGTGGGAACTTTACAAATTTCAAAGGAAGCCTCCTTGACTAATACCTTATGGGTTGGAAACAGCCAGCTTTCACAGCGAACCCTGGCACGAGCTTCTAAAATTGCCTCAACCCATTCTTCCGTGCTTATTCATGGCGAAAGCGGAACCGGCAAGGAAATAATTTCTCAGACGATTCATCAACTGAGCTCGCGCAGCAAAGGTCCATTTGTCGCCTTGAACTGCGCTTCACTCCCTACTTCCCTCATCGAGAGTGAGTTATTCGGATATGTCGAAGGTGCCTTTACAGGAGCACGCCGAGGTGGAAAACCCGGTAAATTCGAACAGGCTAATAAGGGAACAATTTTCCTCGATGAAATTGGAGATATGCCCTTAAATGTCCAAGTTGCCCTCCTTCGAGTACTTCAAGAAAAGGAAGTTTCTCGGATAGGAGATACAAAAGCCGTTAAAATTGACGTACGAGTCATAGCGGCCACACATAAAGATTTGAACGCCTTAGTCTTAGCAGAAAAATTCCGTCTGGATTTATACTATCGTCTGAAAGTCGTCACTTTAGAGTTGCCTCCACTCCGTGAACGTCTTGAAGATATTCGGGACTTAGTACCGTTTTTTATTGATAAAACATGTAAATCCCTTGAACTTCCTCCACTAGGTGTTCATGAGGATGTATATCCATATTTATTGTCCCATTCCTGGCCGGGTAATGTTAGAGAATTGGAGAACTGTATTGAAAGTATGGTGGCTTTAGCCGAGGGACCAATTCTAACTATCGACGATTTACCGAATGAAATAATTCAAAGCATGAGGAAAAATGAAGCTTCAAGCGAACCCTTACTCAATCAACAAACTAAACAGGCAATTATCTACGCCCTCAACCAAACCAAAGGAAAAATCGCGCCAGCCGCTAAGCTGCTTGGGATTGGGCGAAATACGCTCTACCGTAAGATAAAGGACTTAGATATAGATTTTTAAATGGAAAACGTCACAGAAAAGAAGCGCTCAAATCGATGAGCGCTTCTTTTTATCAGCCTTGAATTTTTTAGCCTACTTGTAAACCATAGTTTCCGCAAAGGGCGGCTAGTCCCCCTGAGAAACCGCTGCCTACAGCATTGAACTTCCATTCCCCTTGGTGACGATAGAGTTCGCAAACGACAAGTGCTGTTTCTACCGAGAAGTCTTCTCCTAGGTCATAGCGCATGACTTCTTGTCCGTTAGCCTCGTTGACAACTCGTACAAAGGCATTGGATACTTGACCAAAGTTTTGTGATCTTTGAGCTGCTTCATGAATGGTAACCGTGAAAGCAATTTTGTCAACATGAGCAGGTACTGCGGGTAGATCAACCTTAATTTGCTCGTCATCTCCATCGCCTTCACCAGTGAGGTTATCACCAGTATGTGTCACTGAGCCATTACCGCCAACAAGATTATTATAATAGATGAAATCTTCCAGACCTCCAGCTCGGCCATTTTTATCCAGCAGAAATACCGAAGCATCAAGGTCAAAATCAGATCCACCAGAATACTTATTGGTATCCCAACCTAATCCGACGATGATTTTTGTAAGACCTGGGTTTCCCTTAGTTAAGTCAATCTTTTGTCCTTTTTGAAGACTAATGACTGCCATAAAAACACCTCAATTTCATTTAGACATAGTCATAGGATCAATTCATAGGCTCAGTTTTCAGTCCGAGTTTTCAGATAACCTTACCTCTCACCTCAGGCATGTGTTATCTGACCTCTGGCATCTGGCATCCGACTTCCGACCTCTGGAATTATACGTCTAAGCCAAAATCTTTGCACAAGCCAGCTAATCCGTTTTGGTAACCACTACCAATTGCATTGAACTTCCATTCTGTATTGTGGCGATAGAGCTCACCGACAACAATTGCAGTCTCAACAGAGAAATCTTCACCGAGGTCATAACGGATTAATTCTTCTCCTGATGCTTCATTCAGAACACGTACGTAAGCGTTGGAAACTTGTCCAAAATTTTGATTGCGTTCTTGAGCTTCATGGATTGTAATTGTAAAAGTAACCTTAGAAACATCACCAGCGACCTTTGCTAAGTCAACTTTGATTTGCTCATCATCCCCGTCACCAGCACCAGAACGGTTGTCACCAGTATGGTTCACTGAACCGTCAGGGCTCTGCGGGTTGTTAAAAAAGACGAAGTTCTTTTCATTGGTGACTTTTCCATCAGCATTTAATAAGAATACCGAGGAATCTAAGTCAAAATCTTTGCCGCCATCATACTTGTTGACGTCCCAGCCCAGACCAATAATAATCTGTGTGAGACCCGGATTTGATTTAGTAAGATCTACCTTTTGCCCTTTTTGTAAACTAATTGCCATTGTAATATCCCCCTTTAAAATTATTGATATCGACGGATGAGTTCACTCAAGGATGCGTCATTTGTACCTTGGCCAATCGCTGCGAATTTCCATTCATTACTGTGACGATAGACTTCTGCCACCACTAAGCTGGTTTTACCGGCGTAGTTGTCGGTTAAATTATATCGACAAAATTCTTGCCCATTGACTGGATTTACTACCCTGATAAAGGCATTGGCAATTAAACCAAAGTCTTGTTTACGCTTCACACTATCGTAAATATTAACGACAAAGACGATCTTCTGTACAGAGCTAGGAACGCTGCTCAAGTCCACGTGAATTTGTTCATCGTCTCCATCACCTGCGCCGGTAAGGTTATCTCCACTGTGTTTTACGCTTTTGTCGCCACTTTGCAGATTGCCAAAGTAGACTAATCGATCTTTCGAAGTAAGCTTATCTTGAGCGTCGAGAAGGAGCGCGGAAGCATCACAGTCAATTGCAGCACCCCCTCCACCTCCACCAAAAAGTCCTCCAAGGAGCCCCCCTGATTTCGGTTTGGACACTTCGTCCCATCCTAAGCCAACCATGATTTTAGATAAACCGGGATTTCCCTTAGTTAAGTCAATTTTTTGCCCTTTTTGCAAATTAATTCCCACTATATATCCTCCTTTTTAATACTTATCTAGCATAAGTGCAACCAACCGCTCGCTTTCGCTAAGGCTCGGCGAAGCCAGGTTTTCTTTATACTATCAGACACCCATGCCGCTGCACCACTGATGAATGAAAAATCCAGTGCGCTTTTGGCATTCTGAACGAAGTGAAGAATCTTAAGTCCTAGATTCTTCGCTATCGCTCAAGGATGACATTAACCTAAACTTATTTTCAGGGCAGAACCTGAAATATATCATCTAATTTCTCTACCTTCACTTTTTCCTTTATCTTCACATGGTAATTGGTGAAAATAATGGAATACTAGTATTTTATCATAGGAAACCTTTGGAGAAATACTTAAATTGTAATGTTCACATAACTTTCACATCTTAGTAAATTTAATCAATGCTAATTCGTTTAGTTTAATACCTATTAATCTGAACTAACTTTACGAGGACACCCCCATCTCTCAGCGGATGTTCAATTATTCACCTTCCCTAAGGCCTGTTTTTTTCTCTCCAACCAATGTTTACCATTATATATTGTACAATAAATAATAGTTTTATACCACACTCTCTTGGGACAGTGGTTCAGCCACATAGTTAAGAATCTCTTCTCCAGCATTAATTCCACTTTTCTTAGTAAATCCAATCTTCTCCAGGCCTAAAATCTTCTGTAAATATTGCGAATAAAGTTCTCCATGAGCTGGTGCTATAGCAAAATCCGCTGCTATAAGCATATCAAGATCCAATAATGAATCTCCGGCGGCTACAACCTGATCAATTCCTTCCTTTGCCCGGATATACTGGATAGCCGCTGCCTTGTTGACATTGAAGGGTACTAAATATAGTTTTCTGCCTTGAACTGATAACTCCCAGTTGTTATCCTTCGCCCAGAGTTTAAATGCAGCTAACTCTGCAGCCGGAATCATTTCACGTTCAATTAAACAGTAGAAGAATAAGTCATCCGCTAGTTTACCGGAATCTTCGTGAACCCATGAAGAATGCCTGATTTCATTAAACTTCGCGATAAGATCCTCAAAGGCCAAACAATCTTTTCTGCCAGCGGAGACCCGTCGCATCCAGTCTGGATCTTCAATCCCTCTATGGAATATTCTCCCACCATTACTCGTCACTGCGTATTCATATGAGATATCATATTGACAAAAATTAATCCGCTCGTATTGAAGTTTTGTTCGAGTTGTTACGGGCACAAAAACTAATTCCCGAGAAAGCTGCTGTAATTTGCTTAGGGTTCTTTCCGTCATATACGAGATATAGCGATCCTCAAACCATTCAACGGGTTTGATTTCTTCTTCAATGTTTTCATTGATAAATGAACGGTAGGAATAAATTAACGTTTGGTCAAGATCGCTGGCAAACATCTTCTTAATTGTCATGATATCTGCTTCACTATGCCGCAACACGAATAAGTAAGATGAGGATACTCCTCAACCGGAACCCCTTTATCCTCACACAACAGCATAATATGTTTCAGGTTTTTGTTCTTAATACTATCCACCAGCACCCTTTCCGGTAAGCGTCTTAAAAGAACTCTGGTTGTTTCACCAATACCAGGTTTAATAAAGTTAATATCTCTAATCCCATAAGTCTCCTTGATATTGGTTAAGGATTTCAGCCCTTGCCATGAAACCTCTTCTTGCCCATAGTCGTTTTTATATGCAGAGGTTGGTAGTTTCAGCATTTTAAACTCCTTAGCAATAGTATCCACGAAATGATTAGAGACTTCCACCTTGCGTAGTTCTTCATAAAATCTAGCCCCGTGAAAATCCCTTTCCCCAATGAGATCCCCGCGACATACGGTTCGACTTACCAACCCGGAAACAGTTGAATTCAAACATGCACTGGGGATAAGGAAGTCTTCTCTCGTTCCAAAAGTTTTAACACAGTAACCCGGATCTGCAAGGACTGCTAAATCATCATCTAATTCAACCTCGTACTTAATATTGAACTCCGCACAGGCCTTTCTCAAGACCTCAGTTATAGCACCTTTGCCAGTCCAGCCATCAATGAACTGAATTTTTGCGTCCCTGTGATTCTGAAGGATATATATCAGTGCGTTTTCATCGATACCTTTACCCCGAATAATTGAAATACTATAGTGAGGTAAGTCTAAACCCTTGATTTCTAAAAGATAACGTTTAACCAGGATTCCAATCGGGGTACCTGCCCGCGCGAGCGAAACAAGCACCATCTTTGAGCCGTTCTTCTTTAGAATTCGCTCTGAAACAATCCCGACTGCTTGAGCAACTTTACCAGCACTTTCCCGGAGGGTCTGGTGAAAAAGATCTAGGTATTCTTGGGTTGGTTCATATTCGATGGGGAGCATTTCTGAATAATGACCGCCAGACTGAATGATTCGCTCGCGAGTCTTAAGATCTGTCTCCGCTAATAACCCATTGAGATTCTTGAGTAAGAAAATCACATCCTTAGGGCTGTAGCAGCCCATTGGTACAGGGTGAGGAATAGGATGTGCGAAGAGATTATCCTTCATCAAACGGTCACCTCTTTTCCATATCTTTTTGAGACTTTCTATTAAATCACGCGAGTCAACTAACGAAGGATCCTCGTCCCTCCTTCAGGATGACATTGCCCTTGAGGTGTAATATGACTTAATAGAAGTTCCTATCACTAAAACTAAGCGAGGAATACCTAACTTACGAAAGACCTCTAGCATGGGCATTAATCGCTCGCGACTAACTTCCCTTTCAAGAAACAAATACGCTTCATCATAATGCATTAAGGGAACATTATACACAAAATTAGTAATCCCCGGATCGTCAGGACACGGATAGGAAAACCCATTTTGAATTCCGTATTGCGGTTTAGGAAAGGGATAGATAGGACTCCTAGTTGTAGAATGATAACATATGCCCTTCCCCATATAGGCTGATATGAGCATAGGAAAATACATGAATTCACCCGTTCCTAGGCAAAGGGTCTTTTTCCCTACCCTGTCACCTTTAAGCACTTTACCGATGTCCCTTGCTAAGGTCAAAAGCTCCTGGTTTTCCCTACTCGAAAGGCCAAATCTCCCAGTTAGTTTTAAATAGGGTGAAGGGCTTTGATATCCTGTTGAATCAACAGAAAAAACCGAGATCACATCTGGTAGGTTTAGAAATTTATAGTCTTCAGTAACCTTGAACTCATCCGGGATATAGGAGTCTGAAACCAGGTCCAATTGATCAATTTGTTCATAAAAGGGTTCACCGCTTACCTCTATTTCTCCTTCTAACAACGAAATTGTGTCAATTCTAAGATCGAGTTGTTGCTCTAATTCTCTATAATTGGCCCGATCCTTTGCCGTTCTCCAATCTAAAAGAGATAGAACGACATAATTGGTTTTTGGAAATTTAACATTGATTGCCCTAATAATATTTAAAGCTGTGTTTCCAGTCGTAATCTCATCGTCAATCAGCACAATAGTTTTGGGATTTCTAAAAAACTCTGGATCTTCAGGATAGCACCGATGGTTAACCGCATGAGAATGATCTTCATTAAAATTAAGTTCTGCGAGCAAAAAGGGGATCTGATCACGAGTTGTATGAAGGTAATGCGCATTGTCAAATACACTGAATACGGCATGTCCTAAGGCTGTTGCTGTTTCTGCAAAGCCTATAAATAACGTATCCTCAGGCAGTACGAAGAGCGGTTTTGTGAGTACCGCTTCATAAACCTTTCTCGGATCCGCCTTCATCTTGAGAGCCTGTACAATATCTTGGGTGTCGACATGATTCAGGTTATGTATTCTACTCATGAATTGAACAGCAAGAGCAACCCCTGTAAGCAGAGGTAGGAAAGGATTAACAGGCACATGTTTGCCTAGAACGTTGCTTACAAATAAAAACCCTCGCTTCTTGTTCTTTCTAGCCGCTAAAGAAAACAGTACCTGAAGCTCTAGATCAAAGGGATTACGTTTCGGAAGAACGGATAGCTTTTGCCCTTCTAGGTCATAGGTGAATATCCTCGGTGAAGAGGCTGATGAAATTGTGTTGTTCATGAAACACTCCATAATTCCTTGCTCTGAGCAAGATTTTTTGAGCCCAATTATAATGTGGTTTAATTTCATTCATCTTATTAGTATAATGACTTTTCATAACGCCCTGCAAGCCATTACTATTTTCAAGAATACTTAAAGCATCTAAATATTCTTCATGTCCAACGATGTAGAGGGATTGAACCGGAATAATATGACTGGGATGAATAATAGTTTTTCCAATAATTCCATTTTCTTTGTCCAAAATTACTTCACGAATTAACCCGTCAACATATTTATTTAAAAGCTGGCTTCTAATCTTTGTTCGATTATTCCCATGAATGTCATGAAATTCCTCAAAGGGACTCTTGCGAAGCTGGGGTTTGAGCACTCTCCCTCCATTTGAGAAGTACTCCCATACAGGTCCAGAAACTACATAATCGCTTTCAACACGTCCAAAAACATTAATAATATCTGCGATGCAGTCACGTATCACCGTAATATCGTAAATGGTAACATCAGGTCCCCGACGAATACCATAATAACCCGAAAAATCGGTTGCTCCGATTCGAACGTTTAAGACTAAATCATGATAGGAATCTAAGAGCCGCTTTGTTTCCATTAATTCATGAAGCCGTGATTCCCGATAAATAGCTTGAGTGCTTTCTATGATCGGCATTCCATAAAAAGGACCTGTTGATTCATGATTAATAGTCTTAATAGCTTCGAAGTACTCATTACTTTCCGAGGTGAATTTTGGAAAGATAAAACCAGTAATGAGTTTTGCGCTATCACCCATTTTCTCTGTTAGTCTTAAAATCTGTTCCGGATTGCGAACCCTAATGAAGATAAGAGGTAGATTAGCATCCTCAATCTCTTCATTGTTAAAGGCCTGATATATCTTTTTGACTTGGTTCGTAAGATTCTCCTCTGCGTAGGGAACTTCAGTATCCCCTATTGAATCTTCCAAACAAAACACTGTTGAGGCAAGTCCCCGATTCTTTTGGGAGATGATATCCCCTGCTATGGTTTCCCTAGTCCCGGGCATATATAATGACGCACCAAGTGCATGAGAAAGAACCCCTCGGGGAGTCTTTTTATCAAAAAACTCCGGAGCTTTAAAGAAGGTAGATTCTATACCCTCTTTAGTTAGATAATTAAAATGTCTCACTTAATCGTACAACTGTTAGCTGTACTTCTCTCCTTTCTTTGATCAACATTGACTGAGATTGCTTAACCATATCTTTAGTTTACTACTAAATCTTTCCTATTTGGTGAACAATCCGTGAACTTTATATTAAAACTAGATTAAAAACTCATTAAATACGTTAGTTGGGCTAGATGTAACAATCCAAACCACCATCTATGGTTAAAATCTGACCGGTGATCCACTGGGAATCATCCGAGGCAAAGAAGATCACACTGCCATTCATATCTTCAACTGAGCCAATTCGTTTCATAGGGAAGCGACGTATAAGGGCATCAGCTTTTCCGGTTGCTACCCAACGATCATGTTTACTCTGTGTCATGGGTGTTACGATATGGGCAGGGCATAAGCAATTCACTCGAATTTCCGGTCCGAGTTCTGCAGCCAAGGCTCGGCTTAGATTGACAACCCCACCTTTCATGGCACAATAGGAGGTAAAATTAGGACTTCCCGTGACTCCTAAAATCGAGGCAATATTTATGATACTTCCTCCACCAGCTTCCTTTAGTAAGGGAACCATAACCTGAGTAACAGCGAATACTCCACGTAAATCGACATTATAGAGATCATCGAGTTCCTCTAAGGAAATCTCTAGGAAAGCCTTACGCAAGCCAGATCCTGCATTGTTTACCAGAACATCTAATCTACCCCAGCGTTCCTTGACCTTCTGAAGGGCTTGCTTGATCTCATCTATTTTCGTAATATCTGTTGAGACAGCTAACGCTTCCCCGCCAGCTTTAACGATTTCGTCAACAGTTTCCTGCAGAGGTGCCAAGCGACGACCTATAACTATGACCTTTGCCCCCTCTAACGCTAGGGCTATAGCAACACTCTTTCCAATACCCGTTCCACCACCTGTAACCATAGCAACTTTATCTGCTAATTTCATATCCCTAACCTCCATTTTGATACAATTTGGGGTTTTCATACAAATCATTTTCTCACTCATTCTTCATAAGTTGTTTAAATACCTTCAAAAAAGATGCCACTTATTTTCGTCTGACCGATGACACTGAAATGTGGATTGAAATAAGTAAAACTCTACGCGTCCGTCAAAAAAGCAAGCTTAGTTAATGAGCTTGCTTTTTTGTTGAAAACATTACCACAAAACTAAGGTAACACTCTGATTCTCGTTTAAATATAGTATTTCAAAACCTTTACTTAAAACGACTTAATATTAGATAGTTCAAAAGTTGCCTTAGACTAACAGTTCTTGAAAGGAGATTTCATAAGATGGGAAAACTGTCCATACCCTTATCTACACTGAAACTCGGTCAGACATCAAGTGTTGTGCACTTGGAAGTAAAAGGGTTGCTCCGCCGCCGAATCCTTGACATGGGTATTGTTCCGGGGACGATTCTTACCTGCATAGGAAGAGCCCCAGCCGGAGATCCCATTGCGTATTTAGTTCGGGATACCGTAATTGCATTGCGGAGTGAAGATGCTAGATTAATTAACGTTGAACAGGTTTAACTTGATACTATCTAGATGTTCAAATAAATATTGGGGTGAAAAACATGAATATAGAAATAAGAGACTCAAGGGACTCTTCTAAGGTGCTTCAAGCTCCTGGGCGCATTATGCGGGAACATTTTGGGATCAAAACATCCGGTGAACAGTATGTGATCGCACTAGCTGGGAATCCAAATGTCGGAAAAAGCACCGTGTTCAATACGCTTACAGGTTTACATCAACATACGGGCAACTGGCCAGGAAAAACTGTTGATAATGCACAAGGGAAGTACTCATATAAAGATAAATCGTTTCTATTGGTCGATTTACCAGGGACTTATTCTTTGCTCGCTCATACTGTTGAAGAAGAGATTGCCAGAGATTTTATTTGTTTTGGTCAACCTGACGCGACCATTGTAGTGCTCGATGCGACGTCTTTAGAACGAAATCTTAACTTAGCAATGCAAGTGATGGAGATAACATCAAACGTTATTATATGTGTAAATTTAATCGATGAGGCAAGGAAAAAAAAGTTAAAAATTGATTTTAAAGAATTAGAAAAAGAGCTGGGTGTTCCTATTATTCCCACGGCAGCAAGGAATGGAGAAGGGCTTAAAGAACTTCAAAAGGCTGTCTACACCATGGCTGTAGAGAAGGTAATTGCTTCCCCTAAACAAGTTGTCTATTCCGAAGAAGTTGAGAAAGCAATTAAGATACTTATGCCGAAGGTTGAAGCATTAGGTCTAGCACGAATAGTAAATCCGAAATGGTTAGCACTTCGTTTATTAGATAGCGACGTTTCGTTTATTAAGACCATTAGTCGTTATGCAACCACGCAAACTCAGCAAATGGTTGCACATAAAGAGCAAGGGAGAGAATTCACACTATGACAACGTTAAACAATAAAATGGATCCGCTGATGAAGATTCACTCTGAAACAGAACATATACGTTTAGCTTCAGGAACTCCCATAGCTGACCGTGTAGTTTCTGATATATTTTCATACACTGAAAAAATTGTTCAAAAAGTTGTGATAAGAGAAGTCTCTGGACAAAAGAGCTGGAAAGATAAGATTGATCAAATAGTTATTTCCCGTGTTTTTGGCTATCCACTGATGTTGCTCTTGTTAGGAGCGGTGTTCTGGATAACCATCGCAGGAGCAAACATACCCTCACAAATGATTGCTGCGGTTCTCTTCGCCTTTCAAGATATTCTTACCCACTGGTTTGAGGTTGTGCAGGCCCCTGCTTGGCTGCATGGCGTGTTGGTCTTAGGAATGTATCGTACCTTGGCTTGGGTAATTGCTGTAATGCTTCCACCGATGGCCATCTTCTTCCCTTTGTTTACTATCCTTGAAGATCTAGGTTATCTGCCACGAGTGGCTTTTAACCTTGACAACATGTTTAAAAAGGCGAAAGCTTGCGGAAAACAATGCTTGACAATGTGTATGGGTTTCGGTTGTAATGCCGCGGGAGTGGTATCGACACGGATTATAGATTCTCCCAGAGAGCGATTGATCGCCATACTTACCAATAATTTTGTTCCCTGCAATGGACGGTTTCCAACTCTTATCGCTATAGCTTCGATTTTCATGGCAAGCTCACTAGTCTTCTCACAATCACTTCAAGCGGCAGGAATAATAACCCTCATAGTCCTGCTAGGGGTAGCGGTTACTTTTGTGGTATCCTGGATTTTGTCCAGTACCATTCTTAAGGGAGAGCCCTCATCTTTCGTGTTAGAGCTCCCGCCTTATCGCAAACCAAAGTTTGGTGCTGTTTTATACCGCTCGATTATTGACCGCACGCTTTTCGTCTTGCGCCGGGCAATTGTCATAGCAGCCCCGGCTGGAGCAATTACTTGGATTATGGCCAATGTCTATATTGGTGACCTAAGCGTCATTGCATATATCGCTGGGGCCCTTAATCCTCTAGCGAAAGCCATTGGGCTAGATGGTTTTATCCTTATGGCCTTTATCCTGGGGCTACCGGCTAATGAAATAGTAGTACCGATCTTACTAATGAGCTATCTTGCAACAGGGCAATTAACTGAGTTTGGAAGCTTGTTAGAATTGAAAGAAATCCTGATCGCGAACGGCTGGACCTGGTTAACAGCTTTTAACACTATGCTCTTTGCCCTACTACACTGGCCATGTGCAACAACCTTATTATCGATGTACAAAGAAACAGGAAGTAAAAAATGGACCTTCGTGGGATTTATAATTCCTACAGTGATCGCCTTCGCAGTATGTTTTATCGTAGCCCAGACAGTGTATTTCTTTGGCTTAGCGTAAATAGATTTGGTAGTATGAAAAAAGTTAATCCCAACCTTTTATTTAGGTAAGGGATTAACTTTGTGTATATCTTGTTTTATTCTATTTCATTTATTTTTATAAAAGTTTTATAGGCATTTAGACAAGAAGGGTTGCTTCTCATAAATTCCACAAGGGTTTTGATAGCATCAATTGTTGCAGTAGAAAGGTAATGTTCCATAGCTTCGGCCTCAGCTGCAAAACTACATTTGCTGCCTATTAGACATAGAAACTCCTGCAGTAATTGGTTTCTTGTTACTAAGTAGTACCCGAATTCCTTTCCTCTATCCGTTAGTTGAATCTCTCCGTATCGTTCGTACTTTATATAACTCTCATCTCGAAGTTTATATAGAGCTTTTGTTACTGAAGGCAAAGCGACTTTAAGTTTTTTACTGATATCCGTTACCCGAACTGTATCAAGAGATAGGGAAAACCTATATATCTCCTCTAAATAGTCTTCTAAGCTGGGTGTCAGCATGCACGTCACTTCCTTAAGTCAAGAACCGTTTATCCATCTGCATTGTCGTATTTTACTGATACCATACCTATGCTATATGGAAACATCTCAGAACTATAGAATGATTGGTATTGCTTTTTACTTTACGAAGACTGAGACATCTTTCCTGAACGAAGAATCTGTCGTATTTCTCTTTCCAATCTGCGAGGATATGCCAAATCTTCATTAGTGCAAACCAAGACCTTCCATCCAGCCTTATTAAACTTTTTTTGATTAAACGGTTTCTCGGGACCATGAATGTAAATCAAAACATCTTCCACTTGCGCCAGAAAATTCTCCCCCATTAGGCTTTTGTTCCAATAGACAGTACTCTTTGGAAAGAGATTGTTTAGAACCCTTTTAAGAAGATCTGCCTCTTGAGGAACAAGAGAGGCATCGAATACTTGAGAAATCTTGGAGTTAATAGATGTTAATAATGCCGGAACTTTAGGTGCGTGTTCTATACAATCATTCGTGCTAATCTTTGGCATAACTTGTTCATGGCGTTCTATCTTAATTAGAGCCTCTAACTTTGTGTCAACTTGGGCAAGGGCATCAGCAATAGCCACCGCATCAGCTTTTGATTGTGTTTCGGCTTGTGCCAGCGCTTCTGCCAGGGCCTGTTCATCTGCCTTCGCTTGTTCTTCGGCTTGTGCTAATGCTTCTGCCAGAGCCTTCGCTTCTGCTTTATGTATTTCTACTTGAGCAAGGGCCTCTTCGTGGGCCTTAGACTGGGCTTCTGCTTGTGCTCTCGCCTCCGCCAACGCCTCTGCGTCCGCCTTTGCTTGTGCTTCAGCCTGCGCTCTCGCCTCCGCCAACGCCTCTGCGTACACCTTTGCTTGCGCTTCCGCCTGCGCTCTCGCCTCCGCTAACGCCTCTGCGTCCGCTTTCGCTTGTACTTCCGCCTGCGCTCTCGCCTCCGCCAACGCCTCTGCGTCCGCTTTCGCTTGTGCTTCAG